>NZ_FOSH01000024.1 GCF_900114205.1 Methylophaga sulfidovorans
AAAAGAGACAACCTTGATACCCATTATTAGACAGACGGTGAAACCTGACAGTATTGTCTATACCGATACTTGGCGCAGTTATAATGCGTTAGATGTAAGCGAATTTAAACACTATCGTATTAACCATAGTAAGCTTTTTGCCGATAAGCAAAATCATATCAATGGTATTGAGAATTTTTGGAATCAAGCTAAGCGCCACTTACGGCGATTTAACGGTATTCCAAAGGAGCATTTTCACTTGTTTTTGAAAGAGTGTGAGTGGCGATTTAATAACAGTGACCCAAAGAGTCAATTAAAACAATTAACTCAATGGGTTAAAGCGAATATGGGCTAGTTATCTGGATCAGCCCCTAAATTTAAATTCATATTTCCTAGAAGGAAATTACTTATTAACTAACTGATTAGTTATTCTCTGCATTCTGTCGTTAAGAATATCTGAAAAATATTATGACAATAAACCTAATCACTGCAGAAAATAACAAACATATCTCGATCTTCTTTAAACCAATTCTTATGATTTTTCTTGATTAAATATTCCAGATACATTGTCAAATATTACGACTTCAAACTCTATATATGAATTAAGACCGGTTTATAATTATCCTTATATTTTTCATTAACATTTGGATACCCACGCGCGTGTCTTTGAATCAACGTTTGATTTACTTTAAAGGAATTATTGCCATGAACATGCCCATAAAGCCAAGCGGCAGGTGAATACTGGTTTATCAGTCCATCAAGATTGCTGACATAACAGGCAGCGAGTATTTCATCCCTTAACTTCTCGGATAAACAATCAGCCATCGGTGCGTGATGCGTTACCACAACTTTTTTCTTAGCAGGTTCTTTGTTGAGTTCACCAGTGATAAAGGCCCTTGCTTCTTGATGCCAGCCGACCACGTCTTCAACATTGATGTTGGTTAATTCATCCTGCTCAAGTCTTTTGATATGGTTAAAGTCATTTAACCTGACTGAGGCATAGTCTCTGGCCATCTTGTTTCTAACGGGTGAATCGAACAACTGATAATCAGACCAGAGCGTTGAACCTATAAAGCGTACCTCGTCAATATCTACCGTTGCATTATTGAGCAAGGTCACCTGAGTCCCATGGATAATCTTTCTTACCTTATCCACCACAGGTTCTTTATCATCGTATTGATCGTAATACTCATGATTACCTAAGATATAGATAACTGGTATACCCAATAACTCAGATTGCCTGACAGCATACTCCGCCCCATAGCCCTGACAATCAATATCACCCGCCAAGACGAGGACTTCAAAACCCTTTTCGTTTGAGATGTTAGGGACCTCACCTCGTTGATAACGAATAAACTCATTGTGAATATCACTGATAAGCCCTATCTTCATATTCTTCATATCCCTCTGGTTCATATTGAACCACTATGCTTCTAACCTATCCTCAGGCATAGTAGTTCCGACAAAATCACTTCAATGACGTTACTTCATTCTTTGCAGTTTTCGATACCACCATTCACGAATATCCCAAATCTCTGTAGGCAAAGGTTTACGCCCTGTTCGCATTTCTAACTTGCCCAATTTCCAGAAATCTAAAATTGCTCTAGCCTCAGGTCGTTTTCGAACTAAATATGGTTCAATTAATTTAATTGCCTTATAGGCATGTGAAGAGTTGTAATTAAGTGTGTAACACTGACGATTTGTCTCAATGCTACGTTTAATTTTGTGAATATTTGCATGAATACCTAAGGTATCTCTTATGTGTTCAAGTACTTCCAGATTGTTTTGTACAATATGTAATCTAACAGTATGGGTGTACTTTATTTCACCTGTACTCGCCAGTTTGTACTTCTGTTTCATTATATGCAGACAGCCTTCACCATCAATAAACCCTGCTGTCCAAGCCAAATCAATATCTCGATACTCCATCAGCATACTACTTTGTACTCCACTCATAATCCCTCCAATATAAAGTTTACAATGTAAACTATAATTGACAAAAATAAAGACCGTTAGCTGGCCTTTTAATTTTTTATTTATAGTTTACATTGTATACTTTTTTGTCAATTACTTTATATTGAATGTGATGCTTTATAAAAAATAACTCAAGTAAACCCTCAGGGATAGTTCTGTGTGTCGTCTTCTCTGGCTCTCTTTCCCAACTTATCCATGTTTGTCGCTCAACACGAACACTATCAGCAGCTGCTTGCTGTGTGAGTGATAGAGATTTTCTTATTTTCTTTAGCTCTGATGGAGAGATTGGCATTTATCTTGTTACTGTTAAACAATTATGCGTGAGATTATACAGTTAATGTAGCTAGCTGACTGGTTGGCTATGTGTATGCCACAAATCTCACCCCGATATTCCAATACACTCGCTTTCTATATAACGTTCTATGTCAGCTGTTCGGATTGCTAGTGTTTTACTCAATCTTTGTTTTATTAATTCACAACGCGTAATGACTTCGGCTTTCTCACGTCGTAAAGTTGATGCTTCCTGTGATTTTTCATGAAATTTTTTTACGACTATTTCATACTCTAACCTAAGTGTACGAATCACTTCAGCGAGCCAATAATCTGCGATGGGATATGACTTAATAGGTAAAGTTTTGCTTAAATCTTTAACTTGAGAAGTGGCGTTATTTTGCACTTTTGTGTAGTTAATCAACTCACTGCTAAGCTCAATATTTTTCTTTTGTAACAGTAATAGGTGCTCTTTTAATTTCTTGTTCTCCTCCATCAGAGACTGTTTGGTTTTCGATAACGATATACTTTTTTCTTGCTCCAACTTTTCAACATACTCTTGATAGTCAACATATGATGATGGAAAGTTAATAGATTTATTGGAAACTCTCAATAGCTCAGAGACTTCTAATCCATAATCTTTGATATATGAATATTCCTTAGATAACTGGTAGGCCTTTTTCCAATTTTTCCATGTCGCGTACTTCCACTTCAATTCAGTTTTTAGATAATCTTTCCATGATGTACACCCCTTTTCACCAATAATGCTCGCTTCAATATGATGCTTATTGGGACGGCCACGCTGCATAAGAAATGGAAGCTCCTTTTCAACAGTCTGCATAAAACAGATCCATCCACCTCTCGCTTCCGCCCCTAAAAGTTGTTGAAGCCGTTGGGAGATATCTTTATGACTTTCTATACTTTGACTCATGATTTTTCTCACGTCGTTTATTAAGAAAAAGTAGTTATCTGTCTTATATAAACCATTTAACTATTTAATTTACCGTGGACCATAATCCTCTTCATATTCATGAAGACGTTTTTTATAGTTCTCATTCTCAGAAATAAGCTCTTGATTTTTAATTAAGATGTCAAAAATCATCTCTCTTTGATTAATTAGGTCTTCATATTCAGTTTCGGCTAATTGAGTCTTTTCTTGTAATTCTTGTATGCTCACATCATTGGTTTCTTTAAACTGCTTATACTCACTTTCTACTTCAAACCTTTTTTCATCATAAAACTGCTTTATCCGTTCAGCCTCATCTTGAAGTTTTTTCTTTTTCTTTATCATTTCGTTTTCAATCCATTCAGCTAATTCAGATGCTTTTGCTTGTTTAGCAATTTGATATAGTTCAGATTGAATTCGCTTTCTCATTGGACCTATTCGTTCAAGACCATATTTCTGAGATACTGACTGATAAAAATCATCTTGAAATGCACTCATTGCATTTTTATATGCCTCGCTTGATTTAATACTGTTTGCCTCTGATTTATTCAGTTCTTTTGCAATATGACCAGGATGATGCTTTCTTGCATTGTTTGAAACCGTATACACATGTATGTGTAAGTATTGCTCATCAGTATGTAGTAGAGCAGATTGAACGCTTCCAAACTTCTCTCTGTGGAATTCGATACAATCCGTGAAAAAAGGTCTTATTTCGTCCAGATCACACATTTGACTTTGAGAGGGGTAGCTGTATACCGCAGCTAACAGAACATGAGCATCTTTTCTGACAGCTCTTTTCTTTGCCTCGCCACCAAGAACAACCTCTGTCGCTTCATTTTCTAAAAGTAGGTTTAAATTTTCAGCCAGCTCTTGCGCCGTTATACCATCGAGTAACTCAGGTGGTGATGGTGACAAAACATGCCTGCTATGTTCGTCAACACGACTCGCTTCAGCTAAGATGTCATAACAGGTTTTGACAGAACTACTTTTTGAAAGTGTGGATGCGGTTCTGGCATACGTTTCTATGTGTGCAAATTGAAATCTTGCCATCAGAGAAACCTCCAATACGCAAAAGACAATCTAAACCTATAGAACCGACTATTAGTTAATGCATGGACTAACATTATGCCACCCGTCCTTTAGCTATGAATTCATTTATATCTTCTAGTGCATACCTAACTGACTTACCTATTTTTGTATACGCCGGCCCCTCCCCCATAGAACGCCAATTGGCTAATGTTCCAACTTTGACGTTGAGCAGTTTGGCTGTATCCTGCGGCGTGATGAGTTTAATGAATTCCTCCATAAGCATGTCCTTTATTTACAGTGTATTACTGGGGACAGTATACCTAGGGGCGCAGAATACGTTAACACCTAACCCATTGATTATAAATATATAATAGAAGGTATACTCTATTATATATTTTGGTGTCTGATGAAAATTGATAACGCCGTCTAATTTAAGCATTATCAAGGAATGACATGAGTTTTAGTTACAAAACTCAAGTAATACAAGAAAAGAAAAACCTGACAAGGAAAATTAAACTACAAAAATTTTTATTGCGAAATTGATAATTATTTCACAAATATTTTGTAGTCATATTCCGAAAGTCTTAGTTATATAGCCATTACTTAATGAGTATTCAAAAAATTTGGCTTTTAGATAACCTGTTTTGGCTGTTTTTCTGAATCGTAAATCATCAATACATTAAACAAATAAATATCTTCATAATTATTCTCTTCATTAGTGCTTTCACATAAAAGTCTAATCTGAATGGATACTTTATTTATAGAGAAATGAATACTTTCATACGAACAGTATATAACTAATAAAACCTTAGTATGTGAATGTCACAGACGAATTATTAAATATTTTTTTACTTTATAACGTCTATTTTAATTTTAACCCAGCTTTTCCAGATACTCTTTTAGTATATAGGCGTGGCTGTGTTGTTTGTCTTTTGCTGCATAGAGGAGCACAACGTTTTTTTGTGTGACTTCGGCTAGGTAGTCTTTGGCTGTTTGTTTATTTTCACTCAGTTCGCTGAGGTATTGTTTACGAAAGCTGTTCCATTTGTCAGGGTCGTGGTCAAACCATTTACGTAGTTCATCACTGGGGGTAAGTTCTTTCCAGTGGGCATCCAGATTGGCGTCTTCTTTTGATACTCCACGTGGCCATAATCGGTCCACCAGTACTCGGTAACCTGTGGGTACATCACTTTCATAAATACGATGTAGCTTAATGTTCATGTATGCCTCCTGTTATTGCCGTGTGATTAATAAAGCCAACCTGTTCGGAATGATACACCAACAATGATGAACAAGATGGAAAGAAGGGTGACGGGAATGATGTGCCAGGCCATCACTTTGAGTGTGTCTGGAGACATGTGAGGAATCACGCGAAATCGTACGTGCACAGCAAAGCTGAGTGTTAAAAGCAGCAGACATAACTTTGCCATGATGGCATGTGATACGGGATTTGTGGGGTTAAACCATTGTGTGATGTCTGGCAGCACATGATAAGCCAGATACAAACCCGTTAAGATTTGAATAATCAGGGCGGGCATGCCTATCTTTTCATAAACTGACTCAAAACTAAGCAGCTCTTCAGGCGAACGATGCTTTAATACCTTAGGCAAGATCACCACTGATAAGACAATATGCCCTCCCGTCCATATGGTGGCAGCCAGTATGTGAAGCAGTAATAATGTCCCGTACATAACTATCCTCTAAATGCACCTATAAAATGTCTTTCAACGAGCCAACCATAGGCTTGAATGTACTTTCATCTCAAAAGAGCATGCTAAATATGCCCCAGCTATTGTGGGTTTTCGCCACGCTGAAAATAAACAACCAGGTCATCAAGGCCAGCCCCCAAACTATGACATATTGCCGCTGGTTTCGAGTGTTGTAGAGCATGATGTGTGAGAGAAACAAATAAACTATCAGCAGCAGAAACTTCACCGTGAGCCAAGCATCGATAAAAGGAAATTGCTGCACGATATTGGTCAGCATTAACGCTGCGGTGATTAACACCGTATCAACGCCGTAGCGAAGATAACGAACGGACGTTGAAAGCAGATTATCGACTTGACTCAGGTGAATGAGCCCATGAATGAAGAGCAAGCCGCCACTGGCAAAGGCCATCAGCCAGTGTACTTGCCGAACTTCATCATAGAACTCAATCACCGTCAGTCCGTCCTTAAATCGGATTGGCTTCTAGCCGCGTTATTGCCCACCTTCATATTTTGGTTTAATCCATAAGCTGAGAATAAACCAAGCTAATAACAAAGCGCCGACAGCAAAGATGGTATCGCCAGGCACACGCATCCAGACCAGTAAATCAACAACCGGTTGCTGCATAAAGTCCGCTGATCGGGCGTACCAGTAACCATGATTCAGACTGGCAAACAATTGCATAACGCCAAGCGGTAACAGCGTGAGTAAAGCCATCAGAGCCAGACCAATATTGAAACACCAGAAGCTGGCTTTAAGAATGCCTTCCGGCCAGATGAGATCAGGCTTGATACCGCGTATACAGAACAAGGTCAGACCAATACCCAACATACCGTAAACACCAAACAAGGCGGTATGACCATGCAGAGGCGTCAGGTTAAGACCTTGCATGTAGTACAGCGATAATGGTGGATTAATTAAAAAGCCAAATAACCCCGCACCGACCAGATTCCAGAACGCCACGGCCACAAAGAACATAATCGGCCAGCGGTAACGTTTCATCCACTCAGTCGCATGACCCAACGTGTAATTGTGATACGCCTCAAACCCGATGTAGGCCAGTGGCACTACTTCGAGTGCTGAGAAGCTGGCACCCAACGCCAATACCGGTGTAGGTGATCCGACAAAGTAGAGATGATGCAATGTGCCAATTACGCCTCCTGACATGAAAATAATCGTGGCAAACAGCACAGCAACTGTTGCTGTTTTGACCGGGATTAAGCCCAGACGAGTAAATAAGAACGCAATAACTGCTGTGGCAAAGACTTCAAAGAATCCTTCAACCCAGAGGTGAACCAACCACCAGCGCCAGTATTCCACCATGGAAATATGGGTGTGTTCATTCCAGACCAGTGCCGCCCCAAAGAACAAGCCAATGGCAACGGTGGATAAGAACAGTAAACCAATAATGGAACGACTTTCAGAGGGTTGACGTAATGTCGGCCAGAGCGAGCGCCCCACCAAACACAACCAGAGTAATAAACCGATAAACAGGAACCACTGCCAGAACCGGCCTATATCGGCATATTCCCAACCTTGATGACCGAACCAGAAGTTATGCTCCAATCCTAATGTCTGATTCACTGCGAACCATTGTCCAGTAAAGGCACCGACCACAATAACCAGTAAGCAAACCCACAGCAGATTCACACCGAATCGCTGATAAGGCGGTTCATAACCCGATACGGCAGGACCGATATAAAGGCCGGTCGCGAGCCAGGCAAGTGCTATCCATAACACAGCCAGCTGGGTATGCCAGGTGCGAGTTATCGAGTAAGGCAAAATTTCCGATAACTCAAAGCCATACATAACCTGGCCTTCCACCTGATAATGCGCAGTCACCGCACCAAGTAGAATTTGTACCAGGAATAAAGCGAGCAACACCCAGAAATATTTGGCTGTCGCCATCATCGAAGGTGTAGGTCGTAAATCGCGCATGGGATCGGTTGCCGGCAGTTTACTGGTCGCCTCTTCTTTGCCATGAGACACCGCGTAATACCAGCCCATTAAACCAATTCCAGCCAACAGGAATGTCACACTGAATGCAGACCAGAGAAACATACTCGCCGGCGGTTTATTATCAATCAACGGCTCATTAGGCCAGTTATTGGTATAAGTAATGTGACCATCGATGCGATTAGTCATAGTGGCCCATGCCGTCCACCAGAAAAAGGCGGAGAGTACACGACGATTTTCTGGATCGGTGACCGTGTTATTTTTCATGGCGTAAGCTTCACGAAGCTCAACCGTTGAAGGTTCATCACTAAAGAGACGTTGATAATGTTCAGAGACCTGACTTATCGCTTTGACTCTGTCCAAGCTTAAAGTGATGACGCCAGTGTCGGGATTGTATGTATTTTTTCTCACTAGGGACTTCAGTCTGCCTTGCAAAGCGGCTTGCTGTTCGGCATTGGCAAGCTCAAAACTTTCCACACCATAATCTCGGTTCGCCCAGAGATTGAGTAAGGCCATCAACTCTCGGTGCATCCAGTCGGCACTCCAGTCCGGAGCAACATAACCACCGTGTCCCCAGATTGAGCCAAGTTGCATTCCGCCAAAGGACTGCCAGACTTGTCGTCCTTTTTCAATTTCAGCGCGGCTGTAGATTAAGTTACCGTCGGTGGTGACGACCTTTTCGGGCATAGGTGGTGCTTGTTGATAAATCTGATTACCACTCCATATCAGCACCCCAAAAGAAACAAACAACAAAAATGCCAGAAATAACCAGAGTTTTTTTACGTTTGTCATCAGTCACTCCTTTGTGAGATGGCGCCTATACCCTAAGCAAGGCTTAATTGAATACCAAGTAAATGGCGGAATGACGTTAATGCACGATTCATTAACAACATCGACAGCTGCAAGACAATCATCGCATGGTCCAATCGATAAAAACTTTTAATATATTGTTTCTAATTAAAAAATGACTTAATAAAAACATATTGTCAGCCATCAAAATCCCGCCTTTTTAATAAGGCATTTCATTTACCTATTTTAATCAATGTATTTGATGATTAGAAAGTTAATATCCGGAAGAGTGTATTGGAGAGTTTTGATTCTGAGACTATAAAAGACAAATAAATTGCAGTACCATCGTGAAGTGGTTAGTTATGTAACATCTGTATTTGTATTAAATATCAGCAATATAAGCTGATTTTTTATATATGAACAATCTATCCCAACTAATCAGATCGAGATTTTAAAAAATGAAAGCGTGATAAAGAAACGGTAAATTCACATATCAGTGTGCTCTATCGGTTGAAATATATAAGCGTCATCACACATCCCAAAAATATGATTATTACTCTAAAGTTTTTTTGTGAGAGAGAATAAGATAATCTCGAACCAAGATACCCACCAAATAGTGCAGATATCCCCATCATGAACAATAAGTTAAAATCAATTAAATCAGCCATCCAATAAAATAAGCTAGCGATAGTTGTCAACATAACTGACATCAGGTTTTTTATCGCATTTGAATTATGTATATCTGTATTTGTCATTATAGATAAGCCCGCTAACAACATTATTCCTACACCACCATTGAAATAGCCGCCATATAGACAAATAGCAAACAAAATCAGAAAATGTTGAAGATATTGATGTCGAATTGCATTAGTTTTGAGGAGTGTAATTTTAGGCCCAATAATGAATGCCAGAGTAGACAGTAACATCAACCAAGGCAGCAATCTGTCGAAGTGTTTCTCATCACTCCAATTTAATATTAATGCTCCGCACATTCCTCCCAATAATGAAGCGATAACATATGGCGTCAGATTGTTGGGTAATTTTCTTATGGTATGACGTGAATGCCATACACTTGCAACATAACCTGATAGTAATGCCACAGTGCCAGTAGCATTAGCAGTAATTGGACTAAATCCAATCAGCATCAAAGCTGGCAAAGTAATAAAACTCCCTCCACCAGCGATTGAGTTAAGCATACCGCCTATCAGTCCAGCAAGGATAATGACTAGAGCATCTAACATTGGTCGACTATAAGCTCACATATTTTCTTTTTTCATGTTTGACACGATGCAATGTTAATTAAAAAGAGAGTTTTAACGGTTTATATCGTATCTTATATAACTAAAATAATGACGTTACATATAAGCTAAATCTATTTGTGTCTTCACTATCATCTAAATTTTCAATTATTGAAATCAAATAAATTAGATAGTTTGATTATCTTGTTATCTCTATAATAGAAATTGTTTTCAGGACTTCGTCTGTTTCCGTATGTCCCTGACTAAGTATGTATTACCCACCCCTCTTTTTAGCTCAAAAAGATCGATCGATTTAAAGAGACTACTTAGATTCTTAAACCCATAGTTTCTAGTATCGAAAGATGTTTTATTAGAAATGTTCGCTCCTACCGGGCCCAAAGCAGCCCAGCCATCTTCATCTTCTGTTGCTTCAATAGCCTGCCTTAACAAATTGATAAGTTTAGTATCTGATTTAATGTTTTTAGATTTTGTCACAAATTTAGTTTTTTCTTTTTCTTGATCAAGAAAAAGAAATTTAGAACAGGCATTCACAAATGGTAACGGTGTTTTTCGTTCTCCAAACCCTAATACCACTTTTCCTTCTGCCAGGGCTCTAGTGACCATTGGTGTAAAATCGCTATCAGATGTAACAAAACACATCACATCGATCTGTTTTGTATACATGACATCCATCGCATCAATAACTAAAGCAATGTCCGACGCATTTTTTCCCTTTGTTAAATCGAATTGTTGTATCGGTTGAATAGCGTATTCATGCAAAAGTTCCTCCCACGCTTTTAATGTCGGCGACTTCCAATTTCCATAGGCCTTACGAATAGTTACAACACCATAATTTGCGACTTCACTAAGTACATCTTCAAATTTGCTAGCTGGCGCATTATCAGCGTCAATGAATAAAGCAATTCTTTGTTTCGTCTCATCCATGTTTTTCTCGCTATTGCTAAATATGTGTTGAGTAAAATATTTACAAGCAATTACTCGTAAATAGATAGTTAATGCGTATGCTTATTAGGGCAACCATGGCGACTGAATTTTTGATGATTCAAATAAAGCGTTAAGTTGTGAGCTATATCTTTGTTTATCTGCCTGTTTGTACAAGACAAATACTGGAAAAGTAAACTCAGGATAATGTTCATTATGCTTTAAGAGTCCTGCTTTTATATGGTGCTCAACCACTCTCGTACGAAAATAACCACTTCCACCATTTGTTAAGATGTAATGTAAAGCCAATGGCCCGAGGCTAATAGTTAGTTGTGCTCTTGCTAGTTCAGGTAAAGCCACATCATGTTGACGTCTAAAGTCATCTCCCCAGTCCACGTAGACATAAGGTTGAGGATTATCAACTGAACTTACATGGATGAGCTTTTCTTCTAATAGTTGCTCGACCTGAACACCTGGCCAATATTCAGGCTGATGAACCAGAATAATATCTAGAACACCATTTTCAAGTTGCTCCATGAGTGATTGACGCTCACCAATCTCAGCTCTAATGGCCACTTCACTTTCAGTGATATTAAGTGCATTTAACCACTGTAGGACAAGCGGACTCCATAAACTGACTTCACTACCAATATTAAGTACATTTTGTACTCCCTCGGGTAGAGGCAGATCTCGTTTTGCCAGCTCCCATGATTGAACCATTTTCGTTGCATGCTCAACAAACCTGACACCATTTGAGGTTAGACTTGCACCTGAACGATTGCGAACAAACAGTTTACATCCAAGTTGTCCCTCAAGATTATGAATTCGAGCGGTTACGGTAGTTTGAGTCACATGCAGTTTTTCTGCTGCAGAGATAAAACTTCCCGACCTGACAATTTCAAGAAATGTTCTGGCTAAACTGACATCCATATGAATATTTTTGATATTAAGTTGCGATAATATTCATTATATATTACAAAAGAATCTCTCCATAATGTGTTTCAACATTCACAGCACTAGAAACACACTTCATGCAAAATTTAGCTACATCATTATTCACAACATCTGAGTGGGAGGCCGTGGCAAACCTTCTCAAAAGTTTGTCTAATCAACAAACAGAATGGTTAGCAAATAATTTATTAGACATTTCCACTTCAGATAAAAGCATAGCTGCTGAAAAGAAGGCCGTCGTAGCCTATGGAACAGAAACAGGTAATTCGAAAGGTATTGCTCAAAAGTTCTATGAAAAAGCATGTCATCAAGATAAATCAATAGAAATTATTAACCTAGCGGATTTCAAGTTCAAACAACTAAAACATATTGATCATCTATACATTGTGTGTAGCACTCATGGTGATGGCGATCCACCAGAACCCATTACATCTGTCTATGATGAATTGCTTAACCTAAATGAAGATTTATCTCATCTTTCTTACGCAGTGCTTGCTTTAGGTGACAGTTCATATGATCACTTTTGTTTAACAGGTCTCAAAATTGATGCCAAGTTGCGTGAGCTCAGTGCAATACCTTTTACTGAATGTGTAGAGTGTGATGTTGATTTTGAAGAAACGGCTGATGAATGGATTAGTTTCTTTCTTCCGACGTTACCAGATATCACAGAAAACGATGAAGCACATCAAAGAAGCAGTAATAAAATCCGTACTTCGACCTACTCAAAAACAAGTCCACTCTCTGTAGAAGTGGTCAAGAATACTCGTTTATCTGATGACTCAAGAACAAACCCTATCCATCACTTAGAATTAGAGATACCAGAAAATATTCAACTGAGTCTGACTGCCGGTGATGGAATCGGTGTTTTACCTCAGAATCCTCCTCAACTCGTACACCAAATATTGTCATTAACAAAATTCTCAGGAGACGAATCTGTTGTTGTAAAACAAATTGCCATGCCACTAGTACAGGCTTTGCGTGAATATTGTGATCTCACTTTGGTAACAGCACAATGTTTAACTAAATGGAGTGAGATTTCAAAAAACAATGACTTAATAAAATTAAGTCAGGATAAACAAACATTACGCTCATATCTCAAACGGCACCAATTAACAGATTTACTAGTCAACTACCCTGTACCGTTAAATCCACAACAGCTAATCGATAGCTTAAGGCCGTTACAACCCCGTTTATATGACATTGCCAACAGCACTCGCCAGATTCAAGATGAATTACATCTCACTGTAGAAAAGTATCAATATCTTTGGTCTGGGAAGTTACAAAATGGAATTTGTTCAACATATTTAACGAATATAGAAGAAGGTGAACATCTTCTTATTTTCCCTCATCACAATAAACGGTTTCATTTACCCACCAATCAAAATAGCCCCATTATCCTCATTGCTGACGGAACGGGAGTTGCACCATTTCGAGCTTTCATGCAAGAGATTAGCTCCGATCCTAACCGTGAACATTCAGTGTGGTTAATACTAAGAGAACATACATTTTTAAATGACTTTCTCTATCAAACGGAGTGGTGCCAATATTTACAAGATGGCCTATTGTCTCGCTTAGATACGTCTTTTTCTGAAGACATCTCAGTTAAATCAATCTACGACATCATTCAAGACAATGAAGACACATTTAAAGGCTGGTTAAACGCTGGGGCACATCTGTATTTATCAGGTCACAAGAACATATTCGACCATCTCACAGAAACCTTGAGCCATGCGTCATCTTATTCTCGGATCTGGCTTCAACTCACTCAGCAAAAACGATTGCATAGAAACGTATATTAATTTTACGGAGAAATAAAGTGACCATACTTACTATTGATCGACAGTCTGATATTAGTCAACCGCTCATTGAACAGCATAGTAATGAACAGCTTAAAGCAAAAAGTCATTTTTTAAGAGGCACGATCAGAGAGGGACTAAATGATTCTAATACAGGAAGTATCAGTCACGATGATGGATTGTTAACAAAATTCCATGGCATCTATCAACAAGATGATCGTGATACACGACAACATCGTCTCATTCGAAAACTTGAACCTCATTATCAATTTATGGTGAGACTCAGAATTCCAGGTGGAAGATTAACCAAACAGCAATGGATAGAAATAGATCGTTTATCACGAATTTACTCATCAAATGGGATACGTATTACCACACGTCAAACTATTCAACTTCACGGTGTGAAAAAACAATGCTTACAACCACTCCTGATAAGTCTAGAAAAGATAAAGATAGATACCCTCGCTGCATGTGGCGATGACAACCGCGGTATTGTTTGTGGAGTCAATCCTGATGAGTCAAAAATATCCCAACAAGTCTATAAGATCGCAAAAGAAACGAGCATGCGTCTTCTACCTAAAACTGCTGCTTATCGTGAAACTTGGTATGACTCCCCTCCTTCAGTCTCCCACTCTGAGGAGCCACTTTATGGAGATACCTATTTACCTCGTAAATTTAAAATTGGATTCGTCATCCCTCCAGATAATGACATTGATATATTTGCCCAAGATGTCGGGTTTATAGCTGTTATTAAGGAATCTCGCCTGGTTGGCTTCAACGTGTGTGTCGGCGGTGGAATGGGGCAGCTTGACTCCAGAGAAGATAGCTATCCGAGACTATCCACCCCCATTGGCTTTATAGATGCATCAGATGCGCCATTTATCGCTGAGGTCATCATGAGTATTCAACGCGATTATGGTGATAGGAAAGATAGACATCGTGCACGTTTCAAATACACATTAGACAGAATAGGTTTAGATAACTTCAAAGAATTACTCATAAGCCGTTTTGGTAAAAAGCTAGCACCACTAAAGCCATATAAATTCGCGCATAATGGCGATAAGTTAGGCTGGCACCAAACTGAAGATAGTCAGTGGTGCGCAACACTACATATTCAAAGCGGACGTATCAATGATCATTTACAAGATCAATTACAGGCTTTCTTTCAGCAATATAGTGGTGAAGTCAGGTTAACTGCAAACCAGAATATTCAGCTTATCAATATTCCACCATATGACATTTATGACGTAGCAAGACGATTATCTGATCTTGGTCTATATGAAAGATTGCTCCCATCAAATCAAGAAGCTGCCACATTGAGCTGTGTTGCACTTCCTACATGTGGGCTGGCTATGGCTGAAGCGGAAAGAATAACACCTGAGTTTCTTACGCTTTTTGATGATTTGAAACGTCAGTATAACCTTCAAAAAACGCCCATCACGCTCAGAATAACTGGCTGCCCTAATGGATGCGCTCGCCCCTACTTAGCTGAAATAGCTTTAACAGGACGAGCTCCAGGTTTATATAACTTATATCTTGGAGGTAGTCACCGAGGCGACCGGCTAGCCACTCTGCACGAAAAAAACCTAAGTCAAACTCAGGTTCTCGATGCAATAGCTCCTTTATTCGATTTGTACTCGACAGATCGTATTGATAAAGAACATTTCGGAGATTTTCTTCATCGATGTAATTTCATTAAATCCTCATCCATCTCTAATCAATCAATACAGGAACGATAGATGTCTGAATTTCTTTTTATACAAAGTCGAGATCCATTCACAGATGCACTGACTAAATCACAATATGAATTAATTCATCATCTCGCCACTGCAGGCAATCGTGTGACGGTAGTGCTTGTTCAAAACGGTGTGATGCCTGCAACCAAAAGCAGCATTTTTACCCCCTTTACTAAATTACTTCATGAAAACATTACACTCGTTGCTGATAAATTTTCTTTACAACAGAGAGAAATAGATGCTGAGCAACTGATACCAGAGATATTAACCACCGATCTGGATATTGTTATCAAAGCGTTACTGTCAGGACAAAAGGTCATTTGGAATTAGGAGATGACAATGTCACATAATAAAACACTTACTTTCGCCTTTATGGACCCACCATTTGAGAGTGAACGCACAGTCACATTTTTTAGATTATTAGATGCCGCATTAGATGCTAATTCACATGTGAAGGTTTTTGCTTATGAAGGTGCTGCTGCCCTCTCATTCGCTAAGCAACAACATGGCAACGCTATTCATGGAAATGATACTCAACAAGAAGATCATCCACTGACAAAAACGTGGATTGCTTCATTACAAAAAAAAGCACGTAAAAAAGCACTTTCTTTTGAATGGATTAATTGTGGTTTATGTGTAGATGGGCGCGGCGTCAATGACACCATTCCCGGTTGCAACCGAGGAGGACCAGCAGATTTATGGCGCTATGCCTCAGAATCATTTAACACTCTAACTATTGGAACACGTTAATTATGAAAGTTTTACAAATACTTGATCAAGCTTTCAGAACAGTTGTAGAGGAACAAGATGAAACGATTCTATGGCTGATCCAATGCATGCAGAAAAAAGTTGAGCTAAACGATATCGACCAAATTCAATTATTACTTACAGGACAAGCCGTGTATTACACACAACAAAAAAAACAGCAACCCCCATTAAAGATAGGTGATTGGTTACAAACTCAACCAGCCAATATCAATAAAGATATCGATAACTTAATTTCATCTCATATTCCCGTTTATGTTGTGTATGAAGATCTATGGGATAGAGGGCTAGAGATGGAAGCGCTACGAGAGGGTATACAAGTAGTAAATAGAGAACAACTTGTTCCTCTTTTTGAGCAAGCCGATCAAATTTGGCATTGGTGACGCTAACCAATATAGCCATTCAAAGTCAGGAGCTTAATCATGAATAAAACAAATAATTACAATGAAGATATCACTAAGTGGTTTTCCGTTGCTGCTTGTATTTATCTAGTCATTGGTACCGGCATAGGAGTGTATATTGCTTCGGAACTCGCCTGGCCAATCCTTAATTTTGATAATCCATATATTAGCTTCGGACGTCTAAGACCTGTTCATACCAACGTAGTCGTCTATGGGTTTGGCGGCTGTGTTCTGATGGCGACGGCTTATTACGTAGTTCAGCGAACCTGCTATGTGAGGCTATGGAGTGACAACATGGCTTGGTTCACTTTTTGGGGATGGAACCTTTATGTGATCGGCGCTTTGGTGACGCTTCCACTTGGTTATACGCAGGGCAAAGAATATGCAGAACTAGAATGGCCATTTGATATTTTATTAACGGCTGTATGGCTAGCCTACTCAATCAATTTTATTTTCACATTGAGCATTCGCCGCGTTTCCCATATTTATGTAGCGAACTGGTTTTTCCTATCCATGATGATAATGTTCACCTATCTACATGTGGTGAATAGCTTGTCGATTCCCGTTGAATTGATGAAATCATACTCGATTTTCGCCGGCGTTCAAGATGCCATGATTCAATGGTGGTGGGGGCATAATGCCATTGGATTTTATCTCACTGCTGGCTTTTTAGGCATCATGTACTACTTTGTACCCAAACAAGCTAACAGACCTGTTTATTCTTACCGATTATCAGTTATTCACTTCTGGGCATTGATATTTGGCTATGTTTGGTTAGGTGCACACCACCTGCAATATACAGCCCTACCTGATTGGACAGGCTCACTTGGTGCAGCTATCTCCCTCGCCATGATTATTCCGTCGTGGGGAGGTGCAATTAATGGCATGTTCACATTGAGCGGGGCTTGGGACAAACTAAGAACCGATTATATTCTGCGTTTCTTAATTGTAGCGTTGGCTTTTTATGCTATGTCTACGTTTGAAGGTCCTGTTATGGCGTCAAAAACAGTTAATGCTCTTTCGCACTATACCGACTGGACTATCGGTCATGTTCATTCTGGTGCATTAGGTTGGGTGGCGATGATTTCTATTGGTGCGCTCTACCATATGGTAGAACGTTTATGGGATACGCGCATGTTTTCAGTCCGGTTGGTTAATGTGCATTTTTGGTTAGCGACGGTGGGTACAGCTATTTACATTACTGCTATGTGGGTGGCCGGTATCATGCAGGGGCTGATGTGGCGCGCTTACGATGACTATGGCAACCTCGCCTACACATTTGTTGAATCTGTTGCTCAGATGCATCCTTACTATGCTATCCGCATGATGGGGGGCTTCGTTTTTTTCAGCGGCGCCTGTGTGATGTTATTTAATGTAATCATGACCATTAGAGCAGCAGTAAGGCTTCATCACAATAATGGACCAGTCATCACTGATAGTAAAACCGATATTCAGGTTAAGCTTGGAGGCTAGAAGATGAGCACTTTTTTTCTGTTAGCACTACTCCTGAAGTATCACGATACGCCTCATTTATTTATGTTTATTGGTATCGACGCTTTCATAATACTCGCATTTTATTTCATTATTAAGACCGTTTATTCACCTGAAAATGAACGTCACTATAGAGAAGAAAGTTTCATTCCTCTTGATGATGATACCTATGAAGAAAAACAGTTATTTGGTACACATCACAGCTTCTCATCCAGGAGAAATAAATGACTATTAAAACTAAACTCACAAGTGCGCTAGGTATTCAACATCCTATCGTGTTGGCACCCATGGGCAATGTGGCAGGAGGCAGACTTGCCGCTAGTGTATCGAACGCAGGTGGACTTGGCATGATTGGAGTCGGCTATGGTGATATCTCTTGGCTAAAAGCTGAACTTGAAATCATAAAATCTTCAACAAATAAACCTTGGGGAGTCGGCTTTATTACATGGTCACTCACTGATGAAGTGTTTGATTTTGTCATGGGGTATTCACCCAAAGTAGTGATAATGTCTTTTGGAGACATAAGCCCATGGGTAGATAAAATTAAAACCCACAATATTCCCCTGATTTGCCAGGTTCAATCATTAGCTGAAGCCCTGGAAGTCAAGAAAAAAGGCGCTGATTTTATCATTACACAAGGTAGTGAGGCTGGCGGTCATGGCAAAAGCGGACGTTCCACCCTTTCACTAACTGAGGAAGTTATCCATCATTTACCGAATACACCTATCATAGCGGCCGGGGGGATTGCCGATGGCAGAAGTCTGGCAGGGGTATTGAGCCTCGGTGCACAAGGGGCCTCTATCGGCAGCCGTTTTTATGCATCCAATGAATCTTTAGCTCATCCCAAGATGAAACAACAATTGTTGACACATAAGGCTACAGATACTATCAGAACTACCGTTTTTGATATCATACGCGAAATAGCATGGCCTGAGGGCTATAATGGCCGAGCAATTGTTAATCCTTTTATTTCACGTTGGCACGGTTCGGAAGTTGAATTAGCACAACAAGTAGAACATTATCAAAAACCGTTTTTCCAGGCACAGCATGAAGTCAGTCTCGACTCCTTAATTATATGGGCTGGTGAGGGTATAGATAACATAAATTCGATTGAGTCGGCAGAAACAATCATCGAAAACCTAATCAGCAGTGCTATATACCATTACAGTATAGACTAATATCATTCAGTCTCATTACACTCTTTATACATCAATAAAATCTGTTTCACTTTTGCTGGACTATAATTCATGATGACTTTGTCTATTACGTCTTACCAAGTCATTTCCTACTGTGAAGCATATATAGACAAACACAGCTGGAATTAAGCCATAGATTAAAGCCTGCTCTAATGTCGTTGCGAAGTTAGACTGGGTAACTAATAAAATCATGTACGAAACATAAGATGTATATAAAATCAGGAATAGAAATCCCTCAAACCGGATTAATGTGGCACCCACAAAAAATAAGGGTAAACATAAAACTGAAACAGACAACATGACAGGTATATCTAATGTTACCAATTGTGGGCCAGCAATTAATGGCTCTGGTGAGATGAGTCCCGCCAAACCAAGCACCCAGAAAATATTACTTCCAATCACATTCGCAATAGCCAGCTCAGCCTGGCCGGACCAAGCAGATTTAACGCTGACAGCGAGTTCAGGAGCACTCATTCTAAAGACTACGACGTCTAATAATACTCAAACTTCTAGAACTCGCAAAAAATGCGAGTTCTAGAAAAGACTGATAAGTTAGTTTGCGGTCCAACTGTTAGCTAGAACAGGCTGAAGATTATCCTTAACGTCCTGTGGAATAACATTTCCAGCTCCCATAGGTACATCATATGCAGCCATTGCAGAGACAAGTTGATCGATTTGATTATTCATTAATACCATTGAACCTGATTCAGACTGGTCAAGTTGATGCTCAGTACCGTCATACCAGTTTGAAATCGTTATCTGATCATCCGTCCCTTCAACGTTAATTTGAAGATCATTATCACTTCGGCTAAACCAAAGCGCATCATAAGAGATATCGTTTTCAAAAGCGATGACATCGTTATATGTCTCTGCAGCGTTAGTATCATTTTGTATGATCTGGTCTTGACCGTCATTCAAGCCAAACTTAATACTATCATTACCATCTCCCCCTTCAATCAGGTCATTCCCCGCGCCACCTGACAAAATATCATCCCCAGCTAATCCAGAGAGATATTCGTTTGCACTCGTACCTGTGATAGTGTCATTGCTCGTTGTACCAGTCATTACGTGACTCAACGCATCTTCGATAACAACAGTATCTGTTGGTGCCGATACACCAAATGCACCGTAGAGTTGGTTAGCAGTAATTTGAGAGCCATCTTCGAAATCTAGACTATTAATAGTATTGGCTACCGCAAAGAAGTTATTAACCTTCACCTGATTACCTGTACTAGCTATATTCAAGATAAGATCATCACCAGACCTCATTAGGCCACTTGCAACATCTGAGAAACCAATACCATCTATGAAACTAATTGTATTTACACCCATAGAATCAATGATGGTGTCTTTACCGCTTCCACTACCTATGATGTATGTATCATCACCATCGAAAGTTTTTTAGCTTTTAACGTTAGTGCTTTAGCTGCTTGGAGTATTTGGGTATCAGTAAAGTGTTTTCCAGGCTGCCCATACTCATGTGAAAGCTGATCAGGCTCAGCAGGAAGCTGGTGAAAGCGGGCAAAAGCCACTAATATGTTGAGTCCAGTATCCATACTGAATAATTCCCTATTTCATTCTTAACTCAACTTAACATTACGAGATAAAAATAAACAACACTCCTAAATCCTTTTTTTATGAATCTGTGATTGATTACACATTATGAATTTAATGCAAAACTTCAACTCAAGAAAAAAGTTTTTGTCAAAAGAGTAATTACAAAACTTTAGCCAGCAATCTAGAGAAAGGCAAAATGATTACGAGGTTGGACATTATTCCCAGGCGCTATAAATAGATATAGGTACCTAATAACATCAGATGAATTATCGCTATTTGACTTTATCCTGCATCTTTGGCAAGTGTCTTTATTAATTCTGCAACCTGATTAAATGCTTTTCTCAACGTATCCTGCTCAGTGATGATATATCCACCCGTTACATCACTATCTGTCACATGGTCTAACATTCTTTTTATCATTGTGGTGGGCAAACCGCACGCTTCAGCTAGTGTTGCAAAAGTTCTTCGGCAATCATGACTACTAAATGAAAGATTAATCTTTCCACTAATTGCATCTATATGCTTTTTGGGTGTCCACATTGTTTTGCTTTCATCAAACTTACCAGGAAAAACAAAATCACCCTCACCCGTATCTTTGTAAAGCTTTTTTAAAGCAGGAAGGAGAGGTTCTGGTATGGGTAACATGACATCAGTATTATTTTTAGTGTTAAAAACTGCCGTTTTTTCTCTAAAATTGACCTTATCCCACCTCAAATTTAGGGCACTTGAACTCCTGACGCCCATGTACAAGATCATCAAAAAATATGTTTTTGATGATTGTGAGTTTAATTCTTGAACGGCTCTCAACCATTCACCTAACTTAGTACTAGGTATAACCCGTTTTGAACGTTTATTTTTATGCCAAAGTCGCGCGTTTTTTAGTACTTTTGTAGGAGACTCCTGGATCAATTCCAAAGCAACAGCATGCAGCATCAATAAACGAAACACTCGCATAGTGGCATTTGCAGTTGTTTCACCGATCATGCTTAGCTCTTTGAATTTTTTTTGAACATCATGTGTGGTTATCTCGACAACAGGCTTTTGCAACCAGTCAGAAAGATATTTATGTAGGGGCTGATCCAGATAATACTTAAAAAGGTATTATCTGAGCATGAGAAAAAGCCGATTGAGCTGGTACAAGCAACAGCGATTAATTGAGTTATTTGTAGGGGGAGTAACAGCCCGCACCGCAGCATCTTTAGTTGGTGTGAATGTGAAAACAGCCATTGGCTATTTTCAACGTTTAAGGACGTTGATTTATGAGCATAGTGAACACCTTGAATTATTAGAAGGTGAGATCTGTAGTGGTTTAATGATCCCGGACACCATTTAAGGAGGTAATATGTCCTCCAAAGAGGTGTTCAATGACAAAACAAAGAAGAAGTTTTACTCCTGAGTTCAAGTTGGAGGCAGCCAGTTTAGTTGTCGACCAGAACTACAGTGTTCCAGAGGCTTGTCAAGCTCTTGATGTGGGCGAGTCAGCCCTACGTCGCTGGGTTAAACAGTTACAGGAAGAGCGAGGTGGACATACGCCTGCATCCAAAGCGCTAACACCGGAACAGCAGCGTATTCAGGAACTGGAAGCCCGGGTGAAACGCCTGGAGCAGGAAAAATTTATATTAAAAAAGGCTACCGCTCTCTTGATGTCGGACG
>NZ_FOSH01000014.1 GCF_900114205.1 Methylophaga sulfidovorans
TCTTTTGCTGGAGAAGCAATGCCTCTTCCCAATGCTGTGACGGTAGCTGAGGCACCGTTCAATAGACTGTCAATGGCATCGGTTAATGCACACCTTCGGCGTGAATGCATATCAGGCGTGACAAGTGACATTGTTTTCTTCAATATAGGATGAACATTCATGGTGTTTTCGGCTGGTTGTATTTGTTTGGCGATAGATCTGATCACCAAATGCCATGAATGTTCCCTAACGTATCAACTAGACCATTGATTATTAGTAATTATTTGTGGGGATAGCTCAGGGTCAGAGTGATTGACCCATTGATTGGGTGCTATCCCTGCCAAACAAGCTATTTTTTTATTCTGCCCTCCTAAATATTCTTTTATAGAAAGTCAGCTATTTAACCAATCTTAACGTGAAATAACTCATTTTTAACCTACTTTTACACACTAATATCAAAGCTTTTTAAAAATCATAAACTCAATGACGAGGCCATAAGATATGTTTAAAAACGCTTACCAAATAGCACGGACAGTATTAATAATACAGGCGATAACCTCCCAAGTTGTCATCGCACAGGATCAAACAAGTCCTATTGAGTTTGACAAAATAGACGTTGTAAGCGACAGCCCGGATGGCTATATCGTCTCCAATACAAGCTCTGCTTTATGAATACTTCAGGGGCAGAGTTCGCCCTGATGATGGTACGACGGCTTACTTATCTGCTGCAATTAAATATTAGGACGCCATATGAAAAGACGTAAATTTATGCAGCTTACAGGACTGTCGTCGCTTCTAGCGGTAATGGGGAAGTCACCTATCGCTTCAGCTTCGACTTCAGAAAAAGCGTCAACAAAGCACCTGAGTTCTCATGCAGAGGTGATGGCAAAGTATAGCGACCTGTCATCAGGGCCTAAACTCACCATTGTAATGTTGGTCTACCCAGGTATGTTTCTGCAAGACTTAGTCGGGCCTTTAACCGTTTTTGAGTCTTTATTAAACAGAGATATTCACTTAGTTTGGAAAGATACTAACCCTCTTGATAACATAAATAATTCACCGATTCCAATCACACCAACAACTTCTTTTAATGATTGCCCAAAAGAATGTGATGTCCTATTTGTGCCTGGCGGTGTACCAGGGACTTTTGATGTTATGGAAGATCAAGAAGTGCTAACTTTCTTAAAACGACAAGCATCATCGGCAAAATATGTAACGAGCGTCTGTACTGGCTCGCTCATTCTAGGTGCTGCTGGCTTACTAACCGGTTATAAAGCAACGTCAAATTGGTTAACCTTAGAGGCTTTAAGTAAGTTTGAGTCAATCCCCGTTAAAAAGCGTGTTGTGGTGGATCGCAACAGAATTACAGGCGCTGGCGTCACAGCAGGAATAGATTTTGCCTTAGTGATTGCAGAAAAATTGAGGAACAAGTTCTGTGCCGAATCAATCCAGCTTTATTTAGAATATGATCCTCAACCACCATTTAATGCTGGCTCCCCTGATACTGCACCCAAAGAAGTGGTAACGTTTCTTGAAACGATGTTCGTCTCTGTCAAAGATATTGTCAATACTATTGCCAAGAGGACATATAAAAGACTATGACGATACCTCAGAGTCAGAGTAAAAATAGCTAATTATAGATAATCGCAGTATTTATCTTCGTCGATAAATACTGCTTTTAACTAGTTTGTAGACTCAACCTCATTTATACCGCCCCCACTCAATCAAGTGGGTCTTACTCTGCCCAAAATAGCTCAAAATATCGATAAAACTAACAAGCTAATAGGCTCAGAACTTAAACCGGTTAGCCAGCTTACTCAGATGTTCACTTTCATTACCCAAAACCAAACATGACTGTTCTGTTGATTGAGCACTTTCTGCAATCCGATCAGACGCCATATATATTGTGGCAATACTTTCACTCAAACTCCTGACGACGGTACTCTGTTGTTCCGTTGCTGTGGCAATCTGACTACTCATACCTGCAATTTTGTCTGAGACTTTTAAAATATTACTAAATGAAACACCGACCTCTCGTACCTGGTTTAGGCCTGATTGCATCTGTTCTTGGCTCGTATTCATCATATCTGCTGCTTGCGTTGCATTGTGTTGAAGTGAACTAATAACTTCAGCAATCTCTTCGAGTGATGACTGTGTTTTATGCGCCAAATTACGCACTTCATCAGCAACAACGGCAAAGCCTCTACCCGCCTCACCTGCTCTGGCAGCTTCAATAGCCGCATTTAATGCCAGTAAATTTGTCTGCTCAGTCACGCTTGAAATGACTTCAGAAATAAGTGTGATGTTATGGCTATCATGTTGTAATTTCAAAACCACGTCGGCGGTCTGACTAAGGGCTTGTGCCAAGCTCTCAGTATGCTCAATAGATTGCTGTATCTTACTACCACTATCTTGAGCCTCATTCCGAGCTTGTTCACTATATTGTGAAGCTTCAACCGTTCTTTCAGCCACTTCATCAAATCCGACATTCATTTGCTCAGTTGCTGCAGCAATCTGAGAGATTTCACTGCGTTGAGTATCGAGGTTTTGTGACGTATCTTGCATACGAGTTTGTAATTCATTACTTGTTACTTCCAATGAATTTACACTGTCATTTATCTCCTGAGCTAATGTCGTTAATCCTTGCTGCATCTGGTCGAAGTAGAAAGCAGCAGCGCCTAACTCATCTTGAGCAAACTCATCTAAGACTAAACGTTCGCTCAAATTCCCCTGCTCTACAGATTGCATTTGTCGGATCAATTTATCTAAAGGCACTGTCACTTTTCGTGTGATGAACAACACCATTATCAACATGAAGGTGACTGATATAACTCCCACTATTGCTGTCTGCTTAACTAACAGCTGGATATGCTCAGCCTCTTTCTCTTTAATCGCAATCGCTTCGTCTTGTAATTCCTGTTGCAAGTCACTCAACAAATCTACAATGGCATTAAACGGTGCCAACATAGGCCCCAGCATCTCTTGTCTGGCATCTTCTATACGGCCTTGATCAATCAACGCTAAATAATGCTGCTGCATAGCGATATATTGCGTTATTTGCTGCTGAAAGCTTTCTATTTTCTGCCGTATTTGTGGTGTATCAGCTAAGCTCAACATATGCGTCATCGCATCAGCCATTTTGTCATTATTAAAATCAATGGTGACCAGGATTTTCTGATGCTCATTCGCATCAGCAGTTAAGCCGTAATCCAGAGCAAAGCGTCTGTATGTCACAGTGTAATAACGAAGATCCGAGATAGTAGTCAACAGACTCACATTACGATCAACTACAGAAACAAATTTATTTTGTAACTCATAGATAGCGATTAGAGGGTAAATAGCCAAGGCAAGAATGATAACTATCGATGTACCAAAGGTGATACGCAAAGCTTTAGGTATGGAGATTTTTTTAAACATGGCTATTTCCCTATAAACAAGGCTAAACAAATAAGGGAAAACTTAACGTTCATAGAGGCCTTAGCCACCTCCCTTAAACAAGGCCATAATTTAATCAATCTTAATGATTTAGTATAACGATTATTTCTTGTTATTTTAATCGACAAAACAGATTAATAAACAGCTGCCGCCAAAACCATACAGCTAGTAAAGTGCTGTTATTTAGTTACTGCATCAAAGAAGAGCCCTAGGGAAGTTTTGTATTGTTTTTAAATACTGTTTGATTCAGTATTCAGGCTTCATTTGTAGAACCAAAAATTGGATATTTCAGATGGAGGTATTGTTAGGATAAATTTCAAAAGAATAAGGAAGAAATAACAGGCATAAAAAAAGCGCTTAAGAGCGCCTGATGCTGATTATTTTGAGAGGTTAAAACCAGAGTTTTCACCTGCGCCTTGAGTGTTACCATCAAAGTTACCACTAAAATTGATGGGAAGTACATAGAGACATCTGAGAGCCCAGGAAAGCCTAAACGAGTAAAAACATTTATAAAGCTTGTTTTATGGAAGGTTTTGGATGTTTATGGGGAAGGAAATGGAGGCTGGGGTCGGAATCGAACCGGCGTTAACGGAGTTGCAGTCCGTTAATTATATATGTATTTCAGAGTGTTACACAAGAAACACATTCTCTGACACCCAATCTAATAAATTTCTTTATTTTTTTCTTCAAAATTACCACCTAATTCTTAGCTTTGCGCAAACATCAATTAATCAGAAGTATTATCCATTATACACACGAGCCAGGAAATTTCTTAGATGAGATCGCCTATTGGATTTTTCGAAGTCACGGTTAGTGCTCTAATCCAGTGAATACGATTCTCTGTATACGTTTCCATGTAAATATACAGCTGCTCTTTAATATTCATCATAGCCATTATATCTCTTACAAACTCCTTCCCCATCCATAAGTCAGCTTCCCAGGCTGGCTTCCCTCTTACCTTACGATAAGTGCCAACTCCCTTTGGCGGTGGACTAAGTATTGGGACATTATCTTCCTTATACTTTCTATACATACGACTTCCAAACTCGTCTCTTTTATGAAAGTCATCCAGAGTAGCTGTTAGGTTACTTACCCCTAGCTCTCGACCAATAATCTGAGCTATAAAATTATGACCAGATAGTTTCTCTGAATAGAGACACTCACCGTAAAGAATGACCGATGGATAGTAATCGTGAACATGGTCAGAAGGTTGATAAGATATTGGTCTATTTGTATAAAGATTGTAATGCAGAGATGCATCGCACTTGAGGTCAGCACTCTTAACCATAACTACCACTTCATCATAATTTCGTCCGGTCATAATAGCTCCGCAACACGATTTAGTTTGCTTGATGCTGGTAGTATTTTCTGAGAGATTTTTTGCATTTTGATAAATCCAGTACCTTTCAGGCCATAGATCACATCTATAATATGTTAGATCGATATTACCTAAGCTTAAATATCACCATAAACGTGATGTTCAGTTAATATCCTTCTAGAAATCTTCTAAAAAGTAATGAAAGAGACTATGCCAACCTTGGCTTTTAATATGAAATTATGAAAGCTTTTTTAAGAGTTCCCTCAGATTTTTAGTGACACACTTAAGCTATATACGTAAAATAATTACGTCATAAACGTAAAATTTAACATACAATGAATACTGGATACTGTTATAACTTCCCTGCCGTAAGAGGCACTCAAGCCGGTCGCCCTTTCTACGTTGCAACGTGCCCATTAAGAATCATTCCAAGAATATTCATGTTTGATGAGGACGAGCTTCCTGCAGACTTGCGTGCTCAAAGAACTTTAAACAAGTCTAGAATCCCAGAAATGGTAAATTATTTAGTAAACAATCCTAATGATTATATTTTTTCTGCTTTGACGGCTTCAGTAGGAAGTGAAGTTAGGTTCAAAGAAAATATAGACAGTACTAATGTGGGAACTTTAAGTATACCTCTTGAAGCAAAAATACTCATTAATGATGGACAGCATCGAAGAAAAGCTATTGAAGAAGCTATATCGGAGTGTCCGGAGTTAGGTCATGACAATATAGCTGTGCTTTTTTTCATCGATGAGGGCCTTCTTAGAAGTCAACAAATGTTTGCTGATCTCAATAAATATGCCATCAGACCAAGTCCTTCCTTATCCACGCTATACGATAAAAGAGAAGAATCCTCCGAATTAGCTCGCTACCTTGCGATGAATGTAGCTCCATTTAAAAGTTTTACAGAGTTAGAGAGGTCGAATATATCCGTCAATAGTGGAAAACTTTTTACCTTGAGTGGTATCAAGCAAGCCTCACGAGCATTATTAGGTAAAAAACCTAAAGATAATTACACATCAGAGGATCAAGAGAAAGCGGCTTCTTACTGGACGAAAGTATTTGAAAATATTGATGAATGGAGAATGATTTATCATAAGGAGCTTTCCGCTGTTGAAGCAAGGAAGGATTTAATTGTCGTCCATGGTCTAGGTTTACATGCATTAGGCACTTTGGGGAATACCTTACTGAAGAAATATCCTGAAAATTGGGAGTCAATTCTAAAAGAGTTAAAAAAAATCGACTGGCGAAAAGCCAATCCAGAATTTCAAAAAAGGAGCATGCTCCATGGAAAACTTAGCAAAGCACAAACCAATATTACTCTTACTGCAAACTACTTAAAACTTCAGTTAGGGATAGAGTTAACGGATGATGAGTTGTTAATTGAAGAAAAGGTCAATTGATACTGATGACTGATACGAATCTATCTAAAAAATATCAAGATTTTCTAAGTACAGAACAATTTGCAGATACTGAAGCAAAGCACTTTATTTTAGACGTACAAGAAGTATATTTGAGTGATAACCGTCCCTGGGTAATTGGCTATAGTGGGGGTAAGGACTCAACTGCTGTTCTGATTCTGATATACCTTGCTTTATTGGATCTACCCAAGGCTAAGAGACATAAACAAGTATTTGTCGTTGCTTCAGATACGCTTGTTGAAACACCTGTTGTTGTAGACCACATCACTAAGTCACTTGATGCAATTCAGCTCGGTGCAATTCGTGATGAACTTCCTATAACTACGCATAAGGTCATACCTGATACCAAACAAACATTCTGGGTTAATTTGCTAGGTAAAGGTTATCCAGCTCCGACACGTCAATTCCGCTGGTGTACTGAACGTTTAAAAATAGATCCGGTGTCTGACTTCATAAAGGATAAAGTATCTAAATATGATGAGGTGATTGTTATATTGGGCTCACGGAGTCAAGAAAGTCAGTCTCGAGCTCAGGTAATTGCTCGGCATAAAATTACTGGTACCCGTTTAGCTAGACATACAACCCTCACTAATGCATTTATCTATACCCCAATTGATACTTGGTCTGTGGAAGATGTATGGAAGATCATCAAAGATCTTGATGAATATGACGCACCTTGGGGCGCCAGTAATTATGGATTATGGCTTCTTTACCTAGGCTCTAGTCAAGGTGAATGCCCCATGGTAATCGATGAATCGACTCCATCCTGTGGTAACTCAAGATTTGGCTGCTGGACATGCACCGTAGTCACAAAAGATCGTGCAATGGAAAGCCTTATCGAGTCTGGGGATGACTGGATGGAACCACTACTCAAATTCAGAAATATGCTCGCTGAAACTGGAGTTGTAGAGAACAAAAATACCTTCCGAAACCACAAAAGAAGAACTGGAAGAGTTTCTTACAAATGGGCTACCAAAGGACAGGATATTACTGATGAGCGTGGACACATCCCTGGGCCATATTGGCTTTCCTACAGAAAAAAATGGCTCAAAGAGCTTCTGGAAATAGAAAAGACTCTGAATGAAAAAGGTCATTCAATAGAGTTAATTACTAAACCCGAATTGCATGCTATTCGCAAAGAATGGCTAACTGACCCCAATGAGCCAGACTGGGAAGACTCTTTACCCCAGTTATACCGTTCTGTTTATAACGCTGACCTAGACTGGGTCTATGATGACAATGTGAACTTTGATAAGCACGACGCTGAAATTCTCAAAGAATTAGGGGAAGAGCACGGTGTCGATGCTGAGATGATCATGAAACTCATTGAAGTCGAAAATTCAATGGCTGGATTAAGCCAAAGAAGAGGCATCTTTAACAAGCTTGAAAGTGTTCTAAAACAAGACTGGGGTAGCTACGAGGAAATCCTAGATAAACACTCAAAATACCAAAGTAAAAAAGACTTTGATATTCATGCAGATCGAATTAAAAAGCTTGATGATGCGGTCAGCCAACTCGAGAAACTCGATCGAGAATTCAACTAAAACAACATGATCATTAAAAAACTTATACTAGAAAACTTTAGAGTTTTTCGTGGCGTTCATGAAATAGAACTTGCACCTCAACCACACCACGGAAATGACTCACACCAAAGACCAATCATTTTGTTTGGAGGCCTCAATGGTGCAGGTAAGACCTCGATTCTTAATGCAGTTCGCCTAGCGCTTTATGGAAAAAATTCACTCGGCTATTCGATCTCAAATGAAGATTACAAGAACTATCTTCAATCGCTTATCCATCATGAATCATCCGGCGAGCAATCAAAGCATGGCGCGAGTGTAACTCTGGTCTTTGACTTCAACCACAATGGTGAAACACATGAGTACACAATCAAGCGCAGTTGGGGTGAAGGTCAGGCTGATACTTTAAATGTCTTCCATGGTGACTTACTCAAAGAAGAGCTCAGCCAAGCTCAAGGACAAGGGTTCCTTAATGAGTTGATACCCATAGGTGTTGCAGATCTTTTCTTTTTTGACGGTGAAAAAATCGCAGAACTTGCTGAAGATAGCTCTGGGAAAATACTCCGAACAGCCGTTCAAAGGCTTCTTGGCTTAGATTTAATAGCTAGACTTCAGAGTGACCTTTCTATACTGCTAAGGCGCTCTAATGTTAAAGCAATGCCTGAGAGTGCAAAAAAACAACTCCAAGAGCTAGAAGAAAAACAGAAGAAGCAGGAATATGAAGCTGAGATTCTTGAAAATGAAATCTCATCACTTCACACCACCATTGTTTCAATCAAAAAGGAGTTATCTCAGGCTGAGCAAGCACTGTCTGAAAATGGTGGTGAATGGGCAAAAAGCAGGCAAGCAGAACAAACCAAATTAGATCAACTGTTGAGTGAAAAAGTTGAGCTGGAAAAAGCTATACGACTGGAGATGGATGCGTCGTTTCCTTTATCGCTCGCACCAAAGACTCTCAAAGCCTTGTTGATAAAGCTTGAGACTGAATCGGAGCTGAAACAACAACTCGCATTCAAAACACAATTGAGTGAATTTTTACACAAAGTTGACCAGCGCTTGGATAGCGTGATACCTGACAATACTGGCGTGATGGCTATGTTGAATGACGTTGCAAAACAATATTCGGATATAGTTGCTGAGAGCATCGAGCTAGACATCTCTGACAGAGAGTTAGGTCAACTGCAATATCAAATAAATGAAGCAGCTTTGAATAGTAAATATAGATTTACTGAAGCTAAGGAAAGGCTTATCTCAGTAGAAGAGCAAATTGAGAAAATATCTGTAAACATCGCTCGAGCACCTGAACAAGAGCGTTTAAATGATCAAATTCAGATTATTAAAGGCCTCAACTCAAAATTAACAAACAAGCTACTTGAGAGAAAAACTCTTATTAACGACGCGAAGAGGACATATCGAGACGCTGCAGCTACAGCACGAAAACTGCAATCGCTTCATGATAAATATCGCACAGACTCAAATGAAGAGGACTCCCTTGATAATGCTCACAAAGCAAACAGTCTTCTGGGTGACTTTTCTGAGAGAATAAAACTTTCAAGGATAGAGCTGCTTCAGTCAGCCTTTATAGACAGCTACAAAAAACTAGCTAGAAAGGAAGATTCGGAGCTGTATGCAGAGATTGATGCTGAGACCTTCGATGTAAATCTTGTAAATCAGCATCACCAAAAAATAAATCGAAAATCCCTCTCTGCTGGTGAAAAACAAATCTATGCTATTGCAATACTGGAAGCACTTGCCAAAGCGTCTGGACACAAGTTACCAATTATCATCGACACTCCACTTGGCAGGCTAGACTCAAATCACAGGGACAACCTTGTTGAAAATTATTTTCCTCAAGCAAGTCACCAAGTAATCATCCTGTCCACTGACACTGAAGTGGACAAGCAATATCTGGAATCGATGAAAAACTCAATATCTCGCTCATATGAAATTAAATATGATTCTCGTGATAAGTGTTCGAAAGTTGAAACCGGATATTTCTGGGTAAAAGAAAGCGTTGAGGTATAACCATGCTGCCAAACAGAATGACTCTAGATAAAAAAACAGAAGAGCAGCTGAAACGGCTCAAACAAAATATTGGTGTGACTCCAAATGTCCTAGCCAGGATCGCTTTTTTCCGGTCTATCGAGTCAGGTTATGAATATACTGCTAGTGAAAGAAAGCTAGATGGCAACTTGGTACTTGATAAGGTAACTTGGCTTGGAGACACAATGCTTTTGACAGAACAACTCTTACGCTCTAAATATCCTAGCTCCAGGCCGAAAGAACTTATGACATGCTGGGCAGCGCATGTAGAGGATGGAATAGCATCTTTGCGAAACCATAGAACACTTTTAAGCTTTACCAGCAACCTATAAGTTTACTAAAAGATTATGTCTACCGAACAATCAAGTGCTTCAAATGAAGAAACTATTAATTGCGTCGTAGGTGCTATTTCTGGCCGAGATAATGCGCAAATCACGTGCAGTATAGAGTCTCCCTCCTCTGAAATTTTTGGCTCTTTTACATCGGATCATCTTGCGTCTTCTGCCTCATTTCTAACTATATTTCTAGCTTTAGTTACAACTCTTTACACCATCTGGAGATACCGAAGAGATAGTGAATCGCAACAAATGCAGATCCAAACCGAGAAAAACAAGCTTCATAAGCTCGATCAATTACAAAAAATTGAGAAATTTTATGGGCCCTTTAATGCTCTTCGTGAGGAGTCATTCATTCTTTATCAACATTTCGCACTCGAAGAAAAAGCCAGACTTAAAGAAGATGGAAAGTCCTTCCGAACACTGACTTATCTGACAGAGATAGACGAGTCAGGCTTTGTAGGAATTGAAAAACTTGCACCTCAAGATCAATCGATCTTGAAAAACATATTACAAATCTCAGACAAAAGCCTAGAGCTTATTGAGAGTCATGGTGGCTATATTGATAACTCCGCACTCCATACGTTACTTGGGAAACTTGCTGCACACTTCAGAATTATCAAACTTGCTGCAGATGGAGAATTGGAAGGTCTATCAGAAACTTTAAAAGACATCGTATTCCCAAGAGAAATCGATGGAGCAATAGATAATGAGATCGCTAAAATCGAAAACTCAATTAATCAAAACAATACCCAGAAAAAATATTGCCCCAATGAAACAGTTAAATTCTACGATGAGAACTCACATCAATATGCTTTGAAAACAAAAAAGGCTGATATGTCAGCTGTTTATGGAATCTTCACTAGTTATATTCCCAAAGGAGCCAAGATACTCGATGCAGGTTGTGGGGTAGGCCGGGATACTAAATATTTTATTGAGAGTGGATACAAAGTCAGATCATTCGATGCTTCAAAAACAATGGTAGAAATTTGTAATGAGTATCCCTTCGCATATTGTGAAAGACTGACCTTCAGCGAAATAGAGTTTGGGCCAATATTTGATGCTGTTTGGGCATCTGCGTCATTACTCCACCTAAACTCAAATGAAATAGAAACCGCCTTGAGCAAGCTCTGGCAGTGTCTCAAAACAAATGGCTATCTATACTTCTCTTTGAAGGAAACATATAGCGAAATTGATTCAAGAAAATATTTTGTCCATGAGGAAGATAAATTAACAACTTTACTGCTCAATGTATTGGAAATGAGGCTAGTCAAGTATTGGGAAACCCCCAGCTCAATTAATAAAGAAGATCGCTTCAAAAACTACATCTATAAAAAAGTCTGAATCGCTAAGTTATCACTACTTAGAAATCATTCACCCAATTAGATCTCTAATTACCTTTTTATCCTCTTCGGAACACATCAGTTCATCCACGGATTTGAGTCCAGAAGAAACCAATAGACTATTTTTTACTCTAGTTCTGGCCTTTGATTGCACCCCAAAAAAATTAGAACTAAAGTTAACTTTCTTTACATTTGACAGCAAAAACACAAAAAACTCGATAGTGTATTTATGATCAGCGCCATAGCGCTTCGTTACTTCTTTCAAGAAATCAAATGAAGCTTGGATACCCAGCGTCCTTTTTAGGATAACGCCCCCTTCGTGTTTGTCCCAGATCTCACCTTTAAGCACAAAAAAGTAGTTTGAAATCAGTTCGTATAGGCTTTTATCCTTGCTTCTAATGTAGAGAGCTCTCAAAGGCGCGTTGTTAGTATTATCTAAAGTTTTAAGTAATGTTCTATCCCTCTCACTAAGAGTCACTTTATGAAGTCTATTTCGGTCGTTTTCAGGCTTAGAGCTTATAAGGCTCAAAATACCATCTACTACTGAAGCCATAGAAATACTGGAATCTGTTTTACTTCCACTTAACCCCAGCTTAATTAGATTTTTTAGCGGAGAGTCATCGTCAGAGGCAAGTACACGAGCTAGATAAACGGCCAAGATTTCTGGCCCCCAAGTCTCAGCAGTGCCCTGTTCCATATCAAATTGAAAAAGGTTGTAAGCCAAGTTTTTATCAACTCTTTTTTGGGTTGTATTGATTTTTGTGAATAGCTGGGCATGGTATGGCATCGGAAGGTCAATAAAAACAGAACATACCAAAGGCATATCTTTTTGTGAGGAATTTTCAAACCCAAAAACTCTATGTTGCCCATCAATTATGGATGCTAATTGCTCTCCGGTAGGAATCGTAAGGTAATAATATGTAGAATTATCATGGTAACTAACCTCCTCAATCGCGCACCTAAGCTTTTCATCATCCACAAACTCACCTTCAGGGTTGTAATTAGCTCCCAAGATAATTGCGTTTGGAAAGCATGCTTCTACTTCTTCTGTGTATGCTCTTATTTGCTCTAATCTCGTCTGTTTATGTTCTCTCTGTACCTTTGATGAAGTCTTTCAATTTTCCAAATGAGTCTAACTGCTCATCTTGTCGTCCATCATTCAATAACTCGGCTCTAACTGAGTGACAGGTATCCAGTAAAACCCTGGCGGGTATAGAAACCATGAAGAAAGAGCCTAATGGTTGATCTACTCTTATTGCTTGTGCTCTGAATGGATACATTCTGCTAATCTTCCCTGTCATGTAATTTGCTGGCAGCGGGGACTCTGTGCCCAGTTGAATCTATCTCTGGATGCTCATCACCATCGAACTTTTCATCATTTACATCCACTATCAAAGCCAAAACTATAGTCAGTATCGTCCCTGCGTAAATAACAAAGTTTAAATCCCAGATTTTTGCATTACCTTCAAACAAATACCCCCAAAAAATCAAAGTAGCAGCAATAATTCCCAATACAAGGGCTAAGAATGGCTCTTCCCTCTAAAGATTGTTTCCATCTTTCAAAAATGAGTCGATGAGTAATCCACCAAGTATGGCAATTGAATAGGTAAACAAACTCTGAGAGCTGAGCTCTTTAGTGATTGCCCATGGCAACCAAACACCCATTCCGCCAATAAGTAAGAATAAGAAAGCCCACCCAACAAACTTTGGGCTCTTGAAGCCATTTTTAATTCGATGGCCAAAACTCTCTAATATCTGACCCCAAGAATTTTTCCTAACTTTAAATGCCATCTTTAGGTTTCCAAAAGCTGCCAAAAGGCTTTATCTTTCATTCTGTGAATTTTCTTTTCTCCATCAATATAGAGACTGTGATGCTTATCTAGTGTCCCGATTGTGGACATTAAATTTTCTTGTTCTGTTTTGTCACTGGCATTAAAAATTGCCTTAATATCTTGGTTCTTGAGCTTTGCTACACGATGGATAACCCAGGTCAGAATGTAACTAGAATAATCATTGTCACCGGTTTGAAAATGCGTAATATCCTGAGTGGAAAGCAGTACCCCCACTCCATACTCCCTTCCCTCTTTCAAAATCTTTCTAAGGCTAGGGAAATTCTGTGACATGAAATTATCGGCTTCATCGACCAGTATCATTTTTGTGATTTGTCTGAAATCACCTTTTACTTGTGGTTTACCCTGCTTTTGCATTTGGGAATAAAAAAGATCGAGTGTGAGCGCTACAACAAGGCTTTGTATCTCACCAGGATAGGCTGCTAGCTCTATGACTGTAATCCCATCAATCAGCTCATAAAGACTTTTACACTTTGCTTGATCACTCTCAAACACCTCCAATTCGTGCAGACTCTCAAGCGCTGCATAGAGTGAGTCTTCAGCCGGTTCACTCTCTTCAAAAAGTGCCCAAACATCGGCTATTGTTGGAGATGGTTTTGACCACGTGGATGGGTCTGACTTGACGATACCAGCCAGCTCATATGCATCCGCTATCAATTTTCGCAGTTTTAATTGCTGTCTTTGCCCAAGACCAAACGCTTTCCCCATCGTCTCTGAGAAGCCCCGAGCCGTATGAACAGGCAGCATTGGGGTGTTTCCAAATAGACTCAATGGATTGTATGGAAGTCGATGAAGATTGTATTTTTTCCCTTTAGTTGCAGATAAAAACTCATCATCCACATAGTCAGATTTGTAATCAAAGATAAGCAACCCAATAGGTTTGCTATCAACATTCTCGTGTCCATTTCGATGAAGTTGAGTCACAACCGATTTTGTAAATTGCGTTTTACCTGTACCCATGGTCCCAATAATGCCAGTATTGGTATTCATGAATTTCGAGGTATTGGTGGGTTCCCATACCAAAGGCTCATGAGTTATGTCATTTTGACCGAACATAACTTTGAGATTTGCCACTGATTGAGCCACGGGCATTTCTTGAAGTTCTGTGGTCTCAATCGAGACGGACTCAACACCATCTCCTTCTGGCACCTCAACTTCGCCCTCTGATGATTCGGTAAACTCAACATTGACTTTAGTACTTGATTGCCCTAACAAATACTGCTCAGGCACATGAAATGTTGTGGTCAGGTCGTCATTGATAAGTTTTTGTAGTGGGGTGGATACCAACATATTCAACAATGACATTGGTAACTTAGTAATGAGTACTCCATCATTCATATTGTATGAAGCACCACTGATGTCAGCTGAATCAAGATGAGCTAATACAAAGCCTTGTGGATAGTTATGTAACAACCCAATTTCATAATTACCCTGAAGCCACCATTCCCTGCGATCTTTAACTGGTTCGAAGTAGTCAGGTTCGAACACATCGTAGAGCTCGTATTTGTCTATTTGCATCAGGACTTGTCTGACAAAAAGCCCTCTGTACAACTTGGAAGCCAGAGTTCCTGGGCCCAGTATCTCGTTAGATAAATATCGGAGAAGCTCTTTAGTTTGTTCTATGGCCTTTAAATAGTCCGGTGTTGCCCCAGTTTTTACCTCGAGAGGAAGCAGGTAAAGTTGCTCGTCCTTAAACCCTACAAACAAAACATCATCTGATATTGCGCCGGACTTATAGCCCTGAACATTTCTGGAAAAATCACTGTCGGTCATTTTTAAGCCGATGTTGCCCGACACTCTCAACATTTCACCAACAGACAAGGGCACCCAGGTAATGTCTGAGTCCTTAAGTAAACCAAATATGAATTTATAAGCTCCAATCACACCTTTTCGTTCTTTACGGATAGTGTCGTTGCTTGTCAGCATCTTCAATAGCCAGTCACCATTGAAAGCGTTAAATTCACTGATATGTCCACCACCATCTTTATTCATCAGTTTTTGGTAGAGGTCAACCTGTTTAGTGACAGTGATCGCATCGTAATTAGATGAATTTGTGTATTGGTCTGAGTAGTGGATTAGAACGACATCCTGTTGCTCATGGAAAAACTGAAGCGTAACTTTTGGATCAATAATCGTTGTCCAAATTGAATTGTCGTATGAGCGATCTAGTAAGACAGTGAAAGTTTCACTTATGGCCAATGAGAGAGCATTAGAGCCAGTGTATGGAGTATTCGCTTTGAGAGCAGGAACTTGCAATGAGCCTATTTTATTAGCCAGCCTCAAATGCGGATATTTCTCGTAATCAATTTTATGTAAGCCAAAGCCAGTGTAATAACTCCCTGTTTTCGAGTCTCCAAATGAAGCTTCACCACTAATTAGCCCATCACAACTAACACCGCTGAGGAATTTATCAATGGTTACATAAGCTAAATCTACTTTTTCAACATTTCTAAAAAAACTGACGTGTGAATATGGTTGTGCCCCCTCAACTTGAGAGTGGATGAACTTACTAAATGTGAGCCTGGTTCTGAGCAGGTCTATGACTAGATCAGCATGCTCTTTTGCCCTGCCCTTATGAAGTCCAAGCCATGTTTTAAGTTCGTCATAACTTGCAGTTTCAGAAAAACGATCAAAAGCTGAATATTCAATTGCGTTGTCATATAAATAAACATGAACGGGGTAAGCGCTTTCGAGTCTATCAACAAAATAGTCAAGAACCCCTAAAAAGAACTCATCACAATTACTAAGGTTTACCCCGCTTAAGAGTAGTTTGCTGTGTGTCTCGCTCTTAAATAACTGCTCATATGCCAAAATAAATTCATTTATTTTCTCTTTGACCAGCTTTCGAACAAAATCATAACTGGTGTCTTGCTGAGGCACTAATTTCAACCAAAATGCATTCTCTTTTACCTGACTTGAGTAAGAATAATCATTGTTTGGGTTATAAACGAATGGAAGCAGACCCCTTGGAGTCATGCGGTTTAGAGTCACTTGAGGAAGATAGGAAAAACTGTTTTTCGAATCTTTCCTCATTTCATTTGCAAGATTATAGAAATAGGAGAGTACGAGTGGATGGTACGGAGAGAGATATTCTTCAGATATATCTTCTCGCTGAATGGTTGTTAGACCAATCTTTAATAAATCTTTCTGGGCGAGGTTAAGCGTGCTATCAAGAGGAATTTGCTCTAGTGCATTCTCATAGCAAGATAAGATGTCTTCGATTACTCTCAGAAACTCACTACCCCATGAGACAAGCGAAATTAGTGTCTTATTGTTTTCTAAATAATCGTATAAAGCCTCGTATGCGCTAGCAAGTTTTGTATTGACAGAATTCAGCGCTGATAGCGTTACTTCTTCAGTGCCACTCCTGCTTATAATTCGATTTTTAAGAAAATAATTTTCTTCTCGCAGGAGTTGAAGCCTGACACCGAGAACTGAATATTCACTATTGTCGATACTGACTTTGTCTTTCGATGCCAAATACTCGCCGAAATATCTATCATCAAACAGTTTGATGATTCTATCCCTATTCAGAAGCAGCGGTAATGCTAGAGAGGAGGTCGCAACTGCACCTTCGATGCTGAAAGTGAGGCTGTTATTGCCGGATTTGATAACAAAATCTAGATCATCTGATTCATTAGCTAAACTCTCATAGTCAATAAGACCAAACTCAGATACATCAATAGTTTGTCCTGTGTCAGTCAACTCAAAATTGTGAGCACTATCTGCCCTGATTTGTAGTTGATTATCTTCCGTCTGAAGAGTAATGAGCTTTTTTTGTGGGTTAATCTGAAAAGCACTTTTGAACGCGTCAATATAGAAATCACCTTGCCTCATAACAAGACATCTAAATATAAAGGTCTCAGATGAGTTATCCCTATTTAGGGTAATCGTGAAGTAGGCTGGGATCTCGTCATATAAAGCTGAAATGGTTGCATAAGACTTCAAGCCATTCCTTACGTTGACTTCAGGCGCACTATTTAAATCGCTGTGCTTGACCGTAAACTGCGACTTTTCAATATTCCCATTTTGAAACGAAAGCTTGAGATCAAACTTATTGATCTGTTCACTCAGCAAAATGATTATGTGTCGCTCTCTCAGCCCCGCTTTTGTATCCGATTTAGGTCTAGCAATTATATAACCTCCTGTGACTTCTTCGCTCAGAAGCTGGAGCTGTTGAACTCTATTTTTTTCAATTTCTTTTCTAAACGTCTCATAGTCAACACTTTTCCAACTAACTGGAGAAGAAAAGTGCTTATCAATAAATTTGTCACTGAAAATCTTTAACCGGTCATGTCTCTGTTCGTAAAAATGCTCAGTTTCAAAAAATAAGTGCTGATAAAGCTCCCTGTTCTCATCCAGACGCTTCGCAATCTGTTTAGGATTTTTTTCCATTGAAACGACTATGGGATCATCAAGCAGGTCAAGCTCATTGAATTTTAAGTCGCCATCTACTAACAGGGCATTGAATAGAGGTTCAAATCCAAAAATGGTCGAACCATCATCTTTGATGACACTGAATTGATATTCGAGAAGACACTTAGAAACATCTTCAGCAAAATGTGCTTCATTAATTAATGCTGTAAGTGAAGTTTGAATGCTCTCTGGACTCCAACACTTTGTGTCAGCTGCCAAATCTTCTGCCGAGTTCATGAGCGTGTCAAGTTGACTATTGTGAATTATCAATAAAGCAAATCCATCAATAGCCGAAATTTGGCCAGAAACGCCATCCCTCAATCTCGAAATATAATTCTCAGTGAACCCCTTAGCTACTAATGGCTCAAATGAAGATGGCTCTGTTGATGATGGCTCGGAATGAAGAACACTTATTAACTTACCCTTGCCAAACTCAATGACTGGAAGATGGACGTCCTCATCGATCACCACCTCATCAGTTGAGCACTTCAAAAGTGCACCATAAAGCTCTAAGCTGTTGTCAAAATCTGGGGATTTGAATTTGTATTTATTTCCTGGTCTAAACTCTAAGCCTGATAGGTCAGCCAACAGTTGTTCAACAAGAAAATCTTCAAACTGTTTTTCTGACATACACCGCATCCCCGCTATCACTCATCCTTTCAATATTGCCGATTCTCTCGTAAAAATTAATGAGGGCTTGCTCACTTTGCTTATCAAAAAAGACACCCCTCGACTTAAAGCCATCTGTCAAATCATGGAGTTGCATTCGTTCATTTTCACCAACGACTAAATTGGTAAGCAGAATTAAATAGTCTTGACTCAGAACTAAGACCCTTCCGGCTCGTCCTCGAGTTTGTATAAAATGCTTACCAAACTGCCCCTGAACTTCTCGCATGTACTTATCATTGATCTCCCCGCGAGTAGTCTTAAGTGACTCAAACTGTTCCAACGCCAAAGTCATCAGATCTTGTATAACATCTGAAAGCTCATTGGAATTAGTTAACACCGAGTTGAGCTCGCGCTGCTCTTTAAAAGCCTGTGAATACACTTTTAGTCTGTTAACAACTTCCTCGTAATTGGGCGACTTGTCCAGCTCCGAGTATAGCTTCCAAAGAGGCCATACGAAGTCTTCGTCAGGCTGCAGGTTCTCCAGCATTGATAAAATTGGAAACAATTTAACTGTTGAATTTTGAAATGACTTAAAGCCATCTCGCTTGATATGGGTTCGTTCTGCACTTGCCTTCTCAGTATCCATGATGAAAAAAAGCGGTTTTGGTGCAGGAGGAAGTCCGGTGCTCCAATCATCAATACACAAGGCCAACTGTGCACAATATAGGAATGCGTAAAACGTCAGAAAGTGCTTTATTTCAGCTAGAAGGTAATGGGGGCGCCTAGCTAAAAACGTAAAATCTCTTTGAAAGTTATCAGCAATAAATGGAATATATGGATACTCTTTTGTTAAAGTCCCATGGTCATCATTGATTTTGGATTTGAAGAGCGACAGGATGTCCTTCTCAAGGAAATTCAGCCTTGTCTCAAACTCAGGCAAGTTATGGTCTTGGAGCAATTGGGCAAATAATGCTGCCACCCGCTCTTCAGACTTGGTGTACTGCCCTTTCTGAGCATTGAACAAATGAAATTCCGGGCTAACATTCAAAATATCTCTGTGCTTGAAATACATGTTTTCCAAGACTGACCAGAACTTTTCTTCACCAAGCTTGCCAGCTAGATAAGCTTTTGAATCAATGACAAAAGTCTCATAGTCATACTTTTCTGCAGACATGCGGAGAGCCATTTTCATCACTAAGCCAATTACACTCTCCCACCGAAACTCATTTCCCCGATTTCTGACGGGTAGGTAGTGATGCAGAGTATTCTTGTTTACAACCTGGTCTTTTGACTGAGGAAGCATTGCGTTGATCATCAGGTCACAACTCTCCATGTTTAGATACCGCTAATCTCGTAGTAGTCATTTTCCTCATTGACTATTTTGTAACGTGCTTCTTTATGAAATATCAGCAAAGTATCACTTTGGTTAGCAATCTCGAGAATATTCTCGAGAATCTCATCAAGCAAGATTATTGCACTCTTATCATGTTTGTTGGGCCTGTACCCCTCATTAATCTTCAACATCAGCTCAAATAAATTCATTGTTATCTCAACACACACATGGCTGGTTTCATTGACCTTTAAATGGGCTTGAAAATGACTTATGTTGTCATGGCGGTCTGATTTTATACTCTCAAAATCGGCCCTGATGTCTACAGTGGTTGCAACGTTATAACCGCGCAAACTTGTTAGATGGAAGTGATCTTTATCTAGAGACTGAGCATTCCTATTGCAATATCTATGTAGTGAGGAAATTAATGTGTCTTTGTAAAACTTATTAAGCAACTGCTTATGCTGTGCAGTGCCGTCAAAGTTAGCATGCAACCGCCATGTCGCTGAATAGAAGTCGAGTGTGGAATCTTTAAAATCGGAGTTGAGCACCCTCTTAAAGCCGCTTGAAAGATCCGAATCGCCAAGCAAGTATGTCAGCCTTATGTATGACTCGGCCTTAGAAAGAGAATATAGACCTAGCTCTTCAATGTTGTCCTTGAATGCATGAAACTCTGGCTCTACTATCTCTAAGTCAAACTTCAGAATAAATTGGTCAATATTTCTATTTCTGATGTTAGCCGGATCAAAGTCAACTAATCTTTCTTGTATTTCGTTGTCGCCTCCAAGGAATAAGTTGTCAAATAAGTAATTATCACCACTCAGAATGCAATATATAAAATCTAACAACGTTCTTGCGGTAACAAATTGGTCCTTAGAGAGTCTTGCTTTAATTAATAGCTCAACCAGAACTACTTGAACTTCCGGCAGAGACAGCAACATATAATTAGTTGTTAATTTAGTCTGTCCATGCTTGGCTAGCTCTTGTTTATACAGCTGAAAGAAAGGATTGCCATCTGTATCTGATGTTAGCTTTTTAAGGAATGGCTCGACAAAGGATGATGAAAATCCGTCTTCCATGAACATAAACTTAGGATAATCTTCAAAGTCAATGAACTGAAATTCTTTAGCGATGAGACTCCTGTCTCCCTCAATGAAGTGGATGATTGCATCCTTTAAATAACTCAGTTCATCATCACCACTTTTTGCATAGTTGCCCAACATACCGATGTTAATGCCAACAACAAGAGGACGCTTTGAGTTTATTGTTGCTTTGAACAGTTGATCTAAAGCTTGAATTGCAGTCTGATTAGGCTTAAAACTGTGTGTCGCATCAAGATGAAAATCTATATGTTGAAACTCATCTTTATTGCTAAAACGAGTCATTATCTCTGATTTTCCATCACCACTACTTCCACACAAGAAGAGTATTTTTCCAGGACCTAGCTCTCTCAACTTTTGTTCAAAGTCAAGTTCAACTTTAGTTTGGATATACAAGTAACTTTTGTATTGACTCTGACTCGAGTTACCTTTCTCCACCGCAACTGCTTCAGCAGAAGACTTTGAAAGGACTCTTAGTGCATTCTCTAATGTTAATGCTTGTTGATTGTAATCCATGTTATTTCTACTAAAAGAACATTCCTTCGTCGCTATAAATAGCCTTCAAATTCTCAACTGAGCTATTATATTTTGGCACCACGTTTGATATGTATTGATTTATGACGAGCTAAAAAGAATTACAACTTTTAAATGTGTCAAAGATTCAATATCGTGATACTACATGACCTTGTTCCAAATATACATATGGATTTTTTAGGAAATAATCGAGAAGTAATCTAATGTACTCGTTGAACTATATAGCCTACATCACATAAAGGTAATAAATTCCTTAAGATAAATGATATTTCTTCAGCCTTGTATATTTCATTAACGAAACAGCAAGTATGAATTCAATAATCTGTTTCTTTGCTTGAACTCAAGTCCACTTAGACCGCCTCAAACAAATAAGAAAATATCTCTCGCTATCAGTGAACATTCGCGGGACTTTGTGAACAGGAGAATTTCTCCTGATTTCATCCATGTAATCTGAACGCAGATAGCATTTTTTAAATAACTCTTCGTCATTTAGTATTTCAGTCCATGCTTCGGTGAAATATGGGTGATAGGTATCTCTCTCCGATAACCTTCCAAAAACATACTTCACCTCATCAAATAAAGTTGGATCCTTTTCAATTCTTTCAAGCGCAATATAGTGCATGAGAGAGATGACGAACTCTTTTTTTTCTATCGGATGGGGATCGTGATTCGGAAACCCTAATTTACGTTTACATTCTTCAACGTATGCTTTAAATTCATCACTGACGTCTTCTGGTGGCTCCCAAGAACCAAAATCTGATTTATTCTCGTCACTCATTTTTATCCATCTTTATTTTTTTAATATTATCTTGTTCGTATAACCCAAAAAAATTTCCCAGACTTATTTTTTCTTGAGACTAAGAATTCCTGGCATGACGTCTTTGGGTTTGTCGAGAAATGTATAGTGAGATCCAGATAGCGTTTTACCTGTATTTGTTTTTTCATCGTAGTAAAGTATCGGTGTGCTGAGCCTGTAGTGTTTGGCTAACACACTATAACCAATAAAGTGTCTATTCGTAGTACCATTATAGTCATCAAGCTCAATGATGGCCCAATTACTCATCAGTATATTTCCGGGTTTTAGGAGCCTCTTTATCCTAAACATGTCATCAATCTCGATAATTGCGATCTATCAGTAATCATATTACTAAACCTCTATGACAAGACTAGAATCAAACTTCACTGGCAATCGTTCTTCCCTGTAACCTCTCTGATTACTTACAAGACGACAGTTTCCTATCCTCATATCTAAATTGGCATGAGTGTGCCCATAGCACCATAAATCGACTTTTAAAACATAGTCCTCCAAATCAGATATGAATGCAGGCGAAATGTTATCCATTCCATAGTATGGATGAACACATTTGAGTGACGGCGCATGATGAGTGATAACTATCGTCTTCCCATCAAAAGGTTTATCTAGCTCGTCTGATAACCACCTTATCGACTCCAAGTGAAGTTGAAATGCATCTTCAGGAGTAAATAATTTATCTCTAAATTTTATAAGTCGATGATCCGTTATTTGTGCAGCATACTGTTGGTATTTCTTTTTTTCAGAATCACCATATTCAGCTCTATAATTTGTCCAAAGTGTAGTACCTAATAACCTAACTCCCAATAGTTCTATGGAATTTTTTTCAAGAAAATATAGGTTATCAACACTGTCAGCAAACTCTCTGAGTTCTTGAGTCAGTTTGTAATACTCTCGTCTGTAATATTCATGATTCCCAGCGATATAGATAACTGGTTTTTGATGCTTTTCTGCAATCTCTGCGGCCCAGTCAATACCAAATAAACCTATGTGAATATCTCCTGCAAGAATAATGGCATCACTATCCATCACTCGTAAGCTATAGTTTGCAGAAGAGACAGTTTCAAGATGCAAATCACTGAACAGCTGTAACTTCATCTTTAGCTTTCACCCCATATGTCATATTTAAGCGTGATCTCAACGTCATCATGCTGTTCAAGCATATTAAAGACTCTCTGAGCACATGGGTGCAATTGCCCTGGCCCACCTAAAAACCGATATATTGAACCTGAAAGCGTTCTCCCTGTTTTACTCTCAGAATCATAATATTCAATTTGACTACTGATTCTATAATCTCTGTCATCCAGACTATAGCCAAGAATTTTTTCAATTGTCTTTCCGTTGTGCTTAATAACAACAATGTTCCAACCTGACATAACAACATTGGTTGGTGGTACCCATTGAGCCATGTTTTTTCTCCCTAATAAACCAAAAACTTTCTACCCTTTATCCATTTGAAAAGACTCTTTTCCTTTCAAACGAATGAAGTAGTTTCTACTAAAAACACAGACAACGCAAGAATAAAAATATATATTTTACTATAGATATCAATTGGTTAAATTGTATTATGTATATGTTACATTAATAGAAGGAGGTAAGGGATGAGACAAATAAAAAATGATGACATACAATGTACTACGGATTTAAAAGCATCCTTTCTTAAAGCTCAGAGTGTTCTTCTTGAGGAGCACCTTTCACATAAAGATGACTCTATACAGAGCCACATCAACTACCCATTTGATATTGAGATAGAACACGACTGGAAGTTATTCAGTAAAACGCTGCAGAGTTTTTCACCAGAGTCTTTAAAAGAAACAATCAACTTCGGTGAGTCATATGTATTGACTAATAATAATCATATCTTCGTGCAAGCTATCCTAGAGAATTCTTCTCCGAGGACTAATTGAATGGAAGATTTAACGCTCGCGCTAGATTTGGAAGGTGTTCTAATAACGAATGCTTATACTCAATTGCCTAGACCTGGCCTCATGAGGTTTCTTTTAGAGTGTGAGTCAATATTTGGGCGAAATAATCTCTGCATCTTTACACGCGTTGAGGAACAACTTTTCAGACAGATTGCCCATAAATTGCGAGACGATAATAAAGTACCGGATTGGTTTCCTGATATTCGTTATACAGACTGGGTAGGAGAGCACAAAGATTTACGCTTTGTAGATGATGATATTGATAAAGTGATTATCATTGATGATTATCCACCGTATATTAAGCAATCCCAAAAGCATCGCTTGATTCCAATTAAACAATATACAGATCCATATACCCATGAGTTACCAGATGACACGGATGATGAACTAAGCTTTGTTTTGAAAAAGTTGCTCAACTATATTCAATAATTTTCACTGTGAGTTATATTTCTGAGAGCAAAAATAACCTTTCAGGTGATTATTGATTAACAACTCACCAGGAGCAAAAACCAGGAATTTTTTGAGGATTATCTGACAGTTTGAAGCCAATAAGACTAAAACGATGACTTCGAGATGATTTAGGCTATTTTTCTAATAAAAGAGTAATTACTGATTTCACATAGTTATAAATCTCTGGGCACTGGCTATGTCGAGGACCGGCAACATTGAGTATCTCAATATCATAGTCAATAATGAATTTTTGAAGACTTTCCGTTGCTAGTTTTTGTCCTATCAAGTCTATATCAATGAGTTTATATGGCTTTTTATGCTTAATACAAAATGCTACCGTCAGCTCAGTTCCCCCACTAATATAACCACTATAAAAAACGGCAGTGCCATCTGCATCCTCAACATTCTTTTTAGTTCTAGCTCTGTAGCCACCACCTATTTCTACTAAGTTATAAATTGAGTCTATTTTTCCATCTTCCGCAATACGCCCTATTGGACAGGATCCTGAATATGGGAAAGAGTGCAAGATTGAAGCATCAAGTGCAGCTCTGTCTGCACCAGTTTGTCCTCCACTAATAATTTTGCACAACACAACCTAGCTCCTTGCAGAAGAAATTATCTATGATATTGATACTTACTGATTTAACGACTCTCCAGCATTAAGATAATATATCAATGTCAAAGCTATTCGAGTAATGCTCTTGGATCAGGTTCTGGGAAATGCCCTATTTCACTTAGGTGAAACGATCTTAGTTATTCCAAAAGGTCGTTAATTATACGAGGCCATTAAAGAAAGAACTTAAACTCGTTAATTATACGAGACAATTAAAAAAATGAACTTATACTCGTTAATTTTACGACCTTTGGTTAATGTAAATTAATTCAGTCACTTATCGACTACGCAGACTACTATCGGGTTCAAACAATTTGGTTCGGTAGCTCAGTGAAGCCCATTATTAACAATACATTACGGCTTGTGTTCTTAGACTCAAACTAAGGTCGTAGAATTTACGACAACATGCTCATTATAGATCTCATTCTCTAATAAACTTTTCGCTTGATGGAATTAGTCTCTAGATTAAGTATTAGTAATCACAATACCTAGAATAAGCAGTTATGTTTCTTGTATTTTGAGTGTGAATGAGAGAAATGGATGGCGTCAGCTAAGTAATGAAGTGTCGTGATTTTTCTCCTTTTTGTACGACTCTGGGCCAGCGGCTGTGTATTTGTGCATCTTCAAGCTCTGGTTCAATCGTCACCACATACACCCGTCGCTCATTTCCTTCTTTTGCCAGTAACCCCTGAATGTATTGTCCTTTTTGCAGGTCATACCAGTGACTAATACCTTCGAGATCTTTTTCCATAAAACTCAAAACAGGCATTTTCACCGGTGTCGGAAAGTATTTATCCCACCTACCGGCATAGATAGAATCGAGTCTCGCCCAGCCTGTCATCGGTAAGTTACCAGGTTGTTTTTGTCGCCGCCCCCATGCAATCAATTTGATACCGCCTTCTGACGTTAATACAGGTAAAACAGCTTTGGGATTAGGATAAAAAATTCGCAGCACATCCTCACCATGCTGGAAATAAACGCCACCACACATTAGATGGTTTTCCTATGTCCTGTAGGCTTCCATGCTGGGGCAATCACATTGGGCATTTCACTTCGCCCAATGACGCGTGTCGGGGCAACTGTAAACTCACCGTAACGCTCATTAATTTTATCAATAGCCGTATTGAGCGCCTCACGCTTTTGTTTTTTTGACTCATCGACGAACATATCTTGCTGTTTATGATGGGTTGGATTCAAAGCCGTGACTTGAACCTGACCACATTCTTCACCGCTATAACGACTCTTAATAAATTGCTTACATAGGTCATATATCAATGCCCCATCATCTGTAGCGTTATCGATTTTTTGTTTTGTCCCTAGCCAGCCAAAAGGTGTCTTTAAACCAATGAAGAAGGTATCACTCAGGAAGTGATGCTTACGCAAACGAGCACCCACCTTTTCAGACATATGCTGAAAGAAGGTCAGTATCGTATTCATATCACGGGTACCAGGCGGCATGACTTTGCCATGACCAACTGATTTGGGTTCTTTTACTGTGGTGATAACAGGTTCGGGATCACGCCCCTGAGCCATGAGCCATATCCGTCTTCCGGGATTACCGAAACGTTTAGCAATGAGGCTCATCGGGACTTTTTTCATATCCCCACATTTTGTGATGCCGTACTTACCTAAGAATCTGGCAATACCTTTATTGATGCCACTTAGCTCTGTCACGTCTTCTTTACTTAGGCGCGCTTCAGCTTCCCAAGGGGCAATAATGGTCATGCCATCCGGCTTATTGAGTTTTGCAGCAAATTTGGCTGTCGTTTTATCACCGCTAATGCCGACACTACAGGTTAGCCCTGACACCTGGCTTATGGTGTCTTTTATTAGGAAACCAATATGTTCTGGCGAGTCATAGAGTGTCTGACAGCCAGTTAAATCCAAAAACGCCTCGTCGACCGAGTAAATCTCTACAGTCGGTGTAATACTGAATAAAGCGTCCATAATCTCGGTGGATACAGCCGCATAACGATATGGTCTGCTTGGAGCTTGGATAATATTAGGACAAAGCTCTCTCGCTTCTTTGAGGCGCATACCAGTTTTCACACCATAACTTCTAGCCTCGTACGAGGCCGTGATAATTGTGCTACCAAGTTTGCCATTGGTGACTCCCACAGGTTTATTTCGCCAGTATGGATAGTCTTGCTGTTCTATCTGAGCAAAGAAGCAATTCATATCAACCAGCGCAATCATTTTGGTCCAATGATGGGATGATGCGTTTGAGCTCATAGATTGCTAAATAACCTAATAACCTGTTGTGGTGTGTGCATCAGATTTTTCCTTTTAATCAGTTAAAGAGGTCTGATTAGATTTAACGACATGAGAATAAAACGAGAAGAGAAAATATAGAGAATATTTTATATAAAAGCAAGTATATTAAGCACGCCGAATCAGATTGGTTGAAAAATAAAACCTGTACTTTTATTTTTATGACATGAACGTAACTCGCCAAATGGATTATCTACGTCATTCTGTTCATTACGACAATGAACACGATTTACAGCTTGATTCATATCATTCCAGATCGCGTCTTACGTTGGATTGGTGGTGGTGATGCCCCATTAGGTGATATGGGTGTTGAACAAGCCAATAAACAAGCCTTCGGTATTGCGGTGGGCACCGGTTCACAAGCGACCAGCCAAGGTGCTGGCGCCATGGGTAATAAAGGTACAACGCCTACGCCAGATGGTGACAAAACTAAAAACCCTGGTAAAGACGATGATAAGCAGAATACGGATGCTGAAAAGGAAGAAAAGGCAGGCAGTAACCCAGTAGAAAAAGATGACACATCAGTACAACCAAAGAAGTCAAATAGATAACTGGAATTGTAATAAAAAAGCCCCGTCTTTCGGGGCTTTTTTACAATTATTTTGATATTTTAAACAACGTATTTTTCGTTGTTAAGCTTATCCGATACCTCTAGCTTTATTTTGTTTTGTTGGCCGGCATCAATATGTAGTTTTAATTCATCATTAAGAAGATTAAATTCTGTTCTTAAGGCCTCCATTGATTGTAATTTGCTGTATCCATCCTTTTTCTTAGTATCGGCGGCATCATCTTCCCAGCGCTTTATGGCGCGCTTAAGCCCATCAATGGCTTCAAATTTGACTTTCGCCACCGCAAAATTGGGATTGATGGAGACAAAATACTCATTCACTTCTTGTTGATTTCGGCTACCCTTATACCCCAGCACTCTTTCCAGTTCCTCTGGGTTAGCGATAAGATTCGTATAGTGCTCGACCAGTTTTTTATAGCTTTTAATTTGCAGGGAAAGGTTTTGAACAATTGCTATGGCATCTTTTATATCATTTAATGATTCATAATGCCTATCAACCTCACCATTAAATTTAACAACAAGTTCACCATACTTATCAATCCACTCAATCGTTTCCCGCACCGCCTTAAAATACTCTTCCCGCCACTGGGCGGCATTACGATTGGCTCGTTGCGCCGAGGCCATGGCCGCATTGGCATTGTTTCTTTCTGCATTGAGTTGGCCTATCCGCATGCCGGTCATGGCGTTATTGGCAATCCCGCTATAAATATTACTCATAAAGCACTGCTTCCTCTGTCTGCGGGCCGTTAAAGCCCCCTTTATTAACGTTACCTTTACTTTAAAGCAATCTTTTTTCTTTGTCAGTGAATTTGCTCTCGATAATGACAGCTTCACCGGTAAAGATGGCTTTGTAAAATCTGGCAATTATAAAAATTATCCTAAAATAAGCCTCAAAATTAGTAAGATTTTTATAAATGAAGTAGATATAAAAATAACCCTAAATAAGCCCTCAAATATAGTAAGTTTTTTATAAATGTGGTCGGTTACCTGACATATCATCAATACATATTTTTTGGAATACTTGAGTTAATTACATCCATCTTCGAGATATTGCTGAAACCGCGTTAAATCCATACCTCTCTGGAGGTTGTAGCTCATTGCTAAGTCATCTCTAGCAGGTCTCTCTGGATGGTATTCAGCAGAGAAGAATGACATAGACGGTGACGCGCTCTTTGGATCGATTTTATCTACCAGCAAAGCTGAGTCAAAAGGTCTAAATCCAAGAAAAGTAGATAGTGCCTCGGCAAGATATTGAGTTTTTATGTGTGTATCGTGACCATAACTTCGAGATAACTGAATTAGATAATTCCAATTATCGACTGACTCTATAAGATGCTTACAAACATCGAAGAAGGTCTCTTCCCAATGACGATACCCATCATAATCTTCTTGAGATCGCAGCAAGTTCAAAACTGACTCACAGACTTTTTGTTCATCAGTGTATTCATGCATATTTATTTAGATGTTTTGCTTGAAAAGTATTCTGTAGCATCCCTAATCCCAGAAAAAATGAGCTTTTTATCACCTATGTAACTATCCAGTGTTTCTTTTGCCCTGCTTTCAAACTCACTTCTATTAAAAAAGCCCATATCAGCCAGTTTCTTTATTGCTAAATCACCCCCATCATAATATCTCGCTAGTTTTGAAACAGCTAAATCCAAAGGGGATATGACATATAGTGCAATCTTATCTGTGTTAGCAGCATGGCAAATAAATGAAGAGTCATTTTTATAATCTGGATGCAATAAACCAGCACCATCATGGTAACTCCTATCTAGCCTGATGGTTTTTAATTGCTTTTTCATATCCGTCTCTAACTCATCGAGGTAAGTTTCTACCATACCTTCTGGAATAATGAGGCGTTCAGAAAAACAAATTTCGATTGATAACGGTTTAGCCTGCTTAGTGTAAAGATATAATGCACTGTCATTTATGATGTATGCTCTTATAGCAGTGTGTTCAGGTAAATCTTCAGTAAAACATGAAACTAAGCGACAAACAGCCCTCCAAAAATTTGTTTCAAATCCAAGATGTCTATTTTCTATGGTGTCAGTCTTGTTCATGTACACATCTCAATTAAACTCATGAACCACTGTGTTTATCATCGAACATTTTGAGTTTATCAATTAGTTCAGCATCATCGATGTAATATAACTCAGGATATGACTCGCTATTATTAAGAGCATTAATCAGTAGCTGCATCAGTCTCATCTGAGGATGTTTTTGCCAAACATTTAAAAGTGAATGCAAGAGCTCAAACTGTCCCTCTACACTTCTTGCTGAAGAGGGAGCATCTTCAAGAGACGCCATAGCATCATTCAACCAGTCTGTATTATCTTTGTCTCGTGCTGTCATATATCCTCTCATAGAGAATCTTTTTACATGTTGAATTCAATACCTAAACTTAGTTGTTCGCTTCCCACCAATCTATGATTTTATAAAAGTCATGACACAGATTACACAACTATTGGTATTCTTCTTTTTTGTACATTAACACCAGTTCCATAGGTGTACTATTTTTGACTAAAAGACTTGCTAGAAGATATTAGAAAACATCTAAATAACCATCATTAATAACAAGGAGAATTGATGCTAATACTGACAAGAAACATTGGCCAGAAAGTAGTTATTGCTGACAACGTTGTGATAACAGTTCTTAATGTTGACATCAATGAACAGGTCAAATTTGGTATCACTGCACCGAAGAATATCTCCGTACATCGTGATGAAATATACAAAAAAATTCGTAACGAAAAAGACTATGACTAGGAGCCTGTTTAACTGTCATTAGTATTCCCCATTCTCCGCTATCGTTGTCATAAAGTAGTTTTACTTGAAGGTTTTTTCAATCGTTAAAGACAGCCTTACTCCATACTTCAAGCAAGAAAACGAAGAAAACATCTTTGTTGCAAACTGCGTTGTTGATTTTTATAAACAGATAACACGGTTTGACTCTGGAAGTATGGGTGGGGAGTAAAAAAGTGTTTATCTTTTTACGACCCAAAAAGCTGTCTTTTTTATAAAGAAACCTATTGCTCTATGCGACCTTATTTCTATGCCACTTTTGCATATATAGGGCTGTTTTTTTTGGCATAATCAAAAAGCTAACATCGTATTTACATACCTGAATCAGCAACGATGACTTTGTCATAAAACGATCAGAAATAAGCCTCAAGGAAACTGAAAAGCATGAAAAGATGCCAGCATACATACTGGGCTAATTTTAAAAATATTGATGGATACTTGTTTCGTTTTGACACCAGAATCTATTTAAAACCTATATCTGATGTTTTACCTAATGACGAGTGCATTGGGGCCGTTGTAGGTAAAAACCCTGGTTCGGCATCACCTCTCTATCATTCTGATGGGATTATTCCCATCGACATTGGAAACGATAAACTTCTACCAACACTCAAGTCTCTCATTGAAAAATCGTATAACAATTCAAACCTAAGTTTACCTGATAGGAAATACATACAGGTGATGAACCTTTTTTATCTTTGCGAGCATAATCTGCCTTTAGCAATTCATAAAAATATGCGTTCTCAAAAAGCAATAACCTGCAAATCTGAATGTAATAATTATCCTTGGATATGGTATTTGTGGGGTAATGGAAGAGATAACAATGCCAAATTATTGAACGCTTTTAAGCAAAGGTTCAGAACAATAAAATCAGAGCATCATTTTTACTTAGATAAGAATTCATCACAGATTGTTTGGTCTATGCCTGATGCTACTGATTTTGCAAAACACCTTCAGGGCATACCTCACAGAAAAGTATTACCCACTATCAGCTATTTAATTTTGCAACAAAAAAATGAGCCTAATTAAGCTCATCTTGAATATTTTTTTGCGATAGATTTTATGCTAGCTTTAAATTCAGCAATTCTGTCAGGATGTCTTGGCCCTCTATTTGTACCTGACTCAGGCCTCATCATGATGTATGAATAATGATGAATCTTTTCAGTTGCCGGTACCTTCAGCCCTAACTTAATCATGTAATGAATAATTTTCTCTGACTGCCCACCCAGTAATACCAGTACTTTAGGATCACCATTGTCAATTTGTTGCTGAAGTATTGGTAGCCAAAGCTCTGCTTGAGCTTTCCAGTAATCAGAGTTTCTTTTTTTTAGATTTCTTTCTGTAACAATCTCTGGCTCTTTAATTGCGTTAGTGATGTAACAGTTCCATCCCTCATTCAATTCTGCTAGCCCATGCTTGAGACCGGCATCCGTCATTGCCTCACGTAAAAGTTTATCCCCAGCATGTGAGTTCCATTGTAGATTTTCAGTTTTTTCTGTCTCTGGTGAACGTTTATTAACATTGATTACACCAGTCAAACTCGGATTTTCACCAATAAACCAAACTGACGCATTTGGATTACCTAAGTATCCAGTCAACCAAGGGTAATCATTCAACCAATCGTTTAATTGATTGTCCTTTATCGTAGTTCTGGTAGCTTGCACTATGTCCATTAGTTAACCTCAGGATGAGTTATTTGATTGCTATCAATGATAACTAAACATCAATAAATCCTATTCCTTTGTATGACATTTGATGTGTTTTTGCGTCCTTAGGCCAGAGCTTATTCCAGTTAGGATCTAACTTAAATATAACGATCTTTCTTCCATCAACATCATGCATTTCGTCTTTACCTAGAGAAACTAGTAATGTTTGATGTTTAGCCACCTCTTCTTTTGAGGCATCACGTAGACCAATTATTTTTCCGCCCTTGTGCGCTCGATCATTTTTTGATTTATGTAAGGATATATATGACATTTTTTCTTCACGGTGCGATAAATTCCACATCCATGACTCTAGAACGCCTCTTTCTTTACTAGGCAAAATACCGTGTTTTGATATTAAAAAAGAGTGTTTGGAATAGTCATAGCCTATTTATATCCAATAATGCAGTATTTGTATTTCCTCAAACTAAACTGTCGCCATCGCTTTGTCATGCTAATAAGTATGGATTTCACTTTCCATCTAAGTCTCGTCTAATTTTGGTGCTTCTTGCTTGCTCGATATTTCTTGTTAGCCAATTCTTTTTTTCTTAGAGCCATTACCTCTGTTGGTCTTAATTTAATTTCAGGCAATAACATTTCTATATCATTCAACCGCCCTAATGCTCTCATGACATTAATGAAGTTGACCATGTCACATCCTTGACCTGACTCAAGCCTTTTTATAGTGCTGAGTGACACCCCCGCTCTATTTGATAATGCCAGTTGGGATAGATCACTTTTTAACCTGTATTCACGCACAGAGTTTCCAAGCCGTAATAGGATGAGTTGATTCATGGCCATATTGGTATCATATTTGAGCTATTACTGCTATTTATAACACTTAACAGCCCATATTTGAACCTATACAAATCATCAACCGAGCACATTTACATGTGATAACTCCATATTTCAGTCCTATAAGTAGGATTGGATTCACACTATAGAATTCACTTCTGTGAATTTCATAACATTAATGCTCCAGAAACTTCGATAGTCTGAAACTAAATAATAAACCGAGCATGAAAACATGCAGGATAAAACACGACAAGAATACCTTAGTCTTGCGCATTACTTTTTCGAAGAACACATGCGAAATTACCCAACTAACCACTTAACCGATGTCATTGACTGTTTAGATGGACTTGCTAAATCATATCGCCCTGATTACTGGAGACGAATTCGGAAAGGTATTCAGCTCTATTTAACCGCTCACAAACGATTTGATGATGCATTAAAGGTAAACCAACATAAAAACCCTGTATCAACAGCTTCAAGAAAAAGTACGATTGCAAAGCAGGCACGCATAAAACAAGTTTCAAATAACGAGTTGAAACTGCTTTCCACAAAGCTTAGAACAGCTCAAGACAAAGCGCTTCTTGGAGCAGTGACTCTGGCAAATTTTTTAGGTTGTAGGCCTACAGAAATGTGGTCATTAAAATTCACTGACGATGGCACTATCGTAATAGAAGGCGCCAAGAAACGTGAAACAGATGATCGAGGGCTAAACAGAGAAGTGATACTTCCAGCAGAGTTAACTGAAAGACTCAAGCTTGCTCATACTTGTTTGTTATCAGAGTTACGCACAGAAAATGAATCCCGGCACAAGGCTATGAGACGTATCCAAGGTAGGCTGAATACGGTATGCAGACAAATATGGCCAAAACGTAAATATCAGATTTCTTTGTACTCCTTCAGACATCAAATCAGTTCTAATCTCAAGTCTTCAGGTATGGACAGAATGGAATTGGCGGCAATAATGGGGCATCGAACAACCGACTCATCTGACCGATACGGTAAACCGATAAAAGCAAATACTGCAAATGTACTTATCCAATGTACAGAGCATTCCTCATTGCAGGTGAGACTGAAACAAAAATACTCTCCTCATTCTAGAGAGCTTACACAATCACATAACATTTAAACAAAGTCAAACAACCCTTTGTTTTTAATATACTTATTGCATTATCTCTACAATATATTCATAATATAAATTGTGAGGTAGACTCACGAAACATGAAGATCATTAAGATGCATAAAAAAATTAAAACAAGCATCGAACATAGGTTAAGTCTTGTTCATTCCATATATCTAAATCACTTTAATCAATCCTCAGCACAGTTACGGAGGATGAATCAATGAGTGATGATTTCATTCCAAAAACACTGACCTCTGATGAAGTTGCAGAGATATTAAAGTGTAGTGTCAAAACTGTACTAGATAAAGCAGGATCTGGTGAAATACCAGGTGCTAAAGTCGGAAAAGCTTGGTGCTTCAGATTGAATGATGTCAATACATATTTAGAAGACACCATTCAAGCTCAATCTGAAGCAAGAAAAGTTCGCTACAATCTGGAAGAGACTTATGAACTCAAGCCAAGGGCTTACGCGCAGCCTAATCTAAAAAAATCGACTTATCCAGATCTGACACCTTATCGAAAATATCTAGATCAGTAACAACAGCGATTATTCACCAAAGCCTCTCTGCGAGATTAGAGCCTCGCAGATTGGCGTATCGTTGTAACGTTTTTAAATTTTTATGACCTGTAATTTTAGCTACCTCGAGATCGGTTAGATTCGTACGTTCATAAATCCGACTCGTGGCCTCATGTCTTAAATCATGAAAACATAAATTCTCACATTCAGCATATTTAAAGATTCTATCCCACTGCTTGGATATATTTGCTGTTGTTTTTTTAAGTGCTTCTTTCGTATATTTTCCATCAAACCAAGGAAAAACATACTTCGATTCCGGTTTATTAAAAAAATATTCTTTAAGTATTGTCTGAAGTGGACCACTGATTGGTACTTGACGCTTATCACCATTTTTCGTCTTGTCCAGAAAAATAGTTCTTTTGGCAAAATCTATTTGACCAAATTCCAATGTATACATTTCCCTCATACGCATTGCCGACTCTATGGCTAAGTAAAAAAAAGTGAGATATGCCTCAGAATGAGTGATAACTAGCTTTTTGCGTTTGTTTACTGGTTGGTATTGACCAGATATAACAGAGGTAATCTTATCTTCTTCCCCCTGTTCTAAGCGTCGGTCCCGCTCTATATCTATACGTTTTATTCCTGCTTTCTTAATATCGTCGTCAGTATATGTAGCATAGCCACGCTGAAGAAGCCTCAGAGGATTATTCTGAATATACTCATGCCTTATTCCCCAGTCCAGACACCTTGCTAGCGAACCTACATGCTTTTTGATTGTGCTAGGTGCGAGCTTATAGGTTTGCTTCATATCTTTTACCCAGCTCTCAGTCCATTTATAGGTTATCTTCTCAAGCTCTATATTTGCCAATCTTTTTTTATGTATGTCTAGAAGAAGTCTATTGTCATATGTAACGTGCACAGCTTTGACGTAATTGTCGATTAACTCATGCAACTTAACAGACTCTTTTGATACGAGGAATTGTTTCGGAACAATCCCTTTTGCTAGACAGGCTTCTAAGTCTGCCACATAGGCTTCACCATCTGCCTTATCATCAAAAGTAAAATGAAGTGGTTTAGGGAGTAATTTTTTGTTTTTGACTATGAACTGATACTTTCCATTTCGAATCCGTATTGAAGCCATATCTTCTGTTCCTCAACTGAATGTAACGGAGATACTATCCGTTGACGGATGGTTTCGCCACCTTTTTGGGGTGGCATGAATGGAAATCACGGGAAATATCATTAAAAACACGAGACGAAAAAAAAGCGCCAAAAGCGCTTTAATATATTGTTTTTATTATAATTTTAAATGGAGGCTGGGGTCGGAATCGAACCGGCGTTAACGGAGTTGCAGTCCGCTGCATGACCACTCTGCCACCCAGCCATTTAAACATTCAGTCTAAGACTAAAAAGCCGCGATAGTGACTTGACTGACCGCGGCTTTTTATATTCTTGGAGCGGGAAACGAGATTCGAACTCGCGACCCCAACCTTGGCAAGGTTGTGCTCTACCAGCTGAGCTATTCCCGCTGAGGAAGACGTGCATTATAGGCACTTAAATTTTTATGTCAACCCTTATTTCTCATCATTGGCCAAGCAGCCAAAAGATAGTAGTACATTGACTGTAGAGTTAACCACACAGCCGCATACAGGAGAGCTACACCGATTTCAAAAACTGGTAATCCAAATAAGGGCTTATAGTAAATCAAGCAGGCAATCGCCATCATTTGGAAGGTGGTTTTCCATTTTCCCATTTGAGATACTTTAACAGCGCTTCTCTGGCCTAATTCGGCCATCCATTCACGTAATGCGGAAACAATTAATTCACGTGCGATGATTAATGTAACAGGTATCAGGATGTACCAATCCGGACTCTTAAACAGCACCATAATGAGTGCCATCACCACGATGAGTTTATCGGCAACAGGATCAAGAAACGCACCAAAGGCTGAGGTTTGTTGCCACTTTCTGGCTAGATAACCATCAAGCCAGTCGGTAAAAGCCGCAATGACAAATATCAACGCTGCCCAGCAGGATGCTGATGGCATAGGTAAAAAATAGAACAGAATCAAAACGGGAACGAGCAGAATCCGTAAGCAGCTTAAAATATTTGGCAAATTCAACATCTTGTGTCACTTAAAATTAAAATCATGTTTATGGTATCACTATGCAGGTCTAATTATCGCCATGAAAGACGTCGTAGATTTTTTGAGCAAGTGATTTGCTGATGCCGTCCACCTTAGCTAAATCTTCCACTCCGGCACGTTGTACTTCCTGAATACCACCAAATTGTTGTAGTAGTTTTTGTCGGCGTTTCGGGCCTAAGCCTTCTATATGCTCTAGTGTGGAAGTTTTACGTGCTTTGGCGCGACGCTGTCGGTGACCGGTGATAGCAAACCGGTGTGCTTCATCCCGTACTTGCTGAAGTAAATGTAAGGCTGGCGAATCGGCTGTCAGCGTCACTTCCCCTGCCCTGCCGACAAGGAATAATGTTTCCTCACCAGGTCGACGCTCTGGGCCTTTTGCGATACCTAATATAGGTAAGTCAGATAAATTGAGTTCTTCAAGCACTTCCTGTGCTTCTTTGATTTGGCCTTTACCACCATCTATTAATAATAGATCAGGTCGTTTACCTTCACCTTTCTGCAGGCGGGTAAAGCGGCGTGTTAAGGCCTGATTCATCGCCGCGTAATCATCGCCGCCAGTAATGCCTTCAATATTAAACTTGCGATAATCCGCCTTGATAGCGCCTTCAAGCCCAAACACCACACATGACGCCACGGTCCGTTCACCTCTGGTGTGACTGATATCAAAGCACTCAATACGTTTGGGTAATTCATCCAGGTTTAATGCGTCCTGCAACATCTCAAAACGTTGCAATAGATTAGAACGGCTACTTAACCGCTGGGTTAGGCTGATATCAGCATTAGTAGAAGCCATCTGCATCCAACGGACCCCCTGACCACGCTGTGGTTTTCTTATACTGACTTTATGACCAGACTCGGTTTGTAAGACGTCTTGTAATAAATCGCTGTCTTCAGGTTCGTGACTCACCAAGATTTCTGTGGGCACATTTTTGCCCAGATAATATTGAGGAACAAAAGCGGATAATAATTCTTCCGGACTGCTATCGCCTGAACCTTTAGGAAAATAGCTTTTACTCCCCAGATTACGCCCTCCACGGATAAAGCAGACTTCAACCACGGCCATGCCATCTTTGACAATTGCTGCCAGCACATCAAACTCGCCCTGATCTGAGCTGACATATTGACGCTCTTGCACTCGGCGTAAGGCAATCACTTTATCCCGAATCACCGCTGCCTGTTCAAAGTCGAGTCGTTGTGAAGCTGCATCCATTTCGGCACTCAGATCGTCCATCACCTGTTTATTTTTGCCTTCCAGAAACATAATCGTATGTTCGACATCTTTCTTGTATTCGTCTTCACTGATCAGACCAACACAGGGGGCTGTACAACGTTTTATCTGATATTGCAGGCAAGGTCGGGAGCGATTTTGATAATAGCTGTCTTCACACTGTCTGACTGGAAAGAGTTTCTGTAGCAAGTTAAGACTGTCCCTGACAGATCCAGCACTGGGATACGGGCCAAAATAACGCCCGGCTTTGCGTTTGGCTCCACGGTGATAGCTTAAACGGGGGAATTTATCGCCAGAGATTAATAAATAAGGATAGCTTTTATCATCTCGAAGCAGAATGTTGTAACGCGGCATTAAATCCTTGATGAGATTGTTTTCAAGAATTAACGCTTCGTTTTCGGTGTGAGTGACTGTGGTTTCGATAGTCGCTATCTGGGCGACCATGACACGAGTCTTGGATGTTAGTCCGGTTTTGCGAAAATAACTGGAGACGCGTTTTTTAAGATTTTTGGCTTTACCAACGTAAATAACCGTACCAGTATCATCGATCATGCGATAGACACCGGGACGGCTAGTCAGGTTTTTCAGGAATGAGGCTGAATCGAATTCGCTCGTCTTTGTTTGCTTAACTTCTTCAGCCATGTTTCATTTCAAGTGTGGTCGTTTTGTCTGGGCGCGTACTGACGCTGGTAACATTTATGCGCTTGATAGAAGCTATTTGCTGATAAGCCCAGCAAAATAAAGCCGCCAATCAAGGCAGGTATATCAGTATAAAAAAAGTAAAACATCGCTAGAGCTGCTATCAGTTCTGCACTTCCAATGGTTTTTAGCAACACGACATTTTCGATTCGTTTCATTATTATTCTCCCGCACCTTTGCTAATTGATTCAAGCATGTAATCACTTATAAATTATAAGGGATAATGTGCCTTAATTCAGGTCTTTGTGACAAGACTTCTTCGTTTTATGTGAAAATAGGCGTTTTTGTAACGAATCAGACTAGTGAATCATACTCAGCCTAATCTTCTCAATCCCCAGCTACCGCCATCTAATAAAGAAATACTCTATGCAGGCCAGCTTTATGGCAGCGCACAAGGTTTGTTATTAGCGAAAGCGGCGCAACAACATGATGGCCCACTGCTGGTGATTACCGATGACATGAATAGCGCACATCGGCTGGAATTAGAAGCAACATTTTTCCTGGGTGACGATAAGCGACCTGTTTTGCATTTCCCAGACTGGGAAACACTGCCATACGATACTTTTTCACCCCATCAGGATATCGTCTCAGAACGATTAGAAACTCTGCATCAATTACCTGACTTTAAACAAGGTCTGTTAATGGTGCCGATCGCGACATTAATGCAACGTATTGCTCCCCGTGCTTTCCTTGAAGGCAACACGTTGATTCTCAAAACAGGCGATCAATTTGATATTGAGAGCTGGCGTTTAAAGCTGGAAAAAGCGGGCTATCGTAATGTTTCACAAGTCATGGAACATGGCGAATTTACCGTACGTGGGGCGATTATTGATTTGTACCCAATGGGCAGCAAACTGCCCTACCGGATTGATTTGTTCGATGATGAAATTGATACCCTAAGAACCTTTGATCCGGAAACACAGCGTTCGATAGATACCATTAATAGCATTCAGCTATTGCCAGCTCGCGAATTTCCGATGACTGAAGACGGTATTCAGCTATTCCGGCAACAGTTTCGTCGCCATTTTGAAGGTGACCCTCAACGTAGCTTTATTTACCGGGAAGTCAGTGATGGTAATGTGCCGGGTGGCATTGAGTTTTACCTGCCATTATTTTTTGAAGAAACCAATAGCCTGCTCGACTATCTCCCAGAGAATACGCTGATTGTCAGTATTGCTGACCCACATGTCGGTGCCGACCGATACTGGCAGGAAATCAGTGAGCGTTATCGTCAACATCGAGTCAATCCAGAACGTCCTTTACTTGAACCTCAACACGTATTCATTCCTGTTGAAGAGTTATTCGGTCGCTTCAAGTCCTATCAGCGAATGCAGTTACAAAGCTTTGAGCAGCAGGACAAAGCGGGTCATATTAATTACGGCAGTGGTATGCCGCCACAACTGACAATGAATGCTCGTAAAGATAAACCGTGTGAGGCATTACAACAGTTTATTTCCCAGTTTGATGGACGTGTTTTATTTGCTGCTGAAAGTGCAGGCCGCCGCGAAACATTAGTGGATATGCTGCGTCAGCACGATATTAAGTGCCAGCCGGTCAGTAATTGGGATGCCTTTATTGATGGTGATGATCACTTAGCCATCACTGTCGCACCGCTTGAGCAAGGTTTGTTATTAGGTAATGAAAACCTGACTGTTATTGCCGAAACGCAGTTGTTTGGTCAACAGGTCATGCAGCGCCGACGCCGCAGTCGCAAGAAACGTGATACCGATGCCATTATTCGTAACCTGGCTGAATTATCTATCGGTGATGCCGTTGTTCACGAAGATCATGGTGTTGGTCGTTATCTTGGTCTGCAAACGTTGGATATCGGCGATGTCAAAGCAGAATATGTGACTTTAGAATATGCCAAAGGCGATAAGCTTTATGTGCCTGTGGCTTCCCTGGACTTAATCAGTCGTTACTCTGGCGCCGCTCCTGAATTGGCCCCATTACATAAGCTTGGTACTGGCCAATGGGAAAAAGCCCGCAAACGTGCAGCTGAAAAAGCACGCGATGTAGCGGCAGAATTATTGGATATTTATGCACGTCGGGCGGCGAATAAAAAACAGCCGATGGATATGCCGGATGAAGACTATGCCGCTTTTGCAGCAGCCTTCCCTTTTGAGCCGACACCAGATCAGCAGGATGCGATTGATGCGGTCATCAGCGATATGTTATCTGAACACCCGATGGACAGGCTGATCTGTGGTGATGTTGGTTTTGGTAAAACCGAAGTGGCGATGCGTGCAGCGTTTATGGCAGTGCATTCCGGCAAACAAGTGATGGTATTAGTCCCCACTACCCTGCTAGCACAACAACATTACGAAAACTTCAAAGATCGCTTTGCCGACTGGCCTGTGAAAGTGGAAGTGTTATCACGTTTCCAATCTAAAAAAGCGCTGGATAAAGTCAAAACAGGCATCAGTGAAGGTAATGCCGATATCATTATCGGCACACATAAATTACTCCAGCAAGATATTGATCCTAAACGTCTTGGTCTGTTTATTCTGGATGAGGAACATCGATTTGGTGTGACTCAGAAAGAGCAGATAAAAAAATACCGTGCTCATATAGATGTGCTGACGCTGACAGCAACACCAATCCCACGCACCTTAAATATGTCGATTTCCGGTATTCGGGATTTGTCGATTATTGCTACAGCACCTGCTCGTCGTCTGGCCATTAAAACCTTTGTTTTACAATGGGATGCTGAGAAAATACGTGAAGGCATGTTGCGTGAAATCAAACGTGGCGGTCAGGTTTACTTCCTGCATAACAAAGTAGAAGACATTGATCGTGTTGCCCGTGAAATTGAAGCGATTCTGCCTGAGGCTAAAGTCGCCGTCGCGCATGGTCAAATGCGTGAGCGTGAATTAGAGCAGGTTATGCTCGACTTTTATCATCAGCGTTTTAATGTGTTGGTTTGCACAACCATTATTGAAACCGGAATCGACGTGCCAACCGCCAATACTATCTTTATTGATCGTGCTGATAAGCTGGGTCTGGCGCAGCTTTATCAAATTCGTGGTCGTGTCGGGCGTTCGCATCACCGGGCTTATGCTTATCTCATTACGCCACCACAAAAAGTCATGACCAAAGATGCGGTGAAACGTCTGGAAGCCATTGAGTCTATCGAAGACTTAGGCACTGGTTTTACTTTAGCTACGCATGATATGGAAATCCGTGGTGCTGGCGAGTTACTCGGTGATGAACAAAGCGGTCAGATGCAGGAGATTGGTTTCAATCTGTATAACGAACTACTTGAGCGCGCTGTCAGAGCATTGAGATCGGGTAAAGAGCCAAGCCTGAATCAATCAGACCGGCATTTTGTTGAAATTGATCTTCACGTTCCAGCCCTGATTCCATCTGATTATTTACCTGATGTACATACGCGTCTGGTGCTTTATAAACGTATCTCTGCAGCAGCGGATAATGAAGCCTTACATGAACTACAGGTAGAAATGATTGATCGTTTTGGTTTATTACCTGAACAGGTGAAAACCTTATTTGCAATTCATGAGCTGCGCTTTAAAGCCAAACAAATCGGTATTCGTAAAATCGATGTGTTTGACCAGGGTGGACGACTATTGTTTGAAGAGTCACCAAGCGTGGATCCGATGACCATTATCAACCTCATTCAAAAGCAGTCTAAGAAGTTTAAGTTAGATGGTCAGGACAAGTTGCGATTTGTTGAGGACATGCCAGAAGCAGAGGACCGTATCGTCGCCCTTGATAACTTATTAGATGCCTTATTAACGAAAAGCGCATGACAATAAAACACGATCGTAATTTTGATGATTTATTCGATAGATTCGATAGCAAAATCTACGATACCGTTAAGGGCGAATGGCGACTACGTTTATTAAAAGAAGATCTGGCACAGTTCACTGCAGCATCGCCTATTACTGTATGGGATGCAGGTTGTGGTCAGGGGCAAATCAGCCTCTGGCTGGCTGAGCACGGTCATCAACTGACGCTATGTGATTTGTCTGAAAGAATGCTTAACACGGCTAAAACCAATTTTGAGCAGGCCAATATTCAAGCCGACTTTTATCAGCAATCAGCACAAAGTCTAGCTAAACAGCTTCCTCAATTTGATTTGGTGATCTGTCATGCTGTACTGGAATGGTTAAGTGAGCCGATAGCGTCTTTGCAGACGATTATGGACAAAGTCCGTCCTGGTGGTTACTTATCACTGCTGTTCTACAACAGAAATGCCATGGTTTATAGCAATGTCATAAAAGGTGGTTGGCGCTTGCCACCTATTCTTGATGATAGTTATATCGGCAAAGGCAATAAGTTAACGCCACCAAATCCACAATTCCCGCATGAAATTATTGATGTTGTTCATCGCGCGGGATTTACTGTCGAAACGCATACTGGCGTACGTGTATTTAATGATTATATGAGTCAGCAAGCCCGAGACAATAGTGACCAGACGGTGTTATTCGAACTTGAACATAAGTATTGTCGTATGCCGACCTATAGGGATATGGGACGCTATATCCATTTGTTATTGAAACGCTAAATATATCTTAAGATTTATTAAGAGTCTGCTTATCAAAACCACTGTGTCTGCTACAATAGCCGCTATTTTTTTAGTAAATCTAATCAATTATCCTTACAAGGTCATTATGTCTAGACTATTCGTTCTGATTGCAACTTCAACTCTTTTTTTAAGCGCTTGTATTCAACAAGGTCCGCAAACGCCTCCCGTGTCTGCTACCGAATTAACGGAATCTCTACAACAGACTGAATCGCGTTTGATTCAACAAATACAACAGCAATGTGACGGCTTAAGCAAACAGGAAAAATCACAAGCTGATGAGCTACAGAAAATCAGTAAGACACAACGTCAGTTTGATGGACGTATGGATGTCATTGAAGGCAAGATTGACACGGTTATCGTTAAACAACATAAAGGTGATGCTGCCCCCCCACTCTGTCCTAAGCCAGCAGCTGTCAGTACTAATATTGGCAATAAACTCGTTGTCGGTAAAACAGAATGGTTATGGATAGAAGCTGTTAACCGCGTTTATGAAGCCCGTGTCGATACCGGCGCTACCACATCATCTATTAGCGCTATCGATATCACTCCATTTGAAAAAGATGGTAAAAACTGGGTGCGTTTCCGCTTAGCACCAGATGATGGCGATGACAGCTTTGTTGTAGAAGCACCGCTGGTACGTTACGTCAAAATTCGTCAGGCTTCTTCAGAAAAATTAGACAAAAGACCTGTTGCTTCACTCACCGTGCGTCTTGGCAAAATGACCGAGGTGGCAGAGTTCACTTTGAATGACCGTACTCAAATGAACTACCCAATCTTATTGGGACGTGAGTTCTTACGTGATGTTGCCGTTGTAGACGTAGCCAAAGACAATGTTCAGCCAAAACCCGAGATTGTTCAAAATCAACCGCAAGCGCCATCTGTCAGCAAAACGAAGAAGAAATAAGGAATCCAGGCCGTGACATCTCGTAAAGCATTTTATCTGTTGGTGGGCTTGCTGATCGTCTCAGGCCTGGGTTTAACCTTACATAGACATTACACGTTTGATATTCCATGGCTTCCGGGAGAACAGCGCCAAACCTGGTCTATTGAGGCCAAAGTGGAGTTTGAAGCACAAGGCAAAGAAGTGCTGGCGTCGCTTGCTATTCCTGGAACACAACCCGGTTTCACTCAGCTCAGCCAACAAACAGCCAGCCCGGGTTATGGTCTGGCTTATACAAAACGCGACAATGGTGGACACCGGGCTGAATGGTCAATCCGCCATGCTAGTGGTGAACAAGCCTTGTATTACAAGGTTGATATGCTGTTGGATCCATACGCTGTACCACCTGAACCGAGTCAGCCACCAGCGTTGAAAGTCAGCATTGAAAAAGAACCTTATGCGACCTCAGCTAATCAGCTACTTGATCGTGCCGAAGAACGTTCTTCAACACCTTACACACTGGCCAGAGAATTAATTCAGGAATTCAAAAACCAATCACAAAATGCTGAGTTATTAGCTCAATTAAAACCACAAACGCAGTGGATAGTTCAGTTATTACAACAAGCAGGCGTACCCGCTCGTCAGGTTCATGCTTTGTTCCTCGAAGATGGACGTAGAAGACAAGAACTTGTTACCTATATTCAGGTATTTGATGGCAGTGATTATCAGTTATTTAATCCTGAAACCGGTGAACAAGGCCGACCAGAGAATTTATTACTTTGGGAGTATCACTCTGGCCCTGTGCTTGAACTGATTGGTGGCACCAACTCACATGTCACGTTCTCCATGATTCAGCAGGAGCTGCCTTTTGGTGTGGCTCTAAATCAGAAATTTGCTGATGAGAAACTGATTAACTTCTCTCTTTATACCTTGCCTCTTGAAGAACAGGCACTGTTTAAAGGTATTTTATTAATACCTGTGGGTGTTCTGGTCGTTGTTCTAATGCGTATTCTGGTGGGTTTAAAAACATCTGGTACCTTTATGCCAGTATTGATCGCCCTTGCCTTTATTCAGACCAGTCTGGTCACCGGTCTTGTAGGTTTCTTATTGATTGTCGGAACAGGGTTATTGATTCGCTCATACTTGTCCTATCTCAACCTGCTCCTGGTGGCCCGAATATCCGCGGTCATCATTATGGTCATAGGGATCATCGCCATATTCTCCATTCTTGCCTATAAACTGGGTTTAACTGAAGGTATGAAAATCACCTTCTTCCCAATGATTATTCTGGCATGGACCATTGAACGTATGTCCGTTTTATGGGAAGAAGAAGGACCACACCAGGTCGTCATTCAAGGTGGTGGCTCTCTGTTAGTGGCTGTTTTGGCCTACTTAGCGATGAATAACGAATTCATTCGTCATTTAACATTCAACTTCCTCGGCATACAGTTGATTCTAATGGGATTAGTGTTAATGGCAGGTAATTACACTGGTTATCGTCTGCTCGAGTTAAAACGCTTCAAACCGTTAACTGAGGATCACCTATGAATCTGAATGTGCTGAATTGGCTGAAAGACGTCAAATCTCGGTACGTTCACCCAAACAAGCTCGCCAAGATTGGCGTGCTTGGAATGAACGAACGGAATATTGCTTATATTAGCCGCTATAATCCCAGACGCCTTTATCCTCTGGTCGATGATAAATTACAGACTAAAGAAATCGTCCTGGAAGCTGGTGTGAATGCACCCGATCTTATTGGGACAATCACTGAACAACATCAGGTTGATGATCTGCTCGATATCATCAAAAATACTGCCGGTTTTTGTATCAAGCCTGCACATGGTTCTGGCGGCAAAGGAATTTTAGTTGTCACTGGTTCTGATGATTTTGGTTATCACAAAGCTAATGGCCAAATTCTGAAACTGGCTGACCTTGAACGTCATGTATCAAATATTCTCGCCGGCCTATTCTCACTCGGCGGTCGTACTGACGTGGCTATCATTGAAGCTCTTATCCAATTTGATGATTGCTTCAATGGCTATACGTTTGAAGGTGTACCAGATACCCGTGTTATCGTTTTCAAGGGGTTTCCGGTAATGGCGATGATGCGTCTATCTACTGCAGACTCTAACGGTAAAGCTAATCTTCACCAAGGTGCTGTTGGCGTGGGTCTGGACATCGGTAATGGCAGTGCGGTGCGTGCGGTGCAGTTTGATCGTCCGGTGTTGTTACATCCTGATACAGGAAGAAATCTGCTCGATCTTCAGGTACCGCATTGGGATCAGTTACTGCATTTATCAGCCTCATGTTATGAAATGTCAGGTCTGGGCTATCTCGGTACAGATATTGTTTTAGATAGAACAAAAGGCCCAATGCTACTTGAACTCAATGCCCGACCAGGCCTTAGTATTCAAGTCGCGAATGGCGAAGGCTTATTACCACGGCTGAAAAAAGTTGAAGCATTAACGAATGCAAAAAAAATGAGCATTGAACAGCGAATAGCATTTTCAAAAGAGCATTTTTCCCGTCGATCATAAGCGGCGTTTGCTTTACACTGCAGGTATATTTCCTTCGAGTGAGAGGAGTCACGTATGTCATCGTTCAATAAAACCAGCAGTCTGATTCTCGGTATTGCCTTAGTTCTTGGTTTTAGCAGTTTAGGCTGGTTTCTCTCAAATGCTGCCATCAAATACAAAGAATATGAACGAACAGTGACAGTGAAAGGTTTGGCTGAAAGAGAGTTCACTGCAGATGTGGTGATATGGCCTATCCAATTCACACTGGCAAGTAATAATTTGCAAGCCTTATATAATGATGTTGATACCAACACCAATACCATTATCTCCTTCCTGACTAAACATGGAATCAAACGTACTGATGTCACCATCAGCGCACCGGCCATTACAGATAAATCTGCCCAACAATATGGAGGTAATGAGCGTGCTGAATTTCGTTATACGGCTGTACAAACAGTCACGGTTTATTCTGATGCCATTGATACCGTACGACAAGTGATGGGCCAACTCTCTGAGCTTGGTAAGCAAGGTATTGTTTTAACTGGCAACAACTATGCTGCCCAACCTGAATATTTGTTTACTCGTCTCAATGAAGTCAAACCACAAATGATTGAAGAAGCAACCAGAAAAGCACGTGAGGTTGCTGAAAAATTTGCTCAGGACTCTGATAGTACGCTCGGTAAGATCCGTAAAGCCAGCCAGGGACAGTTCAGCATCAGCGCACGCGATAACAATAATCCGCAGATAAAAAAAGTCCGGGTTGTTTCAACTATTGAGTATTACCTGTCTGACTAATGTCAGCACACCCTAAAGCCCAAAAAGGTCGGGGAACGATTAATGGTATTGACGGCCGCTTCAATGAGTTTCAACGCACTGAAATTGATGATGGCTGGTTTCATGATGAACCAGCCCTCATCCCCACTGTCATTAGTGTAGAAACCCCTCGCAGCATTATTAGTAAAAACCAATCGCCTGATGTTCCATTCCAACAATCAATTAATCCATATCGTGGCTGTGAACATGGCTGCATCTACTGTTACGCACGTCCTTCACATGCCTATCTAGGACTCTCACCCGGAATCGATTTTGAAACAAAACTAACCATTAAGCCCAATGCAGCGGACATACTTCGTGCTGAGTTGATGGCAAAAAATTACCACTGCTCAACGCTTTCTCTGGGTGCAAACACCGATCCCTATCAGCCAATAGAGCGTGATTATAAAATCACCCGGGACATACTTAAGCTAATGATTGAGTTTAACCATCCAGTCAATATTGTCACAAAGTCATCACTGATAGAACGCGATATCGATTTACTTAAGCAACTTGCTGAGAAGCAACTGGTAAATGTTCAGCTCTCAATTACAACATTAGATAAAACACTTGCCAGGAAACTCGAACCTCGTGCCAGCAGCCCACAACGACGCCTGCAAACAATTAGTACACTCATAGATAATGGAATTCCCGTATCAGTTCTCATTGCCCCTGTCATTCCAGTGCTAACAGATACAGAGTTAGAAAATATTATTGATGCTTGTGTAAAAGCTGGGGCAGAGAGTATCGAGTATATTTTTGTCAGACTGCCAAGAGAGGTCAGCCCCCTTTTCAGCGATTGGTTACAAATCCATTACCCTGACAAAGCAGAACACGTTATGAATCGCATTAAGGATTCCAGAAGTGGCAAAACAAATGACCCAAGGTTTGGTTATCGACTGCAGGGTGAAGGCATTTATGCAGAAATGGTCAAAAAACGATTCAACGTCGCGATCAAGAAATACCAATTAAACCCGTCTTCATCGGTTCTACGAACCGACTTATTTCATAAACCAACAAAGCAAATGAACTTGTTTTAGCAAGAGAAGATTTTCGGACATAAAAAAAGGGGAACCGAAGCTCCCCTTTCAATCTAACTAACAATTGTTAACTTGATTTTTACTTCAAGTTTATGCAGCTGCTACAGCTGTTTTTCTACGCAGACCCAAGAAACCTAACAGGACTGGAGCGAATAAGAACAACGCAGCAGGTACTGGTACAGCTGACACAGAAACATCATATTTAAATACATTCCTAGTTGCATCAATGATGTCAACCCATGCTGTATACCCATGATAAATCATTGCTGTAAAACTAAAGTCACCGGCAATGTTAAACAACTGAATACCATCAACACCGTTGTTAAATCTTAACGTGGCCCCTGCTAATGAGCTAGTAGGATTAAATGACCACTCGATTTTAGCAGCTGTGTCTGTGTTTGTTTTAACATCAAACAATGAGAACCATGTACCTGGTCCTTCACTTACAGTGCCACCACCTAAAACTACGCTACCGTTTGGTACATCAACCTTCTGCTCAAAAGTAGAACCAGCACCAGACATAGATAACGTAGCGGCATTAACACCAACCGAAAATAAAAGAGCTACAGCAAATAGCATCGCTTTTTTCATAATAAATTCCTATTTAATATATGAAGCAATGCAACCCGGCCATCTCCAATCAAACCAGAGACCCGTGGCTTTCCGACCCCGCCTCACGACGAGTTTGGCTTTATAAAAAACACATTGTTAAAACATTCAACAATGCGGTTATCTGAACCATTCAGATGGTTCGATATTACAAATCACTTTGGAAGTTAACCACTGTGAGTTATATGTTTTGAGATGCGTCTCACAGCATTTGTTAGATCACGTGACCAGTATCACAATAAAACTGTGAACTAGTTGTTAATTTGAGTCGGCCTTTGCAAAAAACAATATAATATTCCGACTATAGCAAGTTAACTCGATTGCTTTTTTTATGCATCATAATCTGGCAAATAACCAAAATCCTCCCGCGTAAAGACGTTAATTTTTGTTAATAAAAATCAAAAATCCTTATTTTCTATCAATGCAAACTAAGTTAAAATTTGGATGCTGAATTAGTCAGCACTAAATTCATAGCCGACCTTGGTGCGAGCCAAGCACGGAAAGCTACAGGTCTCAAGTATGCTGATAATTGAGATGGCTGAGTTGCATTTTCACTTTACAAATAAGGAAAATGGCATGAAAAAAACGTTACAAAACATTCTCTTTGGTAGCATCATTCTTGGAGCAATATCCACTACAGCTATGGCGGCCCCTCAACCCGTTGATTTGTCTTCATGGAAAGCAAACGGTAATGGTAACTGGGTATTACAGTCGGGTAATAACGCTGTTAAACAAACCTTGAATAATAACCCTACTGTTTTTCATAACAATAAAAATAGTCAGGGCACTGCATTATCCGGTCAGATAACGGTAGAGACTACTTCTGATGATGATTATATCGGGTTTGTCTTGGGTTATAATAATAATGACCTAACCAACTCATCTGCTGATTATCTGCTTATCGACTGGAAACAAGGAAATCAGAATTATAACGGAACTGGTAAAAAAGGACTGGCTATCTCACAGGTTAGTGGTGTACTAGGTGATAACTCTGGTGCTTGGGCTCATGATCCAAGCAATAATGTGACCGAATTGGCCCGTGCAACTAACCTGGGCGATACAGGTTGGGTAGATTATGAAACATATGACTTTGATATTACCTTTACGTCTTCTTTAGTAGAAGTATTCGTCAATGGTATTAAAGAACTAAGCATCACTGGTGCATTCAGTAATGGTTCTTTTGGTTTTTACAACTACAGTCAACCAAATGTTTTGTATGCCGGGATTGAAGAAGTCACTCTTCCTTCAGCTGTACCCGTTCCAGCGGCAGCATTCATGTTTGCACCTGCTTTGTTAGGATTTATCGGTCTTCGCCGCAAAGTAAAATAACTTCAGCAATAAAAAAAGCCGTGGTGTTCTACCACGGCTTTTTTGTTTATAACGATCAATATCTAGTCAGATAATTGAATTTTTGTTCCTTCTCTTACCGAAGCTAATGCAGCACAAATTGCAGCACAATTATTTCTCGCATCCGCCATGGTGAGCTTAGGCGCCTTACCTTGCAGGATACAATCTGAAAAGTATTCTATTTCCAGATTAAAATGGTTGGCTTTTGGTATTGATACGGTTTGTTCTTCTTCATCATTCCACCAGCTTATCGTCGCTTCTTCAGTTTCAGGTTGCCAAACGGTATGACATTTGATGCCACCTTTAGTACCGATAATCTCATATTCGCTACGTCTGGCATGCTCAAAGCTCATTTCGAAGTGAGCAAACTTACCATCGGTAAAATCAAAAACACCACTTAAACTAACGTCTGCACCGCTGTCATTAAGCTTAGCCATCGCCATTGCCGAAACAGGCTCATTATCAAACCACAATCTGGCAGTATGGATAGCATATGGACCAATGTCCCACATCGCACCACCACCATCATTAATATCGCGATCTATCCGATACATTCGGGCCGGTTTCATCGGAAAAGCAAAGGCAGTTTTCACCGTTCGTACATCACCAATTTTGCCATCATCAATCAGCTGTCCTACATAATCATGCTGAGGATGGAAGATATACATAAAGCCTTCCATTACCGTGACATTATTTGCTTTGGCGGCTGCTTCTATAGCATCAATATCTGCCACGGTGAGAGCCATCGGTTTTTCAATTAACACATGTTTACCGTGATTAATGGCTTTGAGCGCCCATTCGGCGTGCTCTTCATTGGACATCGGTAGATAAATTGCATCAATGTTTGGATGAGAAAGTAAGGCTTCCGGATCATCGAGCGTTTCTACAGCCGTTTCTTGTGGCGCCAACTTTTGCAATATTTCTGCCGCCGCGCCAGGACGACGACTGGCAATAGCCACTAGCTCTGCATTAGCTGCTTCAACAATAGCGGGCAGTAGTTTTTCGTTAACACGAGCAGCACCTAGAATTCCCCAGCGTAATTGTTTTTCAGCCATATGTTTATATCCCTTCAATTCAATTTAGTGATCAACATGATATCGACTCACCAGCACAATTCCAAACTGATAAACCCGCATGTTTCATAGTGTTTTTATCTGTTAACGATTGCCTTATGCTAGATACCCTGTAAATAAAAATAACGGATTAAGGAGCAATTATGACAATAGAAACTGGACAGAAAATTCCCGCAGCGACACTTTCTGAATGTGTTGATTTTTCGGCGAGCAGTGGCTGCCCTGTGAACCCTCAACCACAGAACGTTCAATCATTGACTGCTGGTAAGACAATTGTTCTTTTTGGCGTTCCCGGTGCTTTCACTCCACTGTGCTCAGAAGAGCATTTACCTGGCTTTATTCGACTTGCAGATGAAATCAAAGCGGCTGGTGCCGATGAAATCTGGTGTATGGCTGTTAATGATGCTTTTGTTATGGGTGCCTGGGGTCGACAAGTCAATAATGAGGGCAAAGTTAGAATGATGGCTGACGGTAGCGCTGAGCTGACTAAAGCCATGGGCTTAGATCGTGACTTAACTGCTGGAGGAATGGGTGTCCGTTGTTATCGTTTTGCCTGCATCCTGAAAGATGGTGTGGTGACGTATATCGGCGTTGAAGGCTCAGGCGAGTTTGGTAAATCTAAAGCAGAAACCATTTTAGATGAACTAAAAAAAGCCTAATTCATTATTAGAATGTATAAGGGGGGAAATGAATTCCCCCTTTTTTTTACCGTTAGCTTTTACCGCCAATGCTCTTCCACTTCTGACTCCCCACCGATAAAAACGGCAGATGCTGTGTCACTGAAAATACCATGCTGAACAATACCAGGAATAGTATCTAGTATCATGGTTAATTCTAAGCTATCCATTTGTTTGAATTGCATATCAAGCACCAAACTACCACTTGCTGTGACAGCGACATTATCGCCAGAAGCATTCAGTCGAAGCTGACCTTCACCACCTTGCTGTTTAAGTTGGGTCAAAACCAGACGCCAGGCTTGCGGCATGACTTCAACTGGAATCGGAAAGTTTTGTCCAATATGCTCCACCAGTTTCGATTCATCTACTAATACAAAAAACTGATCAGCAGCTGAAGCTAACAATTTTTCATTAACGAGATCCTGTCCGCGCCCTTTCAACAAAGTCAGATCGGGTGTGACTTCATCGGCTCCATCCACATACATATCAAGCGCATCGAGCTCTACGATAGATAGCACTGGCAGCCCTGCTTCACGCGCTTTAATCTCACTGATTGCAGAGCTACTCACCGTATGAATTTTTAATTTTTCCGTCTTACAACGTTTTGCCAGAGCTTCAATAAAAAAATTCGCGGTAGAACCCGTCCCCAGACCCACGATCATATCTTGCTCAACCAGATTAGCAGCATGTAATGCCACTCGTTGTTTTGGGTTAATAGTCATAGACAAGCTCCTTATGCCATCTGTAAATATTGTTCAGCTTACATAGCAAACATCAATAAAAAAACGGACAATCCATATGGTTGATGGTTCTGACACCTTTTTATTAGTTATTAACATTGAGATAACACAAGTGAATCGTTTATGTGAAACTTGATGCATCAACGCTTAGCTCATATCCTTAAGATATTTCTCAATCCAAATAGGTACAGTAATGGCACAACTTGACTCCATTGTTGAACATATTGAATCAACCACCAATCAGAGTCTTCAGCCATATCAAATAAGCAGTATTGGCGGCGGCTGTATAAACAGCGCTTATCAACTGAAGACTGAACAACAAAGTTATTTTATAAAAATTAATCAGCCTTCCTTATCGCATATGTTTGAAGCAGAAGCTCTCGGTTTGCAGGAGATGGCAGCAACTAAGAGCGTTCGGGTTCCTGAGGTTATATGTCAGGGGTCAAATCAACAGCATAGTTACCTGGTGTTGGAATATATTCCCCTCAGAGGTTTACGCGGTGATGGCAATATTACTCTAGGTGAACAGCTAGCCCATATGCATAACGTCAAACAGCCCTTCTTTGGCTGGCAAATGGATAATACAATTGGTAGCACCCCACAAATCAATGATCAAACACATGATTGGTTAACCTTCTGGCGAGATGAGCGCTTAGGTCAGCAACTTGAGTTTGCTGCTCAAAATGGTTACACAGGTCGTCTACAATCTCGCGGTGAAAAACTCATTGATAATCTGGATAAACTGCTTGAAAATCACCAGCCTCAACCCTCACTACTACATGGTGACTTATGGGGTGGGAATGCAGCAGCTGATGATCTTGGACAACCGGTCATTTTCGATCCGGCTTGTTACTATGGCGATCGTGAAACGGACTTAGCGATGACAGAATTATTTGGTGGTTTTGGCCGGGATTTTTTTGCTGCATATAACTCTGTCTATCCTGTAAACTCGGGCTATTCAACACGTAAAACCTTGTATAACCTTTACCATATTTTGAATCATCTTAATTTATTTGGCGGTGGTTATATGGGTCAGGCTGAGTCAATGATAGACCAGCTTCTTTCTGAAATTTAAATTGATAATTGATTGATTTCATTTATCTTTACTCTCAATTTTCACTAGTTAAGCAAAAGAAATAAATAATGAATCAAATAAAAGTACTTTTTGTCTGCATGGGTAATATCTGTCGCTCACCAACCGCTGAAGGTGTATTTACAAAATTAACAGAGGATTTAGGCACGAGAGACCGTTTTCTGATCGACTCGGCTGGCACCCATGCTTATCACGTCGGTGAACAACCTGACAGCCGGGCTCAACAAACGGCAAAGCAACGTGGTATCGATCTGTCTTACATCCGTGCCCGAAAATTTAAGCAAGCAGATTTTGAAGAGTTTGATTATATTCTGGCTATGGATACCAGTAATTATGAGATTCTGATGGATGCCTGTCCTGATGCTTATAAAGATAAAATCAAAATGTTTTTAGACTATGCACCACAGCGAGAAGAGTCTGATGTGCCAGATCCATATTACGGTGGCCAAAATGGCTTTAATCATGTTTTTGATCTGGTTGCAGATGCCTCTAAAGGATTTCACGATAGCGTCGTTAACTAATAAATCATTTGTTCATGTAGTTTTCGGGCGTATTATTGCCGGGTCTCGTCATTCATAAGGATTTTAGTCGTGAAATCATTTCTTCAAGGACGCTCATGGCTCCTCTTCAGTTTTGCCGCACTTTTAGTGCTACCCCACTCTGCTTTTGCAGCAGAGAATGCAAAGCTGTTGGACCTCACCTCGCATTGGGTGGGTTATGTGTCTATCTTCTTATTCGTGGTTGCCTATGCTTTAGTAATCGTTGAAGAAGAAATTCATATGCGAAAATCCAAACCCGTTATGGTGGCTGCAGGTGTCATATGGGGATTGATTGCACTTATCTATGCCCAACAACCAAATTCAGAATATCATCACACTGCTGGCTTAATGATTCGTCATAACCTCGAAGAGTATGGTGAATTATTATTATTCTTACTGGCAGCGATGACCTACATCAACACTATGGGGGAACGCGGTGTATTTAACAGTCTGCGTGCATGGTTAATCAATAAAGGTTTTTCTTTACGTAGCATCTTCTGGATCACAGGTCTTTTAGCCTTCTTCATCTCACCAATCGCTGATAACCTGACCACTGCTTTATTGATGGCAACTGTTGTTATGGCCGTCGGCGGTACCAATATCAAATTTGTCTCTGTCGCCTGCATCAATATTGTTGTTGCAGCCAATGCCGGTGGCGCTTTTAGTCCGTTTGGTGATATCACGACACTCATGGTGTGGCAAAAAGGCGTTGTTGAGTTTCAGGAGTTCTTTAAGCTATTTCTTCCTTCTGTAGTGAATTGGTTTGTACCAGCCATGTTAATGTCTCTAGCTATCAAAAATGGACAACCACAAGCTAATTCAGATGAGGCAGAACTCAAAGAAGGCGCTATCGTGGTAGTCGGATTATTCTTACTCACCATCGGCATGGCTGTCTGTGCGCATAATTTCCTTCATTTGCCGCCAGTGATTGGCATGATGACAGGTCTGGGTTTATTAAAACTCTATGGTTACACATTAAAAATGCGTGACAGACGCACCTTCATCAACACAACATCAGATGCAGAAGGATCAGCAGGTGTCAAAATTGAAGGATTGGATCGCCGCAAACCTTTTAATATTTTCCAACAAGTTGAACGGGCAGAATGGGACACCTTAATGTTCTTTTACGGCATTATTTTATGTGTCGGTGGTTTGGGAACAATCGGCTATCTCAACTTAGGTTCACAATTGATGTATGGGGACTTAGGTCCAACTACAGCCAATATTTTGGTCGGTATTGTATCTGCGATCGTAGATAACATTCCGGTAATGTTCGCCGTACTGTCGATGAATCCTGATATGAGTCAGGGACAATGGCTGTTAGTAACACTTACTGCTGGTGTTGGCGGTTCGTTGTTATCGATTGGCTCTGCAGCAGGTGTGGCTGTTATGGGTCAAGCCCGGGGCATTTACACATTCTTTTCTCATATCAAGTGGATATGGGCTATTGCTCTGGGTTATGCCGCCAGTATTTATGTCCATCTGTGGATCAATAGTGCTATGTTCTGATAGGACATACATCTTATCGAAACAAAAAAGGCGGTGATTCAACCGCCTTTTTTATTATTCATATAAACGTAATAACATTTCCGCGATACACGCTGGTCGCTTACTATTTTCAACTTCAATTGTGACTTCACGTACTAATTCCAAGCCTCGTCGAAGGGGCGTCACAGCAATAATCCGAGTTCGAGCTCGTATACGTTTACCCGCTCTAACTGGTGATGGGAAAACCACTTTGTTCATTCCATAATTGACCAGCATTCTAGCTTCAGGGTAGTCATTTTTCTCAGGATTAACCGTGTCAGTCAGTTTGGGTATCAAAGATAAAGTTAAAAAACCATGAGCAATGGTTGATTTAAACGGTGACTCATTTTTCGCTTTTAACGGATCGGTATGAATCCATTGGTGATCGCCTGTCGCTTGTGCAAACTGATCAATACATGCCTGATCGACTAGAAACCATTCCCCAATGTAATTCTCAACTCCCAGATTAGACTCTATACGTTTATGTAGCTCAGCAAACTTTTCACTTAACTTAGGAGTCGTTTCGATATCATTAACAATTACTTCTTCACTATCATGAAAGAAATGAAAATACTGCGTCCATGGCAGCGAGAAGTTTCGGATATCAGAGACTTTTTTATTGATTGTTTCCGGCCAGTTTTTGAGTGTTGTTTCTACTCGACTTTTTATTTCTGAATTAATTGACTCAAGCTTTTCTTGACCCTGCTTAAATGACTCTACCAGCCGCATAGTTGATCCTTTCTTCCAAACCTTAACGCCATATATTTGACTTATTCCATAGTCATAAGTTTTTCTGCATATAGTGTGCCACAGGATCCGATCCTCCGTTTGAACCATCACATTATTAATTGTCACATGCTTGAGATAGCACAAAACGCCTTCAGCGGTTACAATTCTGTGTTTAATTCATCGATACCATACATACTATGCTCTACAGCACAGACGACCTGCGAATCACTGGCATTCAGGAAGTGATCCCTCCGGCTCAACTTCATGAGGAATTACCCATTACCGATCAGGCATCGGAAACAGTTTTTCATGCTCGTAAAGCGACACAGGATATTCTGCACAAACGCGATGATCGTTTAACTATCATCGTCGGTCCATGCTCTATACACGATCCTCTTGCTGCACGTGAGTATGCCACAAGACTCCGACCTTTGATTGAAGAACTTAAAGATGACTTACAGATCATCATGCGAGTTTATTTTGAGAAACCCCGTTCTGTGGTTGGATGGAAAGGATTAATTAACGATCCCTATCTTGATGGCAGCTTCAAAATCAACGATGGACTTCACATTGCGCGCAAGTTACTTCTAGATCTTGCTGAAATGGGCGTACCTTCAGCCACCGAATATCTGGACTTAATCAGCCCGCAATATATCGCTGATTTGGTGTCATGGGGAGCCATAGGTGCCAGAACCACTGAAAGTCAGGCTCATCGTGAACTGGCATCAGGTTTATCCTGTCCTGTTGGCTTTAAAAATGCGACAGATGGTGGCGTTCAAATTGCAGTAGATGCCTGTCTTTCAGCATCAAAACCTCACCATTTCATGTCATTGACTAAAGCTGGTCGCTCCGCTATTTTCTCCACAACAGGAAACCCAGACTGCCACATTATCTTACGTGGTGGCCGTGAACCTAATTTTGATAGTGACAGCATTAATGCTGCTGCCGAAGTCATTACGCGTTCCGGCCAGGATGTCAGAATAATGATCGACTGTAGCCATGCCAACAGTGGAAAAAATCATATTCAACAAGAAACCGTTTGTCGCGAAGTAGCTGCTCAGGTAGCTAGCGGAGAGAAACGCGTCATTGGACTGATGTTAGAGAGTAACTTGGTCGCTGGCCGCCAGAATGCCGAGACAGGTAAAGAGTTAGTCTATGGCCAAAGCATTACTGATGCCTGTATGGCTTGGGACAATACAGAAGATCTTCTCAGAGAGCTGGCTCAGGCAGTTCAGCAACGTCGAGAACTGTAAGCAATATTGATGTGAAAACATCATTGCCAATTTGTCTGATAAGTTGCTCACAGATAAGGCATCAAACTCGTTGCTATAGCTTCGATATTGATGCTTTTTAAGCTATAATTACTGATTACCATTCACAGCCGAATAAATCCGTGCTGGAATGACAACTAATTCCCGAGACAATCAGTAGGTTATTAAATGGCAGATTATGCCCTCATACTCATAAGTACGATACTGGTCAACAATATTGTCCTCGTCAAATTCCTGGGACTTTGCCCGTTTATGGGTGTGTCACGTAAGCTGGAAACGGCTATGGGAATGGCGCTTGCCACAACGTTTGTGTTGACCCTGTCTTCTATTAGTAGCTATCTGATCAATGAATATTTACTGGCACCATTTGGTATTGAATTTTTACGCACTATCAGTTTCATTTTTGTGATCGCCGTAGTTGTTCAATTCACTGAAATGGTTGTTCATAAAACCAGCCCGCTGCTTTATCAAGTATTAGGCATCTTTCTGCCTCTGATTACTACAAACTGTGCCGTACTTGGCGTTGCTTTACTCAATGTTCAAGAGAAACATGGCTTTATCGAATCAGCTTTGTACGGCTTCGGTGCTGCGCTAGGCTTCTCAATGGTATTAATTATTTTTGCTGGCATGCGTGAACGTCTTGCTGTTGCTGATGTTCCTGTCCCTTTTCAGGGAGCCGCTATTGGCCTGATTACCGCAGGTCTGATGTCAATGGCCTTTATGGGTTTTACCGGACTGGTGAAAGGATAATTCCATGTTGACAGCGGTTATAGCTTTAACGCTTCTGGCGTTGATTCTCGGTTTACTATTAGGCTTTGCTTCCATCAAATTCAAGGTTGAAGGCGATCCTATTGTGGATCAAATCGATAAAATTCTTCCGCAAACGCAATGTGGTCAATGTAGTTTTGCTGGCTGCCGACCTTATGCTGAAGCCATCGCTGCAGGTGAAGTTGATATTAACCGTTGCCCACCTGGTGGCGAGTCAACTATTCAGGCATTGGCGGACTTGCTTGATGTTGAGCCCAAACCGCTTGATGAAGAATGTGGTGTTGAAAAACCGAAAATGCTTGCGGTGATTGATGAGCAACGCTGCATTGGTTGTACCTTATGTATTCAAGCATGCCCTGTTGACGCAATTTTGGGGGCAGCAAAACATATGCATACGGTTATTGCTGATGAATGTACGGGGTGTGAACTTTGCTTAGAGCCTTGTCCGGTGGATTGTATTGATATGGTTGAAATGACACCTAATCCCAATACCTGGCGCTGGCCAGATCCTTCTCACGTTCAACTGGAGCGTGGAGAAAGAGTATGACAAAAACCTTAGGTTTCTTTCCAGGTGGATTGAAGTTACCCGGTCATAAAAAACGGTCAACTCAAACACCCATTCGCAAAACGCCTTTAGCTAAAAGACTGACTTTACCGCTACAACAACATATTGGTAGTGCAGCTATTCCTATTGTTGAAGTAGGTGACAAAGTCCTTAAAGGTCAGCAAATAGCCCGTGCTGACGGCCATGTTTCTGTCTGTTTGCATGCACCCAGCTCAGGCACCATTATTGCGATTGAAGATCATCCTATTCCTCATCCATCAGGACTGACTGCGCCCTGTATCACTATCGAAACAGATGGTGAAGACAACTGGGTAGAGCGACATCCAGTCAAAGACTACCGCTCACTATCAACGCATGAGATTCGCCAAATTGTGCGTGATGCCGGCATTGTGGGCCTCGGTGGAGCCGGATTCCCAAGCTTTATCAAGCTTAATCCTGGCGTACACCATACAGTCGAAACACTACTGCTCAATGGTGCCGAATGTGAACCTTATATCAGCTGTGACGATATGCTGATGCGTGAACGCGCTGATGGCATTATCGATGGCATCGAAATTATGCAATATGCACTTCGGGCCCGTGAAGTCATCTTGGCCATAGAAGATAATAAACCGCAAGCCATTTCAGCTATGGAACTGGCTCTCGCATCCCGGCCACATTTGCAGAATACTCGGCTCGTTGTCGTACCAACACGCTATCCAACCGGCGGTGAAAAGCAACTTATTCAAGTCGTCACGGGCAAAGAAGTCCCTAGTGATGGCTTGCCTATTGATTTAGGCATCGTTAGTCACAATATGGGTACCGCTTATGCCGTTGGTCGAGCCATTCACCACGGTGAACCGTTAATTTCAAGAATTGTAACAGTCACCGGCAAAGATGTGCCTCACGCAGGTAATTTTGAAACCCTGTTTGGTACCCCTATTTCAGAACTTTTAACCTACGCAGAAACCAAGCGCGAGCCAGATGAAGCGTTTATTCTTGGTGGACCGATGATGGGCTTTAGCCTGTCTGGTGATAACCTGCCTGTCACAAAAACAGCTAACTGTATTCTTGCAGGTGTGGATGATGTCGCACCCGCCCAGGAGCCTTTACCCTGTATTCGCTGCGGGGATTGTGCAAGCGCTTGTCCAGCGAGTCTGTTGCCACAGCAACTCTACTGGCATTCACGCGCCAAAGATTTTGATCAAACGCGTGATTACAATTTGTTTGATTGTATTGAATGTGGCTGCTGTGATTATGTCTGCCCAAGTAAAATCCCGTTAGTTTCTTATTTCCGCTTTGCCAAAACCGAGATCATGAATCAGGAGCGTGAACGTAAAAAATCGGACCTTGCCCGAGATCGTTTTGAGACTCGTCAGGCACGTTTAGAGCGAGAACAACGCGAAAAAGAAGAACGCCAACGTCAACGTAAAGCGGCTTTAGCGGCCTCAAAAGCCAAAAAAGAACAACAAGAAAAAGCTGCTGAAACAGCCGACGCGGATAATAAGGAGACAGAGTAAATAATGGCGATATTCCGAATGAGCCCGCCATTTTTGGCTGGAACTAACCGCGTCACCATCCAAATGTTGCAAGTCATCTTTGCAATGATTCCGGCAATAGCCGCTATGGTCTATTTTTTTGGGCCGGCGGTTTTAATCAATATCAGTTTAGCGCTAACTGTCGCCTTATTAGCTGAAGCCATTTTATTAAAGCTTCGTAAACGTCCCGTTAAACCATTTATTACCGATGGCAGTGCTGCCGTTACCGCAATACTGCTAGCCGTTGCCATTCCCCCACTGTCTCCATGGTGGCTGACCGTCACTGGTGTTTTGTTCGCGATAGTTTTTGCTAAACATTTATACGGCGGCCTGGGCTATAACCCGTTTAATCCTGCCATGGTAGGTTATGTATTGTTATTGGTGTCATTCCCGCTGGAAATGACAACCTGGTTACCAGTTGAATCTCTGGCAGATAAACCGCTCGACTTACATTCAGCCTTTCAATTAATTTTTTATGGTCAAACTAACGCTGGCTGGGTGGCTGATACTGTCTCCGGTGCCACACCGCTGGATACCATGAAAACCCAGATAGGCCAATCAATTGCACCAGCTTATATTGTGAATCAGAATCTGTTTGGCAGCTTAGGTGGACTTGGCTGGGAATGGATCAACATCTGGTTTGCTGCAGGCGGAATCTATCTCTTATACCGTCGCGTTATCAGTTGGCATGTCCCTATCGCCATGATTGCTACCATGTTTGTTCTGAGTGGTGTTACTTATCTATTCGCACCAGAAATAACCGGTTCTCCACTGTTTCACCTGATGAGTGGTGGCACCATGATTGGTGCATTCTTTATTGCCACCGATCCGGTCTCTGGCTCGACCACAGTAAAAGGTCGCCTGGTATTCGGCGCTGGCGTTGGTGCATTAACCTATATTATTCGTGTCTGGGGTGGTTATCCTGATGGCATTGCCTTTGCTGTGTTATTAATGAATATGCTGGCACCTTTGATCGATTATTACACGCAACCCAAAGTCTACGGGGCCACGAAATAATGGCTGATTTTAAAAAACACGTATTAAGAGTCGGTGCCGTTCTTGGTCTTTTTGCTATCGTGGCGACCACCCTGGTCGCGTATACAGAGCAAAATACTCGTCAACAAATTAAGGAAAATGAGCGTCAAGCCTTATTGGATGCGATAAATACCTTAATACCGCATGAGCAATACGATAATGCTATTTTGCAAGACACCATAGCATTACCTAAAACCGAAGAGCTAGGCACAGAAGAAACCACACAAGTGTATCGTGCCCGTAAGCAGAATCAGCCGGTTGCTGTTGTACTTACTGTTGTCGCTCCTAACGGTTATTCGGGTCGGATTAAAATGTTAGTGGGTATTTATTACAATGGTACTCTTGCCGGTGTACGTGTTATTAATCACAAAGAAACACCGGGACTGGGAGATAAAATTGATGCCAGCCGTTCTAACTGGATTAAACAGTTCGAAGGTTTATCATTAGAAAATCCCACATCAGCGAAATGGAAAGTCAAAAAAGATGGCGGGGCTTTTGATCAATTTACTGGGGCAACCATTACGCCAAGAGCGGTGGTCAAAGCAGTAAAAGCCTCACTAGAATATTTTAAAAATCATCGTGAAGCATTATTTGCCAAAAATGAGGAAAAATCATGAATCCTTATTACCAGATAGTAAAAGAAGGCTTATGGAAAAATAATCCGGCGCTGGTACAGCTACTGGGTTTATGTCCACTTCTTGCCGTCACTAATACGGTGATTAATGGTTTGGGCCTAGGGTTAGCGACAATATTAACCTTAGTGGCTTCAAATGGATTTATTTCTTTATTGAGAAACCAGATTCCAGACGAGGCGAGATTACCGGTCTTCGTTATGATTATTGCTTCAATTGTGACCATTATCGAATTATCAATGAATGCCTGGTTTCATGATCTTTATTTAATCCTCGGCATATTTATCCCGTTAATCGTCACTAACTGTTCGATTATTGGTCGAGCTGAAGCATTTGCTGCCAGAAACTCTGTTGGCCCCGCCCTGCTGGATGGCTTAATGATGGGCATAGGATTTACGGCTGTATTAGTTGTGTTGGGTGGAATGCGTGAGCTTATCGGTCAAGGCACATTATTCAGTCAGGCTGACTTGATGTTCGGTGATATCGCAAAAAACTTCACCATCACCGTTATTGATAATTACCGGGGCTTTTTATTGGCTTTATTACCACCAGGCGCTTTTATTGGCTTGGGATTAATTGTCGCACTAAAAAATGTTATTGATGCCCGAGTAACTAAACGACAAACAGCCAAAGTTGAAGCCTCGGCTGAAGTGGCTACGAGTAGCTAAAATGAATCAGGCTCAACGACGTGACTTTTTTGAAACGTTAAAAAACCACAATCCGGCCCCGACGACTGAGCTAAATTATTCGTCGCCATTTGAGCTACTAATTGCCGTGATATTGTCTGCTCAGGCGACCGATGTAGGTGTTAATAAAGCAACAGATAAACTTTATCCAGTTGCCAATACACCTGAAACAATTCTGGCTCTAGGTGTTGATGGTTTAAAGCAATACATAAAAACCATTGGTTTATTTAATAGCAAAGCAGAGAACGTTATAAAAACCTGCAAAATGCTGATTGAGCAGCATAACAGTCAGGTACCTGAAGATAGAGAAGCACTTGAAGCCTTACCTGGCGTTGGCAGAAAAACCGCTAATGTCATTCTCAACACAGTGTTCAAACATCCAGTTATCGCGGTAGATACCCATATATTCCGTCTCTCTAACAGAACCGGTCTGGCAAAAGGTAAAACCGTTAAAGCTGTTGAAGACAAGCTGATGAAAGTCGTGCCCAAAGAGTATTTATTAGATGCACATCACTGGTTGATTCTGCACGGTCGCTACGTCTGTCTGGCACGTAAACCAAAATGTGAAACCTGCTGTGTCACTCAATACTGTGACTTCTATCGCGATCAGCAACGTCGTCAGTCATCTTCAGTGTCATGATGTTTGGACAAAACCGACAAGAAATCAGACAAGTCTATTTTGATGTATGGGCAAAAACCCAATCAGGCCAGCCGTTAGCTGCACTAGAAAAACAGATCGCTCATATCATTGAGCTACACCCTGAGTACCATCCTCTTTTTAATCAGCCAGAAAAAATTCATCAGGACTACTTTGTTGAAGCTGGTGATACCAATCCGTTTTTACATATGGGTTTGCATCTAGCCTTACATGAACAAATCCAGACAAACCGTCCATCGGGTATTCGTGAGATTTATCAGCAATTACTCGCTAAGCATGATCAACACGATTGTGATCATCTGATGATGGACTGTCTGGCTGAATCAATATGGCAAGCGCAACGAGATGGTGTTCCGCCATCGGAAGAAGCTTATTTAAACAGCCTTAAGCAATTATTGTCATAAAAATCAGCTCAACTTAATTCACTCTATCAGGTCATTAATGTCTTAATGAATCACGGAGAATAGCAATATGAAAGCCTACGGATTTTTTCAAGCCAATGGACAAGCGCAACTAATCGAACGCGAAACACCGACACCAGAAGGCCGCGATCTGTTGATTAAAATTGATGCGATTGCTGTCAATCCCGTTGATACAAAGATAAAAGCCAGCTTAGGAGACAATCTGGATAACGCCAGAATTATTGGCTGGGATGCTTGTGGCACAGTTATCGATGCAGGTAGTGAATGTAACTTATTCAAAACCGGTGATAAAGTGTTTTACTCAGGTGATGTGACCCGTGACGGCTGTTATGCTTCCCACCAGCTTGTAGATGAACGCATTGTTGGCAAAGCCCCAAAAACTTTAAGTGCAGAGCAAGCAGCGGCAATGCCACTCACCAGTATTACCGCCTGGGAAGCTTTATTTTCAAGAATGCGGATCTGGGCTGATCTGGATAAAGGCAAAACCATCCTGATTGTTGGCGGTGCTGGTGGTGTGGGCTCAATTGCCATACAACTGGCCAAAAAAATCGGCCAGCTTAATGTGGTTGCCACAGCTTCTCGTCAGGAATCCATCGATTGGTGTTATGAACTGGGCGCGGATCATGTTATCAATCACCAGCAATTAAGTGAACATTATTCAAAATTAGGTTTGGCAGCCCCCGATTATATTTTATGTCTGGGCGACACCGATCCTTATTATGATGAATTGACTGATTTATTGGCACCACAAGGGCTGATCTGTTTTGTTGTCACAAGTCAGCAAAACCACAATATCGATAAATTAAAAAACAAAAGTGCCGGCATTGTATGGGAGTTCATGTTTGCCAGACCGATGTACCACACAGCAGATATGATCGAGCAACACCATTTGCTCAATAAAGTATCTGAAATGCTTGATAATAAAACACTCAAATGCACTCATAAACAAACACTGGGTGCTATTTCTGTCAGCAATATTGAGCAAGCCCATCAATTATTATTGACGGGTAGAACGATAGGGAAAATAAGCCTTTCAGCTGTAGAGGACTAATTCTTTCTGTCGCTTTTCGTAGCACAGAATGTTCGTTAACCGTATAATCATCGCCATAATTAAAATCAGCAGAGGTTAATAATGAGTAAGAAATCTGGTCAATTTTTTATCGGTAGTATCGTCACCATATTGGCACTTTATGGTTTAGTGTTAATTATCCTGAATGATTCACTCGAATTAGGGAAAGGCGTTACAGCCCCAGCCAGTATGGATGAAAAAGCGGTCGAGGAACGCATTAAACCTGTTGCTGAAGTCAATATTGGTGAACCACCAGCGGTACAAGCACCAGCTGCTGAAGAAGAAACTGATGCTGCCGGTGGCGCAGGTAAACAAATCGTCGCTCAAGTCTGCTCTGCTTGTCACGGAGCCGGGTTGATGGGCGCACCTAAAATCGGTAATGTCGCAGACTGGGCACCGCGAATCGAGAAAGGCATGGACACCTTGCACAAACATGCTATCGAAGGCTTTAACATGATGCCAGCCAAAGGTGGTCGCGCTGATCTGAGCGATGACGCGGTAATGGCTGCTGTCGATTATATGGTGTCACAATCAAAATAATATTTAGCAGTAAATGAATAAAAAAAGCACTGGCGAGCACTGCTCGTCAGTGCTTTTTCATGTATAAATACCGTATATGAGCATCCATTAGATAACAGGGAAATCAATGAATTTATTGGCGTTCAACTTACCTTTAGTTGCTCTGATACCTTTTCTAGGCGCACCGATAGCAGCCTGGGCAGCCAGATTTAATCGTTTAGCCTCAGCTTGGGTGGCAGGCATTGTCACCTTTTTATCGCTGCTGATCTTAATGCCTGTCGTTCATATTCCTTTTGATAACGACACACTCATTCAAAGTTGGTCATGGTTACCAGCACTCGGTTTAGATTTTGCGTTCCGTTTAGATGGTCTTTCACTCTTATTTAGTTTTCTGATCTTATTGATTGGACTGCTGGTCATCTTATATGCACGTTATTATCTATCGCCTCAGGACTCCATGGGTCGATTTTTTGCCTATATGCTAATGTTTATGGGCTCCATGTTAGGTATTGTGCTATCAGAGAATTTGATTCAACTGGTCATCTTCTGGGAATTAACCTCGCTTACCTCGTTCTTACTGATTAGCTATTGGCAATATAGCCAGGATGCACGTGATGGTGCCCGAATGGCTTTGACGATCACCGGTGCCGGTGGTTTGGCTATGCTGGCTGGCGTATTAATGATTGGCAATATAGTCGGTAGTTTTAATCTGACCGATGTCTTAGCTTCAGGCGACTTGATCCGTCAAAACGAACATTACCTGACAGTATTAGTGTTAATTCTATTAGGTGTCTTTACCAAATCGGCCCAGTTTCCATTTCATTTCTGGCTGCCACATGCCATGGCTGCACCTACTCCCGTATCCGCTTATTTACATTCAGCCACGATGGTTAAAGCCGGTATTTTTGTCCTGGCTCGACTATTCCCCGTGCTTTCGGGTACAGAAGCCTGGGGTTGGCTGGTAGGTGGTGCTGGTATGATCACGATGGTGTTAGGTGCTTATACCGCTCTGTTTAAACACGACTTAAAAGGTCTTTTAGCCTATTCGACCATTAGTCATCTGGGCTTGATCACACTATTATTTGGCTTTAGCACCAAGCTGGCTGCTGTAGCGGCCATTTTCCATATTATTAATCACGCCACGTTTAAAGCGTCATTATTTATGGTGGCAGGTATTATCGATCATGAGTGCGGCACCCGTGATATGCGTAAAGTCAACGGCTTATTGAAATACATGCCACATACAGCCGTACTGGCGATGATTGCCGCCTCTGCTATGGCTGGTGTACCACTTTTAAATGGCTTTCTTAGTAAAGAAATGTTTTTCCAACAGTCACTGGTAGCCACCGATCACCATCCACTAAGCTGGGCAATTCCTATTATTGTGACCTTTGGTGCTGTTTTCTCAGTCGCCTACTCACTTCGTTTTATTCACGACGTTTTCTTTAACGGTGAGCCACAGGGATTGACTAAAACACCACATGAACCACCCCGCTTTATGAGGATACCGGTCGATATTCTGGTATTACTCTGTCTTGGCGTCGGTATGGTCCCTGTATTAATCGTGGCGCCGATATTAACGGTGGCTGTGGCAGCTAGTCTGCAAGGGGTTCCACCGGACTACAGCCTGGCTATCTGGCATGGCTTTAATCTTCCTCTATTGATGAGCTCGATTGCTTTGGTTTTCGGGGCAATTGTTTATTTCTACCGTGAGAAATTATTCCGTTGGCATGATGAAAACTTACCGCGCGTAGATGCTAAAACACTCTTTAATAGAGTGACGCATGGCTTATTAGTACTGAGTGGCAAAATCAGCCGTTTATTTGATCGTGGTTCCTTACAAAATGCGATTAGTTGGGTCTTGTTATCAGGTGTAGCAGCGACTTTATATGGCTTTCTACAGTTTGATAGCCCGCTATTTGGTGACAGAACTCTACTGGATGCCAACCTGCTCACCATGGTACAGGTTGGCATTCTGATTGTGGCAAGCATTCTAACGGCCGTAATGCATCATAAGAGATTGGTTGCCCTGATCATTATCGGTGTTATTGGTTTAATCGTATCCTTAGGTTTTGTGAAATTCTCAGCACCTGACCTGGCTTTGACGCAATTGTCGGTTGAAGTTGTCACTATTGTGCTGCTTTTATTAGCTCTGTTTTTCTTGCCTCAGCATAGTCCTCAGGAAAGAAGTCATAAACGTCTGACTCGTGATCTGGTCTTGTCCGTCTCTGCTGGTGTGACTGTGATGTTATTAGCCATGGCGGTAATGACACGTGACTACAGCAGTATTTCAGGCTTCTTCCTTGAAAACAGTAAGCCAGGTGGCGGTGGTACCAACGTCGTCAATGTCATTCTGGTTGACTTCCGTGGCTTTGATACATTGGGTGAAATCGTTGTACTGGCGCTTGCTGGTTTAGGGATTTTTGCTTTATTGGAAAACCTGAGATTACCAGCACCACTGCGTGATATAGATGGTCGTGAATGGAGCCATGATCCCCACCCTCCTATTATGCAAACACTAACCCGACTGTTGTTCCCATTAATGTTAATGGTGGCCGTGTTTATTTTCATGCGTGGTCATAATCTGCCTGGCGGTGGTTTCATTGCCGGCTTAATAGCGGCCGTTGCGTTAATTTCTCAATACCTTGCTAATGGTATTGCCTGGACTAATGCCAGAATCAAAGTGGACATGCATAAAGTCATTGCGATTGGTTTAACCGCCGCCTTTGTGACTGGCTTTGCTGCTATGTTCCTGTCTTACCCATTCCTGACAACCACCTTCACTTATTTGAAGTGGCCGATTGTCGGCAAGTTTGAAATTGCCAGTGCCATGATTTTCGACTTAGGTGTATTCCTGGTTGTCGTCGGTGCAACTGTTCTAATTCTGGTCGAGCTGGGTAAGCTCAGTCATGCATCACACAGTTTAGCTCAACAGGAGAAAAAATAGATGGAGTGGTTAGTCGCCATCGCAATAGGCGTGATGACATCATGTGGTGTCTACCTTGTGCTTCGCGCTCGTACCTTTCCTCTGGTACTCGGGTTAACACTGATTTCCTATGCAGTGAATGTATTTTTATTCGTCATGGGCCGTTTACAAATTGGCGAAGCCGCTATTATCTCTGCTGATACAACAAAATATACTGATCCTCTACCACAGGCGCTGGTATTAACAGCGATTGTCATTGCTTTCGGTATGACTGCCTTTTTAATTGTGCTGGCTTTAAAAGCACGTAGTGAATTGGGTAATGATCATGTTGATGGCATGAGTTATGTCGCTGAGGAACAAGAGAAGAAAACAGCTGTGGGAGACTCAAAATGACCGTCTCACAGCTACCTGTTCTGCTTATTTTGTTACCGTTATTAGGCGGTATTTCAACCTTATTCGCCCGGCCTAAAGGTATAGGCTTACAACGCGTACTCAGCCTGACTTTCACCAGTGCCCTGCTGTTACTGAGTGTTTATACAGTCTCCATTGCCAATAGTGGTGACTATTCGGTTTACTTACTCGGAAACTGGACTGCACCGTTTGGCATCGTATTGGTGCTCGATAGACTTTCGTCGTTAATGTTACTGCTGACCGCTATTCTGGCCATCGTTGCTCTCTGTTATGCCATTAGTCAGGATACCGACAAAAAAGGTCAGCACTTTCATGTGTTATATCAAATCCAGCTTTTTGGTCTGAATGGGGCTTTTCTGACCGGCGATTTATTTAATCTGTTTGTATTTTTTGAAGTCCTGTTACTAGCCTCGTATGGTTTATTACTTCATGGTGGCGGTCGCTTGCGTACCAAAGGCGGTCTGCACTATGTGGTGATTAACCTGGTTGGCTCCAGCTTGTTTTTATTTGCAGTCGGTACGCTGTATGGCATTCTGGGTACCTTAAATATTGCTGATATGTCGACACATATCAATCAGTTAGACACAGCTGATCAAGGCATTGTGGCAGCGGCTGGTCTGCTTCTTTTAGTGGTGTTTGGTATCAAAGCGGCCATTTTCCCACTCTATTTATGGCTCCCAGGTGCTTATGCTCATACCTCAGCCGCTGTGGCTGCTTTATTTGCCATTATGACGAAAGTGGGTCTGTACGCCATTATCCGGGTTCACGGCACATTATTTTCAGAACAAGCCGGTGGCTTAGCAGGCTTATATGCTGATGTGGTATTGGTGCTTGGACTGGTGACATTGGCGATGGCGGTGTTAGGTGTATTCGCATCCCGAGCTTTAAAAGAGCAAACCGCTTTTCTTATTCTCGCTTCTGTCGCTACTATATTGATTGGTGTTGGCATCAACACAACAGCGTCCTTAGCGGCGACATTGTATTACCTCATTCATTCGACGCTGATTGGTGCAGGCTTATTTCTGTTGGCAGATATCATTGCCAGGGCAAGAGGTTCATACTCAGATAGATTACGAGCAGGCGCCCCTATCAAACACGCCATTTTCATAGGCTCTGTCTTCTTTATTACAGCAATTGCTATTGTCGGTATGCCACCGTTATCGGGTTTTATTGGCAAAGTAATGATTCTGGAAGCGGCACTGAGCAGCACATTTAGTGCCTGGATTTATGCTGTTATTCTACTGGGCAGTTTATTGATGATTATGGCAATGGCGCGCTCTGGTTCCATTTTGTTTTATCAGGTGGACACTTCTTTAGATGGTGATGGCGAGAAGTTAAACCTTCGAGCCATGGCTATGGCATTGATTTTAGTATTAGCAAGCCCAGTGTTAGTCATCGCGGCAGGCCCAGTTTCGGAATTTACACAAAGCGTGGCTTCACAATTAAGCAATCATCAAGCTTATATCAATGCCGTAATGAGCCAGCCAGCCTATCAGGGAGGAAAATAAGATGCGAAGTAAATTTTTCCCTCATCCTTTTCTAACCTTGGCTTTATGGATTATCTGGCTATTGCTGAATAATACCGTGTCTGCAGGCCACATGATTTTAGGCGCTTTACTCGCTATCTTTATTCCTTGGTTCACTGCTGGATTCTGGGAGGAACGCGTCAGTGTCCGCCGACCATGGCTAATGGTTAAGTTTTTTGCCTCCGTTCTCTGGCAAATTATTATTGCTAATATTGAAGTAGCTCGCTTGATTCTAATGCCTTCAGACAGACTCAGACCGGGTTTTGTGGAAATTCCTCTGGATTTAACTTCACCATTGGCGATTAGTATTCTTGCTAATACGATTTCTCTGACACCCGGCACTGTTACCTGTGACTTGTCTCAAGATCAGAAAAGCCTGTTGATTCATGCCTTACATATTGATGATGCCCAAAGCACCATTGATGAAATCAAACAGCTCTTTGAAAAACCGTTAAAGGAGATTTTCAACTAATGCTGAATATCGCCATCATTACATCCTGCGTTATGGTTTGTACGGCTCTGCTATTGAGCTTATATCGGCTTCTTCGTGGCCCAAGTGTGCCAGATAGAATTCTGGCGCTGGATACGCTTTATATCAATTCTATCGCGTTGCTTATTTTGCTAGGCATCTTTCTGCAAAGTAATCTTTATTATGAAGCCGCCTTGCTGATTGCTCTGATGGGTTTTATGGGCACACTTGCGCTCAGCAAATATCTGCTGCGCGGCGATATTATGGAATAAGCCATGTTAGAAATTCTATTATCTATTCTGATTCTTCTTGGTGGTTTTTTCACGCTGGTTGGCTCCTTAGGTTTATTTAAGTTGCCAGACTTTTATATGCGATTACATGGCCCAACCAAAGCCAGCACGCTAGGCGTTGGTGCTGTTCTGGTGGCTTCTGCGATTCATTTCAGCGTAAAAACGGGCGGCATCAGTCTGCATGAAGTGCTCGTCACCTTATTTTTATTTATTACGGCACCCGTGAGTGCCCATCTCATGGCAAAGGCAGCTTTACATATCAAAGTCAGACAAGAAAAACGCACACTTAATAAATCTGATCAGGAAGAATAATGCATATCTGGGTAGATGCAGACGCCTGTCCTGCTGTGATTAAAGAAATCCTGATTCGTGCCTCAAGACGCACATCCATGCCTCTGACATTTATTGCAAACCACGCTATTAAGGTACCTGCTGATAACCAGATTCAGTTTATTCAGGTCGCCTCCGGTTTTGATATGGCGGACAATGAAATTGCCAGCCGTGTTCAGAACAAGGACTTAGTCATTACTGCCGATATCCCTCTGGCAAACGATGTTATCGACCGTGGCGGTATCTGCCTCAGCCCTCGTGGTGAGTTAATGGATAAAAGTAATATTGCCGCCCGCTTAACCATGCGTAACTTTATGGATACCATGCGTTCAAGTGGTGTCGATACCGGCGGTCAAAATACCTTTAATCATCGTGACAGAATGCAATTTGCCAATCAGCTAGACAAAATTATTCAATCGTCTCTTTAATAAAAACAGAAAAACCGGAACATACCTATTGATAATTCTGTCCTAGCGATGGTTTTCACAAAGGAGAGAGAAATGATAAATGATTCAATAGACCGTTATGGCAGCGTTACTCGTTTTTTCCACTGGTTGGTCGCTGTGCTGGTTATTCAGCAATTTTTTAAGTTTGGTGACATTATTAACGATGGAAAACATTGGCTGGGCGAGACATTCGGTCCTTATCATACATCAGTAGGCGCAATCATTATGATTCTAGCCATACTGCGTTTGTTATGGAGCATGAAACAAAAAAATCAGCGCCCGATTATTGAAGGTGCTAACAGCAAACTGGTAAAGACTGTCCATGGCATTATGTACTTTTGCCTGATTGCCATGCCACCTCTCGGCGCACTGTATATTCATGGTCACGGTTATCCAGTGAAAATATTTGGTCAGGTACTCATTGAAAAACCAGCTGAGAAAATACAGTGGGCGCAAAACGTCGGTGAGTTACACTCAATACTAGCTATCTTGCTTGCCATTCTGGTAATTGGCCATATTGCCGTAGCGCTTTATCATCACTTTATCCGTAAAGATGATACCCTGCGTCGCATGGCATAAAAACAAAAAGCCCGGTTTAAACCGGGCTTTTTTTATTTGAGCATTTGCCGAATATTAGACAGATGTGCTTTACCACGTTCTTTACGTTCTTCCGGATCCGCCTGTGTTTTTTCAGACATCCAGATCAGATCATCCGATGGTAATTCACGAAGAAAACGACTTTCCTCACATTCCATCTTTTCACCATAGCGTTTACGCGTATTTGCCATGGTCATGACCAGACTACGCTGTGCTCTGGTAATGCCTACATAGGTCAGGCGACGTTCTTCCTCAATCGTGCCTTCTTCAATACTGGTCCTATGTGGCAGAATTTCTTCTTCCATGCCAACCATAAAGACATGGGGAAACTCCAGACCTTTTGCTGCGTGTAAGGTCATCAAATGCACGGCATCAGTCTGATTTTCGTCTTCCTGACGATCCAGAATATCCATTAATGTCAGTCTGGCTGCAATATCACCAATACTCTTTTCTTCAGTATCATTTTCGATAATACGTTCGATCCAACTCAGCAACTCGAGCACATTATCCATACGACGTTCGGCTTTATTCGGATCGCCACTGGTTTCTTCCAGCCAGCCGCGATATTCAATCTCCTCAACCATATCGCGAATCGCACTCATTAAATCACCACGTTTAGCCCGATCAGCTATATCCACTAACCAGTTAGCAAAATGTGTCAGGTTAATAATCGCTTTTTCAGGCAATTTTTCTGCAAGTCCCATCTCAAAGCAGGCACCGAACAGGCTGGTCTTACGTTCAGTAGCATAATTACCCAGAGCTTGTAATGTGCTTGAACCTATACCACGACGTGGGGTGTTAATGACCCGAAGAAAGGCATTATCGTCATCCTGATTAGCCAGCAGACGCAGATACGCCATGATGTCTTTAACTTCAATACGTGAGAAAAACGACGTCCCGCCGGTGAGAAAATAAGGCACATTATGTTCACGTAACACGCGTTCAATCGGTCTGGATTGATGATTACTACGATACAGAATCGCGTAGTCTTTGAAGCTCGCCTGATGTTTCAGCTTGTGATAAAGCAACTCTGAGACGACTTTTTCTGATTCATGATCATCATCACGACAACCAATAACCCGAATCGGATCCCCCTCTCCTAACGCACTCCATAATTGCTTTTCGAACACATGGGGATTATTACGAATCAAAGTATTAGCGACACGCAGGATGCGGCTCATGGAACGGTAGTTCTGTTCCAGTTTAATCAACTTCAAACGAGGATAGTCGGTCTGTAGTTGTGCCAGGTTTTCAGGCCGTGCACCACGCCATGAATAAACAGACTGATCATCATCGCCCACCACGGTCAGTGCTTCACGAATACCGACCAGTTGTTTGACCAGCTCATACTGACAACCATTGGTATCCTGATATTCATCCACTAACAGGTAGTGAATGCGGGCCTGCCATTTTTTTAATATGTCATCATTTTCACGAAATAACACCACGGGTTTGAGTATCAAATCATCAAAATCAACAGCGTTATAAGCCTGTAATGCAGCGGTATAGAGTGGATATACTTTCGCAGCAGACATTTGTGTGCCCGCTTCGGCAATTTGCATCGCTTTCTCAGGCAGAATCAGCTGATTTTTCCATTCTGAAATTTGCCACTGTACCTGTTCTGCATGTTCACTATCTGCAGCAAAATCACGCCCCATCAGATCACGCAATACTGCCAGACTGTCTTGTGCATCAAAAATAGAAAATCCACTGCGGTATCCCAGCGCTTTATATTCACGGCGCAGAATATTCAAACCCAGCGTATGAAAAGTCGACACCATCAAACCACGTGCTGCCGCAGAATTCTGACGACTAGCCATTAATTCCGATACACGTGTTTTCATTTCACGCGCCGCTTTATTGGTAAACGTCACCGCAGCAATATTTTTGGCCGGAATGCCACATTGCTCAATCAGATAAGCAATCTTTCGGGTAATAACCCGCGTCTTGCCACTACCGGCACCAGCTAAAACTAACAGGGGTCCATCTATATGACGCGCAGCTTCCTGCTGCTGCGGATTAAGATCATTCAGCATCAACGCCTCTGAAAAACAATATGAGCAACCGAGTGTTGCCACTCAGTGATAACGTGAAACATCTGGACATTAATAACCTACATCAAGACGGCGATAGCTGATAGCTTCGCTGAGATGTTCAGTTTGTATTTGACGACTTCCGGCAAGGTCAGCAATCGTTCTGGCGACTTTTAAAATGCGATGATAAGCACGGGCTGACAATCCCAGACGAATAATCGCTTTTTCTACCAGTTGATAATCTTGTTCAGTCAACAAACAAACTTCCTCTATCTCTTTTTGTTCCAGCAAATTATTCGCTTTATCCTGCCTGTCGAGCTGTCTTAGGCGAGCCTTTTCTACTCGGTGACGAACCTGCTCAGAGTGCTCTGCTGTGGCATCGGCCGTTTGATTTCTTAATAAACGTTTATCCACTGCAGGTACCTCGACCAGCATGTCAATTCGGTCCAGTAACGGGCCGGAGACTTTAGCACGATAGCGACGAACTTGCTCTTCTGTACATCGACAACGCGACTCACCAAGATAACCACACGGACATGGATTCATCGCTGCGACAAGTTGAAAACGTGCTGGAAACTCCGCCTGCTGTGCCGCTCTTGAAACCGAGATTTTGCCAGATTCTATCGGTTCGCGCAGTACTTCCAGCACACGGCGGTCAAACTCGGGGAGTTCATCTAAAAAAAGTACACCATTATGCGCTAATGAGATTTCTCCGGGTCTGGGCTGACTTCCTCCTCCGACTAAAGCCACAGCAGATGCTGTGTGATGGGGCGAGCGAAATGGTCGTTGACGCCAATGAGCCGGATCAAAACCATTTGAGGCAATAGAATGGATTGCAGCCGTTTCCATTGCTTCAGCTTCTGACATCGGCGCTAATATGCTGGGCAGTCGACTGGCCAGCATTGTTTTACCTGTGCCCGGTGGCCCGCAAAAAAGGAGGCTATGTGAACCAGCAGCAGCAATTTCCAGAGCTCGACGAGCATGTGACTGCCCGCGTATATCAATCAAATCCGGATAATCAGGTGTTGTAGATATATCTGGCGTTTCCGCCAGATTCAGTAATTGTTGTCCATGCAGATGAGCACATACTGCCAGCAAGCTATCCGCACCAAAGCACTGACATTGCTCAATTAGCGCCGCCTCATTGGCATTGACTGCAGGTAGAATCAAAATACGTTTAGCCGCAGAAGTAGCCAGTGCTGTTGGCAACACACCACGCACAGAACGACATTCTCCGGCCAGTCCTAATTCACCAATAAACTCTTTATCAGCAATGGCTTGTAACGGGATCTGCCCTGATGCGGCCAAAATTCCTAACGCTATAGGCAAATCAAAACGCCCACCTTCTTTCGGTAAATCCGCTGGTGCCAAATTAATCGTGATGCGTTGCTGAGGGAAAGTAAATTGCGAGTTCAAAATCGCAGAACGCACTCTGTCCTTGCTTTCTTTGACTGCTGTCTCTGGCATCCCCACAATCGACAAACTGGGTAAGCCATTAGACAAATGCACTTCAATCGTTACTACCTGAGCATGTATGCCTGTCACAGCGCGGCTGTAGACCTTTGCAATACTCATATTCCATCCTTGGTTGAGCGTTTTCGAAAGACAATATTAGCCTACCCGTTTTTTAAATGCCGTGAAACTTGTCGGATAAATTACAGACAAAAAAACCTAGATTTTTACGAAAATGCCTGCTTATGTTAATTTAGTGGCGCACACCCCATCCTATACAAAACTCCGGAGTTTTTATGTACAAGCCTAGCTTGAGGACTATTTTTTTATTAATTTCAAGCACCTTGTCGAATATTGCACTTGCTGACCAAGTCGTTCTGGATGATGGCAGTATGCTGAATGGCACCGTCAAACAAGTCGCAAATGGTCAATTAATCATGGACACCGCCTTCGCTAATGAAGTGACGATTGATTATGCTCGCGTGAGTCAAATTACCACCGACAAAAAGTTTTTGGTTGAACTGGAAAGTCATGATCGCATTGTTGGTCAGCTTAGTGTCGCTAAAAATGGTCAGGCTCAACTGAGCGATACCGCTTTTGGTACTGTAGATATCGATCCAAAAAATATAAAAAATGTCTGGGCTACTGATGCAACCAAACCTCAGATTCTTGCTGTACAACAAGAATATCAAGATGAGATCAACACCATAAAAGCAGACAAAGAAAAAGAAGTGGCAGATCTGAAATCATCTTATGAAACTGCCATCTCTACTCTGCGTGAAGAACGTAACCGTTTACGCGACCCTTGGAGCGGTAGTATCGCTATGGGTATCACCGGTGCATCGGGTAATACTGATCGGTTTGGCGCACATGGCCGTGGTGAATTAAACCGCGAAACGGATGCTGAGCGCATGAATATTTATATGGAAATTAACTTCCAGAAAGAGGATGGCGAACAGACAGCCAATCAAAAACTGGCGGGACTGTCTTTAGAACGTGATATCAACGAAACCTGGTTTGCTCGTGGTTCAGCCGACTTTGAAATTGATGATTTTGAAGAATTGGATTTACGTGCCATCGCCGCAGCGAGTTTAGGTCGATTTTTCATTCGTGAAGATGATCTGAAATTTAAAGGCTTTGCTGGTTTAGGTTATCGTTTTGAAAGTTACACAGATGGTACCAATGAAAAAGATCCTACCGGTGTGCTCGGTTACGATGTGAAATACAAACTGAACAGTAAACTGAGTCTGTTCCATGACTTCACTTATTACCCATCATTCAGTAGCCCAGGTAAAAACTACCTGATCGTCACAAACTTGGGTGGTGAAATGCCGATTACTGATAAAGAAGACTGGAAATTACGTGCTAGCTTACGTAGCAAATACAACAGTCAGCCAGCTCAGGATGCTGAAAGTACAGACACCACATACCAGATGAATCTGGTCTATGATTGGGACTAATTAACCCGGTCAGAAACAAAAAAGGCGCCTAAAGGCGCCTTTTTTATTATCTCTGATAGCGTATTAATCTAAATAACTACAGCAATAATCAACTAACTCTAAAATCTGGATATCAAATGACGAGTTAGCAGGTACGTTAAAAGATTCGCCAGCAGTCACATCAATCCACTGAGCATCACCTTTCAGGCGGTAGGTCAGTTTACCAGCCAGAATTTCCATCAACTCGGCTTTTTCCGTACCAAAGGTAAATTCACCTGGCATCATAATGCCTAATGTTTTGTAGCTGCCATCAGCAAATGTCACTTTACGGCTGGTCACATTACCATCGAAATAAACGTTTGCTTCACGTGTGACCGTGACATTAGTAAATTCAGACATAGTTTTTCTCTTATTTAGGTGGGTTTTCTAACTCGGCGACACGATGTTCCAGTGCCTCCAACTTTTCACGGGTACGTAACAACACTTGAGCTTGCACATCAAACTCTTCACGCGTGACCAGATCCAGTTTTGTGAATGTGGCGGTGAGGGCTGCACGTATGTTTTTTTCAGCATCTTCCTGCATTTGCACTAAACCTGGTGGTAATGCTTTGCTGATGCTTTGTACGACTTCTTCAATTTTTTTTGTATCAATCATCATCTTTCCCCTTATATCTCTATGACTATTCTACGGCATTTAAAAACAGACTCAATTTGTTATTTCTTGCCTAACAAGGAACCAAGAATACCTCTGACAATTCGGCGACCTAATTGACTGCCAATCGCTCGCATCGTACTTTTTGCAAAAGCTTCCAGCACAGTCTCGCGCCTTCTTGTCGTTGTTTTTGGCAGCTCCTCCGGCTGAGTCTTTTCAGCTTCCTGAGCTTTTAATGCACGCTCCGCCAGCACTTCATAAGCCGACTCTCTATCCAATGTCATATCATAGACACCGGCGACTAAAGACGTATTCAACAGCTTCTGTCTTTGCTGTTTGCTAATAGGGCCAATCTGACTCTGTGGCGGTTTAATCAGTGTCTGCTGCACAACCTGTGGTCGGCCTTTTTCATCAAGTGTCGAGACTAAAGCCTCACCCACACCTAAATTCGTCAGTTTTTCCCGTGTATCAAATTCAGGATTAGCACGAAATGTTTCTGCTGCGGCCTTTAAGGCTTTTTGATCTTTTACTGTATATGCACGTAATGCATGCTGAATGCGGTTACCCAATTGTCCAAGCACACTGTCCGGAATATCAGTGGGATTCTGTGTGACAAAATATACACCTACGCCTTTTGAACGAATCAGCCGAACGACCTGCTCAATTTTATTCAGTAGTACTTTGGGTGCATCATCAAATAGTAAGTGGGCCTCATCAAAAAATAGCACCAACTTCGGTTTTTCAGGATCGCCCACTTCCGGTAATTGCTCAAATAACTCAGATAACAGCCACAGTAAAAAAGCACTATAAAGATTCGGAGACTGCATCAGGCTATCAGCTGCCAGTAGATTAACAACACCACGCCCCTGTTGATCTGTTTGCAGCAAATCCTCCAGATTTAACATCGGCTCACCAAATAACTGGGCAGCGCCTTGCTCCTCAAGTCCTAATAAGCGACGTTGAATGGCACCAACACTGGCGGCGGAAATATTACCGTATAAGGTTCTGAATTCAGCAGCGTTCTCAGCAATAAATTGCAGCATCGCTCGCAGATCTTTTAAATCAAGCACCAGCCAGCCATTATCATCAGCCACCCGAAATACCAGGTTTAAAATGCCCTGCTGCGTCTCATTCAAATTCATCAGTCTGGATAAAAGCAGCGGCCCCATATCAGAAATTGTCGCTCTGAGCGGGTGTCCCTGCTTTCCATAAACATCCCAGCAGGTGACCGGAAAGCTGGTGAAGCCGAAATCTGACAAGCCCATGACTTCAACACGCTCGCTTATTTTCGGATGAGATTTACCCGGCTGACTGATACCCGATAAATCGCCTTTAATATCAGCGGCAAATACCGGAACACCAATATTACTAAAACTTTCTGCCAGTCCCTGCAGTGTCACTGTTTTCCCTGTCCCTGTCGCACCAGCAATCAGACCATGTCGATTTGCCATATTAGCTAACAAAGTGACTGGCGAACTTGATTGACCGATAAAGATAGGTGAAACCATGGTGTATCCTTTCTGCTATGGCTGATAAGCGATATTTCAATGACTTATTAAATCACAAAATAATCACGATAAAGAAAACGGTTTGTCATGAAGACGGTCAATAGCTAGACTAGTCATTATTAACTTTTTTTAGGATGAATTATGACCTCAATGGAAATCTGGGCTCTCACGATTGTTATCGCTATCATTACAGCATTGATCGGCTTTGCTGTGGGACGTCGCCAAGCGCCAGGCAACGATAATCAAGTGAAAGAAATCGCAGAGTCATATGATCGCCAACTCGCTGAAAAACAGGCCGAGCTAGACGAATATAAACAAAAAGTGCATGCCCATTACGACAAAACGGCACAAACATTCAAAGATATGGCGGGTTCATATAAGGAATTATTTGATCATCTGTCTCATGGCTATGAAGAACTTGGTAACTTGTCAGATCAACGTGTTTTACCTGATCGTGCCGGTGCACTTTTGGATGGGCCTGATACCAATACAGCAAAAGAATCTAACTTTATTCACCCAAACCATAAGGGTGATGAAGATGCATTAACCCGCTAGACAGCACTTATACAGACATAAAAAAAGCCAGCTTAAAGCTGGCTTTTTTTGTTTAAATGACAGGCTATTTAATTACGATTTGCCTAAACCTTTGGCAATGCGCTCACCGATATCACTGTCAATATTTTTCCAATACTCAATAACGCGTGATAATACAGGTTCTTCTACACCATCACTCACGTGCCCTACGACATTGGATACCAGACGATCTCGTTGAGCATCATCCATCACTTCCCGAACTAAAATACCGGCCTGACCAAAATCATCATCATCTTCACGTAAGGTATAAGCTTCACGTGTAAACTCACCACTGGCAGCCCAGGTAGTATCTTCTGGGTAGTTATCCGAATCAGCTTTCGGACCACCTTTAGAGTTTGGTGCATAAACAGGATCAGTGACATTTTGCACACGCATGGCACCATCTTTACTGTAACTATTCACAGGACATTTCGGTGCATTGACCGGAATCTGTTTATAGTTCACCCCTAAGCGGTGACGATGAGCATCAGCATAAGAAAACATCCGGCCCAGTAACATCTTGTCAGGGCTGATACCGATACCCGGCACTAAATTACTTGGTTCAAACGCTGCTTGTTCAATCTCAGTATGAAAGTCCGTCGGGTTACGATTCAATGTTAACTGCCCGACTTCATGTAGTGGGTAGTCGTCATGAGGCCAGACTTTAGTCAAATCAAATGGATTCAGACGATAGGTTTTAGCATCCTCAAAAGGCATAATCTGCACATTCAGAGTCCAGCTAGGGTTATTTCCTTCTTTAATGGCATTAAACAAATCACGTCTGTGATAATCGCCATCTTTACCCGCCAACGTATCAGCTTCATCCTGAGTCAGAAAATCAATGCCTTGATTCGTTTTGAAGTGATATTTCACCCAAAACTTTTCACCCTTCTCATTGACCCACATATACGTATGGCTGGAGTAACCATTCATATTACGCCATGATTTTGGTATACCTCTGTCCCCCATCAACCATGTCACTTGATGAGCTGACTCCGGCGATAAAGTCCAAAAATCCCACTGCATATCGTGGTCACGCATACCATTATCAGCACGACGCTTTTGTGAACGAATAAAGTGTTGAAACTTCAAAGGATCGCGAAGGAAAAACACAGGGGTATTATTCCCCACCATGTCGTAATTACCTTCGCTTGTGTAAAACTTAAGAGAAAATCCGCGAGGATCACGCCATGTATCTGGGCTACCACGCTCACCTGCCACCGTAGAAAAACGAGCTAATACCTCAGTGCTTGTTCCAGGTTGAAACACAGCAGCTTTAGTAAACTGACTGACATCATGTGTGACTTTAAATTCGCCAAAGGCACCTGAACCTTTAGCATGAGGTTGTCGTTCTGGGATACGCTCACGGTTGAAATTAGCCATCTGCTCGATAAGGTATAAATCATGAAGCAAAATCGGGCCGTCAGGGCCAACGCTTAAGGAATGTTCATCACTGGAAACAGGCATGCCTGAATCAGTGGTCGTTCTATTATTATCCTTCGTGCTCATTTTTTTCTCCTCTCTTAATTCTTATAAGATTATCTGGAAAACCACACTGCATTTTTTGAAATAAAACCAATCGTTTATAGCGAATGGATAAACATAAAAATCGCTATAAATTAAAGCTAACACTAACAGGTGAAATACACATGAAAAGGAAGCGATACCACCTCAATGGTGTGAGTATTATCTTGTTGGTGGCGACTTAAATGACAACAACAACTGCTGAGCTAATGACGGCTGCGCTCTAAACTCATTGCCCGTCAATGGATAATTCAGGATATGGCTATAACCCGGGATGGAGATTTCAAACTCATTATCCAGGTTATAAAATCCCATCGTCCAGTCTTCGAACTCACGTTTTTCAATAGTCCCTTCATTTAAAATAAGTATATTTTTGTGTCGCCTATCAAGGAAAATTTTCTCAAAGATCCTTTTGAGATCATTTTCCTTACCTTCTAAAACCTGCATAAACTCTTGGTTTTTATACAGAAGCTGACCAGTAAGGTTATTTCTGAGATTACTGTTACGACACTCATCTAATAGCGAGAGCAATTCAGACTGAGAAAAATCATGAGTAGCAGCACTCACGTAAGTGATGGAATACATAAACATCTCCTGACAGAACTCATCCCCACTAGCCCATATTTAAGTCACTTGGTTTTTAGATAAAGTTCACATTACTATGGAGAGAAAATTAACATTTTATGTATGGTTAAGAATTAACCGGTGTTAAGAGTAGCCTCAAAAGTTCACTTATCTACAAAAAACGAAATAAGAAATGTTGCTCTTTTCGCTTTGTTAGAACTTTCTCAATAAACTATTTTAATTAGTTCGGTTCACTTCCCATTGAGCCCCTTAATAAACACTATCGGAGAACGAAGTATTTATTCCATAACGTCCTAATCAGCCAACACGTATACGGCCGACTGATTATGGGCCTGGTGTTTAGCATGCCGAAGAGTTACGGCTATCAAAGCTAGCTGTCAGTTTTAGTTGGAAAGCATTGTTAGCGTTTTTTCAAGCAGATTATCTAAATCTACCACTCATTCTAAAACCATCTCTCATATTCATTCCCATCAAAATGAGATTGATTGCACCAGCTAGCAATTCGACGCCTTGTAGCACATAGAAATGAGTATCAAAAGCGCCTATGGATGCCCAACGGTCAAGAAATATTGCACATGGAATTAGCACCAATATTCCGTTGGCAGCAATAAACGGCATTCTCTTCTTCTTTTGTTGTACACACCAAATACCATTTTGAATAGAATGCTTGATACGAAACCTGTAATTACCGCTCGGATATCACCTTCCAAACCGGAAATTGTCGACTCTTTGGCGAACCTTCCTTTGTCGCCTTTTACCACAGCCTCTATGAACTCTGTAGTGGTCAACTAATTCCGGACACGGGTTTAGACAGAACTTCCGCCTTTGCAGGTGGACATCCATCGTTAAATTGATGCGGCCGTTGCCAGTTATAATAATTCATCAGGTAATAGCTCACATCACGCATTGCCTCACTTATGTTTCGATACCCCAGTCTCGGCAGCCATTCAGCCTTAAAGCTCCGAAACAAACGCTCCATGGGCGCATTATCCCAGCAGTTACCACGTCGGCTCATGCTCTGAGTCATGCGATAGCGCCATAACCGTTGCCGATATTTTCGAGAGCTGTATTGGCTACCCTGGTCGCTGTGGAATAACACATTCTGAGGTTTACCC
>NZ_FOSH01000011.1 GCF_900114205.1 Methylophaga sulfidovorans
CAGACGGTGAAACCTGACAGTATTGTCTATACCGATACTTGGCGCAGTTATAATGCGTTAGATGTAAGCGAATTTAAACACTATCGTATTAACCATAGTAAGCTTTTTGCCGATAAGCAAAATCATATCAATGGTATTGAGAATTTTTGGAATCAAGCTAAGCGCCACTTACGGCGATTTAACGGTATTCCAAAGGAGCATTTTCACTTGTTTTTGAAAGAGTGTGAGTGGCGATTTAATAACAGTGACCCAAAGAGTCAATTAAAACAATTAACTCAATGGGTTAAAGCGAATATGGGCTAGTTATCTGGATCAGCCCCTTAATTATTATTATCCAGAGAAACAATTATCAGTGCCGGTTGAAGTTGGGGTGCATTATGATTCGGATTTGGAACATGTTGAAAGAGTGACACTGGAAGTTGCCCGTAACATTCTAAAAACCCATAAATGGGGCGTGCCTGATTACCAGACTTTTGTTATTTTTCACACCTTTGATAGTTCAAGCATTAACTTTACTGTGATGTTACGAGCACAGGAATACTTCAATCGATTCTTTATTAAATCCGAGTTTATCAAAGCCTTACATCAACGTTTTAAAGAAGAGGGGATAACCATTCCTTATCCAATTCGGGCAATTAATTATGAACAAGAAAAGGCAAATTCATCAGCTGAGGATAAAAGAGCAGGTTGACTTCATATTGTCCTGCAACCTTGAACTAAGTTGCGTACAATTTAATTATGTTTTAGCTTTTTTGTTGTTGGACACTCTATGTCGTCAGATCTAAATGATTTATTAGACCAGAAAAAACTTGAGTCATTAAGTCACTATATTGATATGTTACTTGATGCTATATGCATCGTTGATAAAGATGGGCATTTCTTGTTTCTTAGTGCCGGGGCTGAACGCATATTCGGATATACACGTGAGGAGTTGTTGGGTAAGCAAATGCTGGATATGGTGCATCCAGATGATCGTGAAGCTACGCTGCATGTTGTTGACGACATTATGAAGGGCCAGGAAACAACAGACTTTGAGAACCGTTATATACGTAAAGATGGTCAGGTTGTTTATCTACTCTGGTCAGCCAAGTGGGCGAGTAATGAAGAATTTCGGATAGCTGTTGCCAGAGATATTTCTCGAAGTAAACGTTCAGAAGCTATTCAGTCTGCAACTTATGCGATTTCTGAAGCAGCTCACCACGAAGAAAGTTTGTCAGCGTTGTATAAACGTATACATCAGATTATGCAGACCCTATTACCGATAAGTGATTTTGTTATTGCCCTGTATGATGAGCCAACCCAGAATCTGACATTTGCTTATTCTAGTATCTATGTCGATCAGGAATCGTTGCATGCGCATTTAAGCGAGAATCTGACATCATGGATTGATTCAAAAAAGGTGTGTTTTGACATCGAGAATGGTTGGATAAAAGTACCACTGTGCTCAGCGGAAAAAGTAATAGGTAGTCTCATTGTCAAAGTGGGAGCAGAGCATATCAATAATGAAGATAGTCAAAATTTACTTGAATATATTTCAACGCAAATTGCTGCTGCGATTACACGAAAACAACTACATGACCGCTTACGTTTCCTTGCGATGTATGATCATTTAACTGGTCTGGCAAATCGTGAGTTATTTCATGATCGTATTCAGCATGCCATTTCACGAGCGTTAAGACAGCAAACAGAATTAGCATTGTTTTACCTTGATCTGGATGACTTTAAACAGGCCAATGATAATTTTGGTCATGATGTCGGGGATGCCTTATTGCAACAAGCTGCCGAGCGAATACAGTCGTGTGTGCGAAGCACAGATACGGTGGCCCGATTCGGTGGTGATGAGTTTGTGGTACTGCTTGAAACGATAAATCATCAGCAAGATGCAAAGAATATTGCTGACAAAATACGACAGGCGATGGCAAAGGTATTTGTCGTCGGCAACTGTGAAATTTATCTATCTACCAGCATTGGTATTGCTCTATTACCCGCCCATGGCAATATCGAAAAAATATTATTGCAGCATGCTGATAAGGCTATGTATGAAGCAAAACGCTTAGGTGGTAATCAATACATTATCTGATTATTGCCTATGCTTATTCAGGGGAAAACGCTTTACTGACAGATTGGCTTATTTTTTCTATGACCATATTTTTTTCACTTTTTGAGCGTTCTGAGCCAGAGTAATACACGACTAATAAATAAGGTTGGCCAGCATCCGGCCAGATAATAGCAACATCATTATTGGCACCATTAGCACCTGAGCCGGTTTTATCACCTACAAGCCATGTTGACGGAACCCCAGCTCGTATTTTGTCATCACCGGTTTGGTTGCCTATTAACCAGTGAATAAGACGTTGTTTGGATGACTCAGATAAAGCATCACCAAGCAGTATGGTTTTTAAGGTAAATAGCATAGCCTCTGGTGTAGTGGTATCTCTTGGATCATCAGCTAAGTTGCTATTGAGATTTGGCTCAATTCTATCTAAACGAGTGGTGTCATCGCCTAATGTACGCAGATAACTCGTCAATCCCTGTGGACCACCCAATGTATTTAGTAATAAATTTGCAGCGGTATTATCACTTAGCTGTAATGTAGCTTTACTTAAGGCGGCTACCGTCATTGCCCCTTTATCAAGATGTTGTGACGTGACAGGTGCGTAATCAAGGATGTCCGATTTATCATAGCTTATCAGGCGATCAAGTTTTTCTTGTTTCTGATCAATACGATGTAAGACATTAGCAACGAGTAATAATTTGAAGGTACTACACATCGCAAAACGCTCATTTTCGCGATATTGAAGTTGTTGACCATCATTTGTATTCCATGCAGATACACCTATACGTCCACCATAAACAGTTTCTAGCTGTGCGACATCGTCTTGCCAAGCGGCATTCGCATCAACGGCAAAGGCAGGAGATTGAGCAGTGAATACGATAAAAAATAAGGTCAATAGTTTTAAAAGTGATTTCATAGATAAAGTATTTATATAGCTAAAAAATGATTACAGCAGCGAGTAGACGTTGAGTGAAGTGTGGTGCTTCACAGTCGTCAGCTAATCGGAAAGCGGAGAATTATAGCGTCAAATGACCACTGAATCGAATGCGATAAAGCTATCAGATTTAATGAATAGCTAAGGGCTGTTTAATGAAATCGTTAAATTCTTCTAAAGGCATTGGTTTACCAAATAAATAACCTTGGTAATTCAAACAGCCATTTTCTGCCAGAAACATCTCCTGAGCTTCCGTTTCCACGCCTTCTGCGATCACGGTCATACCCATATGATTACTCATATTAATGACCGTACGGATGATATGAGCATCATTGACATTTTCCAGCATGTGATCGACAAAACTTTTATCAATCTTGATTTCATCCAAGGGGAAGCTACGTAATATGGATAAAGATGAGTAGCCTGTGCCAAAGTCATCCAGCGATAAAGTGATGCCATAAGAACGTAATTTTTCAATCTTTGTGGCGAGTTCATTGATGTTTTTTAACATCAGACTCTCGGTAATTTCCAGTCGTAAACGCGAGCCAGAGCATTGATAGGTTTCAATACTGGATAAGACGGTCTCAACAAAGTTCTTTTGCATAAACTGTCGTGCACTGATGTTAACGGATAATACTAAGCGAGCTGTTTCAGGATTATTTTGCCAAATGGCTAATTGCTTACAAGCACTCTGAAGCACTTCAGTGCCTATACGGTTGATAATGTCAGAGTCTTCTGCAATCGGGATAAATTCAGCAGGCGATATCATGCCATGTTTGGGATGTTTCCAACGGAGTAAAATTTCTGCTCCGATCAATTGATGGCTATGATTTACCTGAGGCTGAAAGTAGGGAATGATATCGCGATTAAAAATAGCCCCTCTGAGGTCATTTTCCAGACTGGCCTTAAATTCAATACTGGGTTGCAGTTTTTCATCAAAAAACCGAAAACAACTACGACCGTCGGACTTAGCCTGAAACATGGCATTATCAGCGCGTTTAAAGATTTCATTAACCGATAAGGTATCACCGAGAAAGTTACAAATACCAATACTGCATGAAGTACGATATTGTACATTACCAATATTGTATATATCGCTGATTCCATTGATTATTTTATTGTAAATTACTTCTGCTATTTTTTTGCTTTTGCTAAGTGTTTGACCAATATTCTCGATGAGTATCACGAATTCATCACCACCGAAACGGGCAATAGTATCTTCATCTCTTAGCAGTGTTTTAAGGCGTGTTGATACTGATTTTAATAACATGTCGCCAGCAGAATGACCATGTAAGTCATTAATATTTTTAAAGTTATCGAGGTCAATAAAGAAAATAGCGCAATAAGATTTACTCCGACTACTTGAATGCATGGCATGTGTAACACGATCGGTTAATAAGCGTCGGTTTGGTAAGTCAGTTAAGGTATCGTAATAAGCAAGGTATTGGATTTCATCCTGATTCTTTTTGAATTCAGTTTTGTTTTGCACTAACGTGGCTAAGCCTACCACATGGTTATCACTGTCCCGTAAGGCGGTATACGTCCATTCACAATAAATAATCTCGTGTTCTTTGGTCAGGTTTTCATTTTGACAATGCGTTGAGCTACCTTCCGAAATGAGCTTATGCATTTTTTGAAGCATCTGATTTTGAATTTCCAGGGGCAAGATAAAGCTGGCATGTTGATGAAGTGCTTCAGCTTGGCTATGGCCAAAAATCTCTTCCGCAGCGGCATTCCATGAAACAACACATAAGTTGAGATCCCATTCGATTACACCCATCGGGGTATGATCTAAATGGATGCGCTGATGTTGAGATAACTTTTCAATTTCTGCCTGTTGTTTGATGGCAGCATGATGCAATAAGATATTTTCTCGAAGCTTTTTACCCAAATTAATGGATGCTATAGAAATATAGACAATATAAACGGCTAATAAAATAGCCATTGCCAGTGACAGTTCTATTTCATTGGTAAAAAAGCCGGGCAGGGATAACAGGTAGATACTGCCAGAGAATAACGTTGATGTTATGGCATCCACGGCATATACCATCATCGCTCCGCCTGTTACGCCAACAATAACGAGAGTGATAAAAGCCTTATGTGCGATCTCATTAGTTTCTGATAGAAAGTAATAGCCGGCAAATCCCCATGCCAGACCGCAGGCTAACGTCGATAAGCGAAAGATATTCAGCCAGTAATCTGGGGGATAATTATTTGAGTTTCGTTGAAAATAAAAGATGGTATAAAAACGCAAGCCATAAACTAAGCAAAAAATAACACACCAGGCGAATAAGATAATGTTATCAACCTGGTCGTATTCAACATAGACCAAGGTGAGCGCGACAAGACTGGCAACAATAAACGACTTAAGGTTGCTGCCATACAACATATTGATGATCTCGACCTTTAATGCCGTTTCCCGATCTTGCTTAACCGGTCTATCAGTTGCTGCTTTGGCGTCCAAACGAAAGTATCCTTTCTCTGCTTAAACCAAATATTTAAACGTTTTTTTAATGGCTTTAGCAGACTGTGCTAAATACCTACGTTTTAGATGGTTTTAGCACAGAAAAAAAAATACTGTCTATTTTGTTGTGGGCTAATTACTTTGAGACATTGTTTGAATTAATCTGCCTGAACCTTTTTGGTCTGTACTTCTAACCATTACATAAACATGCTTAGTCGTATTGAAACTGACTTTGTCAGACGATAATGCAGAGCTGAATCGCAGTATCATTAGTCAGAATTGGGTTAGCGTGCCAGGTGATGACAATGCTGGTTAGTGACGATAGTAGATGGAAAAACAGTCAGGGAATTGAAGCTTCAGGTGGTATGTCTCTCTAAAAAAGTGTACTTAATGGCCACCCGTTTTAGAAAAGAGGTTGATCACGAGCACACCTGAGATGATTAACCCCATGCCAAGCAGGGCAGGTAAGTCCAGTTTCTGTCCATACATTATCCAGGAGATGATAGCGATCAGTACAATTCCAAGCCCCGCCCAGATAGCATAGGCAATACCAACAGGAATCACTCTTAGTGACAGGGTCAGAAAGTAAAAGGCAGTCAGATAGCCTGTAACAACAATTATCGTTGGAACAAGGCGGGTAAATTCATTGCTTGCTTTCAGGGCAGAGGTTGCGATGACCTCTGCCACAATAGCGATCGCTAAATATATCCAATGGGGCATAGTGTCACCGGCTAAATGTATTGATGTAAAGCTGCTCAACTTTTTTTCTGGCCCAGTCTGTTCTGCGCAGAAATTTCAAAGAGGATTTAACCGATGGATCGTTTTTGAAGCAGTTCAAATTGATTCGCTGTGCGAAGCCATCCCAGCCAAAATGATCAACCAGTTCAGTGACAATAGTTTCTAGAGTGATGCCATGTAATGGGTTGTTGGGTTGCTGATTCATAATACGAACTTATTATTTACCTGAAGTTATTTTCTTAAGAGTACAGCCGTCTTTTATAAATGCTGATACAAGACTGCTGTTGAATGGCTTTAGATTAACACTCAAGTGATAAAAGCACTCAAAATATCTTTATGAATATGGGTAAGAGAGGGGCTGTATTGGTCCCCGTTATAAGGGCAAGCAGACTACTCTAATAAATCAGAGTAGCCATTTGACAAGCAACACCATCATTTCAATTATGGTATTTAATGCGATACCTGTGCAGCTTGTTGTTTAAAGCTGAATATCAGAATTAAAATCAGGCTAAGCAATAAGCCGGTTATGCCTAAATGACTTAAAGCTAGGCCTCCTTCCGCTATCGGCTTATCTAGAAAGTCACCTACCACCGCACCTAATGGTCGGGTGAAAATAAATGCAGCCCAGAATAAAACAGTATGTGAAATAGATGTGGTGAAATATGCAATGGCAATACTGACAAGCACGGCACCAAACAGTAAAGCGCTGGTAGCGTAGCCTAGCCCTTGTGTATCTGCTACCCAATCTCCTAAAGCAGTTCCTAATGTTTGTGAAAATAAAATAGTGACCCAATAAAACATTTCAGCTTTAGGTGAACGTATCTGTTGGATTGAGACTGAGCCTAGACTTTTGTGCCAGACAAATAACGATAACATCAATAATGTTAATAGCAGGGTAGAGCCGCCGGCATAACCAATCCCTAACGATCGATCTGTAAAGTCAGCCATTGTGGTACCCAATGTAGTGGTGGCGATAATGGTAGCCCAGTAGATGAACACGTTAAATGATCGGGCGTTGATTTGTAGAGAGACCACAGTAAGAAAAATAACAGCAAAAATAATACTACTGATGAGATAGCCAACATTCAGTGACATTGAGACTAAATCGCCAGCTGTTTCACCAACCGTGGTGGCAAATATTTTGATTACCCAGAATATTAGGGTGACTTCCGGTACCTTGCTTACAATTTCATGATGTTCTGTTTTCACCGCTGCCTCACTGATTTAAATCTATTAGAGTCAAAGCCTCTATTTCGATGAGTGACCTATCGTCAATACGTCGACAGCGTTATTGTTCTATGGATTACTTAAACGTAACTTAAACAGTGATGTTTATATTTATACCAGTGTTGCTTTTGCATAGGCATGGGTGTCTATATCAATAGCCTCCGCCGTGATAGTGATATCTGTCAAAGGTAATGTGGTACATAGACGTTCTACTATCAGATTTGTTAAGCGTTTTTTCTGTTCTTCTGAGCGTCCTTGATGAAGCCTGACGGTGACATGTATAAAGTGGCTGTGATGATCACCTAACTGAAATGTCTGGTAAGCAATACTGCGTGTTTTGATATGCGCTGGCTCAAACAGTAAAGAGTCGATAGCGGCTTGATGCACAGTCGACACTAAAGCGGCATCAGTGGTGATGGTGGCAGTCGATGTTGAATGCTCGATAATACAATGTGGCAAATCGATATCTCCTAAGGTATATCAATAAGAAAAAAGGCCGCAGTTAGCGGCCTTTTTGTCATAGTCAAAACTACTTATTTTATAAATAACATCTCACGATATTTAGGTAATGGCCATAAGTCATCGGCGAGTTCACCTTCAAGTGTGTCAACATGTGAACGTACTTTATCCATCAGGCTACGGATGTCGTTCGCACAGAAGTTCATATGCGCTTCAATTGATTCAAAGTCGTGTTTTTTCACCGCAGCTTCAAGTTCAGCGACAGTCGTTAACATCGCATTGGTTTCTTTAGCGATACTGCTAACGACAGCGTTATTCATTTCAATGCCCATATCTGCCATGCTGGTGTGCGTGACTGATAGCTCCGCTAAATATTGTGAGGCAGATGGGTAAATTAAGGTTTTTGCCATTTCAATAACAAGCTTGGCTTCAACCTCAATAGAAAGAATATATTGCTCAGCATATACCTCGAAACGGCTTTCTAGTTCTACTGGTGTGAACACGCCGGTACGAGAGAATAATTCACGGATGGACTCATCACGAAGATAAGGCAGAGCATCAGCTGATGTGGGCAGATTTTTCAAACCACGTTCTTCAACGGCAGCTTTATGCCATTCTTCAGAGTAACCATCGCCACCAAACACAACGTTACTGTGTTGTTCCATCAATTCTTTCAGTACTGCAAGAACTGCCGTGGTTTGATCTTTACCGTTATCTAATTCGACTTTGAGCTTGTCGGCAATCCAATCGAGGGAATCTGCCATCATCGTATTCATCGCAACTAATGGGCCCGATACCGATTGGGATGAGCCTACAGCGCGGAACTCAAAACGGTTACCAGTAAAGGCAAACGGTGAAGTTCGGTTACGATCACCAGGATCACGCTCAAATTTTAAAATTTGAGAAAGTCCCAGATCCATTTCATCGCCTTTTTTCGAGGTCGCAATATTGCCATCTTTAATGTCCTGGAAGACTTTTTCTAGTTGGTCGCCAAGGTAAACAGACAAAATAGCTGGGGGGGCTTCATTCGCACCTAGACGATGATCATTTGAAGCAGAAGCGATGACAGCACGTAATAGGGGACCGTACTTATGAACACCACGAATAACGGCACCGCAGAATAATAAGAAGTTAAGGTTGTCGTGTGGTGTTTTACCCGGATCAAGCAAGTTGCCTTGGGTAGCATTACCGACAGACCAGTTAACATGTTTACCTGAACCATTAACACCGGCAAAAGGCTTTTCATGCAGCAAGCACATAAAGCCATGTTTTTTTGCGGTGGCTTTCATCAAGGTCATCATTAATTGCTGGTGATCAGCAGCGATATTGGCAGACTCGAAATAAGGAGCAATTTCAAATTGGCCTGGAGCCACTTCATTGTGATGCGTTTTTGCAGGGATACCTAAACGGTAGAGCTGATCTTCAAAGTCTTGCATAAAGACCTGAACACGTTCAGGAATTGCGCCAAAATAGTGATCATCAAACTGCTGGCCTTTAGCTGGTGGAGCACCAAATAGCGTGCGACCAGTTAATAATAAGTCAGGGCGTGCCAGTGCAAAATTACTGTCTACCAGGAAGTATTCTTGTTCAGCACCACAGCTTGAATTAAGGGGAGCAATCTCTGTTTCGCCCATCAATGCCAGGACTTTGTTTGCCGCTTTATCCATCGCTGAAATAGAGCGTAACAGTGGAATTTTTTTATCCAGCGCTTCACCAGTCCATGACATGAACACACTTGGAATCATTAATGTTGAGCCGTTCTCGGTATGCATGATGAAAGCAGGGCTGGTGGGATCCCACGCTGTGTAGCCACGAGCCGCATTGGTCATTCGCAAACTACCGTTCGGGAATGATGAGCCATCTGGTTCGCCTTTGATTAATAAGCTGCCAGAGAATTCTGTGATGGCATTGCCTTCAGCATTGGTCACAATAAAACCGTCGTGTTTTTCAGCGGTAATATTGGTCATTGGGTAGAAAATATGTGAGAAAAACTTCACGCCTTTTGATAAGGCCCAGTTTTTCATTGCTGCGGCCACAACATCGGCAACGGCTGGATCTAATGGCGCACCTGTTTGCACGGTTTGCTTAACCGCTTTGAAGGCTGACTTGTTTAATGCTTCTTCCATTTTGGCCAGATTAAAAACATCTGTCGCCCAGATTTTATCAAGTGGTTCAGGTTTTTGAACGACTGTTTTCTGGCGGTTTGTAATGTTTAAAATGGCTTGCAGACGTGATTCATTTCCACTCATTTTTCTATCCCTTAATCGCTGATGATTAATTGTTAATTTGATAAACGTATTCGTCCCCGTGGCAAACAATATGATTGCTTGCGCATACACAGGTCCTGTTAGCAACAGTGCTAAATAACGATACGAGTATCTAATCGTCTTAATTGGTGTGACACTAAAATAGAGAATAACCATATCAACATATTGATTATCAATATGAAATCATCGGTGATTGGATAAGGCACGACATTCAGCGGAAAAGGTATTCTTGCGTGGTCGATATGCGTCTTTATTAAACTATTTAATGTGTGACAACTATCAATATAGAGTAAAAAAATTAAGTTATGAAGTCCTGATGTTGTAATAAAAATCGTGTAGGGAGAAATAGCAAGCTAATAATCATTAAAGAACCGCGGCCTCAGGACGATGTGTATTGTAAAGGACGTATATTGCTTATTATTTGGACACCCATTATGAATGTCGATCTCTCATCGGTTCGCAGTAGCAGCCCGACAAAATCAAAAGCGCCAACTGGCACATCACTTGATTCACGTATTGCTGCATTAAAGAAAAAAATGGTCGATTTATTTAATAAGCTCAAAGAATTGGGACAGGAACCTAGCGAAGATTCGGCAAAACAAGCTGAGGCTATTCAGAAGCAGATCCAATTACTTCAGGCGCAGATAATGCAACTGGAAGCCTTAAAACGCCAGCAGGAGAAAGCAGAGCAAAAATCTCAGGCAGCGGATGTGGTGCCGGCAGAGCCGATCTCGATTGCCGATGAAGATACCCGTAGCAAACTGGGTAATAATATCGATAGTTACGGTTGAGTGAATAAAAGCCGGCCTGCCAGAAGTATAAATATGACGGCGGTGAGGGTATGGAGAACGCTTTGTGCATAGCTTGAACGTATTAACCAATTGCCCAACTTAGCAGCGCTCATAGCCACTACAAAAAATACCAATAGCGCACTTGCCATAAAAATAAGGCCTAAACATAAAATTTGTAGCGACACATGTCCTTTATCGGCGTGAACAAATTGTGGTAAGAAAGCCAGAAAAAAGATCGCTACTTTAGGATTACTCACATTCATCAAGAATCCGGTTCTGAACAAGGCTATGGCGTTATGTGGAGAACGCTTATCGGTTAAAGCGGATATAGGCTGTGCTTTTAATGCACGCCAAGCTAAATAGAGTAAATAACTGGCGCCGATGACTTTTACCAAGATAAAGGCTACGGGTGTGGTGGTCAGTAACGTTGCTATGCCAATGACTACTGCCATGATATGGATGATAAGACCGCTACATAATCCCAAGGTAAGTATCGCACCGGTTCTGACACCATAAAGTGCAGATTGTGTGAGCACGTAGAGGTTGTCCGGACCTGGTGCAATAGCGAGCAGAATAGACGTCAGGATAAAAATTGATAAATCACCAGTAACAGGCATCATGCTCAATCTTTTTGACGTGACAATTTTAACCAGCTAAATGACTTTTCTAAAAAAGACACTGCGTGGTCTTCAATAATTAAACCATGCGCCATCACTATTTTTTCAGGTTGCCAGCTGATAATGTGTTGCATATGTTCTCTGGCGACATCTTTGTTAAAACTAAGGCGCCAGTCGATAGGCATTTTGCCATTGGGGGCAACAACGCCACTTATTTTTGCCAGAAAACGTTTTATGGGCGGGAAGGCATCGGGCGAAAAGTTTTCAATTAGATCAGTGACGATAAGTGTTTTACTGTCACGATGGAAAAACACACATTCCTGCATCGCTTTTGAACCAGTAAATAAGCACTGTTGTATGTCATTTTCCCAGGGTAGGGTGACATCAGAAGTGAGAATGCCATCAAACTGGATATCTGTTCGTTTTTGTGAGACTTGTTCTGTACCGTAAACTGCTGCCGAAGGGTAATGTTGTTGCCAGTCTTTCAGAAACAGATGATGTAACTTATTGGGTGCAATTAAAAAACGGACCTGACCAAGTGCATCAACTTGATTGACTAAGTCTTGAGTGAGCTTAATCGGGCTGTGTATCCATAAGCTATTGTCGGCTAAGCGAACAATCACCATACGTGTTGTATAAGGTAGGGTATAAAAAGGGACGCTATCACCATCAGCGTACCAAATATTGTTCCCCAAGCTTTTCATTGTGACTCCTTCGTTTTGGGCTAAGACATCAAGATAGCTGTACACCTGATAATTTCTTATCAGCATATACAGATGGGATGTGACAGAATATTACCGTTGCTAATCAATTATAGCTGAGGATAAACAGGTTAATGACACTGCGATCGATTCTACGTAAATGGACAGAACGTTATTTCTCTGATGAAGAAGCCGTCATACTGCTGATTGTATTAGTCATCGGTTTTGCCGTTGTGATCTGGCTGGGCGGGATGTTGGCACCATTTTTTACGGCATTGGTCATTGCCTTTTTATTGCAAGGTGTCGTCAATATGCTGACTCGACGGCATGTGCCCAATATGGTGGCTGTAGCTATTGTCTTTCTGGGATTTATCAGCCTGATGTTAGCAATGGGTTTTTTATTAATGCCGCTATTGTGGAATCAGCTGGTTAATCTGGTTCAGGAAACGCCAAAAATGCTATCCAATGGTGAAGACTGGCTAGTGAATTTGCATACTCATTACCCCAACTTGATTAAACCTGATGAGATACAAAACTGGATTTCCAGCACAGCAAAACAATTCACGGTTTATGGTCAACGAGCTGTTTCACTTTCTATTGCTTCGCTGGGTAATGTGATTGCCTTAATTATTTATTTAGTGCTTGTCCCCATTCTTGTCTTTTTTATGCTGAAAGATAGAGAAAAGTTAGTGAGCTTTGTGCTGTCATTTATGCCAGAAAAACGAGGTCTGATGAATCGTATCTGGAATGAAATGGATGATCAGATTGCCAATTATGTGCGTGGTAAAGTGGTCGAAATTGTGATTGTTGGTACTGTAAGCTATGCCTCATTCTCATTCTTCGGTTTGCAATACACCGCGTTATTAGCTGTTCTGGTCGGTTTTTCAGTGTTAATTCCTTTTATTGGTGCCGCAGTGGCTACCTTACCAGTTGCAGCAGTGGCCGGTTTCCAATTTGGCCTGACTGATCAGTTTGCCTATGTATTAATTGCTTACGGCATTATTCAGGCCCTGGATGGTAATGTCTTAGTGCCTATTCTCTTTTCTGAAGCGGTGAACTTACACCCAGTCTCTATCATCCTTGCTGTACTGTTCTTCGGCGGTATATGGGGAGTATGGGGGGTGTTCTTTGCTATTCCGCTCGCGACATTATTAAAAGCTTTAATGACGGCCTGGCCCAGAAGTCTGCATGGGACATCTGTACAAGAAATTCCTTAGCATTAATCAATCATAGATTTTCACAGGAGCCTTGAGTGGGGCAGTTATCTTCGCCGACGAATATTGTGGCCAAAAAGGACATTTAACAGAGATGGATTTATCCCAGCATACTTAAAAATGTCCATGTTAATTATTCAAACCATTGTGAAACAATGGGATAAAAGTCAGCAAAGTGAGCAACATCAACAACAACGTATGTGCTTACCTGATCGATATCCGCTGCATATTCCGCCGGCGAAATGGGTGATGGAAAATCAGGTTCTTCTTGATCAACAGGGTGATGATATTGAGGGGAAACGGATTCAATATCTTGTGCATGGCAAAGATAATTTTATTATCGACCGTTTTCGGTTTTCTCTGTCCAATAAAACCTTGGAATATAAAACAGCTCATTCCGAGCCCGTACTGATTTCACAGTTAACTAAAGGCTGGGTGCAGTGTCGTTATAACTGGCGTCGGCGTGTTGAACAGGGTGGGTTTATCTATTGGTTGTATGAAGATGTCACGCTAAATGCTTGTTTCGTAGAGAAATTGGATAGTCAGATTTTTATGATATCTGAACCGGAGACTGTATTTACGGATTTAACGCTGCCAGAGCAATAAGAGTAAACCGTCAAAAAACATCAATATCCGCTTTTCCCCAAAGTATGTCGATTTGTTGCTCAAATCTGCTTCGATCACTGTTTGTCAGTAACAAAGTTGATCCCGGTGTCTGCTGTGCAGAGCGTAAATTTTCCTGCTGTAGTCGCCTGTTGACTTCTCTGGCCACAGCTTCTTCAGTGCTGATGACATTGACGGTTTCCCCAGCCACTTTTTGTATCACTGCTTTTAGATGAGTGAAATGAGTACAACCCAAAATGATGGTATCTGCACCTTTATCCAGTAAGGGCTGTACATAAGCTTGCACGGTATCATATGCTTCTTCATAGCTGAGCTTTAAGGCTTCGACTAATAGAACTAAGTCTGGGCACGGCTGAATTTCGACTTTAGCTCCCATGGCGACGCGTTGAGCAAGATCATGAAAGGACTGGCTGGTAAGAGTTTTTGCTGTGGCTAAGACACCAATTACACCGGTTTTTGTATTCAGTGCTGCAGGTCTTAATCCAGGTTCTACGCCTATAAAGGGAATAGGGTAGCGTTCACGTAAGGTTTTGATACTGACCAGCGTTGCAGTATTGCAAGCCACAACAATCGCTTTCACATCACGAGCTAATAGAAATTCAGTAATGTTGATCGAGCGTTCGAGAATATAGGCTTCCGTTTTTTCGCCATAGGGCGCATGTATGGTATCGGCTAGGTAGATGAGGTTCTCATTTGGCATAAAAGAGCGGACTTGTTTTGCGATAGCTAAGCCGCCAATACCTGAGTCAAATATGCCAATAGATCTCGTATCAGCCATGATAATTTCTGTTTTATATGTCGCTGGAAGAATAAAAAGACGACGATTGTACTGTATCTATGTAGGGATAGTTAAAAATGGATTATTTTTGCAGTGCAACAAATTCGCCGCGAAAGAAACCTGCGCGCTGCTGCTGGTAATGCAATGTTGAAATAAGTGTTGTGCGAGCTTTGCCCATACGTGAAAAATGGCGAAGAAATTTAGGCCAATCTTTTGTCGATTCCAGTTGTGCAGTGGCGGTAAACTCACCGGTAATGGGTTTTTCATACTCCATCGTGTTGCGTTGTATGACCAGCGTCGATTCAATATTAGCTTGATGCAGCCGAGTATTTAACAATGACTAGGCAGAGAGGATCGCTAATGTGGATGCGCTGCCGCCAAACACAGTTTCATGATAATTAATATTTGGTGTTAAAGGCGCTCGGAGTATGACCTTTTCATCGCTGACATGATCAACAGAGACCTGCATGGCTGCAGATAAGGGAATATGTTGATAAAGGTATTGCTGAAGTTGTTCAGGAGTCATCCGATTTTATGTCCTTAATTCATCAGCAATGATAACGTCTTCTCTACAGGTGAAAAAGCATTTACGCTATCAACATCATCTGCGAGTTAAAAAGGTTCGCACAAAAATGGAAGTATCACTGGATATAAAACGGTTGTCGACTGTTACCTTACTGTTGTTCTGTATTCTATTTGCTGTGACTGTGTTTGCAGATGATGTTCAGCAAGGTGTAGTGGCCTATAAACAGGGTGACTTTCAATCTGCTTACCAGGCCTGGCATAAAGCCGCTGAAAACGATGTTGCTGAAGCACAGTGGATGTTGGCTATTTTGTTATTAAATGGTCAGGGTGTGAAACAAGACAACGTCGCCGCCTATTCATGGTTAACCTTAGCTAGTGAAAAACAGCATAAGCAAGCCATGATTGATCGTATGGCGATAAGAGACAGATTAAGCGCAGAAGAATTAGCCAGAGCTGAGACCTTAAGCAAGGCATTCAGAAATAAACAAACAGCAAAAACAGCGATTAAGCAGCAAAAAGAAAAAGCTTTTCACTGGTTTGAAAAGGGCGCAAAACAGGGTGATCCACAGGCCCAATATCAAGTAGGGGAGATGTTACTCAATGGTGATGGCGTCAAACAGGATAAAGTCGCTGCCTATTCCTGGTTTAGTCTGGCGAGTCAACAAAATCAACCACAGGCAATTGTAAAACAGGCACAATTAAAATCGGAGTTAAGCAGCAGTCAAATTGAAAAAGCCAATGTCTTGATGCTGGCCAATCGTGATAATCATCCGATTAATGATGCACCTCCTGGCTTACCTGATATCGCTAAGAAAGTTGCGGTAAAAGAGGTTCAACCACCGCCAGAAGTAGCTTTACTACCTGTCCTTACTCCACCACCCGAGAAGGTGAATAAACCGACATTCGAAAAGCCTGCTGAGCTTATTAAGGTTATCAGAGCTGAGCATAAGAAATCTGAAATTAAGCCTATTGCAGATACTGTCTATCGTGTGCAGGTTGGCGCATTTAAATCCAAACAACAGGTTGATATGGCATTGGCCCAGCTAACAAAAATATCCGCCGCTACAGTGCAGAAATATCAAACAACCATTACCGAACCTGTCGACAATGGTGTTAAACCGGATTTTTATCGTCTACAACTGGGTAATTTTGAAGATAAGCCTGAAGCAACAAAGCTGTGTCAGTTTCTCAAACAGAACAAACAAGCCTGTTTTGTTGTTTCCAGCCAGCCTGAATAATCCTTTGAGTTTCTTGGACAGAACAACTGTCTATTAACGAGCTAATTTGACGCTAACGTAAAAATAAAATTATTGATTAAATTCAAATGTTTAGTATTATTTTTTTAAGTGTCATACGGAAAGTTAAACTGATCATTGCACCATCAATTTTTCTATATGTCAGGGAGTGAGTCATGCTAAGGCAGATTTTTAAAGGACTGGTCAGTGCTTCATTCGTCTTTTTATTCTGTAGCAATGTTTATGCAGAGTCAGCGATAGACAAGGCATTAGAAGCCCGAGCAATGGAGGCTATCAGTAAACAAGAACAGTGTTTCTATCTGCTTGACCCTAAATTACCCAGCCGTGAAAAAGTTACCGGCGCTCGGGAATGCAATGTAGCCTGCCACAAAATACGATCGAGCTTTAATGTGTATAAAAGATCTAGTTCCTTGAATAAGGATTACCATAAATCAACATTAATTGAGACGCTTCAAGTCTGTGAAGCCGCTTATGACCGCGTTAAAGCTGCAATGACACCAGCAGAACAAAAATTACATTATCAGCAGTATCTTGATAAGAAAAATACAAAACCGTTATCACCGCAGGAAAAGTCACAGGCAAAACTTAAAGGGCCTCGAGAGGTGCTTCAAGATAAATCAAAACAGCCTGTTATTGATAGCTTTCTTCAAAAGTGCACGAAAGGTTACTCCGAGGCCATATGCAATTGTAAAGCGGATGCAGTCATCAAAGAACTCAATGGTGGCGGTTCTGGGATGCGTGCAATCAGATCTGTGATGTTGAAGGGCGATATTTGCTAGTTCAGAAGTTGTATTCGAACTTGAATTATCTAAGAAAGTTTACTGCGGAAAACAAAATAAACCGCACCCACCAGACATAAACCGGCCTATAAATAGTCGAGCTTAAGTGGTTCTTTCAGGTAGAAAACAGAAAAGGGGATAAATACCATTAAGGTAATGACTTCCTGAAGTATCTTGAGCTGACCAACACTGAGTACCGTGTAGCCAATTCGATTAGCTGGCACTTGTAATAAATATTCGAATAAGGCGATTCCCCAGCTGATTAATGCGGCGATAATCCACGGCTTATTATTAAGTTCTTTCAGGTGGGCGTACCAGGCAAACGTCATAAAAATATTGCTGCAAACCAGCAGCGATACACTAACGAGTATGGGATTCATTTACTCTGGTCCTGAGGGTTAAACAGCTATTATTCCTGAAACAGTCTTTTCAGGAGTACATATAAGGCGCCGGTGCCGCCATCATCGACTGTGGCACTACAAAAGGCGAGCACGATCGCGCTTTGTCGTAACCAGTGATTCAGTTTACTTTTCAATACGGGTTTATTATCCCGCGATCCCCAGCCTTTACCATGGATAATTCGCACACAGCGGATCTGTTGTTGCTGACAAAACTCCAAAAACTCGGATAGTGATGGTTCCGCTTTGGCAATGGTCATGCCGTGTAAGTCTAATTCTGCTTCAATATGGACTTTGCCATTACGTAATTTGCCGAATAGTTTGTGTTGGATCCCAGGCCCACGGTATTCGAGATATTCTTCGTTACCAACGGTTTCTGGAGAAAACATATCAGAGAATGTTTCCCCCTGATATTCATCATCCATGATCTTTTGGCGAATAGCCTTTGCAACGGGTTTTGGTGTGTTATGAATCAAACGATTTTGGCGGATACGGGTAGCATCGCGCATTTCTTGACGAAATAACGCAAATTCGTCCTCATCGGTATCGTCTTTTTTATTGACCATGAGCGTGTGGCTACCTGCGGATTTAAGTAAAAGTTCGTCACTATTGTGCCAGATGAGGCTTGTGCAAAAAATCATTTTTGATTTACCATGCGAATCACTTGTCGGGGTGCCCGCCCGGAATAATCCGGAAAGGCTGAGATGAAACCCGTTGAACCTGAAGAGGCTAGAACCTCCGTAGGAAACAAGCAGGACATCTGTTTTGCACTCGAGATCCATTTTCGATTGGTGTCTGTTTTCTTGTTCGCTTTCGCGCAACGATCTCATCTTCCCCGTCGTGGTTTTCATTTAGGGGAAGAAACGTGTCTACACAATCCAATAAAGTTATTAACATTAAAGACCGTAGCGGCATTACGACTGAGCCTTTGGTGGGGAGTGAGAAGTTTTACATCAAAGGCAGCCGCGACGATTTACTGGTGCCATTCCGTCAGATTCATTTAACTGATACACCTAACGCCAATCCTGAATTAGCAGCCATTCCGAATGAACCCGTTGTTGTATATGACACATCAGGTTTGTATACCGATCCCAAAGCACGCATTGATATTGAAAAAGGTCTGCCATTAATTCGTCAAACCTGGATTGATGAGCGTGATGATACTGAACAATTAGCCGAGTTCAGTTCGGCCTATACACGTGAGCAAGATGCTCAGGATTTTGATATTCCATTGTTCAATCATCGTCGCTTACCGCGTAAAGCGAAAGCGGGCAAAAACGTTAGCCAAATGCACTATGCACGCCAAGGCATTATTACCCCAGAAATGGAATACATTGCTATTCGTGAAAGTATGGGCCGTGAAGCCTTAGCCCAGCGTGGTGAACTGCCAGAGAATATGGAACACTACATTACGGCCGAATTTGTGCGTAAAGAAGTGGCTGAAGGTCGGGCCATTATCCCGGCCAATATCAATCATCCGGAAACTGAACCGATGATCATCGGCCGTAACTTCCTGGTAAAAATTAATGCCAATATCGGTAACTCAGCCACTACCTCTTCGATTGAAGAAGAAGTCGAAAAAATGGTGTGGAGTACTCGCTGGGGTGGTGACACCATTATGGATTTATCGACAGGTAAACATATCCATCAAACTCGTGAGTGGATTATTCGTAACTCACCTGTGCCAGTAGGCACTGTGCCTATTTATCAGGCACTGGAAAAGGTTAATGGCGTTGCCGAAGATCTGACCTGGGAAGTGTTCAGAGATACCCTGATTGAACAAGCCGAGCAGGGCGTCGATTATTTCACGATCCATGCGGGTGTGCGTTTGGCACATATCCCACTGACCGTGAATCGCACAACAGGTATCGTTTCACGTGGTGGTTCGATTATGGCAGCATGGTGTCTGGCGCATCATGAAGAAAGCTTCCTCTACACGCATTTCGAAGATATCTGCGAAATCATGAAAGCCTATGACGTGTCATTTTCATTAGGGGATGGTTTACGTCCAGGTTCTCAGGCTGATGCCAATGATGAAGCGCAGCTGGCGGAGTTAAAAACCTTAGGTGAGTTAACTACCATTGCCTGGAAGCATGATGTGCAAGTGATGATTGAAGGTCCGGGTCATGTTCCGATGCATAAGATCAAAGAAAATATGGATCTGCAATTGGAGTGGTGTCATGAAGCACCGTTCTACACCTTGGGTCCATTGGTGACCGATATCGCACCAGGTTATGACCATATTACTTCTGGTATCGGCGCAGCTATGATTGGCTGGTTTGGCACGGCGATGCTGTGTTATGTCACACCAAAAGAACATCTCGGTCTGCCGAATAAAGACGATGTGAAAACCGGCATTATTACCTACAAAATTGCTGCCCACGCAGCTGATTTAGGTAAAGGTCATCCAGGCGCACAGATTCGTGATGATGCCATTTCAAAAGCGCGTTTTGAATTCCGTTGGGAGGATCAATTTAATCTTGGTCTGGACCCGGATACGGCGCGTGAATATCACGATGAAACTTTGCCGCAACCTAAAGCAAAAGTAGCCCATTTCTGCTCAATGTGTGGGCCTAAGTTCTGCTCGATGAAAATTTCACATGATGTGAAAGCAGCTTTTGCTGAGAAATCTCAGGAGTTCAAGGAAGGCGGCAGCAAAATTTATCGCCAAGTTTGATGAGCCATTATCTCATCATCGGTAGTGGCCTGATCGGACGGCTAACAGCTTGGCGTCTGATTCAGGCAGGCTATCAAGTCACATTATTATCGAAAGATGACAAAATCGGTACCGACAGTGCTGGTTATGTTGCTGCTTCTATGGTGGCTCCAGCGACAGAAGCAATTACTTCAGAGCCTCTGGTAAAAACAATCGGACTCAGGTCATATCAGCTATGGCCAGAATGGTTAAACGAGTTAGATGAACCTGTGTTTTATCAGAATGAAGGCACTTTGGTGGTGGCTCATCAGGGCGATAAAGCTGAAATGGAGCGTTTTGAGCGACGAGCGAATCATGTACTGGAAGCAGGAGATTATCAGCGTCTTGATAAAACATCGCTTACTGAACGTGAGCCAGAGCTTGCCGACCGCTTTGATCAAGCACTGTTGTTTGAGCAAGAGTCTTGTATTGATAATCGCCAGTTATATAAGCAGCTTACAACATTTATTGAAACACATGCTGAGTGGATACAAACGGATGATATTGGCGAGTTGAATTCGACAGAGATTGAAAAACTGACTCAACGTTATCTGCAATGCTCAGCAGATACGTTTGATGCTGTGCTGGATTGTCGTGGCAATGGTGGCAAAGCAAATTTAGCTGAATTACGCAGTGTGCGAGGCGAAGTGATTCGTGTGTCAGCCCCTGAAGTAAATTTCAAACATGCGATTCGTTTAATGCATCCACGTTATCCGTTTTATCTGGCACCAAGGCCGAATAATGAGTATGTGCTTGGGGCAACCGTGATCGAAAGTGATGACCGCTCTCAGCTGACTGTTCGCAGTGGCCTGGAGTTGATGTCGGCTTTATATAGCCTGCATAAAGGCTTTGCCGAAGCACGTATTCTGGAAATGGCTGCACATTGTCGACCGGGGCTGCCCGATAATCTTCCGACGATAAAGCGTACTGATTGGGGCTACATCATTAATGGGTTTTACCGGCATGGTTATCTGTTTGCACCAGCTATCGCTGATGATTTATGTCAGGTGCTGGCAGGCAATAAAGAACAGATAAAGTTTGGAGCGTTATATGACATCTAATCTAATGTTACATATCAAGCTAAACGGTGAGTTAACCGAGCTTGGTAAGGAACAGACTGTTTCTGAGTTCGTTAATGAACAGGACTTTAACGGTCGTTTTGTTATCGTTATCAATGATGAATTAATGCCCAAATCACGCTGGCAAGATGTAGTGATTCATGATGGAGACCGTATTGATATCGTGTCTCCGATAAGTGGAGGTTGAGATGAAAGCATCTGATTGGCAAGTCTATGGCCAAACCTTGAGTAGTCGATTATTTATTGGCACGGCTTTGTATCCCTCACCTAAGGTGATGATCGATGCTATTAAAGCGTCTCAGGCGGAAGTGATTACGGTTTCGCTGCGTCGGCAGACATCAGCCGATAAACAAAGTGGCGGCCAATTCTGGCAAATGATTGAGCAGCTTAACTGCCATCTTTTACCTAATACGGCAGGTTGTTATAGCGTCAAAGAAGCGGTTAACACCGCACATATGGCCAGAGAGTTATTTGACACTGACTGGGTGAAGCTTGAAGTATTGGGTGATAGTTATAATCTGCAACCGGATCCATTTGCTTTAGTTGAAGCCACTAAAATATTAATCGAAGATGGATTTAAGGTGTTTCCATACTGCACAGATGATCTGGTGTTATGTCAGAAATTGGCAGAGTTGGGTTGTGAAGTATTAATGCCTTGGGGAGCACCCATCGGCACTGGTCAGGGATTACTCAATCCTTATGCCTTAAAGACATTACGCGAACGTTTGCCAGATATGACTTTATTAGTCGATGCGGGCATTGGTAAACCTTCTGACGCTGTTCAGGCACTGGAGCTAGGCTTTGATGGCATTTTATTAAACACAGCAATTGCAGAAGCGCTTGAGCCTGAGACCATGGCTTATGCCTTTGCTGATGCCATTAATGCGGGGCGTTTGGCTTATGAAGCAGGAGTGATGCCTAAACGTGATAATGCCAAACCCAGCACACCCACCTTAGATCAGCCAATCTGGCAGCAACATGCTTAAAAGCAGAACTAATGCAGCAGAATCATACTGTTGTCACAGAACTCTCTGTGGTTAATCCGTTATTATCCTGCTCCGTTATTTCCAAAGAATGCCTCGTCAGGCGCTTTATTTATATGAGGCAATAAGTGAATTCAACTTCTAGTCAAAAACCTGCTGTCCTATTAATTGGAGGACTTGATCCTCAGGGTTGTGCTGGCATCAGTGCTGATATCATGACGGTCGAGAATCATGGCTGTCACCCTTTACCATTAATCACTGCATTAACAGAGCAGAGTTCACAGGGATTGACAGAATTTGGCCTTGTCAGCCCATCAAAGATGATGGCGCAGTATGAAAACTGTATTGCAGATTTTGATATCAAAGCGATAAAAATTGGCTTGATTCCCCATCTCCTCACAGCAAAATACATCAAAGAGATTCTTTTAAACTTTAATGGGCCCATCATTTTAGATCCTGTGCTTGCAAGCACCAGTGGCGGAGTGACTGTAGATGATGATGTAAAAGCTTTTATTCGTGATGATATTCTTCCTTTAGTCACTTTAATTACACCCAACCTGCCCGAGTTGACGATGTTGACTGGAAATGATGTCAGTGTCGAAGAAGGGGCGAAATCATTACGCCAACTGGGTGTTGCAGCATGTTTGATTAAAGGGGGGCATGCAGAGGGTGCCTTAGCAATAGATTATTTTTCATCTGAGTTAGCTGATTTTTATCTTTATAACGATAAAACTGTAGACAAGGTGCGTGGTACGGGCTGTGTACTGGCATCTGCGTTAGCTTCGCAGCTTGCCTGTGGTCAAGATATACGTGATGCAGTTGTGCTTGCTAAAGCGTATGTAAGTCGAGGCATAAGGCTTTCAGCAAAGGCGGGTTCATATCAGGTCATCCATCATAGCCAGGATGAGATTGCCTTAGTGGATTTCCCCAAGCTGTGTTATCAGCCCGAACTGATTAGCCAGACCTTTGATTTTCCCCGTTGCCCTGAGTTAGGTATCTATCCGGTTGTAGATAATGCTGACTGGGTGAAGAAGCTTATTGATGAGGGCGTCGATACCATACAGCTGCGAGTAAAGGATCTGGATAACGAGTCAACAAATCAACAAATCGTATCGGCTCTTCATTATTTACAAGGTAAATCGATACAGTTTTTTGTTAATGACCATTGGCAAGTGGCTATTGAACTCGGTGCTTACGGCGTACATCTGGGACAGGAAGACTTGCATGATGCAAATTTGAAAATATTGGCCGAAGCCGGGCTGAGGTTGGGTATTTCTACTCACTCGTATTGGGAGCTTGCTCGGGCTCTTGCGGTCAATCCCAGTTATATTGCATTGGGCCCGATATATGAGACCACGAGTAAGCAGATGCCTTTCTCACCCCAGGGTATTGAGCGTTTGCAACAATGGGTGAATTTATTAAAAGGTCAGTATCCGGTGGTGGCTATCGGTGGTATTACACTTGAACGAGCAGAGCAACTGAAAGTCACGGGGGTAGGCTCGGTCGCCATGATTACAGCGATTACGCGTGCAAAAGATTATAAATATGTCACCCAGCAATTATTAGATTTGTGGCAATAGATCAATTCTTACCTAAGTCAGGTTTAACCTCTCCCCACTGTGGCCCGATATCAAGTTTATGCTGCTGGCTGTAGCGGTATTCCTGATACTGAATAGGCTTATCAGTAGTTGATTGAGTTTCGTTATCTTCAGTAAAAGAAGGGGCTGCCGGAGCAACATAGTCGCTGGCAGTGAGATCTTCATTTTTCAGATGTTTGTTTTCATTCGACAATTGCTGGATTTGTTTAATCAGCTCATGGTTTGTTGATTGTTGTTTATTCAATTGCTGCTGTAATGCCATGACTTCTTTAAGCAATTTGTCTGGCGAACTTGCATCTGTAGGCGCTGTACTTGTTGCTGTGCTGTCAGTGGTCGCAGCGGCCGTTGCAGTTGATGCATCATTGGCTGCAGGGGCTGGCTCGGATGGTGTATTTGCAGCAGTCATTGGGTTATCGATATCTGGCATAGGGTTAATCAGATTATCCGTTGGGATAACATTGCCATTTTCATCGGTTTTCTTTTTCACAACAGTGGGCAGTGTGACACTTTCTTCTTCGTCATTTTCCATATCAGTATCAACTGGCGGTAAGGCGGCTGCTTCCTCGTTATCTTCAGATGGGGGAGCGGTAGAGTCTGGCTCAGAACCTGTATCACTATCTTCAAGAAGCAGGGGCTCGGCTTCCTCGGCAGGATCATCTGATCCCATCAGAAAAAACATAGCTAAACCACCAATCAGAGATAAAGCTGCCAGACCAATCCCGATTTTTATCAGCAACGATGTGGAGAGACCAAGTAATTTTGGCTTCTCTTTGTTATCGCTTTTGTCTTTAGCATCGTTGTTACTTTCGGATCTTTCATCCGCTTGAGGACTAGGACTCTCCTCAGTCGCTTCTTCGATAATGTCGTTACTGTCTTCAGCCATGGTGTTACATCTACCTCAACCACTTATTCCTAGTTGATATATCGGCTTTAATAACAAAATCTTTTGTCATGAAGGCAAACGATTTTCATCAAGGCTACCATCGACCTCAGGTCCACTCATTTCAGCCGGGGTCAGATCGCCTTCATCTTGCACAAGGGCAACAATGGTCCAGCCCATTTCTGGTTGTAATGATTCTGCCGCAGTAAAAAAGCGCAGACGTTTACGAGGGTTAAATGCAAACAATGGGGTGACGCGTCTACCATGTTCACGTAAGTAATCGGCAAAACTAAAGTTTTCAGTCAACTTGGTTTGTTTTATTTTGGCGCCTTTTGAAATCAGGCTGGCCATTTTGGCGTAAGTAATTTCATTACCAAACAGAACATGCGAGTCATGACTGATAGCTTTACGTGATTTGACGATGCTACGTTCTTTGTCTTTTTCCTTATCTGTCGATAAAAAGTAAACGCGATTACTCCCAAACTCTGATTTATAACGCATACAGGCCAGTGCGTTGAGCTCGCTTTGTGGTGTCAGTGCAAGTATTTGACCTAATCCAATAAGATCCAAGTGGCGGTCAGCATGTTCAGAAACCGCATTACCATAGTAGGTATCCATGCCTTTCATTCGGGCTTCTTTGACATTACTCCAGCTACCATCAGTGAGACGGGTTCTAAAACCATTATCGTTTAATGCCTGAGCCACGACACGGGCCACAGAGTTGGCACCGACAATAAGAAAGCCACTATCTTCCGGCTCGGCAACGCCAAGGCGTTTGGCAATGAATTTAGCAGTAGCACCTTGTACCAGAACAGTTCCGATAATAATGGCAAAAGATAATGGTACTAGCAGGTCGGCTTTATCGTAGCCAATGTCTTGTAAACGAAGTGCAAATAATGCCGTGACAGCGGCAGCCACAATACCACGTGGTCCAATCCAACTTATCATCGCCTTTTCTTGCCATGTTAAGTCTGATCCGATTGAGCAGAGGAACACTTTAATCGGACGCACGACAAACTGGATAAATAAGAACAGCATTACCGCGCCCATACCCAGTTGAGTAAAGGAATCCAGGTTCAGGCGGGCAGCAAGTAAGATAAATAAACCTGAAATCAAAAAGATACTGAGATCTTCTTTAAAGTCGAGAATGTTTTCAACTTGCACATTTTTCATATTGGCTAACCAGATACCGAGCACAGTAACGGTAAGCAAACCGGATTCTTCCGAGATTTCATTAGATACAGCAAATGTACCAAATACCAAAGCTAAGGCAGCTACATTATGTAAGTATTCAGGTAATAAATGCCGACGCAGTAACAAACCAAAACCATAACCAGCAATAGCACCAATCACCAAACCAACAGCAATGGTTTTAGCGAACATATATAGCGTGTGTCCAACTTCGGCATGACCTTGAAGTTGTATTGATAAAAGAACCTCAAATACTAATACTGCAAGGATGGCGCCCAGTGGATCAATGACAATACCTTCCCAGCGTAAGACATTGGAAATTTTGGCATTAGGGCGAACGGTTCTCAGCATGGGAACGATAACCGTGGGGCCGGTAACGACCATAATGGCACCAAATAAAATGGCCAGTGCCCAAGGGAAATCAAGCAGAATATGTGTGGCAATTGCGATTGCTGACCAGGTGATGAGTACACCGAGAGTCAAAATATTACGAACAACTTTTTGTAAACCACGAATTTCTTCAAACTTAAGGGTCAGACTTCCTTCAAACAGGATGACAGCAACGGCCAGAGACACGGTAGGAAAGAGCAGGTCACCAAATAAAGCTTCAGGGTCTAACCAGCCAGTAACAGGACCAAGAACAATACCAGCGATCAACAGCAGAACGATGGCTGGTAATTTAATCCACCAGGCTAGCCATTGACATATTATGGCGATAATTCCAATAACTGACAGTGCCATGACTGCTTCTTGATTCATTCTCTTCCTTTAGCTCAATGGAGCAGTGATAAATGGACGCTAATGGTGACACTAATTAGCATTGTCGAAAAGACTTTTACCTGACTAATTCAATTTCTGCCCGGCGATTGTATGCTCGTCCTTTAGCTGTTTTATTAGTGGCGGCGGGATCATGGTCAACAAACGAACGCATGACAATTTTTTCTGCCGGAATTTCATATTTACTAACAAAAAAGTCACGGATGGTTTTGGCTCGGGCTTCTGACAAAGGCACATTTAAACGTTTACGACCAAAGCTGTCAGTGTGGCTGGTGATGATGATTTGACTGACACAGTCATCCACTTTCACATAGTCAGCAACCCGTGTCAGTGCATTGATAGAAGCTTTGTCCAGATTGGCTTTTTCTGATTCAAAATAGACAGTGAGTTTTTTAATTTCGTCAAAGCTATCTGGATAGAGATTGCTTAGGCATTGTTGAAATGCGGGTAATGAATCATTGAACTTCACCGTGGATAACTTCACTGTGGTTTCGCCATTATAGGACTGAGAGTGATACCGGATGATCGGGAAACGGCCATCCTGCATTTTTGACAGTGCTTGCTGTGCTAGCACACCATCGACAATAAATTCTCGTTGGCCGGAAGTGGTAGGTAAGGTCACCAAAGTATCGAATTGATCCGTGTTTTGCCATGGCGCCGCAGACATTTCAAAGTGCACATCCTTTTTTTGTGCTGGCAGACTATCGGTGACGAATTTTAATTGTAAAGACTGACCATTACGACGATAAAAGCCAGCCTGACCAAAGCTGGGGATGGTTTGCATCAGTGAACATTCGAGCGGTGACTCAATAACATGCCAATTGGTATCTGTGACCGGCGCCTGAAACTCTTCGGCATAGACTGAGCTGGTAAATAATAGCGAGGCAATAATCAATTTCAACATGATGTTAATAACTTATTAGAGTGTGTATAGGATAAGACATTAAATTGTCACGACCTTGTAAAAAATCAAGTTCCATAACAAAAGCACAAGCGATGACTTCACCACCCAGATTTTCGATTAATTCGCAGCTTGCCCGCGCAGTTCCACCTGTCGCCAGAACATCGTCAATCACTAAAATTCTGTCGCCGGTACTAATAGCATCAATGTGAGCTTCTAAAGAGGCTGTACCATATTCAAGAGCATAATCTATACGTTGGACATCATAAGGTAATTTACCTGGCTTACGTAATGGTATAAATCCGACGCCAAGCTCCCAGGCAGCCAGAGATCCAAAAATGAATCCTCTCGCTTCCATTCCCGCTACCGCCGTAATGGACTCTTTTCTAAACGGGCGAATTAATTCTTCTATACATTCCTTGAGTAACAGTGGGTCCTGCACTAGTGGTGTAATATCCTTGAATACAATGCCTGGTGAAGGGAAGTCAGGGATATCTCTGATTTTAGCTTTTAGCTTTTGCATAATAATCTCATTGAGCGAAACGGCGATCAGCGTCTATTATATCGGCAGTAATCGTCCGGTTTTTAGTGACAAACGAATTAACGATAAAAGGAAGCATTTTGACTTTATATTCCCGACTGTTTTTTTCTTTTTTTATTTTATCGACATCTCTTCTTCTCAGTTCTTGTTTTAGCTGGGGTGGCGGTGACAAAGAAGTGGATATGACACCACGTTATTATGTGTTGGATGTCGAGCGAGCGGATGTCGCTGCTGATTTTCCTGCAAATCGTGTTTTGCGACTTAATCCAGTGCGCGTTGTGCCACATTTTAAAAGTAAAACTTTAATATTCAGAGTCGGAGAAAATGAATATAAGGCTGTAGAGCCACATCAGTTTCTGGTTGACCCGGAAGTTATGTTTACTAATATTCTGAAACGCTGGTTACAAAAGAGCGGTCAATTCAGCAAGGTGGTCACCGATGATTCTGTGCCAGCTGATTTTACCATGGATGCTGCAGTGACAGCCTTCTATGGCGAAAAACGTCCTGCCTACTCACCCCAATCTGTTATTGAAATGCAATTTTTCATGACGGCGGCAGATAATCCTGAGAAATTACTGTTTCAAACAGGCTTACGTGTTGATGTCGATATCGAACAAGCTACTCCGAGCAATGTTGTTACAGGCTGGAAAGAGGGAACTGAAGAACTTCTAACGACTTTAGAGCAGGATTTAAGCGCATATTTTGCAAAAGTAGATGCTAGGTAGCATCTTGAGTTTAACGTGCAGGATATGGGCTTTAGTGGTAGGATAACAGGTTTGGTGGTTTAGACAGATTGGCCCCATTTCCGGGGTGAGTGTGTTTTTCCGGTAGTGCCTAAGCAAGTTACTGAAATTTGTGAAGTTATGTCTGGAATTCTTTCGACTGGTTTCGTCTTCTGAGACTGGTTGATAAACCATGTATGTAGAACTGACTACGCTACACCTCTGTTCACTGAAACAGCCGAACAGCTGGTTTGTAGTCTTATGCTTTATTTGGACGGTCAATAAATGAGTGAAATTGCCTTAGAACTGGATTCGATAGGTATCGAAACCGAGATGAAGCAGTCGTACCTCGATTACGCCATGAGCGTTATCGTGGGACGGGCGCTACCTGATGTTCGTGATGGTTTAAAACCTGTACATCGTCGTGTTCTCTATGCGATGAGAGAACTGGGCAATAGCTGGAACAGCCCATATAAAAAGTCTGCTCGTATCGTCGGTGACGTTATCGGTAAATATCACCCACATGGTGATACCGCCGTGTATGACACGATGGTTCGTATGGCTCAGCCATTCTCTATGCGTTATATGCTGGTTGATGGTCAGGGTAACTTCGGTTCGGTTGATGGTGATCCACCTGCTGCGATGCGTTACACCGAAGTCCGCATGGCTAAAATCGCTCATGAAATGTTGGCGGATCTTGAAAAAGAGACAGTTGACTTTGTACCTAACTATGATGAGTCCGAATCTGAACCAGCCGTTCTGCCAACAAAAATTCCTGCCTTATTAGTCAATGGCTCGTCAGGTATTGCGGTGGGGATGGCGACGAATATTCCGCCACACAACCTTACTGAAATCCTGAATGCCTGTATTGCCATTATTGATAATCCTGATATCGGTATCCATGAATTAATGGAATACGTGCCAGGGCCTGATTTCCCGACGTCAGGGATTATTAACGGTGCTCGTGGTATTGCAGAAGCCTATCAAACTGGTCGTGGTCGTGTTCACATTCGTGCCAGAGCCGATATCGAAACTAATGAGGCGACTGGACAGCAAAGTATCGTTGTTAAAGAGCTGCCTTATCAGGTCAATAAAGCGCGTTTATTAGAAAAAATCGCCGAGCTTGTTAAAGATAAAAAAATGGAAGGTATTTCTGCCTTACGCGATGAGTCTGATAAAGACGGTATGCGTATGGTGATTGTACTGAAGCGTGGCGAAGTGCCTGAAGTAGTACTGAATAATCTGTATCAACAAACGCAGATGCAGACTGTCTTTGGTATCAATATGGTGGCGATTGTTGACGGACAACCGCGCACATTAAATCTGAAAGCGATTTTGGATGCCTTTATTCGCCACCGTCGTGAAGTGGTGACTCGTCGTTCGATTTATGATTTAAGAAAAGCGCGTGAACGTGCTCACGTCTTAGAAGGTTTAGCAACTGCTTTAGCCAATATTGATGAAGTTATCGAACTGATTAAAGCTTCTCCGAATCCTGCTGAAGCAAAAGAAGCATTGGTTTCTAAAGGTTGGGCTTCAGGCATGATCCTGGAAATGCTCGGTGCAGCCGGTGCAGAAGCCTCACGCCCGGAAGACTTAGCGGATCAATATGGTTTAGTTGAGAACCTTTATTATCTGTCTCCTGTTCAGGCACAAGCTATTCTGGATATGCGTTTACACCGCTTAACCGGTCTGGAACAAGACAAAATTCTGCAAGAGTACCGTGAAGTATTAGACGTCATTGCAGAGTTATTAGCTATTTTGAGCGATCCAGATAATCTGATGGCTGTAATCCGTGAAGAATTAGTAGCGATTAATGCCGAATACGGTGATGAGCGTCGTACAGAAATTCTGGCAAATCATCTTGATTTAACTCTGGAAGATTTAATCACCGAAGAAGAAATGGTAGTGACTTTGTCTCATGCCGGTTATGCCAAAACACAGCAGCTTGATACTTATCAGGCACAAAAACGCGGTGGTAAAGGTAAAGCAGCAACCGCGATGAAAGATGAAGACTTTATTGAGCATCTGTTCATTGCTAATACACATGACACACTTTTGTGTTTCTCCAGTGCAGGTAAAGTGTATTGGAAAAAAGTCTATGAATTACCGCAGGGAAGCCGGGCTTCTCGTGGCAAACCTATTATCAATTTATTGCCTTTAGAAGAAGGTGAGAAGATTAATGCGGTGATGCCAATTCGTGAGTTTGAGGCTGATAAGTTTATCTTTATGGCAACAGCCTCTGGTACGGTTAAGAAAACGCCATTAGTCGATTACTCTCGTCCACGTGCTAACGGTATTATTGCAGTTGATCTGAAAGAGGGTGACCAACTCATTGATGTGGCCGTTACCGATGGTCACTCTGATGTGATGCTATTTAGCAATACTGGTAAAGTCATTCGCTTTACTGAAACAGATGTCCGTTCTATGGGACGTGTCTCTCGTGGTGTTCGTGGCATGCGCATTGGTGACGATGAAAAAATTATTTCTCTGATTATTGCAGAAGAAGAGGGCGCTATCTTAACGGCGACAGAATATGGTTATGGTAAACGTACCAACCTTGCTGAATATCGTGTTCAGGGGCGTGGTGGTCAAGGCATTATTTCAATTCAGACATCGGAACGAAATGGTTGCGTAGTTGGGGCTGTACAAGTCTGCGATGAGAATCAGATTATGCTGATTACTAATGGTGGCACATTGGTAAGAACACCGGTTAAGGATGTTTCATTGGTAGGCCGAAATACACAGGGTGTTAGATTAATTAATCTGAGTAATGGTGAAAAATTGGTCGGTCTTGAACGTGTTATCGAAGATGACGACGAAGATGTCGATTTAGCTATCGACGATGCTGATGATACTGACGAAACAACAGAAGAATAAATTTGAGAGCTTATAATTTTAGTGCTGGTCCTGCTATGTTGCCTGATGCTGTCATGCAAAAAGCACAGCAGGAAATGCTTGATTGGAATGGGACCGGTATGTCTGTGATGGAAATGAGTCATCGCGGACCGGAATATACGAGTATTGCTGAAAAAGCAGAAGCCGATCTGCGTGAATTAATGGGTATTTCTGATGATTATGCCGTACTGTTTTTACAGGGCGGCGCATCTCTTCAGTTTCCCATGATTCCGATGAATCTGCTGCGAGGAAAAAAAACAGCAGATTATTTCAATACCGGTGCATGGTCTACAAAGGCGATAGCTGAAGCCAGACAATTCTGTAAGGTGAATATTGTTACAGATTCAACGGCAAACCATTTCACTACGATTGCTGGGCCCGAGCAATGGTCATTATCAAATGACGCTGCTTATGTTCATTACACTCCGAATGAAACCATTCATGGACTTGAGTTTGCTGACATCCCGGATGTAGGTGATGTGCCGCTGATAGCAGATCTATCCTCGACGATTTTATCTCGTCCGATAGATGTATCTAAATTCGGCATGATTTACGCTGGTGCTCAGAAAAATATCGGTCCTGCAGGCCTGTGTATCGTCATTATCCGTAAGGATTTATTAGGTGAAGTATTGCCGGGGACACCGACAATGCTGAACTATAAAACTCATGCCGATAATGGCTCAATGTTTAATACACCTGCCACTTATAGCTGGTATCTGGCTGGCCTGGTTTTTGATTGGCTAAAACAGCAAGGTGGTTTAGAAGCAATGGCCACGTTGAATCAGCGTAAAGCGGCGAAGCTGTACGCGGCTATCGATGGAAGTGATTTTTATGCTAATCCGGTTGATATTCGCTATCGTTCCTGGATGAATGTACCGTTTACTCTGGCTGATGATAAGCTTGATAAACAATTTCTTCAGCAAGCTGCTGAGCAGCATTTGTTGACGCTTAAAGGTCATCGTGATTTGGGCGGTATGCGTGCCAGTATTTATAATGCGATGCCAGAAGAAGGTGTTGATGCACTTATCAATTTTATGAATGAGTTTGAGCGTAAAAACGGGTAACTGCTGCCAATGAATGAGAAAGAAGCCTTAGCCAATATTCGTCAAAAAATTGATGATATCGATTTAAAAATTCAACAACTGTTGAATGACAGAGCTGCGATGGCGCAGGAAGTAGCCCGGATAAAAATCGATAGTGGCGAGCAGGCTGATTTTTATCGTCCTGAACGTGAAGCCATGGTGCTTAGAACGGTAATGGAGCGTAATGAAGGACCGCTGGCCTCAGCTGAAGTCGCGCGATTATTCCGTGAAATTATGTCAGCCTGTCTGGCCGCAGAAAAACCATTGCAGGTCGCATACCTCGGTCCGGAAGGCTCTTTCACTCAAGCAGCCGCACAAAAGCAGTTTGGGGGCAGTGTCGAATTACATCCCATGAGTACCATTGCTGATGTTTTTCATGCTGTTGAAACTTCTCATGCCTGTTATGGTGTTGTTCCAGTAGAAAACTCAACGGAAGGTATGGTCTCGCATACCTTAGATCGGTTTATCGCTTCGCCTTTGAAAATTAATGGTGAAGTGACGCTTCGTATTCATCACTATTTGTTAAGTAAAGAGAAAAACCTTGAAGATGTCAGAACGGTTTATGCACATCCGCAAGCCATAGCTCAATGTCGACAATGGTTGATGGAACAGCTGCCAGAGGCTGAGTTAGTGCCACTTAACAGTAATTCTGAAGCCGCTAAACGCGTTGCAGCAAAGCCTGATAATACAGCAGCCATTGCCGCTAATCGTGCTGCAGATATTTATGGTCTTTCTATATTAGCTAGCAATATTGAAGACGAAGTAGATAACACCACACGCTTTTTAGTGATTGGTTCACAAAATGTCGGACCATCTGGTGTTGATAAAACTGCTTTACTTGTCGCAACAAAGAATAAGCCTGGTGCCTTACAAACTTTGTTAAAACCATTGGCAGATAACAGTATCAGTATGACCAGAATTGAATCCAGACCATCCAGAAAGGGCATTTGGGAATATGTGTTTTTCATCGATATTGAAGGGCACATTGATGAACCTGCTGTAGCATCAGCTCTATCTTTATTAGAAAACGAGTCTTCTATGTTTCGTATATTAGGTTCTTATCCAAAGGCAGTTTTATGAGTAAAGAACTGATTCTCGCCAATCCCCGTGGTTTCTGTGCCGGTGTGGATCGGGCAATTGATATCGTAGAGCGAGCACTGGAATTATTTGGCGCTCCGGTTTATGTACGTCATGAGGTTGTTCATAATCGCTTTGTCGTTGATGGACTTAGAAATAAAGGTGCAGTCTTCGTTGAAGAGATCGATGAAGTGCCTGATGGAAACACCTTAATATTCAGCGCACATGGTGTGTCCAAAAAAGTACAGAGTGAAGGCCGTAAACGCGATCTGAAAGTATTCGATGCTACTTGTCCATTAGTCACTAAAGTCCATATGGAAGTCTCTCGTTATGAAAAACAGAAGATGGAATGCATTCTGATTGGCCATGCGGGTCATCCGGAAGTAGAAGGCACGATGGGACAATACACATCGACAGAAGGCGGAATGTACTTAGTCGAATCGCCTGAAGATGTCGCTAATTTAAAGGTAAAAAATCCTCAGCAATTGGCGTTTGTTACCCAAACAACTCTTTCTGTTGATGATACATCGCTGGTGATTGATGCATTACGCGAATATTTTCCTGACATTATTGGTCCGAGCAAAGATGATATTTGTTATGCCACCCAAAACAGACAGGACGCAGTAAAAAAACTGGCAAATGAATGTGATCTGGTGTTAGTTGTGGGCTCTGTGAACAGTTCTAACTCAAATCGCTTGCGAGAATTATCAGAGAAATTGGGGACGCCTGCATATTTAATAGACAATGCTGAGCAAATAGATCCACAATGGCTTGAAAATAAAAATCGAATTGGTTTGACTGCAGGTGCTTCTGCACCTGAAATCTTAGTCAATCAGGTCGTTGAAAAACTTCGTGACTTAGGTGTTGATTCGTCATATGAAGATGACGGTTTAAAAGAGAATATTGAATTCTCATTACCACGAGAATTAAAGATAGATACATCAAGTCTGAAAAAATAAAACAAGGCTGACCATGTCGTTTTTGCCCGTATTGCTTTGGACAGACATTTTAATTTTCCTGCTCCTCACAGTTATTGTGGCAGCAGTGATGTATATAAGAAGACGTCCTCATCTGAGTGCGCCATGGAAATCAGTGATGATGCGAAAGCGGGGTATGATCTCCGTGATGATTTTGTCTTGTTATGTGGTTATTGGGCTACTGGACTCTATGCATTATCGCCCAGCCCTGGAATCTACTGAAAATACACAGGAAACTTACTATTCATCAGAAGTTTTGAGCGTGTTTGATTGGTTGGTTTTACCACTTAAACAGCAAATGGAAAAAACTTACTCGGCACCGTTTTCAGATCGATTGTTTGTTAAAGAAATACAGACAATGAATGATGGATCTATTAAATACGATTATCCAAAACTAAAATACGGTGCGGCACATCTTGCTCAAGTTGATGATAAAGCAGCAGATATATATCAAACTGTTCTTAAAGCCAGTCTGCTGAGTTTATTGCTGCTGTTTCTGATTTATATTTGTCATGTGGTTGCTGCCTCGCGATGTAAGCTGGCACAATTTCCTCACCAGTTTAAACGTATCGCTCTTAATCAATCTCAATACCCACTCTATACTTTCTATTTCACCGCTTTCTGCCTTCTGTTTGTTGTCGTTAATCTCATTTTCCTTAGTCAAAATTATCACGTATTCGGGACCGATAAGGTTGGTCAGGATGTGTTATATCAATCCCTGAAAAGTGTTCGTACCGGTTTAGTGATTGGTACTTTAACGACCTTAGTTATGTTGCCAATGGCGATCATGCTGGGGATTGCAGCAGGTTATTTTAGAGGCTGGATAGATGATGTCATACAGTATATTTATACGACCCTGAATTCGATCCCTGGCGTATTGTTGATTGCTGCAGCCGTTTTAATTCTGCAGGTCTACGTAAATAACCATCCTGAGAATTTCAAAACGATTGCTGAACGCGCCGATATCAGGCTACTGTTTTTATGTATTATTTTGGGCATGACCAGCTGGACAGGCTTATGTCGAATTCTACGTGCTGAAACCCTGAAATTACGGGAAGCTGAATATGTGATGGCTTCACGTGCGTTGGGAGCGGGTAGTTTCAGTATTTTGCATAAACATATTTTGCCTAATCTGATGCATCTGGTGCTTATTGCCGTTGTACTCGACTTTAGTGGCTTAGTATTAGCTGAAGCTGTGTTGTCCTATGTTGGGGTAGGTGTGGATCCCTCGATGATCAGCTGGGGCAATATGATTAATAGTGCACGGCTGGAAATGGCTCGGGAACCTGTAGTTTGGTGGTCTTTAACTGCGGCGTTCATTTCTATGTTTGTACTTGTCCTTGCCGCTAATTTATTTGCTGATGTTGTTCGTGATGCCTTTGATCCCAGAATGCAGGAGGCAAGATGAGCTCGCTGCTCGAAGTCACAGGATTAAGAACCTGGTTTGGCCATGATAGTGATCCCTATAAAGCTGTAGATGGTGTCGATTTCTGCATTGAAAAAGGTCAGACCTTTGCCTTACTTGGCGAGTCTGGTTGCGGAAAATCAATGACAGCCTTATCACTGCTACGACTGAATCCATATCCGGCGAGTCATATTGTTTCCGGTGAGGTCCGTTTGGCAGGAGAGGAAATTCTGTCTTTATCTGAAGCTGAGATGGAAAAAATTCGCGGTCGGCGGGTTGCGATGATATTTCAGGAACCACAAAGTTCACTAAACCCTGTGTTGACAGTAGGCCAACAGATTGCAGAAGTGTTTCATTGGCACTTCACGCTGGATAAAAAAGCGATTTATACACGAACACTTGAATTACTTCACTCTGTTGGTATTCCTGATCCTATTGAACGAATCAATGCCTACCCGCATCAATTATCAGGTGGTATGAAGCAACGTGTGATGATAGCTATGGCACTGGCTGGTGAGCCTGAATTATTGATTGCCGATGAGCCTACAACTGCTTTAGATGTCACCATTCAGGCTCAAATTCTCGACTTGTTAAAAGATATTCAACAAAAAACGGGGATGGCCATTTTGTTAATCACCCATGATCTGGGTGTTGTTGCACAAATGGCGGACCATGTGGCGGTAATGTATGCCGGACAGATTGTTGAATCAGCTAGCCGCGAGCAATTTTTTAATAATACCCTGCACCCATACACGCGTAAACTGTTTGAAGCCATCCCGTCAGAACAAAAGCGGGAAGAAAAGTTGACGGTTATCAAAGGTAGTGTGCCACCACTGAACAGACAGTTTACCGCTTGTCGCTTTGCTGAACGTTGTGAGTTAGCCTGGCAGTATTGTCAGGAAGCTGAACCTCGCTGGATCAACAATAATGATCATGGCGTCCGTTGTCATTTATATGATCCAGATGTGGACGCTGAACATATTAAATCTCAAAAACAGGTGTCTAGCTCACGATTATCCGAAGTTATACCAGCGAATAATGCTATTTTGCAGGTCAGTCAGTTAAAAGTGCACTTTCCTATAAAAAAAGGGCTTTTTCAACGTACAGTAGGTGCTGTTAAGGCGGTTGATGATATTACCTTGGATCTCCGTTCTGCCGAAACACTTGCTCTGGTTGGTGAGTCGGGTTGTGGGAAAACAACGGTTGGTAAAGGAATTTTGCAGCTTGTTCCTGTGACTTCAGGCAACGTGGTTTTTCAGGGACAAAAACTGAATCGTTTATCAATCCGCGCTTTACGTTCAGTGCGTGCATCCATGCAGATTATTTTTCAGGATCCTTTTGCTTCAATGAACCCTCGAATGACGATTAATAATGTCATTAAAGAAGGCATGCTGACCTCGAAGATTAAAGATTCAGCAGCACAAGAGGCGAAAGTCGATGAATTATTAACAAGAGTAGGCCTGCGAGCAGATATAAAACATCGTTATCCGCACGAGTTTTCTGGTGGACAACGACAGCGTATTTGTATAGCCCGAGCATTGGCGGCTGAGCCGGAAGTAATCATTTGTGATGAGCCCACCAGTGCCTTAGATGTGTCTGTACAGGCACAGATTTTAAATTTACTTCGTGATATCCAACATGAGTTCGGCTTATCTTTTTTATTTATTACTCATAATATTAGTGTAGTCGACTATCTAGCGCATCGCGTTGCGGTTATGTACCTGGGACGAATTGTTGAGCAGGGCACACGTGAGGAAGTATTAAATAGTCCCAAACATCCTTATACGCAGGCATTGCTTGCGGCGGTGCCAAAAATTGCCGCAGAAACTCATCTGAGCAAACAAAAACTGCAAGGTGAGCTTCCTTCACCCGCCAATCCACCTAAAGGCTGTCATTTTCACCAGCGTTGCCCGCATGTTATGCCTGTATGTTTAGAACAATACCCTGACACGACATTGCTGAGCCCGACACATAATGTGAAATGTTTTTTATTTGAGGAAAATTATGGATCAACAAACACAAACTGAACTGGAAGCCGCAGCATTCAGACGTTTAATCAAACACCTGCAAGAAAATACCGATGTACAGAATATTGACTTGATGAATTTGGCCGGTTTTTGTCGAAATTGTCTATCAAAATGGTATTTGGCTGCAGCCGAAGAAAAACAGATTGATATGAATTACGATGAGGCACGTGAATACGTTTACGGCATGCCATATAGCGAATGGAAGGACAAATATCAGACAGGACCAAAACAGTAGGCAATGAAATTCTGTGAGCTTATCTGGACTCTGAATCAGACAGGGCTCGCAGCTTTTCTGCTAAGGCCTTAGTGTCAGTATGGTGTTCTTCTGTCGGGTGAATTGTAGCAACAGTATCGATCGTCTGACGAATTTGCTGTAAATAATTACGGCAGCAACCACAAATAAGCAAATGTAGAAACAAACCGATACGTTTCCTTAAAGGAAGATCTCCCTCAAGATAGTTACTGGCTTCTTCAGCTACATCTTTACATTGAAACATCTGCTTATTGTCCTCGGTACTCTTCAATTTTGTGATGCAATGTAGTCCGTGCCCGGTGTAAAAGAACTCTAGCATTAGACGAACTAATATCAAGAATGTTACAAATCTCTGACATTTCTAATCCTTCCATATCATACATAGTTAACATGGCACGCTGATTGGCTGGCAGTTTGCGAAAGCTTGTCTCAATAACAATTCGTAACTGTTCATTTTCTAACAAAGCATCTGGAGTTTCTTCATCCCACGGTAAGATGTTATCTAAACGATGTCCACGCTCATCAAACTTGTCATGTGGAACCGACTCCCAACCGTCATCAAGTGAAACTTGACGCTGTTCTCGTTTAAAACGGGTTTTGGCACCATTACTGGTAATTTGTAATAACCAGGTTTTCAGACTTGAGCGACCCTCAAAGTTTGGTAATGCTTTGATAGCTGACAACCAGGCATCCTGCACAATTTCATCCGCAAATGCCTCACCTACAATCGCCCTGGCAACAGTTAACATCAGCCCATGATATTGGGATACAACATAGTCAAACGCTTTTGCATCGCCATTAATTAATTGCCTGATTAAGTTGTGCTCATCGGCTGAGCTCAACTTCACATTTTTTTTCATTTTGTTTGTAACAATCCTTTGTGAGGCTCGTCTACTAAGCAAGACTGGCTTTAATGCTCGTTGAATTTTTAACAACAATAGAAGGAAAAAATCATCATGGCAACATTTAACAAATCATCAGTGGCTATTGCAACATTTGCAGCAGGCTTGGCTATGGCGCCATCAATGGCGAGTGCAGGTAATAACCCATTTGCTTCAACTGAATTATCCAGTGGTTATATGCAGCTTGCAGAACATCATGCTGAAGAAGGTAAATGTGGTGAAGCGAAATGCGGTGCTGAGAAAAAAGCGAAGGAAGCTAAAGAAGCTAAGTGTGGTGCTGAGAAAAAAGCTAAAGAAGCCAAATGTGGTGCAGAGAAAAAAGCTAAAGAAGCTAAATGTGGTGCTGAGAAAAAAGCAAAAGAAGCAAGCTGTGGTGGAAATAAATAAAACAGCAGAACAACGGTTAAATAAGGGCTCGTTTATGAGCCCTTATTTACTTTAGGAGATCGCTCATGTCTTTTTGTCGTTTATATCAGTCTGTATCGACTAACTTGAATAAAACACGTGCCGCCGATTTTATTGCGCCACTTCTGCTGAGAATATACTTAGCACCTGTTTTTTGGGTGGCTGCCAACAACAAATGGAATCCGTTTGATGCTGACAGCTCTCTGGAAAATACGATTGAATGGTTTGCTAATCCGGATTGGGGATTAGGCTTACCTTTTCCAGAACTATTAGCCTATCTTGCCTGGGGTGCTGAGTATTTCGGTGCCATCTTTCTTATATTAGGTTTTGCTGTCCGCCTGGTCTCTATTCCGTTGATGGTTACCATGATTGTTGCAGCTACCACTGTGCATTGGAAAAATGGTTGGCAGGCAATACACGACACCATGAGTCCTTTTGCTTCAGCTGATGTCAATGACGCTATAGAGCGACTACATAAAGCCAAAGAAATTTTACAGGAATATGGAAACTATGACTGGTTAACACAGCATGGCAGCTTTGTTGTACTTAATAATGGTATTGAGTTTGCGGCAACCTATTTTCTGATGTTACTCGTTCTGTTTTTTATCGGGGCAGGTAACTATCTCAGTATCGATTACTGGCTGAACAGATCTTGTCGGTAAAGTAAGGAGGGTAAGTAAATGTTTTTTAGAAAACAAAAATCCTGGGAAATATCAGAATCAGAAGTGACTGATTATGAAATTTATCAAAACCGCCGACAGTTTCTTAATACGAGTTTAGCTGTTGGTTTGGCTGGTGCATTGCCATCAATGGCATTAGCGGATGTGGCTAAACAACCCAAGCCTTTTAGTGATGTGAGTAAAAGTCCATTTTCTACCGATGAAGAAAAAACTGACTTTGAGTCCATCACTACCTATAACAATTTTTATGAATTTGGTACGTCCAAGCAGGATCCAGCCATCAACGCCACGGCCTTTCCGGATGAGTCTCAACCATGGAAAGTGGTGATTGATGGTGAATGCGATAAACCGGGTACATATGATTATCAGGACCTAATCAAAGCCTTTACGTTAGAAGAACGCATTTACCGGATGCGCTGCGTTGAAGGCTGGTCGATGGTTATTCCGTGGATTGGTTTCCCGCTTGCAGACTTATTAAAAAAAGCCCAGCCAAACTCCAGAGCGAAGTTTGTTGAATTCACTACCTTGTATGACCCCAAACAAATGCCAGGACAGCGTCGGGCAGTGCTTGACTGGCCTTATGTTGAAGGCTTACGTATCGATGAAGCAATGAACCCACTGACACTGCTGTCTGTTGGCCTGTATGGCAAAGAATTATTGGGTCAGAATGGTGCGCCAATACGACTCGTTGTACCGTGGAAGTATGGTTTTAAAGGCATAAAATCGATCGTTCACATTCGCTTTGTTGAGGACATGCCACAGACCGCATGGATGAAAGCCAATGCCAGAGAGTATGGTTTTTACTCAAACGTTAACCCTAATGTGGATCACCCACGCTGGAGTCAGGCAAAAGAGCGTCGTATAGGTGAATTTTTAAAGCGTAAAACTTTAATGTTTAACGGCTACGGTGAACAGGTGGCAGATTTATATGCAGGCATGGATCTCAAACGTTATTTCTGAGCAACAATTGTCAGCAAACACCAAAGCAAGTGTCGTAAAGACATTCTTGTTTATTCTTTGTTTGCTGCCTCTTATCTATCTGGTTTGGGGACTCTTCACGGATAACCTTGGGGCTAACCCTGTGGAAACCTTAACCAGAAGTTCTGGCTTATGGGCTTTACGTTTTTTGTTAATCACACTGCTGGTATCGCCCATCCGTTGGTATACAGGTTTAACAGCTATTGTGAAGTACCGACGTATGTTGGGCTTATATGCTTTTTTTTATGCCAGCGTGCATATGCTGTTATATCTCGGACTGGATCAATTATTTGATATTCAGGATATCTGGAAGGATATCGTTAAAAGGCCATTTATTACTGTGGGATTTATCAGTTTTATCTTGCTGCTGCCTCTGGCGATTACTTCAACTAATAAAATGATGAAACGCCTCGGTGGCAAACGCTGGAAACGATTACACCGCTTAACATATTTAATAGCCACTTTATCCTGTGTTCATTTTCTTATGCTGGTCAAAGCGGATATTCGTGAACCCGTGATTTATATGATTCTTCTTTCACTGCTGTTTTTTGTCAGGTTATTTCATTCATTGAGTAAAAAAAAGCTGGTCAGTCGCTGAATTTTTTCGCAAACTGATAAGCAGCACCATGAAGTCGTGGTGTGAACTAACCATAAGTCAGTAAACAAGTTTCTGTTTAAATTCTGTGTCAAGTGGCATTGTGTATAGTGGTTTGAGTCATGAATTCAAACAAAAACTGTTACAATGTTCCGCTGTTATTCATCGCGTTATGATTTGAGAAGGTATTTATGACTGATTTTGTCGATCACGATCCACAGGAAACTCAAGAATGGCTTGACGCCCTTGAGTCTGTAATTGAGGCCGGTGGTGAGGAAAAAGCGCACTTTATCATTGAGAAGCTCATTGATATGGCTCGTCGCACCGGGATCAACCTCCCGTATAGCGCTAACACTGCATACGTCAACACGATTCCTGTTGATCAGCAAGAACGCATCCCTGGTGACCAGGCGATGGAGCACAAGCTGAGATCCTATATTCGCTGGAATGCTATGGCGATGGTTGTGAAAGCTAATATGAAACCCGGTTCAGTCGGTGGTCATATTGCCAGCTTTTCATCTGCTGCTACCCTTTATGATGTGGGCTTTAACCACTTCTTCAAAGGTGATGACTATGGCAATGGTGCAGATATGGTTTTTGTACAAGGCCATTCTTCACCTGGTATCTATGCCCGTTCATTCCTTGAAGGCAGATTGACCGAAGAACAATTAGAAAATTTCCGTTTTGAAGTAAACGGTAAAGGTCTGTCATCTTACCCACATCCATGGTTAATGCCTGACTACTGGCAGTTCCCAACTGTATCTATGGGCTTGGGACCTATCCTTGCTATCTATCAAGCACGCTTCATGAAGTACATGCAGCATCGCGATATCGTTAAAACAGAAGGCCGTCATGTCTGGGCTTATCTGGGTGATGGCGAAATGGATGAGCCAGAATCATTAGGTGCAATTACCCTGGCTGGTCGTGAGAAGCTTGATAACCTTATCTATGTTGTTAACTGTAACTTACAGCGTCTTGATGGTCCGGTTCGTGGTAACGGCAAAATCATTCAAGAATTAGAAGCCTTATTCCGCGGCGCAGGCTGGAATGTCATCAAAGTTTTATGGGGTAGCGGCTGGGATCAGCTACTGGCTCGTGATACTAATGGTTTGCTGCTTAAACGCATGGAAGAAGTGGTTGATGGCGAATACCAGAACTATAAAGCGAAAGATGGTGCTTATGTTCGTAAACACTTCTTTGGTAAATATCCTGAATTGTTAGAAATGGTTTCTGACATGACTGATGAGGATATCTGGCATTTAAGTCGTGGTGGTCATGATCCGAGAAAGATCTACGCAGCTTATAAACGTGCTGTAGACCATGTTGGTCAACCTACTGTCATCTTAGCTAAAACTGTTAAAGGTTACGGTATGGGGGAAGCGGGTGAAGGTCAAAACACCACGCATCAACAGAAGAAACTGGAAATTGAACAAATGAAACGATTCCGTGATCGTTTCAATATTCCTTTAACAGATGAAGAAGTGGATAACGTTCCATTCATCAAACTCAAAGATGACAGTCCAGAGAAGAAATACTTACTGGAACGTCGTAATGAGTTAGGTGGTTTCTTACCAAAACGTAATCACAGTGCACCTGCTCTGAAAATTCCAGAGTTGAAACTGTTTGATGCTGTTCTGAAATCAAGTGGTGATCGTGAGCTCTCTACTACCATGGCGTTTGTTCGTGTCTTAACAGCACTGATTCGTGATAAACAGATTGGTAAGAATATTGTGCCAATCGTACCTGATGAAGCCCGTACCTTTGGTATGGAAGGTCTGTTCAGAAGCGTAGGTATCTATTCTTCATCTGGCCAACGCTATGAACCTGAAGATTCAGGCAAAGTCATGTGGTACCGCGAAGATACTAAAGGCCAGATCCTGGAAGAAGGTATCAACGAAGCCGGTTCAATGGCTGAGTGGGTATCTGCTGCAACGGCTTACAGCAACTATAACGTTAATATGGTGCCGTTCTACATCTATTACTCCATGTTTGGTTACCAGCGTGTAGGCGATTTATGGTGGTTAGCTGGTGATATTCAAGCGAAAGGCTTCTTGATCGGTGGTACTGCAGGTCGTACAACATTGAATGGTGAAGGTTTACAACATCAGGATGGACACAACCTGTTGATGGCAAATGCGATTCCAAACTGCGTTAGCTACGATCCGACCTATGCCTATGAAATGGCCGTTATCGTGCATGATGGTATGAAACGTATGTATGAGAAGCAGGAAAATGTCTTCTATTACATCACTGCCATGAATGAAAATTACAAACACCCTGATATGCCTGAAGGTGTAGAAGAAGGCATTATCAAAGGTCTGTATAAATTGAAAACTGGCGGTAAACATAAGCTAAAAGCTCAGCTAATGGGTAGTGGTACCATTCTGCGTGAAGTAGAAGCAGCTGCAGAGCTGCTGGAAAAAGACTGGAAAGTGTCTGCTGATGTGTGGAGTGCGACCAGCATGAACGAATTGGTTCGTGATGGACAAGAAGTAGAGCGCCATAACCGTCTCAACCCAACCGCACCGAAGAAACGTAGTTATATTTCTGAATGTTTGGATGATGCGGCTGGTGTCGTTGTTGCTGCAACAGACTATGTACGTATGTATGCGGAACAAATTCGTCCATGGGTTAAAGCGAGCTATACCGTTTTAGGTACAGATGGTTTTGGCCGTAGTGACACACGTGAAGCATTGCGTAGCTTCTTTGAAGTTGACCGCTATCATGTAGTGGTTGCAACACTGCATGCATTAGCCGATGAAGGTCAGATCAAATACGACGTGGTTGCTGACGCAATCAAGAAGTATGAGATTAATGCTGATGCAATCAACCCAGTTAAGGCATAAATAATGGCAGAATTAATTGAGTTAAAAGTTCCTGATATTGGTGACTTTGAAGCAGTTGAAATCATCGAAGTGCTTGTTGCCGTTGGCGATAGCATTGATGAAAACCAAGAAGTCATTACTGTTGAGTCTGATAAAGCGATGATGGAAATTCCAGCATCGCAGGCAGGCGTCATTAAAGAAATGAAAGTGGCGGTTGGTGATAAGGTAAGTGAAGGCACGGTTATCGCCATGCTTGAAGTCGCTGAAGGTGCTTCTTCTGCAAAAGAAGAGGCAAAAGCTGAAGAGAAAACAGAAAAGCCTGTAGCTACTGCACCTGCTGAAAATACACAGCCAAAACCGGAAACGAAAGTTGAAGCAAGTCCGGCAGTAAATACGCCGCCTGCAGAAGCTATTCCATATGCACCTGACAACAAATCAGGTATTCGCCGTGCACATGCATCACCTTCTGTACGTCGTTTTGCACGTGATTTGGGTGTTGTCTTAACATCGGTAAGTGGTACAGGCCCTAAAGGTCGTGTCACTAAAGAAGATGTTCAAAGTTATGTGAAACAGGTTATGACTGCACCAGCTGCAGCACCTGCACAAAGCGGTAGTGCTATTCCATCTGTGCCTGTTGTCAATTTTGAACAATTCGGTGATGTCGAGACACAAGAAATGTCTCGTATTAAGAAAATATCTGGTAAACATCTTCATGCATGTTGGTTAAATATTCCACATGTGACCCAGTTTGATGAAGCTGATATCACAGAATTAGATGCCTTCCGTAAGGAAAATAAAGATATGGCTGCGAAGAAAGGCGTTAATTTAACGCCTTTAGTCTTCATTATGAAAGCGGTTGTAGCTTGCTTGAAACAATTCCCAGAATTTAATGCATCACTGAGTGAAGACAAAGAAAGTCTGATTCTGAAAAATTACTATAACCTGGGTGTGGCAGTTGATACGCCAAATGGACTTATGGTGCCAGTTATCAAGGATGTCGATAAAAAAGGTTTCCTTGAACTAGCTGGTGAACTCGGTGATATCAGTGCCCGTGCCCGTGAAGGTTCATTAACTGCCAAAGATTTACAAGGTGGCACGTTCTCGATTTCAAGTCTTGGTGGTATCGGTGGACAATTCTTTACACCGATTGTCAATGCACCTGAAGTCGCCATCTTAGGTGTTAGTCGTCATCAAATGAAACCAGTGTGGAATGGAAAAGAATTTGTTCCAAGACTGATGCTGCCATTGTCAGTGTCATATGACCATCGTGTGATTGACGGTGCCGCCGGTGCTCGCTTTACTGTGATGCTCAGCCAAATGTTGTCTGATATTCGTAAGGTGCTGCTATGAGTGAAATAGAAGTAAAAGTCCCGGATATTGGCGATTTTGATTCCGTTGAAATCATAGAAGTACTGGTCAGTGAGGGTGATATCATTGATGAAAATCAAGATATTATTACCTTAGAGTCTGACAAAGCGGCTATGGAAATTCCGAGCACAGCTAAAGGTAAAATTGTCAGTTTGAAAGTTGCTGTTGGCGATAAAGTCGCAGAGGGTGATGTCATTCTAACGCTTGAAGTTGAACAGGCAGACGCTGAAGACACATCAGCACCTGAATCAACGGAAACGAAAGCCTCAGCAGCAAAGAAAGCAGCACCGACACCAGCTGCTGTACCGCAAGGTGATGCTGATTTACACGCGGAGGTATTGGTGCTGGGTTCTGGGCCTGGTGGTTATACTGCTGCATTCAGAGCCGCTGACCTTGGTAAGCAGGTCGTCATGGTTGAGCGCCACGAGCGTATTGGTGGTGTTTGCCTCAATGTCGGTTGTATTCCTTCTAAAGCCTTGTTACACACAGCACAGATCATTAATGAAGCTGAAGAAATGTCACATCACGGGGTTAAATTTAATAAACCTCAAATTGATATTCGCGAATTAGAATCATGGAAAAGCAGTGTTGTTAATCAGCTGACAGGCGGATTAAAAGCATTAGCGAAAACACGTAAGGTCACGATAGTTCAGGGCGAGGGTAGCTTTACCAGTCCAAATACCCTGAAAGTAGAAGGGCCTGACGGCGAGAAAACAATTTCGTTTGATAATTGTATTATTGCTGCGGGTTCACGTGTGACGAAAATTCCAGTGTTCCCAAATGATGATCCAAGAATGATGGATTCCACTGATGCACTGGAACTGGAAGATGTACCAGAAAAATTATTGGTCATCGGCGGCGGCATCATCGGACTTGAAATGGCGACTGTTTATGATGCCTTAGGCTCAAAGATTACCGTTGTTGAATTACAAGATAGTCTGATTCCTGGTGCTGATAAAGATATCGTTAAACCATTATTCAAACGTGTGCAGGAAAAATACGACAATATTTACCTGAATACTAAAGTCAGTAATATCGAGCCGAAAGATGATGGTTTATTAGTGACCTTTGAGGGTAAAGACGCTCCCGAACAAACCATGTTTGACAAGATACTGGTTGCTGTTGGACGCTCACCAAACGGTAAGCTGATTAACGCTGAAGCAGCAGGTGTCATGGTGACTGATCATGGCTTTATTGAAACTGATGGTCAGATGCGCACTAATGTGCCTCACATCTTTGCTATCGGTGACATTGTAGGTCAGCCTATGCTTGCTCATAAAGCAACACACGAAGGTAAAGTCGCTGCTGAAGTTATTGCCGGTCAGAAATCCGTATTTGAACCGATGACTATTCCTTCTGTTGCCTATACCGATCCTGAAGTGGCATGGATGGGAATGAATGAAGATGAAGCGAAAAAGCAAGGTATCGATTACGTCAAAGGTGCTTTCCCTTGGGCTGCAAGCGGTAGAAGCTTGAGCTTAGGCAGAGATGAAGGTCTGACAAAAGCCTTGTTTGAAAAAGAAACGGGTCGATTGATCGGTGCAGGTATTGTTGGTCCTAACGCTGGTGAATTAATTGCAGAAGCGGTTTTAGCTTTAGAGATGGGTGCAGATGCAGAGGATATTGGTCTGACAATTCATCCACATCCAACCTTATCTGAAACACTTGGCTTTGCTGCTGAAATGGCGGAAGGATCGATTACAGATCTGATGCCTCCACGCAAGACATTGCACTCTAAGTAAGCATGTGTAAACTGGCCATAGCCAGTAATTAAGGGGGGTATATCTGTGTCTACACAGATATACCCGTTTTTTTGTCTATTATTTTTATTTGAGTTAATGACAAGCAAGGGCCATTTTGATGCCACGTTGAAACCACCACTCAAATGGGCGGGCGGTAAGCGTTGGTTATTACCCGTTCTTAAACGCTACTGGAATAAACACCAGCAATCCAGACTGGTGGAACCATTTTGTGGCGGGCTTTCTGTCGCGCTTGGTCTGGCACCTGAACGAGCATTACTTAATGATGTAAATCCGGCATTAATTAATTTTTACCAGCACTTAAGCGAGGGCTTAGAGGTTGATATAGCGTTCATTAATGACGAATCAGCCTACTATCATTGTCGTGATGAATTTAATCAACTCAACGCCAATCAATCTGATGCTCCGCGCGCAGCTCAACTATTCTATTATTTAAATCGTACGGGCTATAACGGCTTATGCCGTTTTAATAGTCGAGGTGGTTACAATGTGCCTTTCGGTCGTTATAAAACCATTAACTATTTAGAGAGTTTTATCCACTATCAGCCGATTTTGTCCCGCTGGCAATTCAGTTGCCAGGATTTCGAAACAATACCACTTGAACCGATGGATTTTGTCTATGCCGATCCGCCATATGACACGCCTTTTCATCAATATTCACAAAAAGGTTTTAAGTGGGAAGATCAGGAGCGGCTTGCATACTGGCTAAGTCAGCATAATGGCCCCGTTTTATTATCAAACCAAGCGACAGACAGAATTATTAAGTTATACAAACAACTTGGATTCAGACTTCGATATCTTGATGCGCCACGGTTAATCAGTTGCAAAGGAAATGGTCGTAAAGCCGTTAAAGAAGTGCTTGCAATCCGTGGTTTTTGATACAATACGTGTTCTTTTTTATTCAAGTTAATTTCTATTTTGCCGATGTTATTACTATGGCGATTTAGGGATTGAATCAGCTAATTTTTTACAGGAATAAATATCACCCATGTCTAAGATCAACAAAGTCGTACTAGCCTATTCAGGTGGACTGGATACTTCCGTTATTTTGAAGTGGTTACAAGATAAATATGAGTGTGAAGTGGTTACTTTCACAGCTGACCTTGGGCAGGGTGAAGAAGTTGAACCAGCCAGAGCAAAGGCGAAATCGCTTGGAATCAAAGAAATTTATATTGAAGATTTACGTGAAGAGTTCGCACGTGATTATGTATTCCCTATGTTTCGTGCTAACGCCATCTATGAAGGCGAATACTTATTAGGTACTTCAATCGCTCGACCATTGATTGCAAAACGTTTGGTTGAAATTGCTAATGAAACTGGTGCTGAAGCTGTTTCTCATGGTGCTACAGGTAAAGGCAATGACCAAGTCCGTTTTGAACTTGGTGCCTATGCGCTGAACCCAAATATTAAAGTGATTGCCCCTTGGCGTGAATGGGACTTATTGTCACGTCAAAAGTTACTTGATTACGCTGAACAGCATGGTATTCCAGTTGAAATGAAACAAGGTAAAAAGTCACCTTATTCAATGGATGCCAACTTGTTACATATCTCTTATGAAGGCGGTATTTTAGAAGATCCATGGGCTGAGCCTGAAGACTCTATGTGGCGTTGGTCTGTTTCTCCAGAAAATGCACCAGATAAACCAACTTATCTTGAATTAAGCTACGAAAAAGGCGATATCACTGCAATTAATGGTGAAGCGATGTCACCTGCGACAGTGATGACGTATTTGAACAAAGTTGCGGGAGAAAACGGTATCGGTCGTCTGGATATTGTCGAAAACCGTTATGTCGGCATGAAGTCACGTGGTTGTTATGAAACACCTGCCGGTACAGTGATGTTGAAAGCACACCGTGCTATTGAATCATTAACATTGGATCGTGAAGTTGCACACCTTAAAGATGAGTTGATGCCTCGTTATGCCAAAATGATTTATAACGGCTACTGGTGGGCACCAGAACGTGTGATGCTTCAGAAAATGATTGATGAATCACAACAAACGGTTAACGGTAAAGTACGTATCAAATTATATAAGGGTAACGTTTCTGTTGTTGGGCGTGCATCTGAGACTGATAGTCTTTTTGATGAGTCAATTGCGACTTTTGAAGATGACGCAGGTGCATACAATCAAAAAGATGCGGAAGGCTTCATTAAACTGAATGCGTTGCGTCTGAAAATTGCAGGAAAGGCGAAGCGTAAGGTTTAAGAAACCATACGCAGGCTTGTTTAACATGGATTACAACGAATTATCTGATAAAGCCGCAGAATATATGCGGCTTGCATTGCCTCTGATGCGGAAACATGGTGTGCCAATGACACCAGATAATTATACGGTGTGGTATGAGCATGTATCTGGTGCAAACCAAGAGCTTTCAGTTACTATTCAGGAGATGGTGGCTGAAACACCTCTGTTAAGCCAAAGCCAATGTAAGACCCTGTTCAAGCGATTCTTCAATATAGAAAAAGAGCGAGAAGAGGTATATCAAATGCGCCGTGAACTGGCGCGTTTGCTGAAAGAAGTCATTAATTTTATCTATAGCAGTGTCATGCATACGGATAAAACAAATCAGCGTTTAAACGATCTGATGAGTCGGATTAATCGCGATATGACAGCAGCAGAGATCCATCAGATAGTTGATGATATTCTCGCTGAAACACGACAAGCGATGAACAGTGGCGAACTGTTGACTGAGCGCTTAAATACTGCGATGACCGAGGTAGAAAAGCTCAAAAAAGAGTTTGATGTTTCCAAACAAGAAGCAAAAACAGATACATTAACAGGCTTAGCTAACCGTAAAGCTTTTGACGATGTAGTTAGCAAAGTCACACATGATGCGGATAACTCCGGACTGGATGTCTGTATTATCTTTGCCGATCTTGATTTGTTTAAAAATATCAATGATAAACACGGACATCTGGTTGGTGATCAGGTATTACGTGTGGTGGCGAATGCATTAAAAGACAGCGTTAAAGGACGTGATCTGGTTGCGAGATATGGTGGTGAGGAATTCGCCATCATCTTATTGAACACAAGCCTTCAGAATGCAAAAAATGTCGCTGAAAATATTCGTCAGGAAATTGCTTCTAAGCGGATACAGCGTAAAGATACCAGAGAGTCACTTGGTGTCATCACCATGTCATTTGGTGTGGCACGTTATGTGAGTTCTGAAGGCAGTGAGAGCTTTATGCAGCGGGCTGACAGAGCTTTGTATATGTCCAAGAGGAAAGGGCGCAACTGTGTGTCAGAAGCGCCACCACCAATCATCTAGTTTCGTCTGGGAATCTGTCAGTAAACAGTACTTCGTCTAGCTCTAACTGTCCCGAACGTGGGCGTGCTTCCTGTAATTTCTTACCAACAGTAATCATCATTACAATAACATGATCATGGGGTAAGTTAATGATTCTCGCGACTTTATCAAAGTCAAAACCGTCCATTGGACATGAATCATATCCCATACCTTTCGCCATCAGCATGATGGTACTAGCAACAATCCCAACAGAACGAAAACATTCGTCACGTTGACCCTGGTGATGATTGGTGTAGTAGCCTTCGATCGCTGGCAACATGAAATCTTGTACTTCTTTGGGGGCATGGCGCCAGTAGCGTTGTGGATCTTTCTCCCAGGCATTTAAATCGGCACACAACACTAATAACATAGATGCATCAGTGACTTGAGCCTGACCATAACTGGCTTCACGGATTTCTTCACGAAGTTCTTTATCTTCAACATTAATAAAACGCCAGTGCTGAAGATTAAATGCTGTTGGAGATAAGATTGCATGCTCCATTAATGTCCTGACTTCTTCTTTTGTCATTGTGTGTTCAGGGTCATAATGCTTAACAGAACGACGGCTAAGAATCGCTTCTTTAATATCCATAAATACTCTTGTGATTAATTTGAAGATGTTTCAACTTTCAGATAGATAATTTGTTGTTGCCCTTGATGTGTTTGATACTGTTTCAGACCTTCTTTTTGTCTCTGCTGATCTTCTGAAACATAGGCGATTTCTATCCATTGGCCTAATTTGCCATGTACTGTACTGATAAGATTGCTGCTATTAATTTGTCCATCATGGCTTCGGTCTGAGAAAGAGGGGTGTATTTCTACTCTGACATTATCATCTGCCAGTAGAAAAGGGATAGCCATAAATCCTCTTGAAGTCGATATATATTGGGTATTCGAGGCAAAACCGATATTGCCATTAGGATTAACAAAGTATAAATAGTCTTTTTCTGGTTTGGCATTACCGATATTGATAGCAATGGGCTGTCCGGCAATACCCTGAGCACTATAACGATTATCTTTATCGTCTTTTCCTTTTGTTGACCATTGTTTTATCGACACTGAAGCATTAGGTTGTTCCGTGGATAACTGGATATTGGCTTGATGGCCAGACTGATTATTGAGTTGTTCTGACGTTTGCCAGACAGTAACTACAACGGATTTCAATGGCATATCCAGTTTTTTAATCAGCTGCTCTACATTCGCTACAGTAGCCCGATCTGATTTTAAAATAAGCATATTGTCGTACGCTTTTATGGTGGCTGATTCGGGTAAAAACGGACGGACTTGATCAACAACCTCACTAGCCAGGCGATGCTTTAGAGTGATGGTATGAATATCGGAATCTGCAAATACGTTCGAGCAGAACATCAGTATTGCAATGGTCAAAATGAGTTTTTTCATAATTGCAAGCGCCTCGTATTCAAATCAAATTGGCTTCTTGACCACATGTCCTCAAAGTCCTTTTTTCTATTACGGACCTGACGTGCAGCATCAAAGTCGACTATACCCTCGTAGCGGACAGAATTGGGACAATATAAAAATGCTTTATTATCTATCAACAGATACATATAGCGTGATTTCTGATCTTGCTTGTCTGCAATATGAATCTGAATTTTACTGGAGAGCCGCTGTGCTAAAGGTATAAGTAAATGCCTTTGGGCTGTCGTTTGCTGTGTACCGTGTACTAAAAAGCGAATACCACAGCGCTGGCTCTGATTAATAAATGCAATTAATTTATCAATGACAATTTGATTATTGAATAAAACACTATCTAACTCAGGACCAAAAAAACAGATTTCCTGTCTGGCGGACTCAATGAGTTCAATAGAGTATTGGCTTGCATATTCCCGACTGTCGAACGGTATAGTTTGATCGTCAGTCGGGATACTCTCACTCATACTTAACCGTTTCTGGCTTGTTCTGCTGCGTTGCCAAGATAATTAGCCGGTGTCATCGCCTTTAATTTATCTTTGGCTTCTTGAGGCATATCAAGTCCATCGATGAATGCTTGCATAATGTCTTTATTAACACGTTGGCCACGCGTTAAATCCTTCAGCTTTTCATATGGATTTTCAATACCGTAGCGACGCATCACTGTTTGAATTGGCTCAGCTAATAATTCCCAGTTAGCATCCAAATCAGCCGCCATAACCTCAGGTGCAGGGTCAAGTTTGCTGATGCCTTTTAATGCTGAGCTATATGACAATAAAGAATGCGCAAAACCTACACCCAGGTTACGTAACACAGTAGAGTCTGTCAGATCACGTTGCCATCTGGATATAGGTAGTTTCAGTGCTAAGTGATCAAATACGGCATTCGCTATACCCAGATTGCCTTCAGCATTTTCAAAATCGATAGGATTCACTTTGTGAGGCATGGTTGATGAACCAATTTCACCTTTAACCGTTTTTTGTTTGAAATAACCGATAGAGATATAACTCCAGACGTCACGGCAAAAATCAATCAGCACAGTATTAAAGCGAATCATTGCCTGGAATAATTCAGCCATATAATCATGAGGCTCAATTTGCGTAGTATATTTATTCCAACGCAGTCCAAGACCGGTCACAAAGGCATTCGCCATCATTGGCCAGTCAACATCAGGGTAGGCAGCATAGTGAGCATTGTAGTTACCTACAGCGCCATTCATTTTACCGTACAGTAAAACAGCTGCGACATGGGTGCGTTGTAACTCGAGACGTTGAACCACATTAGCCAATTCTTTGCCTAAGGTGGTTGGTGATGCAGGCTGTCCGTGTGTGCGTGACATCATCGGTGTATCAATATGTTGTTGCGCAACCTTACGAATGGCAGCGATAACAGTATCCATTTCCGGCAAAATAACTTTCTCACGGGCATTTTTTAGCATGATGCCGTAAGCGGTATTATTGATATCTTCAGAAGTACAAGCAAAGTGAACGAATTCACTAACAGCATTTAATTCTGGATTATCTTTAAATTTTCTTTTGATGAAATATTCAACGGCTTTAACATCGTGATTTGTTTCACGCTCAATATTTTTTATTTCCTGAGCATCTTCAACCGAGAAGTTGTTAATAATGTTATCTAAAAAAGCTTCTGCTTCTTGACTAAGTTTCGGTACTTCCTGAATACTGGCATTATTACCGAGTAAATGTAGCCAGCGAAGTTCTACTTCTACACGGGCGCGCAGTAGTCCATACTCACTAAAGAATGGGCGTAGCGCTTCAGTTTTTCCGGCATAGCGGCCATCAACCGGTGAAATCGCGGTCAAAGCGGTTAAATCCATGAATACTCCGATGAAAGATTTAGTTAATAAATTTGTGCGAAATTATAGCAGAGTTCGCTCGTACTAAACGCTTTCAGGTAAAATGTCACCGTTTCATTCTCAAACTTTGGGGTACACATACGTGCTGAAAGAATATCAATCGCAAGTTGAAGAACGCGCCAAACTTGGCTTACCACCGTTACCACTTGATGCTGAACAGGTTTCTGCTTTAATTGAACAGCTCAAATCAGGAAGCGATGACAGTGAAGAATTATTAGATCTTCTGATTCATAGAGTCCCGCCAGGTGTCGATCAAGCGGCTTATGTGAAAGCGGGCTTTCTCACCGATATCGCAAAAGGTGAAGTGACATGTGCATTGATCCCACCAGTCAAAGCAACAGAGTTATTAGGCACGATGATGGGTGGCTACAATGTGCAATCATTGATCCAGCTACTCGATATTGAAGAAACTGCCGCTACGGCTGAAAAAGCATTGTGTAAAACATTGATGGTTTACGATGCTTACCATGACGTGGTTGAAAAAGCGGAGACCAATGAATACGCCAAGCGCGTATTACAATCATGGGCTGACGCTGAATGGTTCACTTCCCGACCTAAATTGGCTGAACAGATCACGCTAACGGTATTTAAAGTCCCTGGTGAAACCAATACCGATGATTTATCTCCTGCTACAGAAGCATGGAGCCGTCCGGATATTCCTCTTCATGCTAAAGCCATGCTGGTCAGTAAAATGGATGATCCCATTGGTGACATTGAGAAGCTAAAAGAGAAAGGTTATCCATTGGCATTTGTCGGTGATGTTGTGGGTACGGGTTCGTCTAGAAAATCAGCGATTAACTCTGTGTTATGGCATATGGGCCATGATATTCCCTATGTGCCTAACAAACGTCAGGGTGGCGTTATTCTCGGTAATAATATTGCTCCTATCTTCTTTAATACTGCGGAAGACTCTGGTGCAATGCCGATTGAATGTGATGTCCAGAATATGGAAACTGGCGATATCATCACCATTCTGCCTTATGAAGGCAAAATATTAAATGAAGCAGGTAATGTCATCAGCGAATTCAGTATGCGTCCAACCACGCTGGCCGATGAGGTTCGTGCCGGCGGTCGTATTCCGTTAATTATTGGCCGTGGACTGACTGATAAAGCCCGTGAAACCTTAGGCTTAGAACCCTCGGATATTTTTGTACGCCCAGTCGAACCCGTAGATACCGGTAAAGGCTTTACATTAGCGCAGAAAATGGTCGGCCGTGCTTGTGGTGTAGAAGGTGTTCGCCCAAATAGTTACTGTGAACCTAAGGTCACCACTGTCGGCTCTCAGGATACAACCGGGGCGATGACACGTGATGAGTTAAAAGAGCTGGCCTGTTTAGGTTTTTCTGCCGATCTTGTTATGCAATCTTTCTGTCATACCGCGGCTTATCCAAAACCAGTTGATATTAAACTACAGCATGAATTGCCTGACTTTATCAGCACACGTGGTGGCGTCTCATTACGTCCTGGTGACGGTATTATTCACTCTTGGTTAAACCGCATGATTTTGCCTGATACCGTCGGTACTGGTGGTGACTCACATACGCGTTTCCCAATTGGTATCAGTTTCCCGGCTGGCTCAGGTTTAGTGGCGTTTGGTGCAGCTTTAGGGGTTATGCCGTTAGATATGCCAGAGTCAGTACTGGTTAAATTCAAAGGTGAAATGCAGTCTGGGATTACACTTCGTGACTTGGTAAATGCAATTCCATACGCTGCTATTCAACAAGGACTGCTGACCGTAGAGAAAAAAGGTAAGAAAAATATTTTCAATGGTCGCGTGTTGGAAATTGAAGGTTTACCTGATCTCAAAGTAGAGCAGGCATTTGAATTATCTGATGCTTCTGCCGAGCGTAGTGCAAATGGTTGTACCGTGCGTTTGAATAAAGAACCTATTATTGAGTTCTTAAATTCAAATATGGCGCTGATGGAATGGATGATTGCGGAAGGTTATCAGGATGAGCGTACTTTGCGTCGTCGCATTGATAGCATGAAAGCCTGGTTGGATGATCCACAGTTATTAGAACCTGATGCTGATGCAGAATACGCTGCAGTCATCGAAATTGACTTGAATGAAATTAAAGAACCTCTGTTGGCTTGCCCGAACGATCCTGATGACATTAAACCGTTGTCAGAGCTTCAAGGTAATAAAATCGATGAGGTGTTTATTGGTTCATGTATGACTAATATCGGTCATTATCGTGCCGCAAGCAAAGTATTGGAAAATATGCGTAACTTGCCTGTTAAGTTATGGATTGCCCCACCAACCAAAATGGATAAATTCCAGCTGACTGAAGAGGGTGTATACAGCACCTTTGGTCGAGTAGGTGCTCGTACAGAAACACCTGGTTGTTCTTTATGTATGGGTAACCAGGCACGGGTTGCTGATGGTGCAACGGTCGTTTCTACGTCTACGCGTAACTTCCCGAACCGTTTAGGTAATAATGCGGATGTCTATTTATCTTCTGCAGAACTTGCTGCGGTAGTGGCCAGCATCGGACGTTTACCCACCGTTGCTGAATACCTTGAGGCGGTTGCAGGTATTAAACCAATGGCGGCAGAAATTTATCGTTATCTTAACTTCCATGAGATGGATGAATATCGACGTGCTGCCAGCTAGAGCTTAGTGGCATAAAACAAAAAAGGCTGTTTTCTTTTTAGAAGCAGCCTTTTTTATATCTGAGAAAAGAAATGAATACATCTGTACAAGTTATTTCAAACTTTCAACTGGCATTGGCTTTTATTCCAGTCGTCGTCGTTTTACTGATGATGGTGCATTGGTCGCTAAAAGCGGGTTTTGCAGTTTATGCACTGATCCGGATGTTGATTCAATTATTACTGGTGGGTTATGTATTAACAACAGTGTTTGCTGCTGAAAAGTCATGGATTGTTATGCTGGTGATGTTAGTCATGGTCAGTGCAGCAAGCTGGATTGCATTAGGAACTGTAGAAGGGCAGAGACGATCTCTTTATCCGATTGCTTTTCTTAGTATTTTATTTGGCGGTGGACTCACCTTAATGCTAGTTACTCAGGGCGTGATTGGTCTTTCACCCTGGTATGAGCCACGCTATATGATTCCATTGGCTGGGATGATTTTTGCCAATGCGATGAATAGCGTGAGCCTGGCTGCCGAACGATTATCCGCTGAATTATCAAGAGATATCGACTTTCTTACTGCCAGATATGAGGCTTTTCAAGCCGCCTTTATTCCAACGATTAACTCGATGTTAGCTGTCGGTTTAGTCTCTTTACCAGGCATGATGACCGGACAAATCTTATCTGGAGTGTCGCCGATTACAGCTGCTCATTATCAAATTGTGGTGATGTGTATGATTTTTGGTGGTTCAGGTTTGTCGATTGTGTTTTTCTTATGGCTTTTTAAAACACGGGTTAATTAAATTTCACTCGACAAGGCTTCAGTTGCACTTAGTAGCTTTCCACTTTGAAATAGAAACTGCCAGCGCCGTCCGCCTTTTTGTTGCCATAACACAGCAGCACGAATACCTGTCAGAAGCAGGGCTCTTACCAGATTAATATTGTCTGGCTGTTGTAAAAAACCGGGATCTCCATAGACCTGAATGCGAGGTTTTAACTCACTTAATGTGCGTTGATATATATCGGCAAAACGTGCAATAACCTGCGGGGATAGAATATCGCCGAAGTAATCAATTTGCGCAGGCACTTGTTGAATTTCACGATCAATTAACGCCAGCATTTCTGGCTGTTTTGCTAATTGACGTTCAAGATGAAGAAGACTGACGACATAACGTAATAAGGTCACATCCTTTTTGTCTTTTTTCTTTGAAAGCTGAGTATTGAGTGCCTCAATTCCTGTTCTTAATTGACTCACTGAACCATACACAGACTCGGTGTCAGGTGCATTCTCTACCAACAAACTTTCCAACATCACTTTCATGTCGGTGTTATCAACTTGACCAGTTTCAGCGACTTGTTGAACTAATGTAGCAGCCTGAACAACGGCAGAAATGGCAATCGTGCGATCACGTAAACGAGGGCTTATGCTCATGGATGGATTCCTGGTGCATCAGTCGAGACAATAATCCCACCACCAAGACAGTCATCATCCAGATAAAACACCACCGATTGACCAGGGGTCACGGCACGTTGCTTTTCGTCAAATTCAACATGAATATTACCGTTCTCATCCTGGCTAATCGTACAAGCCTGATCAGGTTGACGATAGCGTGTTTTTGCCGCAGCACGACAAGGAAACTCAGGCGGATGGCCAGCGACCCAGGACACGTCTTCTGCCACCAGGTTTTGACTCCATAGCCAGGGATGATCGCCCTGAACGACGTAAAGAATCTGATTATCCATATCTTTACCGGCGACAAACCAGGGTTCGCCGGTGCTATCTTTACGACCACCAATACCAAGTCCCTGACGTTGGCCCAATGTGTAATACATAAGACCAGCATGTTGACCTATTTTTTCACCTTCAGGGGTACGCATTTCTCCAGGCTGAGCTGGTATATAACGACTCAAAAACTCACGGAAATGACGTTCGCCGATAAAACAAATACCGGTGCTGTCTTTTTTATCATGATTAATAAAACCGGCTTCTTCAGCAATACGTCTGACTTCGGTTTTTGGCAATTCACCTAATGGAAAGCGTGTTCGTGATAATTGTTCCTGACCAAGCGTATATAAAAAGTAGCTTTGATCTTTTTTATGATCTTTGCCTTTTAACAAATGAAATTGGCCATTTCGTTCTTCAACACGGGCATAGTGACCGGTAGCGATAATGTCACCACCAAGTTCAATAGCATGATCGAGAAAGGTTTTAAATTTTATTTCACGATTACACAGAATATCCGGATTAGGGGTACGACCAGCGCGGTACTCATCCAGAAAGTGTTTGAAAACGTAATCCCAATATTCCATGGCAAAGTTGGCTTCATGAAAGGGGATACCGACTGTTTCAGCAACAGAGCTGGCGTCTTTACGATCTTCTTCGACAGTGCACTCACTTTCATCAGCGAAGTCGACCCAATTTTTCATGAACAGCCCTTCAACATGATCAAATTGCTGTTTTAACAATAACGCGGCTACAGAGGAGTCGACGCCGCCGGAAAGTCCGACGACTACTTTATTTTCATTGCTCATATTTAATTACGTAAAATATCCAGAGGATAGCGGTGGCCATCAATATAGTCTTGGAAACAATCAGTTACAAGTGTACTGCGCAGATCCGCTTGTCTGTGGCGTATCTCATCAAAAGGTAACCAGAGTGCTTGATGAATATCATCATCCAGTGGTTGTTCGGGATCATGATCCGTGACTGTTCCTGAAAAACAGTAACGAATATAGGTTTCACCCTTACGCGGGTGAATCCATCGATAAATCCCGACCAGTGATTCCGGATGAAACGTCCAGGCTGTCTCTTCCTTTGTCTCACGAATCACTGCGTCTATTAGACTTTCGTCTGGTTCGAGATGGCCGGCTGGCTGATTTAAGGTCATTTTGCCGTTGATTTCTTCTTCGACCAGAAGGAATCGGTCGTTCTGTTCGACTACGGCGGCGACTGTTGTTCGAGGCTTCCAAATCATTCTGCCATTTTATCACGTCATTGGTATTAACGGAGAGCCATTGACCAGGTTCCAGAGCATTTAATTGCCAAGGACCAATAGCCGCACGGATAAGGCGAAGTGTCGGGTAGCCAATAGCTGCTGTCATACGCCTTACCTGCCGGTTACGGCCTTCAGTAATTTTAAGCTCCAGCCATTGCGTAGGAATAGCTTTTCGCTCGCGTATAGGCGGTATTCTTTCCCATATATCAGGTGGTTCAATTAATCGCGCTTTGGCAGGTTTTGTCATGCCATCTTTCAGTTTTACACCGGCAACCAACTGTTGCAGTGAATCCGGATCAGGAATATTCTCCACCTGTACCCAATAGGTTTTTTCTAATTTGAATTCAGGATTGGCAATCTGATGTTGTAATTGACCATCGTCGGTCAATAAAACAAGTCCTTCACTATCCCGATCCAGCCTGCCTGCAGGGTAAACATCATTAATATCAATATAGTCTTTTAATGTCTTCCTACAGGCTTCATCAGTAAACTGGGTGAGTACATCAAAAGGTTTATTAAAAAGTATCAGCTTCGTCATGATTAGTGTGTGAATGAGTTTAATGATAAAATACTCAACTTTTTTTATCGTAGAAAGTATTGTTTAATGCGCTTAGTGATGTGGCGACAAGACAATATTATGTTTGTCTGGCATTAGTTAAGCCCGTTATTGAAGATAAAAAATTAAGCTGATGATGGCTTTTATTAGTTTGCAAGGTGTTGATACTATACCAGCGCATGCTAATGAGAATAGGTGAATATCACATCTTAAATTATTAGCGTAACGGTTATTGTCTCCATGCTAGTCGATGGCTACTCATGGATTAATAGCTGATGATGAAACTACTAACGTAAGCTGAATGGTAAATCTATTTGGGGTTTATATTGGTAACATCGATAGGTTGTAGTGATTATGCTGCAGCTGTAATCCAAAACATGTAAGTGAGGAACATAAATGAAAGTTGCAGATAAGACTGTCGTAGTAATCGACTATACACTGACTGATAACGATGGCAGCGTCATCGATAGCTCAGAAGCAGCAGGTCCATTAGCTTACCTTCATGGTGCAGGTAATATTATTCCTGGTCTGGAAGATGCGCTGAATGGTAAAGAAGCTGGTGATGCAGTAAAAGCAAGCATTGAACCAGCAAAAGCGTATGGCGAAAGACATGAAGAGTTAAAGCAAGACGTACCTCGTGAATTATTCAGTGGTGTTGATGATGTTCAGGTTGGCATGCAGTTTCAATCAGAAACAGAGCAGGGGCCAGTGCTTGTAACCGTTGTTGACATTAAAGATGACACAGTAACAGTTGACGGTAATCATCCGTTAGCAGGCGTTCACCTGAATTTTGATGTAACTGTTCGTGAAGTTCGTGAAGCCAGTGCTGAAGAACTTGAGCACGGCCATGTTCATGGTGAAGGTGGTCATCATCACTAAGCAGGATTTTTCCTTTTAGTGAATGACTATACTGTCTATGGAGAGACGGGCGTAAGCCCGTTTTTTCGTTTGGAATACTGAATATGCAGGATTTAGAAACACTTAATCGTCTGTTTGGTAAAGAAGCTCAAGTACGCTTTGTTGAAGGGCAAACGGGTATGCCCATTATTGAAGTGGCTACAAAAAAAGCTTCTGCGACCATTGCTCTCTATGGCGGGCAAATATTGTCGTATAAATCAAATGGAATGGAACACGATCTTTTTTACTTAAGTGAAAAAGCTATTTATCAGCAAGGTAAAGCCATACGTGGTGGTGTGCCAGTCTGTTGGCCATGGTTTGGTGAAGATCCCAGTAAATTAGGGCGTCAGGCACATGGTTTTGCCCGTAATTTATTATGGAATGTACTGGACTGTCAGTTACATGATGACATTGTCGAAATTACCTTGGGTCTTGAATCAACGGCAACCAGTAAACAATGGTGGCCAAATGAATTCCGTCTTCGTAAAAAAATTGTTATCGGTGAGCAACTGGATATTGCATTGACCACTGAAAACAGGGGCGAAATACCATTTAGTATCTCTAAAGCACTACATTCGTATTTTCTGGTTGGTGATATTTCGCAAATCACGGTCGTGGGCTTAGATGGCCTGGATTATCTGGATAAAACATTAGATTTTTCAAAGCAAACGCAAGTGGGTGACATTACACCATTTGCCGAAACGGACCGTGTTTATCTGGCATCGCCTGCTCGCGTTGACATCATTGATGAAGCCTTGAAACGTCAAATTAATATCGAACAGAGTGGTGCAGAAAATATCGTTGTATGGAATCCGTGGACAAGAGCGTCTTTACTGAATGATATGGATGCCAGTGATTACCGGAAATTCATTTGTGTTGAAACGGCAAATGCTATCGCGAATAGTGTAATTATTGCACCAGGAGCGTCACATCAAATGCAGGTTAAATATAATGTCAGCTCGATTGCTTAGGTGAACAAGTAACGCTAATGGAAGAGATGATCAAAACAATATGGAGCAATGAAACCTGGTTATGGGCGCTGGGCATCATCTCCATATTAAGTTTTGTTGCTTCGTTAGTGTTTATTCCCTATTTAATCGTCAGGATGCCAGCAGATTATTTCTCAACAGAAAAGAGACATAAAACGCCATGGGCAGATCAACACATTATCATCAGAACAGTGCTCATTACCTTAAAAAATTGTCTGGGAATTGTTTTAGTTATTTTGGGTTTAGCCATGCTGGTATTGCCAGGCCAAGGATTATTGACGTTATTTATCGGTCTTCTTTGTCTGAATTTTCCAGGAAAATATCGACTGGAGAAATGGTTAATCCAACAAAAAAGTATTCGACGCTCTATTGACTGGTTACGGCAGCGTGCGGGTAGTGAACCTTTGAATTACGATTGATTTACTGCCATTGCTGACGGAGTTTATCCCGATTGAGTTGTAACCACTGAACAGCAATGAGTGGGATCGCAGATTTAATACGTCCAGTTTCAACCAGCTTGCAAGCTTCATCAAATTTAACAACGCTAACAGCAATATCCTCATCTTCTTCAGCAAGGCCATGAACACCACCGACTTCACTGGTATCGACTTTGCCACAGAATAAGGTCAGACATTCCGAAGTACCACCAGGTGAGGTGTAAAACTCATTAATCTTCATCAGTTCTTTTATGACACATCCCGCTTCTTCCTGAGCTTCTCTGATGGCTACTTCTTCTGGAGTTTCATTTTCTTCAACCGCTCCAGCCACAATCTCCAGTAGCCAGGCATCTTCTTGCTGTTTTGACAGGATTGCCCCAGCACGAAACTGTTCAATAATGACCACTTCATCGCGCTGCGGATCATAAAGTAAAACACCGACACAGTCCCCGCGATGAAAGACTTCTCTATCAACGACCTGACTCCAGCCACCATGATAAAGCGTATGTTGCAGTGTGTATTTTTTTACGCTGAAGAAGCCTTTATATACGGTCTTCTGATTAAGTACTTTAAAAGACTTTTTAGTCATAAATAGTGATTTTGTCGGTCTAGTTGTCGTTAATGAAAGCGTGTTGATAGTCCAGACCTTTGAGTCGGCGGAGGACTGCCGTAAACGTTGTGCCATCTTCGATATGTTCGAGTTTTACTGGTAAATACGCAAGGGAAGGGGCACACCAGAGAGTGGTTTCACGATTATTATCTTTATCACGATGGCGGGTTAATTTCACTGCATCAATTTCACCTAATGGTGTTTTGATACGTTCCTGACCTAATATACGGATCTGATAGGTTTTTAATTTGCCACCATCAGCTATACGATAGTTAATCTGATCGCCTTTATGCTTGCTTAAATCTCGCATCAGGCTGATTTGATACACCAGTTTATCCAGTGTTTTGGGTTCAATATGAAGTTGCCAGGGATGTTCCTGATCATCAATCTGAACCAGCATATCAGACCAGTTAAACTTCATTTCCAGGCGTTTTTCTTTTTTTCCACCAGTACGAAGATAGCGGTAAAACTGGGGTTGCACGGCATTATCGTGTATTTTCCACAAACTGGTTTCTTCAATCACATCCGGTTTGAAAAACGAAAATACGCCCTTGGCTTGTGAAACAGAACTGAAGTGTCTGAGCCCTGTTTCATCGGTTTCAAGTGTTCGTTTGAGTTCACCTGCCTGAATGCCATTTAGTTTCACTGAATAATTGGCTGAAAAGTCCGGTATATCTGCCGCGATAGACACTTTTGTAAAAATAAGCAGCAAAAAAACACTGAACAATAGTCGCATTATTAGTCCTGTTTACTGTTCACCAGTTTTTGTATGGCAGCAGGATACAACTGATGTTCCTGTTCTAATACTCTTGCAGCAAGTGTCTGGGCAGAATCATCAGCCATGACCTTTACTTTTGCCTGCATGATGACCGGACCGTCATCCAGCTCAGCAGTGACAAAATGCACACTTGCGCCATGTTCTTGTTCACCAGCATCAATAGCGCGTTGGTGGGTATCCAGCCCTTTGAATTTAGGTAATAGAGACGGATGGATATTGATAAGTTTATTTTGATAATGCTCAACAAACTCAGCAGTAAGAATGCGCATGAACCCAGCTAAAATGACATAGTCAGGGTTAAATTCGTCGATTTGCTTAGCTAAGGCTTTATCAAAACTGTCCCTGTCTGCAAATGCCTTATGATCAACAATTTTAGTAGGAATAGACTGGCTGCTAGCATATTCCAGCCCAGCAGCATCCGGACGATTACTGATAACAGCGGCTACAGTCGCATCAAGTTGTTGGTGATTAATCGCTTCAATAATTGAGCGCATATTGCTACCGCGGCCGGAGATTAAAATCACCAGCCGCGTTGTATGTTCATTCAGACTCATCTTTATTGAATTTCAACTAGTTCATCAGCCGCATTTGCTGTTTCAATTTGACCAATCAAACTTGCTTGTTCACCGGCACTGTTCAATACAGCCAGCGCTTCAGATACATCATTCTCTGCAATCACGATAACCATACCTATCCCATTATTGAATGTGCGATACATTTCTTTATCTGTCACATTGCCATTTTCTTGCAGCCAATCAAATACAGTAGGGCGTTGCCAACTATCGGCATCAATCACCGCTTTCACACCTTCTGGCAGAACGCGTGGAATATTCTCCAGAAGACCACCACCCGTAATATGAGATAAAGCATGAATGCTGACTTTCTCGTTTAGCTGTAAAAGCGATTTAACGTAGATTTTGGTCGGTGCTAATAACTTTTCACCTAATGTCGCCCCATCGAATTCAGAGCTTAATGATTGACCACTACGTTCAAGAATTTTACGAATGAGAGAGTAACCATTTGAGTGTGGCCCAGAGGCTGCAAGACCAATTAATTTATCACCAGCAGCGACTTTTGAACCATCAATAACTGCTTCTTTTTCAACGACACCAACACAAAAACCCGCTAGATCATAATCGCCATCTTCATACATACTTGGCATTTCAGCAGTTTCACCACCGACTAGTGCAGCACCAGCCTGCAGACAACCTTCAGCGATACCTGATACCACAGACTCTGCGATATCTACATCCAGTTTCCCAGTTGCATAATAATCGAGGAAGAATAAAGGCTCAGCACCTAACACCGCGATATCGTTGACACACATGGCAACAAGATCAATACCGATAGTATTGTGGATACCTGATTCGATAGCCAGGCGTAATTTTGTGCCTACGCCATCTGTGCCTGAAACTAAAACAGGTTGTTTGTATTTATCGACTGGGAGTTCAAAAAGACTACCGAAACCACCTAAACCAGCCATGACACCAGGTCGACGGGTTTTTGCTGCGTGAGGTTTAATGCGATCGACTAAGGCGTTACCAGCTTCAATATCAACGCCGGCATCACGATAACTAAGAGAGGTGCGAGAAGAGTCCACACTGTCGGTCATAATGTATTCCTGAAAATGTTGTGCATCACATGCTTAAAACAGCGTGTTAGAATACCACAATGCACCGATTATTTTATGCCCTTATTTTGCTGTTTCTGAGTTTTAGTAGCTACGCTGCTGAAGTGAATAATCTTTATCAGGCAACAGCTCCCGTCACGACACAACAGCAGAAAGAGCGTGATGCTCTGGCACCTGAGTTGCTCAAGCAAGTGCTTATCAAATTAGTCGGTAATGAAAATCAGGTTAACAACGCTGATATTGCCCCGGTACTTGCTAATGCCACGCAACTTGTTGAGCGTTATGAATACATTCGTAACAATATTGAAGCTGCAGATTTAACTCAGCCTGATCAACTTTCATTACGTTTGAGCTTTGATAAAAATGCCGTCAATGCAGTTATACGTCAGCTTGGTTTGCCTCGTTGGGGAAAAGTCAGGCCTGATGTGCTGGTCTGGTTAGCGACTGATATTGATGGACAGCAAACGCTACAAGGTTTAGAGAATATTCCCCAAGCTGTTTTTAAACCATTGCAACAAGCTGCTGACGAGCGTGGACTACCTATTCTTATGCCGTTAATGGACCTACAGGATCAGTCTGCTTTGAGTTTTGATGATGTGTGGTCAGGTAATGATGACGCCATCAGCGCGGCCTCCCAACGTTATGGGGCGGATATCATTCTGATTATAAAAATGACAATTCACGATGATACTGCACAGATTGTCTGGCAATCAGGCACTGGGGACACACGCCAACGCTGGACCTCAGAAGGATTTATCACAGCTTCAATAAATAAAGGCTTAGGTGTATTAGTCGATAATCTTGCTAGCGAGTATGCTCAACATAATCAGGTGTCGGATACGAATAAGACACTTTCTGTACAGATTGATGAGGTTAACGATTACGCTGGCTTTTCCAGAGTAATGGCTTATCTCAATCAAATCGACAGTATTGAAAATATCCGGGTTAATAATCTGGGAATGAATATTCTCGATTTAGATATTAGCTATAGTGGTGACCTGCAAGTTCTGCAACGTCTTTTATCTGTTGGTGGTCTTTTGTCAGAGTTATCAGCGCCTGAGGACACTATAACGGATAAAAAACATTATCGGTTAACACATTGAGTTTACGTGACATTCCCAATCTGATTTCATTGTTACGTATCTTACTGGTGATTCCAGTGGTATTAGCGCTGCTTGATGAACGTTATGTACTGGCATTGATCTTATCTGCAATTGCAGGCATTTCAGATGGTATTGATGGTTTTCTCGCCAAACATTTTCACTGGCAGTCACGCCTCGGTTCCATTCTCGACCCGATAGCTGACAAACTATTGTTGGTGGCCAGCTTTGCCACTCTAGCCTGGACTGGGCTGATTCCAATGTGGCTACTTTGGTTAGTTCTGGCCCGGGATATCATTATTGTTTGTGGTGGCTTAATTTATCATTACACCATTGGCGAATTTGAATTACTGCCGTTATGGAGCAGTAAGATTAATACCGCATTACAAATTCTATTAGTGTTGCTGGTGATAATTGAGCAGCAATGGTTGCCGATGTTGCATCCTGCAGTGACTGTGGGTATCTGGGCAGTTGTCGCCAGCGTTTTATACAGTGGTTTTGAATATGTGATTATTTGGGGTAATAAAGCATGGAAGCAGAGAAAACGACCATCATGAGTGATACGAATAAGTTATTACTTGTTGCGATCGTTGTTATTGCCGGTTGGTTGCTGTTTGAACTCTCACCTGTGTTGATGCCGTTTTTTATTGCGACGCTTTTTGCTTATTTGGGCGACCCTTTGGTGGACAGACTGGAAAGCTGGAATTTATCCAGAACCATGTCAGTGAGTGTGGTGTTTGCCGTTATTTTTATTGTCGTTGCGTTAATGTTGTTGGTAATGCTGCCTTTATTAAGTGCTCAGGTAGCAAAGCTCTTTACTAATTTGCCTGATTATTTAACACAGACGCAGAAATTGATCGAACCCTGGTTGAACTCTGTGGGCTTGCCAACGGATGTGTTTAATCTGCAAACGGTTAAACAGGCCTTGAGTAAATACTGGTCAGAGTTTGGCCAGGCTGCCGGTGGCATCTTCAACTATATAACACGCTCTGGAATGGTGTTAGTACAGTGGTTGGCTAATTTACTTTTAATCCCTGTGCTTACGTTTTATTTATTAAGAGACTGGGATAGTTTAGTTGCGCGTTTTAGAGAGTTGTTACCAAGACGCTACGCTAAAACATTCATTGAAATGTCATTAGAATGTGATGATATGTTAGCTGGCTTTATGCGTGGTCAGCTGATGGTGATGTTTTCACTTGCAGTGATTTACACGCTGGGACTGAGTATGATTGGTCTGGAATTAGCGTTATTACTCGGTGTCATTGCTGGACTGGTCAGTTTCGTTCCTTATCTGGGGTTAATTGTGGGTATCTTGCTCGCTGGCTTAGCCGCATTTTTTCAATTTGGTGACTGGTTACCGGTGCTGCAAGTGGCGATTGTCTTTGCTGTCGCTCAGGCGATAGAAGGAATGGTGCTAACCCCTCGCTTTGTTGGTGAGCGTATTGGTTTACACCCCGTAGCGGTTATTTTTGCGGTATTAGCCGGTGGTCAATTATTTGGGTTTACTGGTGTGTTACTTGCTTTGCCTGCCGCTGCGGTTGTGATGGTGTTATTACGTCATGCCCATCAGCGTTATCTTGATAGTCATTTGTATTCTTAACTTAGTCGTAAACTCATGTCATTAGCTGAAACACAATTAACGCTTCGATTGTCTCCACAGGAGATATACAGGCTAGATAATTTCTTGTTTGCCAAACAAGAAACCAAACAAGCTCTACAAGCCTTTTGTCAGTTAACTGAGCTGGATTTTCTTTATCTGGCTGGGGAGAGTGGCACCGGTAAAACGCACTTACTGATTGCCTGTGCTGAATCAGTTCAGCAGATGGGCTACAGAGTCATTTATCTATCGCTATCAGAACTTGTGAAAACAGCAGAACCTGCGGTATTACAGGCGATTGAACAAGCTGATTTACTCTGCCTGGATGATATTGATGCGATTGCTGGTTTACCCGAATGGGAAGAAGCGGTCTTTCACTGTTTTAATCGTTTACATGATGCAAAAGGCTGCTTATTGGTAGCTGCACAGCAGACGCCAGCAAATAGTCCGATTACATTAGCAGATTTACGCTCAAGGCTGGCGACCGGCCTGGTCTATCAATTAGTTATGATGAACGATGAGCAGAAACAGCAGGCTCTGGTGTTGCAGGCTCAGTCGCGCGGATTAATGATAACAAGCGAAGTGGCACAATACTTATTACGCCATTATGGACGTGATATGCCTGCACTGATGACTGTTTTACAGCAGTTAGATAAAGCGTCTTTACAGGCTAAACGTAAGTTGACCATACCGTTTATACGGCAAGTTTTGGCGAATGGCTAGGCAAGAACTGACGCTGATTCTGCCTGATTTTTCGGCCATAGTTTCCAACCCCATCAACCAGTCTTTTTTGCCTCAGTCTTTGAAAAAGCTGATGAAAAGAGGCGTGTTTACTGAATCTAAAGATCGTTTTTTTCAGCAGCTATTATCATTATTTTCTGAAGAAACAATAGATTGGAATGACTTCCCAATGGCCAGGTTAAGAGGTGGAACGGAGTTCAGTCTCTGTGTGGAACCGTGTTATTTACAAGCTGACAGAGATCAACTGGTGTTATTCCACCATGGCATTGATATCAGTCAGGATGAAGCTGAACAACTTACTGCATCGATTCAATATCTGTTTGATGATTTAGGGGCTTCACTAACGATCAATGCAGCGAATCAATGGCTGCTCAATATGCCAATCGAACCTGATATCGAATTGACTTGCGTGGATAAAGTCGATCGTCGATCCGTGACAGATTTTTTACCAAAAGGTGCTGATGGCCGGTTATGGATTCGTTTATGGAATGAGATTCAGATGGTGTTATTTGATTGTCCGGTGAACCAGACAAGGGAAGCGCAAGGTCAAGTGCCGATTAATAGTGTCTGGTTCTGGGGGAAGGGCACAATGCCGGATGACTTGCAATACTGGTCCCATGTTTCTGGTGAAGATGAAACACTGAAGCTATTAAGTCACCATAGTGGCTCTGAATGGGTGGATGGTATTGAGCATTTTTCTGATATTCAGGCAAAACAAGCACTCCACTTAGCGCATTTTGATCCGGATAAAGATTGGTCAGCACAGATCGAAGCGCTCAATAACAATTGGTTAACGCCTATCTATAAGGCATTGAAAGGTCTTCAGTTGGATTCCGTGCATATCGTTATTCCCGAGTGGGGACGTTACCATTTAACTCCTGCATCTGTCTGGAAAATCTGGTTATGAGTATATTGCCCGACATTGTTGAACGTCCTCATGATGGTTGGGATAAGTTACCTGAGTCATGGCCGGAAAGTTTACGAAAAATTATGGCTGCACGCGGTATTACCGAAGTAGAGCAGTTGTATTTTGAACTGGCCGACTTACCAAGACCAGATCAGCTGCTTGGTATGCAGGCGGCAGTTGAATTATTAGCAACAGCATTGAAAGAACAATGGAAAGTGACGATTGTTGCTGACTTTGATAGTGACGGTGCCACCAGTTGTGCACTGGCTATACGTGGTTTGCAGTCAATGGGATTGAAGCAGGTTCATTATATTGTCCCTAATCGCTTTGTCCATGGTTACGGCCTAACACCATCTTTACTCGATGATATTCCAGAGCTGGAACAACCTGATTTACTGGTGACCGTTGATAATGGTATTGCATCAATATCAGGAGTAAAGGCCGCACATCAACGTGGAATGAAGGTATTGGTGACCGATCATCACCTTGCTGGTGAGGAATTACCAGAAGCCGATGCCATCGTTAACCCTAACCAAACAGGCGATCCCTTCCCCTATAAGAACCTGGCTGGTGTGGGTGTCTGTTTCTATGTGTTACTAGGCTTAAGACAGCATTTAAGAACAATAGACTGGTTTGAAAGCGCGTCTTTACCGGAACCCAAAGTAGGGGACTGGCTTGATCTTGTTGCTTTAGGCACGGTAGCGGATGTGGTGCCACTGGATAAACTAAATCGCACATTAGTCAATCACGGATTACAGCGTATTCGCCGTGGAAAGGGCTGTATTGGAATACAGGCACTGATTCGAATTGCTGGCAGAGAAAAAGAAAAACTGGTCTCTTCAGATTTAGGATTTAGTATTGCGCCCAGGTTGAATGCAGCTGGACGCATGGAAGATATGGGACTCGGCATTAATTTACTGCTGACAGATAATGCTCAGCAGGCGCTTAATATAGCCACACAGCTGGATAGTATTAATCTGGAAAGACGCGCCGTTGAGCAAACGATGCAAGTAGATGCATTAAAGATGCTGGAACGGATTGATATTGAGGAAAATACCTTAAGAACCGGTTATTGCTTATTTGATGAGGACTGGCATCAGGGAGTCATCGGTCTTTTGGCCTCTCGTATTAAAGAAAAAACATACCGTCCGGTTATTGCTTTTGCCCCTGGCAATGACGATGAAGTCAAAGGATCAGCCCGTTCAATTCCAGGCATACATATTCGAGATGTATTAGCTCGCGTAGCAGCAAAACACCCTAAATTATTAGAACGCTTTGGTGGTCATGCGATGGCGGCCGGTTTAACGATAAAAAAAGCCGATTTAAACGACTTTAATCGGGCATTTGAGTCGGCGTTAAATGAGATGGTGTCATCAGAAACCTATTTGCAACAATTACCTTCAGATGGTGAATTAGCCTCATCAGATTGCCAATTGTCATTTGCGGAAATGCTGTCTGAAGCTGCTCCCTGGGGGCAGGGCTTTGAGGAGCCTCGGTTCCATGGTGTGTTTAAAGTGAGTAATTTTCGTCTGGTTGGGCAGGAACAGAACCATCTACGTTTGCAACTTGAGATGAATGGACGCAGGCAGATTAATGCCATGGCATTTGGTCAGGATAAACCGAGCTGGTTAGCTGAAAACAGTTTAGTATTAGTCCGTTATAAATTATCTGTAAACGAATTTCGCGGCCAGAAAAGCTTACAGTTTCTGGTTGATGAATTAATGCCAGCGCATACAGATAGACATAATTGATCATCAGTCATATCAGGTAGAAAAGTCATGACCACTCATCAAATTGCTGTGTTTAGTGCCAAGTCATACGATGAACGCTTTTTATTGCAAGCATCTGTGCCTGCGATTCAATTCATTTGTCATGAGGTCAGGCTGAATCCATCAACCGCCGTGCTGGCAAAGGGGTATGAGATTGTCAGTGCCTTTGTGAATGATGATTTGAGTCGGGAAACATTACATACGCTAGCAGAAGGTGGTACACGACTAATTGCTTTGCGCTGTGCGGGTTATAATCAGGTCGATCTTATGGCTGCACATGAATTGGGTATTAGTGTAGTTAATGTACCGGCATATTCGCCTTATGCTGTAGCTGAACACACTATTGCGATGATGCTGTCATTAAGCCGCAAAATTCCTCGTGCCTATAACCGTGTCCGCGATGGTAATTTTTCTCTGGATGGTTTACTCGGCTTTGATTTTTACCAAAAGAAAGTTGGGATAGTCGGTGGCGGAAAAATTGGTTTATTGGTGGCTGACAGAATGCGGGCATTTGGTTGTGAGGTGATTGTTTATGAGCCTGTTAATTCTCAACACTGTATAAAGCAAGGATTTCAAACATCTGACTTAACAACACTTATTGAAACGTCAGACATTATCAGCCTGCATTGTCCGTTAACCAGTGATACCCGTTATATGATCAATCATGACAGCATCACCAGCATGAAACCGGGCGTCATGTTAATTAATACCAGTCGCGGCGCTTTGATGGATACTCGTGCGGTTTTGGACGGGTTGAAATCAAAACAAATCGGTTATCTGGGCATTGATGTTTATGAACAGGAAGGCAGTTTATTTTTTGAAGATCATTCCCTTGATATTATTCAGGATGATTTATTTCAACGCTTATTAACCTTTCCAAATGTATTAGTGACAGGGCATCAGGCCTACTTCACACAGGAAGCTGTTCAACACATTGCTGAAACAACAGTAACGAATGTGCTGGCTTATCTCAATGGTGAAAGTTTACACAATAGAGTAGGCATGTGACGGCAGTAAAAACACTCTTTGAGCGCATCGAATCAGCGATGCCCGATTTTAAGGCGCGTCCACAACAGATTCAAATGAGCGAGTTTATTGCTCAATCTATGCTTAAACCACCACAGAAAAGGGTAGTAGTCGTTGAAGCTCCAACTGGCGTCGGTAAAACATTGGCCTATCTGACGGGTACTATCCAAACTGCACTTTTACAAAAGAAAACACTGGTCATCAGTACCGCCACGGTGAATTTACAACAACAACTTATTCAAAAAGATTTACCCCAGTTTTCAGCAACACTTGAAGAGCCTATCCGTTTCGTTCAGGTGAAAGGACGTCGCCGTTATGTCTGCCCAAGTAAGTTAAATCAAACCGCCACCACACCTGAGCAACAAACGCTCAATATTGATGTGGATGAAAAGTATCAACAGGTTCTGCATATTGCTCAGGCGAAACAGTTAATGAGTGAGTGGGAGCAGGAACGTTGGGATGGTGACCGCGATAGCCGCCGCGATAAAATTGATGCTGATCTCTGGCAGCAGATATCCACGGACTCTGAAGGCTGTGCAGGAAAGAGCTGTTCCTTTTATATGCGCTGCCCATATTATAAGTTACGTCGTGAAATGACAGCCGCTCAGGTTATTGTGGCAAACCATGATTTAATTTTAAGTGATGCCGATCTTGGCGGCGGTCTCGTCTTACCAAACCCTGAAGAAATTCTTTTTGTATTTGATGAAGCGCATAATTTGCCGCGTAAAGCGCTGGACCATGCGGCCAAAGCATTAAACTTTATTCAGCTTTATCAAACCACCGAAACAGCAGATAGTGTGCTGAAGAAAATCCCATCCGCTTTAGCCTATCGCCAGCATGATTTTGGCTACATGCTATCGGAATTAAGACGTGATCTACCGGCAGTAATCAGCCATCTGCAAACGATTGAGAGTATTTTGCACAGTGATGCTGTGGTGCAGGATTTATTAGAAAAGCATATTAGTGAGCCACGTATTTTCTGGAATAGTCCATTGGTGAATGCGCTATTAATACCGTGTCAGGGGTTATTGCAACGCGCTAATTCCATTTATAAACATTACTCCGTGTTAGCTAAATGGATTAAAGAAGGGTTGGAAAAAACGCAGTTATCCAATAAAGTCGGTGAGGCTTTATTACCGCAGGTCGGAACAGTACAAAATATTTTTGGTTATCTGATTGATTTTATGGCTTTATTTCTTGAGCCTGACCAAGAGGATAGACCACCAAATGTGCGTTGGTTATCAGTGGACACATTTGCTAAACAACAAACCCTGGTTATTCACGCCGGGCCAATGACGGCCGCTTACTTTCTTGATCGCAGTTTGTGGTCACGAGCTTATGGTGTGGTGCTAACCTCAGCGACTTTACGTGGACTGGGCTTATTTCACCGCTTTAGATTAGATTGTGGTTTGCATCGTTTTGATGAACAGCACTTTCTAGCCGTACCATCACCGTTTAACTATCAAAAACAAGCTACCCTCCATATTCCCGATATGCGCTTTCAGCCGAATGAGCAACAACAGCAATGGCAGCAGGAAGTAGTCAAAAAACTCACCGACATCATTGATGTTAATGAGGCGACCTTGGTGTTATTTACCTCAAAGCTGGTGATGGAAGCGGTGTATCGACAATGTCCGGCAGCGATTACTGCGATAACCATGGTGCAAGGGGATAGCTTGTCCCCTAAAAACATGGTGAACCGTCATATCCGACAGATTGAGTCTGGTAAAGGCAGTATTATTTTTGGTTTGGATCGTTTTGCTGAAGGGGTGGATCTTCCAGGGCATTTATGTACGCATGTCATCATTACAAAATTGCCTTTCCCAGTGTTCACCAGACCTATCGAACAAGCAAAACAAGAGTGGATTATTCGTAAAGGTGGTCAACCTTTTACAGCACTGTCTCTGCCTGCAGTTAGTGTAAAACTGATTCAGGCTTGTGGCAGATTACTAAGAAAGGAAACAGACTCGGGAAGAATTACTATTCTTGATAAACGTTTGTTAACAAAGGGTTACGGTAAACAATTGCTCGCGCACTTACCCGATTATCAATTGGAACAGTCATAGTCGGCAACACGACAGGTCATAACTTCCCGTACAACAGGAAGCGCTTCCCTTATCAAAAGGATTTTATGTCGAGGCGATTGGGAGATTCTGCTGCATCTATTCCATCCTCATTACTCTATTCTATTTCCTAAGCTAAATAGTTACTGAGCTACTGATTTTTAATTAAACCTGAGGAAGGAATCTGATCATGAAAAAAACAACATTTGTTGCTTTAACTGCGTTGAGTTTTGTTGTGGCACCTGCATTTGCTGATATTGAAAACAGAACATTTTCTGAGCAATTACAATTACAAAAAACACAACTGCGTCCACAGGCATTTAACTTTTTCTCAGATCGCTACATACAAGTTCAAGCGATGAAAAAACCAGTTACTCTGAGCTTTAAAGAGCAGTTGGACAGCCAAAAATCATTACTGCGTAAACAACAGTTTAACCCAATCAGTGATGCTTATTTACAGACGCACGCTCGTCAGTCATAAGAGCATCTTGAGTAAAACAAAAAACCCGGCAAAAGCCGGGTTTTTTTATGCGCTTTATTCAGTACGGCTAGTGACTTCTAGCAAGTGATAACCAAACTGTGTTTTTACTGGGCCCTGAACGGTTTTGACAGGAGCTGAAAAAACAACTTTATCAAATTCTGGCACCATCATTCCTGGGCCAAACTCACCTAAGTCACCGCCTGAACGGCCAGAAGGGCATGAAGAGTGTTCTTTAGCAACATCAGCAAAATCGGCACCTTGTTCGATTTCACGTTTAAGTTCTAAACAGATTTCTTCACTATCTACCAGGATGTGTCTTGCTGTTGCTTTAGCCATGTTAACTCTCTTTTTGAAATAAAACGGTCATTATATCAGCTTCAGGCAAACTTACGCAGGCGGCTCAGTAAGGCCTGAGCAGTCACTTCTGATGACTGTGGATTCTGTCCGGTAATTAATAAACCATCCTCACAGCAGAATGGAGCCCAGTCATCGGCTTTATGATAATAACCACCGGCATCTTTTAATTCATCTTCCAGTAAAAATGGGACGACATCAGTGAGTCCTACCGCATCTTCTTCGGAGTTTGAAAAACCGGTTACAGACAAGTTTTTAACAAGAGGCTCTTCAGTCAGGGTTTTTACATTGAGTAACACGGCTGGGGCATGGCAGACTGCTGCAACAGGCTTATCTTGAAATATGAATTGTTGAATCAATTCAATCGACTTTTCTGAGACGCTAAGATCCCACAGAGGCCCATGTCCACCAGGGTAGAAAACAGCATCATAATCATCAGCTCGAATACTGTCTAAAACTAATGTACTGGCGAGCGCTGTCTGTGCTTCTTTGTCCTGCTTAAAGCGTTTTGTCGACTCTGTTTGTGAGTCTGGATCGTCACTTTTTGGATCTAATGGCGGCTGACCACCTTTAGGACTTGCCAGCGTGATATCAACGCCAGCGTCTTTGAACACATAATAGGGAGAGGCAAATTCTTCTAACCAGAAGCCTGTTTTTTTACCTGTATCACCTAAGGTATCGTGAGATGTCAAAATCATTAAAATTCGCATGGTTCTCCCTTTTTTATATGTATTGATGGGTTATGAATGGGTATCTACTACTAACATATGCGTAGCACCTTTCTGGAATTGATAATCAACGAGATGCTGCTGAAGTTTGTGACCCCGTTGTATTAATTCTTTACTTATTAAGCCTAGATGAGGAGAGGGGGTATTGTCCAACCCAATCAACGGATACACTCTGACTTGCCTCGCAACGCGGCACAACTCAAGCATGGCTTGCTGATGAAACTCAAGGTCAAAATGTTCGCTATATAAAAACAAAAGTGTGAACATAAGGCCAAATCAAATTGCTTATCTTCAAATGGTAGATGAGGTAGTTCAGCATTGATGTAAAACGGCGAGCTTGTTGGCAGGGCATAATCTGCTAAGAATAATTGCATGGCAGTCATGCGTTGTTGGTACAAGGTGTCAGGATCTGAAAATGTCTGCCAGATAAATTGATTTTGGTGTTCGCGAACTTGTCTAATCACATCTGGCGCTACTTGCTCTATGCGCTGATGGATTTGCTCAGCGTTGAATTGATATAAAGGGTCTACAGAGGTGACATTTATACCTTTTAGTCTGGCTTCGAGATTAAAACTGGCTGGTCCGTCACTGCAGCCAAGAATAGATTGCTGAAAATCATCGTCGTTGAGCATAAACATACGTTGATATTCCAGCAGATTACGACCCCATGGTACGACTTTATCTAATTTCATTCTGTTGTAGATTTTTATTTATCAGGAGGAATTAGATGTCTGCTGACGAGATTTGTTTCCATCCATTTGTAAATAGGATAGGGGACAGAAAAACTAAACATTTATTCAGAGATAATCAGGGTGATATCTTCAAAACCAATTTCATCACCGCCTACAATTTTTCTGCGTTTTCGTGTTTCCAGTTCACCATTTACAGAAACAAGGCCTTGCTCAATAAGTAGTTTGGCTTCAGCACCACTTGCCGCGATACCCTCAAACTTCAGGACTTTATACAACTCAACCGGCGTAGAGGTGAGTTCGACTTCGATTGTTTGAGACATAATGAACTCTTATAAAAAAAGAATCATGATAAAGCTTATCTGTGACAGTGTGATAACGATTTCTTAAATAAAACGCATTAAATCTTTCAGTAGTGTGAATCAGGTCGCGCACTATTAACTTGTCTTCTTTTATATTGCTCTAATTAACACGGAGTAATTATGGATGAAACTACTGGTTAATTTAATACAAATTCTCATTATCGGTGTCATCGTTTACCCCATTTATTATGTATGGGAGACACAACATATTGATAATTTCTGCAGAGAAATTACACCAGGAATGTCAGATAAGAGATTGATTAAATTAGTTAAAGAATATCACGTTGCTTTAGATGGACTGGATGAGAGTGGGGCCGAAAAAGGCAAGTGGTTGGCCCAAGTCAAAGCGAAGTCATCGTTTTCTAATTACCGTTGTGAGATTGGTGGAATAGCAAACAAAGTGGCGCATGCCAGCATTATGGAAGAGTAATAGACACCATACCTATTCGATATGGTGTCTATTTGTAAGATTAGGTGCCGACGTAGTTAATCAAAATACCAGCGGCGACTGCAGAGCCGATAACACCGGCGACATTAGGTCCCATCGCATGCATTAACAGGAAGTTATGTGGATCAGACTCTAAACCAAGCTTATTAGACACACGTGCCGCCATAGGTACAGCAGATACACCGGCTGAGCCAATTAATGGATTAATCGGTTCCTTAATGAGTTTATTCAGTATTTTTGCCATGATCACACCTGAGGCGGTACCAATAGCAAATGCCGCCATACCTAACACCAAAATACCCAGCGTCTGTAAATCCAGGAATTTATCTGCACTTAGCTTGGAGCCAACTGCTAAACCTAAAAAGATTGTTACGGTGTTAATCAGCGAATTCTGCGTGGTATTGCTTAAACGATCCACGACAGCACATTCTTTCATTAAATTACCAAAACAGAACATACCGAGTAATGGCGCAGCATCAGGCAATAAAAACGCGACAAGAATGAGTAACACTAACGGAAATACAATTTTCTCACGTTGTGAGACATGACGCTGTTGCACCATTTTGATTTTACGTTCTGACTCAGTTGTCAGGGCACGCATAATCGGCGGCTGAATTAATGGTACTAATGCCATATAAGAGTATGACGCTACAGCAATAGCACCGAGTAAATCCGGAGCAAGCTTACTGGCAACATAAATAGATGTTGGTCCATCTGCACCCCCGATAATCCCTATAGCAGCGGCATCAGCAAGACTAAAGTCAAAAATACCAAAGTGAGCCAGTACCACCGCACCCATTAAGGTAGCAAAAATACCGAACTGGGCCGCAGCACCCAGAAACAGGGTTTTAGGATTGGCTAATAGCGGACCAAAGTCGGTCATCGCACCTACACCCATAAAAATGATCAGTGGAAAGGCGCCACTTTCAATACCGACGGTATAGAAAATATGCAAGATGCCATTACCTTCGGCGAGACCAGCACCGGGAATATTCGCCAACACACCGCCAAAGCCGATGGGAACTAATAATAAAGGTTCGAAGTTTTTCTTGATGGCCAGATATAGCAATAACATGCCGATCAGAATCATGACACCTTGGCCTGGTGTCATTTGGTTTATACCTGTTACTTGCCAGAGATGAAGTAGTTTATCCATGAATTCCCCCAATTAAGCGATAGTTGCCAGCTGATCACCGACTTTGACGGAATCACCTTGTTTAACAGAAATGGATGATACTGTTCCTGATTTAGAGGCCACGATTTGTGTTTCCATTTTCATCGCTTCCAGAATCAAAATAGTGTCACCTTCATTGACTTGCTGACCGACACTGACCTCGACTTTCCAGATATTTCCGGAAAGCGGAGCCGCAACGGGATCACCTTCACCCATTGGGGTAGGTGCCGATGCTGCTGAGGATTCAACATGGCTGATATCACCACCTTCATTTACCTGAACAACATAACTCTGACCATTGACTTTAATGGTGTAAGTTTCTTGTTCCTGGCTTGCTGGGCGAGCAGTTGTTGGCGCGTTATCAATAACGGGAACAGGCTCAAATGCGTCTGAATTATGACGGTTTTTAAGGAATTTAAGCCCGATTTGTGGGAATAGGGCATAAGTTAAAACATCGTCAACCTGCTGTTCACCTTCTGCCAGCTCAATTTTTTCCTCGTCAGCAATAGCAAGAAGCTCGGTAGTGAGCTTTTCCATCTCTGCTTCAATCAGATCCGCAGGACGACAGCTGATAGGCTCCGCGCCTTCGAGAACGCGCTCCTGAAGCTCTTTATTGAATGGCGCTGGTGCGGCACCGTATTCACCTTTTAAGATCCCCGCTGTTTCTGCTGCAATGGTTTTATAACGTTCACCAGTCAACACATTGATAACTGACTGGGTACCAACAATCTGTGATGTCGGTGTGACCAATGGAATAAAGCCCAGGTCTTCACGAACACGGGGAATTTCTTTTAAAACCGCATCCATCTTATCCAGCGCATTTTGTTCGCGCAGCTGACTTTCCATATTGGTCAACATGCCGCCGGGTACCTGAGCAACCAGAATACGTGAATCCACACCACGTAAAGAACCTTCGAACTGCGCGTATTTTTTTCTGACATCGCGGAAGTAGGCGGCGACTTCTTCAAGGAGTTCAATATTAAGACCAGTATCACGGTCCGTATCTTCAAAGATTGCAACAACAGATTCCGTTGCAGAGTGACCATAGGTCATCGACATTGAGGAAATAGCAGAATCAACATTATTAATACCGGCTTCCACACATTTCATAATGGTGGCAGTGGATAAACCAGTGGTAGCGTGTGATTGCATATGAATCGGGATATCAATAGTTTGCTTAAGGCTTTGAACTAATTCATAAGCCACATAAGGCTTAAGCAAACCAGCCATATCTTTGATACATAAAGAGTGGGCACCCATGTCTTCAATACGTTTAGCCATGTCTAACCACAAATTCAGATCATGAACCGGGCTGATTGTGTAGGCGATAGTACCTTGAGCGTGGCGATCATTTTCCAGCACAGCTTTGATTGCTGTTTCCAGATTGCGTGGGTCATTCATGGCATCAAACACGCGGAACACGTCAACGCCATTGATTGCGGCTCTTTCTACAAACTTTCTGACAACATCATCAGCATAGTGACGATAACCTAATAAATTCTGACCACGTAGCAACATTTGCTGACGAGTATTAGGCATAGCTGCTTTAAGTGAGCGAATACGATGCCAGGGATCTTCACCCAGATAACGGATACAGGCATCAAATGTGGCACCGCCCCAGCTCTCTACAGACCAAAAACCAATTTGGTCGAGCTTGTCAGCGATAGGTAACATGTCATCCAGTCTAAGACGGGTAGCGAATAATGATTGATGTGCATCACGTAAAACGACGTCGGTGATGCCAAGTGGTTTTTTAACTTCGGTCATATTCATGGCCTTATTGATTGATTCGAAAAAAGTCTTTAACGCGCTGATTTATTTATGGCGAGAACGAAATTTGTGCACTGCAGCAGAGAGCACAGTGATTAAGTTTTTATCATCGTTAGCATGTTGAGACTGATTCATGGCCGGACTGATGACTGCCGTAGGCGAGGAAATACCTTCTTCAGGTAATACACCCACGTTTTTTTCGTAGCTGGTGATAATGCGTGACATGATCGATGTGACAAACACCAATAATGTCAAAAATATAAATACGAACCCCATGCCGATAAGCATCAGATTCAAACCTTCAGTCATTAAGTTTGAAGTTGTCATTATTATAATCTCTCTCCATTGGTTTTCTTAGGTCATTAAATCAATGACTTACAAAAAAGCAGCCGGCAATTATACCATTGTTGACCCATGAACGAATGACTGTGGCGGAACTCCTTCTTTTTAAAAGAATAATGATAAAAAAAGAGCGTTTGTTGAGACGGTAAGGCATTCATTATCGGTATGATATTTTCCTATCTGTGGAAACCCTGCCAAACTAATAGCAACGATACCAAGCTATAAAAAAGGATATTTATGACACCTGATGAGTCTGATTTCTGGTTTTTGCCACTGGGAGGAACCGGTGAAATAGGCATGAACCTGAACCTCTATGGCCATGATGGCCGTTGGTTAATGGTGGACTGTGGTGTTACTTTTGAAGCAAAAACCGATATCGATGGGGAGCCGGTTGAAGGCGCACAAGCTCATGTGCAGATGGCTGATCCACAGTTTATTGTTGATCGCAAAGAACAACTCGATGGGCTAGTGATAACCCATGCCCATGAAGATCATATCGGTGCCGTGCCTTATTTATGGGAACGATTTCGTTGTCCTATCTACACAACGGCTTATACGGCCGAAATCTTACGCAGAAAACTAGCTGAAGCCGGATTAATCAAAAAAGTTAAAGTCCATATTGTTGAGGCTCAGGCATCAAGACAGATAGGGGTGTTTAATGTGCAGTGGATTCAACTGACACACTCCATCCCTGATCCGTTTGCTTTATTGATTACAACTCCTGCAGGCAAAGTATTTCATACCGCTGACTGGAAGCTTGATTCCGCGCCAGTTGTCGGGGAGGCATATAAGGAAGATGATTATGCCCGACTGGGTGAGCTGGGTGTTGATGCAATGGTCTGTGATTCGACTAATGCTAATGTACCAGGCTGGTCAACGTCTGAAGCATCATTATATAAAGGCCTGAAACATCATGTGGAGCAAGCGAAAGGGCGAGTCGTTGTTACCTGCTTTGGCAGTAATATTGCCCGCTTGAGAACGGTGGCTGATATTGCTAAAGAGACAGGGAGACATCTCGGTTTATTGGGACGTTCATTATTAAATACCTATTCTGCAGCAAAACGCGTCGGTCTGTGGAGTGGTATTGAAACCTTTGTTGATCCGCATCACTTAGGTTTTCTGCCACGAAATACGGTTTTGTTAGTGGCAACCGGTAGTCAGGGTGAACCAAGAACAGCGTTAAACCGACTCAGTCAAAACAGTTTTCGAGATATTGAACTGGAAGCCGGTGATACCGTTATTTTCAGTTCTAAAGTGATTCCTGGAAATGAACTACCGATTGAGGCGTTAATTGAACGACTTAAAGCAATGCAGGTAGATGTGATTACTGTGGATAATAGTCGCCTGGAAATCCATGCTTCGGGTCACCCGGCTATGGAAGAACTAAAGGCTATGTATCGTTGGGTCAAACCAGCGTGTGCTATTCCTGTTCATGGAGAGTTTCAACATTTGAGAGCGAATGCCAGACTGGCAAAATCAGTTGGCGTTCCGGAGCAACTTGAAGGGAAAAATGGTGACTTATATTACATAGCACCAGTGAAAGGAATCCGCCGTGGTGCAGTAAAAACAGGCCGATTGGGCCTTGTTCAGGATAAGCTGAAAAAATTGTTTTAATCACATTGTTATAAAACAGCGATAAGCTAGCAAAATGATAGAAGAACTGAGACGGTTTATACGCCACCCAAGCAGCGTGCCTATTCAGGTTAAGTTAGGAGAGCAGCATCAGCAACGTTCGCTGAAAGATGTCAGTAAAGGTGGCCTGTGTTTTAGCTCACCTAAGCCCATGCCTTCTGGCAGTCTGGTTGAGGTTAATATTCTTGCCTGTAAACCGGGGTTTAAGGCAAAAGGTATTGTCTGTTGGTGCAAAACAGAAGGAAATGAATATTTGGTTGGTATTAGTTTTCAGAATAAGGCGATTACCTATGCTCTCAGAATGGTTGAGCAGATTTGTTATATCGAAGATTATAGAAAACGTATCAGCGCTAAAACAGGACGTCAGTTAACGAGTGATGAAGCAGCTTTAGAGTGGATCCAGAAATATGCAGCAGATTTCCCGGCGTTGAATGAGTAGCTTCTATCAGGCTTTTGCTTCGAACCGTTGTGAGCGGCGATCAGAGGAAACACGACGTTCGATAAAGGGTCTTTGATTTCGCTTTCGACGATCATAACGTTGTCTGCGATCGCTATCATTGGGTGTTTTCGTTTCCTGAGCAGCAGGGCGAGCTGGTTCAACCTGTGATGGCGCACTAATAGTAATCATCGTATTGTGATAAAGCCTAGGTATCTCGTTCATGTCTCTAAAGATGAAAGTTATATACACTAACTATCGGATTGATTTTAATAAGCTTTAGAAATTATTTTGTGTCGGCATATTCCATCTGAAATTGGCCGTTTTTAATACGGGACTTATTGTCTAAAGAGTACTGATAAAGGTATGCCCAGGCACGGAATATCTTGATATCAGTAGTATCAGGCTGGATGTTGATTAGTTGGCGTTGGTATTCGTGTGGCTCAGGGAAAGATGAAGAGCATTCTTCATAATCATCCAGTTGACTAAGCACCCAGCTGGCATTAGAAACCTTATACAATTCGCCATAAACGATGTCGTCTTTGTTGTCAGATAAAATGGCGCCCGGATAATAGTCAATAAGATAGAGCTGACCTTGCATAGAGGCACGACAAATAAACTCACTATGTTTGACAAGCAACTGTGCCATTGAGTGATTTGTTTCTTTCATCAATGTGCCGTACACAAATAAATAGGTATTTTGTTCAATCATTACTTTATTAATCTTTTTTATCTATATGATAAATATAACAAACTATAGGTTTTAAGGTGAGCGAAAAATTAAAGATTGGCCTGGCTTTAGGCAGTGGAGCAGCTCGTGGCTGGGCGCATATTGGTATTATCAGGCAGTTAGAAAAACTGGGCATCATTCCCGATATTGTAACTGGTACGTCAATAGGTGCTTTGGTTGGTGCAGCCTATGTAGCCAATAATATCGATAAGCTTAATGACTGGGTACTGCAATTAGATAAGTTGAAAACTGCTCAGTACTTTGCCATTAATCGCTCACTACAAGGCTTTGTTAATAAAAACCGCCTACGTAGTTTTCTTGATGAATATGTGGTGGATCAGAATCTGGATATAGAATCTGTACAAATCCGTTTTGCTACCGTTGCAACAGATTTATACAACGGCCGTGAAGTCTGGAACATGCGTGGCAATATGATGGATGCTGTGTGGTCGTCCATGTCCTTACCTGGCTTATTCCCGGCAATAAAACACAATAATCGTTGGTTAATTGATGGCGGATTGGTTAATCCCGTGCCTGTGTCATTATGTCGGGCCATGGGGGCTGACGTGGTTATTGCTGTGAACCTTAACAGTGGCATTGTGGGCAAACATTTCAGAATGGATGTTGATGACAGCGAACCTGAAACAACACTTGATACACCAACAAGCTGGACAGGAAAAGTCGGCAATATGGTAGCCGACTATACCAATAATCTATTTCCTAAACGTCGAGAACAAAAAGAAGAAGCTCCCGCCTTATTAGATGCCATTGCGGCATCTATTAATATTACTCAGGACCGGATTACTCGCAGCCGAATGGCCGGTGATCCGCCAGAAATCATCTTAAATCCACGTCTTTCCCATATTGGGATTCTGGAATTCTATCGCGCAGATGAAGCTATCAAAGAGGGGATTGCATGTGTGAATCGTCAGCAAACGGAACTGAGTTATTATTTGTCTATTGATAAGTAGTTATCTAACAGGGATGTCCCAGTCTTGAAGTTGGCTAAAATAATCACGTAAAAAATCAATCAGAATCCTCACACGGTGCGATAAAAACCGTGTTTGTGGATAGATGGCATAAATACCGATATCTTTCTGAACCAGTGCATTGTCAAGAACGGTCAGCAACTTGCCTGCTTTAATTGCAGAAAAAGCAATAAAATCGGGACTCAAAATTAAACCTTTTCCATCTACACATACATCCCGCAGATATTCACCATTATTTGAAGAAAGCACTGTAGGCAGATTGACAGACATTATCTCCCCTTGATGATCCAGTAATGACCAACTGCTACTGACATGTGAATATTGCAGTTTTACATGACCGTACAGTAAGTCTTCTGTTTTTTCAGGTAAGCCATTTTGAGCAAAGTAGTCAGGGCTGCCACAAATATGGAGGCGGGTAGAGGCCAGTTTACGGGCGATCATGCTGGAGTCAGTTAAATTAGATATACGAATGGCCAAATCTAAACCTTCAGCGACTAAGTCCTGATGTCTGTCACTAAAATCAATATCAAACATTATTTCCGGATGTATCTGATTAAATTCGCGTAGAGCCGGACTCAAGTGCATCAAACCAAAACTGATGGGTGCAGATAATCTGATACGGCCAGATAACGATGTTTGCTCATTGCCTAACGCATTTTCAACCTCATAGATATCATCAAGAATACGAACACAATGCTGGTAGTAACTGCGACCTGCATCGGTAAGCGTTTGTTTACGCGTTGTTCGTTTAAGCAAGCTGATACCTAGTCGTCTTTCTAAATCAGTTAAACGCTTGCTTATAGCAGATTTCACCGTATTCATCTGTTCTGCGGCTTTAGTGATACTGCCAGCTTCAACCACCCGCACGAAACACTGCATTTCTTCTAATTGACTCATTGTTATTGTTCTTTATTTGGTAACAATAAGTTCATTAATACACTGTTTTATAAAAATATGGAAACAATAAACTGTGAACCATAGAAATAACACAGTAAAAGGAAAAAAGATGAACGCAGTAACAGGGGTATCAATAGTAACGGGTCGGTTTTTATTAAGCCTGATGTTTATTTCAGCCGGTATAGGAAAGCTCGGTGCAGGTTATGAAGCAACACAGGGTTATATGAGCATGATGGGGGTACCTACATCACTATTACCACTAGTCATTGCCACAGAAATTTTAGGCGGTCTGGCCATTTTATTTGGCTTTAAAACACGTATTGCAGCGTTTTTGTTAGCAGGGTTTACGGTGATTGCAGCAGCTATTTTCCACAGTAATTTTGCCGACCAAATGCAAAGCATTTTGTTTATGAAAGATTTAGCCATTGCCGGTGGATTGTTGTTACTGGTGGGGAATGGTGCGGGTAATTTAGCTATCGACAATATCAAGTAATTCATAGAAAACAGGAGAATAAACATGAATAACACGATTTTACATATCAATAGTAGTGAACGTTTTCAGGACTCTGTAACACGTCAGGTATCTGCTGAACTGGTATCAGCATTACAAAAACAATCTGGTTTTGTGATCAAATCACGTGATTTAGCGAAAGGTATTCCTTTCATCAATGAAGATTGGATCCACGCCAATTTCACTGACCAAGAGCAACGTACCGAACAAAACAAGCAGGCGTTAAAAACGTCGGACCAATTAGTAGAAGAGTTGCAGGATGCCGATATTCTGGTAATTGCATCGCCTATCTATAACTTTAGTGTGCCAGCAGTGTTAAAGGCCTGGATAGATCAAGTTGCCAGAGCAAAAGTTACGTTTCGTTACACTGAAAATGGGCCTGAAGGTTTGCTGAAAGCGAAAAAAGCCTACATGGTCATGGCTTCCGGCGGCGTACCTCTGGGAAGTGAAGTGGATTACGCTTCTACTTATTTGAAGCTGATAATGAATTTTCTGGGTATTGAGGATGTCATTGTGGTGGATGCCGGCAGTCTGATTCAGGAAACAGAAACATTGACACAAAAAGTTGCTGATCTCATCAGCTAATATTTATCAGGAGAATGTGATGACTCAGACAAGGGAATTAAGACAAATCATCAACGGAGACAGGGTCTCAGATGGTGCAGGTGTACAGCTTACTCGTATTATCGGCTCACCACAGCTCAATATGCTTGACCCTTTTCTGATGTTTGATGCCTTTGGTTCAGATAAACCTCAGGACTATATTGCTGGCTTCCCACCACATCCACACCGTGGCTTTGAAACGGTGACCTATATGTTAGAAGGGCGTATGCGTCACGAAGACAGTGCGGGTAATGCCGGAGTCATTGAAACAGGTGGTGTGCAATGGATGACGGCAGGTAAAGGAATTATCCATTCTGAAATGCCAGAGCAGAAAGAAGGACGTTTAGCAGGCTTTCAATTGTGGGTGAACTTGCCGGCAAAAGAAAAGATGAATGAGCCCAAGTATCAGGAGTTTGGTGCTGAGCAGATTCCGGTAGCCAGATTAGACAATGGCACCGAAATCAAGGTCATTGCTGGTCAGACAGATAGTGGCGTTAATGGTGTGATTGATAACCCGTTTGTTAATCCTCTATACCTGCATGTTTTTTTACCTGCAGGAGTCACGTTTGAGCATACAGTGAAGGAAACGGACAACACGTTCCTGTATCTGATGAAAGGTCAGATACAGGTCGGCGATAAACAGCGACCACTTAATGCTGGCCAACTCGCCGTATTGGAGACCGGATCAAAAGTGCGAGTCAACAGTGAACGTGATACGGAGTTTGTGCTTGTATCAGGACAGCCTTTGAATGAACCTATTGCCAGAGGCGGTCCGTTTGTGATGAACACGCGCGAGCAGATTGAACAAGCTTTTGATGATTATCGTCATGGCCGGTTCGCTTAAGTTTTGTTTGTTTGACTAAGAAAAAGCCACTGATTCGTCAGTGGCTTTTTTGTTTAAGTATTTTTTAAGTTACAAAGATTAATCTTTGCCAAAATTAATTTGGTCGAGGTTTACCATGCGTCGTGCAATTCCTTCTCAGTATTTAGTCTTATTGTTCTCAGTACTTCTGATGCTTGCTTATAACAATGGCTTGTGGGCAGGCATTGTTCAGGCGAATCAGTTAATCACTAAACATAATCTGTTGTTCTTAGGTTCTTGCGCCATCTTTATGACGGCGTTGTTTAATCTGATATTTAATTTGGTGTCATCCAGGCACCTGATAAAACCAGTATTGATTTTCATTGTGTTGTGTTCTGCTGCAGCCAGCTATTTTATCGATAGCTATGGTGTACATATCGACAGCTCGATGATTCAAAACGTGTTAGAAACCGATGCCGCAGAAACAAAGGAATTATTGAGTAAAGATTTTATTATTCATTTCTTGCTATGGGGTGTTTTTCCAGCATTTTTGATAGCTAAAGTACGGATTGCTCACGTCCGCTGGACAAAGCAATTATTGATGAGTTCGTTTTCTATCACCATGAGTATTTTAGCGATGGGATTGGTCGCTGCCTTTTTCTATCAGGATTACGCGTCGACATTCCGAAATCATCGCGATTTACGTTATTTAATTAATCCGACCAGTTATATTTATGCGGTCACTAAAATTGCCAAACAGCAATTTGCAGAGGCGGATAAACCATTAATCCCTATTTCACAAAATGCCGCACTTGGCAGCTTAGCGCATGAGAAAAAGCATCGCACAGTGACAGTGATGGTCGTCGGTGAAACAGCGAGAGCAGAATCATTTCATCTGAATGGTTATGAACGTGAGACAACACCAGAGTTAGAGAAAACTAACAGCCTGTATTTTAATAATGCCTCGTCTTGTGGCACAGCCACGGCGACGTCAGTGCCATGTATGTTCTCACAGTTTTCTCGTGATGATTATGACGATGAAAAAGGCCATGGTTATGAAAGTGTGCTGGACGCTATTTCCGCTGCAGGTGTCAAGGTAAGTTGGTTGGATAATAACAGCGGCTGTAAAGGCGTGTGTGATCGTGTAGAACACCAGAAAGTGACTGACGTTAATCTGACAGATTTATGTCCCGATGGTGAGTGTTATGACGAAGTATTACTGACTAATCTAAAAGCACTGGTTGCTAAGTCAGATGATGATCAATTAATTGTATTGCATCAGAAGGGCAGTCATGGTCCGGCCTACTTTAAGCGGGTACCAGCGGCATTTGAGAAGTATAAACCGCTATGTCAAACCTCAGAACTACAAAAATGTTCGAATGAGGAACTAAGAAATGCTTATGACAATACGATTTTATATACCGATCATGTGTTGGCTCAACTGATTCATTATCTTGATAATTTATCTTCGCAATCAATTGATACTGCCATGATTTATGTATCAGACCATGGTGAGTCTTTAGGTGAACACAATATATATCTACACGGCACCCCTTATTTTGCTGCACCTAGTCAGCAAACCCATGTACCGATGGTGGTGTGGTTGTCAGATAACTATGAACGTGACTATCACATTGACCCAGTATGTATGAAAAATGAAACTGGCAAAGCGGTCAGCCATGACAATATTTTCCATTCATTATTAGGAATGAATAATGTCTTACTGCCAGGTAAATATGATCCAGATTTAGATATCTTTGCCAGCTGTCAGCATAGCTAAATCTATGCTGAATCATTTAGTACGTTTGTGGGGGCTGTATTTTGTTTTGATGGCTATTATTGCTGTCACAGAACTGGATAAGTTAGTGGTTACCATCTGGTATCAGCTTGAAGGTGGGCAATGGCAACTAAAGCATTATTGGCTGACACAAACGTGGTTGCATGATGGCGGTCATGACCTGGCAGTACTCCTGTTTATCGCTGTATTACTAAGCTATGTAGTCAGTGTAGGAACAGGTTATTTATCACGATATCGTCATGCTTTAGCGTATCTAAGTATCAGTATTCCTGCATCGACACTCACGGTAAGTGCTATAAAAAGGCTGACCCAGGTTGATTGTCCCTGGTCTGTGATGGAATTTGGCGGGGAACGACCTTATCAGTTTTGGCTGCATAGTCTATGGTCGCCGCTGCAAGGCGCAGATCATTGTTTTCCGGCAGGTCATGCAAGTTCTGCCTATATGTTTTTTGGTTTGTATTTTGTCAGCACACAACTTTTTCCTCAGCAGGCCAGGAAAGTGCTATATGGCGTCATCGTTGCTGGCGTCATTTTCGGTGTAGCCCAGCAGTTACGTGGGGCGCATTTCATCAGTCATGACATCACTTCGGCATTTATCTGTTGGACAGTCTCCTGCTTGTTATGGCGGTTCTGGCCGGTTCAGCAACTCAAACTGGGAAAATTTGATAAATAGATTGATCTTAGTCATTTCAGTTATTTCGTCATTGTGTATTATTAGAAGTAGTGTTTATTCCAATCACTCTTCATCAATAAAGAAAACACATGCTGCGATTACGAAATTTGATTCTGTTACTAATATTGGTTGCCGTCGCTGCAGCCAGCTATTACTGGAAGTCTGAACAAGAGCTGAGTTTACCCAGTGGCTTTGCCGCAGGAAATAGCCGAATTGAAGCAACTGAAGTCGATGTGGCGACAAAAACAGCGGGTAAAGTTGAACAAATTGAGGTGAATGAAGGTGACTGGGTCACCCAAGGTCAAATTCTGGCCGTGATGGATACCGAACAAGCTGAGGCGAGTCTGGCAGTAGCTAATGCCAATCTTAATAAAGCGAATGAGTCTAAAAAATATGCACAGGCCATTCTGGCGCAGCGACGCAGTGAAGTTACTCTGGCAAAGAAAGAGCTTGAACGTACTCAGGCATTGGTAAAAAAAGGCCATCTTAGCCAAGAGGTCATGGATCAAAAAGAAACACAAAAAGCGACTGCACAAGCTGCCATGCAAGCAGCATCAGTACAAGTTGCTGAAGCACAAGCAGCGATTGAAGCCGCCAAAGCCGAGGTAACAAAAGCACAGGTGGTGATAGCTGATAGCCAACTTACCACGCCTCGTAACGGCCGGGTTCTTTATCGCCTGGCAGAGCCCGGCGAAGTGCTTCCTGCAGGCGGTAAAGTCATTACACTTATTGATGTCAGTGATGTTTATATGTATCTGTTTTTACCCACAGACCAAGCAGGGCAAACTCGTGTAGGTGCAGAAGCGCGAATCGTCATTGATGCTTATCCGGATTTTTCTATTCCTGCCCATGTGTCGTTTGTGGCACCTCAAGCTCAGTTCACGCCTAAATCCGTTGAAACGGAAGAAGAGCGTCAAAAGCTTATGTTCCGGGTAAAAGTGAAAATTGAAGAAGGCGTATTAAAAAAATATGCAGAGCAGGTCAAAACCGGGGTGCCTGGCGTGGCGTATATCAAGTTAGATGATAAAGCACAGTGGCCAGAGAAAGTGCCACCACTCATTACATACTGATCTGCCAATGCCTGCAGGAATTGTTATCAGCCTGAAAGATGTCAGTCACCAGTATGGTGATACACAGGCATTAAAGGATGTGACGCTGGATATCCCTTCCGGTCAACGCGTTGGCTTTATCGGTCCTGATGGCGTCGGCAAATCAACCTTATTAGGTCTTATCGCCGGCGTAAAAAAAGCTCAAAGTGGTCAGTGTCAGGTTCTGGGTGCTGATATTCAAGACAATAAACAACGTACAGAGATTTGTTCACGAATTGCTTATATGCCGCAAGGTCTTGGCAAAAATCTGTATATGACCTTATCGGTACATGAAAACCTGCTGTTTTTTGCCCGTTTATTTAGTTTAGCTGCTGACGAGCGTGAACAGCGTATCAATCTATTATTAAAAAGTACTGGTCTGAGCGAGTTTCGTGATCGTCCTGCCGGGCAGTTATCCGGTGGCATGAAGCAAAAACTAGGATTATGCTGCGCTTTAATTCATAACCCGGATCTGTTGATTCTTGATGAACCGACGACGGGTGTAGACCCCTTATCGCGGCGTCAGTTCTGGACGCTTATTGACCGGATTCGTGCTCAACGACCGCAAATGAGTGTATTGATTGCAACGGCTTATATGGATGAAGCGGCTGAGTTTGATTTCCTTATTGCCATGGATGATGGTGTGGTTATGGCCACTGGCAGTCCAGAAGCTCTTATCAAACAAACGGGACAAGACGATCTCGATCAAGCGTTTATTGCGTTATTACCTGAAGAAAAACGGCAAGGGCACAAAACTGTCACGGTGCCACCACGGCAGCAGTCAGAAAAAATTGCTATTTCGGCGAGAGATTTATCAAAGACATTTGGCGACTTTACTGCAGTCAATAAAGTGAACTTTGAAATAGAACGCGGTGAAATATTTGGTTTTCTTGGTTCTAACGGTTGCGGTAAAACTACCACGATGAAAATGTTAACGGGCTTATTACCAACAAGCTCAGGTGAAGCTCGTTTATTTGGTGAACAAGTTGATGCCAATGATATGGCAACTCGTCGCCGCGTCGGCTTTATGTCACAAAGCTTTTCCTTATATGAAGAGCTTTCAGTCAGTCAAAATCTGTTTTTGCACGCCCGCTTATTTGATTTGGCTCAGGATTATCAACACAAGCGTGTTGAAAAATTATTGAATGACTTTGATCTTGAGCGTTATCAGAAGCAGTCAGCGAAGGACTTACCTTTGGGGATTCGCCAGCGTTTATCACTGGCAGTGGCAATTATTCATGAGCCCGAAATTTTAATTCTCGATGAACCCACATCGGGCGTCGACCCAGTGGCTCGTGATGGTTTCTGGGAGCTATTAATCGGTCTATCGCGTGAGCAGGGCGTCACCATCTTTGTTTCAACGCATTTTATGAATGAAGCGCAACGCTGTGATCGGATTTCATTAATGCATGCGGGTAAAGTCCTTGCTACCGACTCACCGGACGCTTTATGCAAAACAAAAGGCTTAGAGACTTTAGAAGAAACGTTCATTGCCTATTTGACGGAGCAACAAGCAGACGATAGCGATGACAGTCAGCTACTCGCTGAAAATACACTTGCCGAACAACAAAATAACAAAAAGCAAAAAAGTTTTTCATTGACCCGTCTACTGGCGTATAGCTTGCGTGAGACATTAGAAATTGCCCGTGATCCTGTCCGTCTGGTATTTGCTTTTTTAGGTACGGTGATTTTGATGTTTGTGTTGGGCTACGGCATCAGTCTTGATGTCGAGGATATCCCGTTCGCGGTGATGGATCGCGATCAGTCACCTGAAAGTCGCGATTATATTCAAAGCCTTGCTGGCTCACGTTACTTTGACGAAAAGGCACAGATTCTGACAGATCGCGAAATGGATGAGCGAATGCGCAGTGGTGATATCAGTATGGCGATAGAAATTCCGCCAGACTACGGCAAAGATATGCGTCATGGTCAACAACCTAATGTGAGTGTTTGGGTTGATGGTTCCATGCCATATCGTGCTGAAACCATAAAGGGCTATATTCAGGGCTTCCATCTTCGTTATTTATCAGAATTGAGTATCCGCCAGCTTGGAATCAAAGCATCACCCAGTTATCAGCTTATATCGCGTTATCGCTACAACCCACAGGTTGAAAGTCTGATATCAATGGTCCCCGGTGTATTACCGATATTGTTGTTGATGATTACCTCGATGCTGACTGCATTATCGATTGTGCGTGAAAAAGAACTGGGATCTATCACTAATTTTTACGCGACACCGGTTAACAGACTTGAATTTCTGATGGGTAAACAGTTGCCCTATATCGTGATTGGCATGATGAACTTTCTGATGCTGATGTGGCTGGTGTATATGGTCTTTGATGTGCCTTTAACCGGCAGTTTTTGGGCATTACTGGTGGGGACCTTTCTTTATATCGTTGTGGCCACATGTATGGGGCAGTTTATTTCTGCCTTTACCAAAACGCAGATTGCGGCCATCTTTCTGACGATGATCGCCAGTATTGTGCCTTGTGTGAATTATGCCGGACTGATTAATCCGATTAATTCACTTGAAGGGGCGGGTTATGTAGTTGGCCATATCTACCCGGCTTCATATTATTTGCTGATTTGCCGGGGCGCCTTTACTAAAGGCTTGGGCTTTGATGAATTAAACGAATTTTATTGGCCGATGGGCTTAGCTATTGTTGTTTTGATGTGCCTGAGTTTATTACTACTCAAAAAGCAGGATAAATAAGATGAGTAGTGTTAAGAATATTTTTAACCTTGGTATTAAAGAACTGCGAACTCTGCTACAAGATCCATTGATGGTGGTTGTGATTTTAGTCACCTTTACCGTGATGGTATATTCGGCAGGCAAAAGTGTGTCGACTGAGCTTCAGAATACGCCAATAGCTGTTGTGGATGAAGATCAGTCAGCGATTTCCATCAATATTGCAGAAGCCTTTTATGAGCCACATTTTAAACCGGCCGAGCAGATATCGCTTCAGGATGTGAATAAATCACTTGATACCGGTTTATATACCTTCGTATTGGATATTCCTCATGATTTTCAAAAAGACTTATTAGCTGGCCGTAAGCCTGAAATTCAGCTGGCGATTGATGCAACAATGATGAGTCAGGCGTTTATTGGTGCCGGTTATATCAGTGAAATCATCAATAGAGAAGTGCAGCACTTATTAGAAACACATAATGCAACATCCAGCCAACCTGTAAAACAGATTGTACGTATGCGGTTTAATCCAAACCTCAATAGTGCCTGGTTCAGTGGGGTGATGGAATTAATCAATATGATTACATTGTTATCTGTGATTTTGACTGGTGCCGCATTGATACGCGAACGTGAACACGGTACCTTAGAACATTTACTGGTGATGCCCATCACACCCTTTCAAATTATGATGGCAAAAATCTGGTCGATGGGACTGGTTGTATTAATTACCAGTACTTTTTCACTTTATGTCGTTATTCAGGGCTGGCTGAATATGACCATTGCCGGTTCTATTATACTGTTTCAGTTGGGCACAGCTTGTTTCTTATTTTCCACTACATCGTTAGGCATTTTATTAGGCACACTAGCCCGAAGTATGCCGCAGTTGGGTTTGTTATTACTGTTATTAATATTGCCGTTACAGATGTTGTCCGGTGGGATGACTCCCTTTGATAGCATGCCAAAGATTGTGCAAAACATTATGCAATTTGCACCCACCTCACACTTTGTCAGTACCAGTCAGGCAGTTTTATACCGTGGGGCTGATTTCGCTATTATTTGGCCTGACTTATTAGCTAATTTGGCGATTGGAAGCGTGTTTTTCTTGATAGCTCTGGCATTATTCAGAAAAAGTCTGGCAACAGTCTGAGGCCTCATTTTTGCACAAGTAATAAAGCGTGCTTCATTATGCCGAGCAATCGCTCCATAAAACTACGCCATAAAATGATAGGGTTATAGCATTGATGTGAGTTTCTGAATGCTTGCAATTCGTAGAACAGCTGACCAGTATTCAGAAATAATCAGAATTAAGTAGGGAGAAGACCATGAGTTTAGAGGAGAAAATCTGTCAAAGCTGCAACAAAGACAATCGTTTGGATTTCGACTTTACTATGGCTTTTCAACCTATCGTAAATTGTAGCAACAACACTATTTATGGTTATGAAGCCTTGGTGCGAGGCATCAATAATGAATCTGCATATTCAGTCATATCAAAATTGAATGATAAAAATCGTTATTTATTTGATCAGCTCTGTCGTGTTAAAGCTATTTCACTTGCCGCCAAGTTGAATATTACTTCCATGTTGAGCATTAACTTTTTGCCCAATGCCATCTATACACCTGAGCGTTGTATTCGTACTACCTTTGAAGCGGCTCAACAGTATGATTTTCCTTCAGAGCGAATTATGTTTGAGTTTACTGAAGTGGAAAAAATGGATGATACAGAGCATGTTAAACGTATCGTCGATTACTACCAGTCGCTTGGTTTTAAAACTGCAGTAGATGATTTTGGGGCAGGCTATTCAGGCCTGAATCTGCTTGCTGACTTTCAGACAGATATTATTAAATTGGATATGGCGCTTATCAGAAATATTGACTCAAATAAGGTACATCAATCTATTGTGAGAAATTGCTTAACGATGTTTAATGAGTTAAATATCACTGCATTGGCAGAAGGCATTGAAACCTATGAGGAATATCTCTGGTTACGGGATGCAGGAATTGATCTTATGCAAGGTTATTATTTTGCCAAACCGGGATTTGAAAGCTTGCCTGATATAGAGCATCAAGGTTACAAGCAAGCTATTCAGTAATATCAGTTTTCAGATAAGGTTAATGTTATTACATACTGTCTGGCCAGGTCGTTAATAAGCGTTCTTTCCGCAAAGCTTCGTATAATAATCAGAACAGATACATTCATTACAATTAAGAGAGTCCCATTCCGATGATTAACTGGCTAGCCAATCTTGGTGATGTTACCCATGCTGTGCAATTGGCTTTGACGCCAGCATTTCTACTTACCGGTATGGCCGGTATTCTTAATGTGATGGCTAACCGGCTTGCTAGGATTATCGATCGAGCACGTGTATTGACTGATCAAATGGCATCAGCCGTTGAGTTGCCTGATGCATGGCGAGAAGAGATATCTGTGTTGGGACTTCGACGTCGAGCAGCAAGTAATGCGATTACCATGTGTGTCTTGTCTGCTTTGTTGATCTGTTCTGTTGTCTCGGTAATGTTTTTAGAGGCCTTGCTTGATTTTAACTTACGCTGGTTGATTGGAATGTTGTTTATGGGCTCGACGATGGCAATTGTCATTGGCCTTGCTTTTTTCTTGCGTGAAGTCCATTTAGCAACGCGGAATAGTTATAAGATGATTCCATCGCTGCGAAAAAAAAGCATTAATGGTGATAATTAATAAATCACGGATGATATTGACTAAAAATAAAATCGCTGTTGCTGCTATTCAGTGCGAATACCGATAGTTCATTGACGAGAAATGGTAACGATGGAATCAGACGCTTTTGGCTTAACAGATACGCTAAACATATTATCGACTCAGTTACTTCAGTTATGGGAAGCAACTATCAAGGTTATGCCATCTTTTGTTCTTGGCCTGCTGGTTTTTCTTATCTTCTTTTTTCTGGCAAAGCCATTCTCTGCTTTACTCGTTCACCCCATTGCCTATATCAGTGATAGTAAATTGGTGCAGAATGTTATCCGGCGGATTATCAGCCTGTTTATTATCTTGCTTGGTTTATATATTTTTCTGAGTATTGTTGGCTTAACGCAAGCTGCACTTGCGATTGTCAGTGGTACCGGCTTGTTAGGTATTATTATTGGGTTTGCATTTAAGGACATCGCTGAAAACTTTATTTCGAGTTTGCTATTGAGTGTACAGCGCCCGTTTTTAATCGGTGATGTGATTGAAGTGCAAGGCTTGAAAGGTGTGGTAAATAAAGTGACTGCCCGTGGCACAACCTTAGTTGATTTTGATGGTAATCATATTCAAATTCCCAATGCCACTATTTATAAAAATGTGATTAAAAACTTTTCGGCGAATCCCTGGGTAAGGGGCAGTTTTGTAGTGGGCATTGGCTATGATGCCAGTATTCAAAAATCACGGCAGACCATTTTGGCCGTGTTGAACGAACAAAATGAAGTATTAAAAGATCCTGAACCACAGGTGCTTATTGACTCATTAGGTTCATCCACCATTAATATAGTGATTAATTTTTGGGTTGATGGTCACCAATATGCGTTAAACAAGGTGGCTTCGGTTTTGATGCATAAAACTGTCCGGCACCTTGAAGCGGCTGGCATTAATATGCCTGACGACGCTCGTGAAGTTATTTTTCCTCAAGGCATTCCGGTCGTGCAAATGAACAACCAAGAGGCAGTAATGGCAGAGGCGGTCGATAAGCCTCCCGTAAAAAATGACAGTGCTGAGGTGAGTGCACAGCAACTCGCCAGTGATACACAAGATATTATTGAACAAGCAAAAAATGCACGTGATCCAGAGGAAGGAAAAAATATTATTTAAGCAAACTCAGCACACAGAGCTTGATGTTGGCGTTTAGAATCAAATAAGCAATATAAACAGGAGCCCACTATGGGGCAGGCAACACCATCAAAGCTAAGTTTCTGGCAAAAATTACATAATAAAATAGACCATCTTTATAATGGTTCAAGCCCAAGTTCCAGACGCTTTCGCTGGGGATTATTAGCGTTTGATGCGATTACGATTGTCTATTTTATATTGGGTTCTTTTTTTCACCACATAGATGATTTCCATGTCCTGGAAGAGACGATTGGGATTATCTATTTGCTGGAGTTAGTGGCCAGATTGTTTATCAGTAAATCAAAACTTCAGGAACTGATTCATCCTGTTGGGTTGGCTGATATTATCGTCATTATTTCTTTACTTGCACCATCTCTGGCAGAAAATTTCAGTTTCCTTAGAGTGATTCGTACCTTACGTTTATTACGCTCTTACCATATGCTCAGAAATCTGCGTAAGCAGTCACGTTTCGTAAGAATGCATGAAGATGTCATATTCAGCGTGGTGAATTTGTTTGTGTTTATTTTTGTGATCACCGCTGTGGTTTATGTCAGCCAGGTGCATATTAATGATCATATCAATGACTATCTGGATGCGCTGTATTTCACCATTGCCACCTTAACGACTACCGGCTTTGGTGATATTACCCTGGTGGGACATGACGGCCATATTCTGGCAGTGCTGATAATGATTTTTGGCATCTCTTTATTTTTACGTTTGATCCAGACTATTTTTCGTCCGGGTAAAATTCGTTATGAATGTCCGACATGTGGCTTAAATCGACATGATCATGATGCCGTACATTGTAAACATTGCGGTGAAGTGCTTCATATCACCACGGAAGGCGAGTATTAACTCAGCTTGCGAGATTTATAAGGAAATATTTAGCTGAAGATTAGGCCATTTCCACTCGATTACGCCCATTGGCTTTAGCCTGGTATAAGGCATTATCCGCACGGTTAAAAAAGTCCGTAGTGGTATCGCCTTGCTGATAAGAAGTTATGCCAATACTCACGGTGAAATGCGGTAATGATGTGTCTTGATGCGTGTCTATTTTGGTTTGTAAAAGCTTAGCAATCTCAAGAGCTTGCTCTTGTTCGGTTTGTTTTATAAGCACAGCAAATTCTTCTCCACCAATACGGAAGATAGTATCGGTTTCCCGTAGTCGGTTTTTGAGGAGTTTAACAAGCTTTATGAGTACAGCATCACCGATATCATGACCGTATTGATCATTAACCTTTTTAAAGTGATCGGCATCGATGAGAAGTAGGCTTAACTTGGCGCCGCGAGATGCCAAGTTTAATTGCATTTTTAACTGTTCATCCCATTTATGACGATTATAGGCGCCTGTCAGCTTATCCATCGTTGCCAGCTCAATCAGTTGTTTCTCAATTTCGTCGCGGCTGATTATTTCATGGCTAAATTGTTTTAATAACAATTTTAACTCATGCTCAAACTGAGAAAGCTCATCACGTTCATCGTCTATATTGCTCTCAACTTCAAAATCGATGACCTCTCTATGTTCAATAGCATCTCTAAATAGATGTATGGTGTCACGTGTTTGGGTAATTCGTTGACGAAAATACTGAATGGTATATTGCGTTAGATACAAGCCAATAATGAAGGCACACAGGCCTAGAATACTGGTCATAATCATGAAGTTTGATTCATGCTTTTCCGTATAAATAGCGGTGCTGATGGTTAATGCATTCAGTTTAGTAAGTAATTTTCCAAGCTCATCATCAAGGTGTTGATCTTGTTCTTGTTTAAATCGAATACGTCCTTGCTCAAGCCCATTTTCGATAATGGTTGATGCTTTATACATTTGCTCTGAAAGATGCTGATTATAACTATTGAGCTGTTGATGGATGTCGGCAGGATTAATGTCGTTATTAGACGGTCTGTGATTGGTTTGGCGGAACAATTCAATCAGAATATGCTGTCGGAGCTGGAGCAGTTCAATCTCAGAAATGACCTGTGTTAATGGCGTATCTACTTCGGCCAGTTCAATCATTTCCGAACGAATTTGCTGCAGTCCTACCATCGAATAGATGATCATAATGATTAAAAATGACAATAAGATGATTGATAGTCCACCGATCCTTCTGCTGATTGATGAGTTTACCCAACGTAACATTAAATTTTGCTCCTGAATTCAAGTGCACAGTGTAGCAATATGCTGTTGATTACAGCAGCGTTTTCAATCCTTATTTCAATTTATGTTAATGACATGATTTAATAATCCTGCTCCAGGATGAGAGCAACTGAAAAATAATTAAGGAAGATAAAATGAAAAATATAAGGGGCTGATCCAGATAATACTTAAAAAGGTATTATCTGAGCATGAGAAAAAGCCGATTGAGCTGGTACAAGCAACAGCGATTAATTGAGTTATTTGTAGGGGGAGTAACAGCCCGCACCGCAGCATCTTTAGTTGGTGTGAATGTGAAAACAGCCATTGGCTATTTTCAACGTTTAAGGACGTTGATTTATGAGCATAGTGAACACCTTGAATTATTAGAAGGTGAGATCGAAGCTGATGAAAGTTATTTCGGTGGCAGTCGCAAAGGTAAGCGAGGCCGAGGGGCTGGAGGTAAAGTACCGGTGTTTGGCCTGCTAAAGCGCAATGGCATGGTATTTACGG
>NZ_FOSH01000026.1 GCF_900114205.1 Methylophaga sulfidovorans
AAAGAGAACGTGGTATCACAATCTCAACCGCTCACGTCGAATACGAAACAGCTAACCGTCACTACGCTCACGTAGACTGCCCAGGCCATGCTGACTATGTTAAAAACATGATCACAGGTGCAGCGCAAATGGACGGCGCGATTCTGGTTGTAAACGCAGCTGACGGTCCTATGCCACAAACACGTGAACACATTCTGTTATCACGTCAGGTAGGTGTACCTTACATCATCGTTTACCTGAACAAAGCCGATATGGTTGATGACGAAGAACTGATTGAATTAGTCGAAATGGAAGTACGTGAGTTGTTAGACAGCTATGACTTCCCAGGTGATGACACCCCAATCATTGTTGGCTCAGCACTGAAAGCCTTAGAAGGCGACACAAGTGAAATTGGTGCACCATCAATCATCCGTTTAGCAGAAGCGATGGACACCTACTTCCCACAACCAGAACGTGCAATTGACGGTGCTTTCCTGATGCCGATTGAAGACGTATTCTCAATCTCAGGTCGTGGTACGGTAGTGACCGGTCGTGTTGAGCGCGGTATTGTTAAAGTGGGTGACGAATTAGAAATCGTTGGTATCAAAGACACCCAAAAAACCACCTGTACAGGTGTTGAAATGTTCCGCAAGCTGTTAGACCAAGGTCAAGCAGGGGACAACGTAGGTGTTCTGTTACGTGGTACAAAACGTGAAGACGTAGACCGTGGTCAAGTACTGGCACACCCAGGGACAATCAAACCACACACACGTTTTGAAGCAGAAGTATATGTCCTGTCAAAAGATGAAGGTGGTCGTCATACACCATTCTTTAATGGTTACCGTCCACAGTTCTACTTCCGTACAACAGACGTGACAGGCGCATGTGAATTACCATCAGGTGTAGAAATGGTTATGCCTGGTGATAACGTTAAGATGGACGTAACTTTGATTGCACCGATTGCGATGGAAGAAGGGTTACGTTTTGCTATTCGTGAAGGCGGCCGCACTGTTGGTGCCGGTGTCGTTAGTAAAATCGTTGAGTAATAGAAATGGCAGCAACCCAAACTATTAGAATTAGGCTGAAATCATTTGATCATCGTTTGATTGATCAATCAGCAAAAGAAATTGTTGAAACTGCAAAACGCACTGGTGCACGTATTAACGGACCAATTCCGTTACCGACCAAAAAAGAGCGTTTCACAGTATTGATTTCACCACACGTGAACAAAGATGCTCGTGAACAGTACGAAATTCGTACTCACAAACGTCTTATGGATATTGTTGAGCCTACTGATAAAACAGTAGACGCTTTAATGAAACTGGATCTCGCCGCTGGCGTTGATGTCCAGATTAAGTTGAATTAAGAGGGGCTGGGTCAATGACTATCGGACTCATCGGCCGTAAGCGTGGTATGACACGTATCTTCTCTGAAGATGGTGTTTCTACGCCAGTAACGGTAATTGAAGTAGAACCAAATCGTGTAAGTCAGCTTAAGACTATCGATACGGATGGTTATAACGCTATTCAACTTACAGTTGGCGAGCGTAAAGCATCACGTGTTACTAAGCCTCAGGCTGGCCATTTCGCAAAAGCACAAGCTGCTGCTGGTCGCAAAGTTATGGAGTTCAGAGTTGAAGAGCTGAATGACTTAGCACTGGGTGCGGAATTGAAAGTTGATATTTTTGAAGACGGACAGAAGATTGACGTTTCTGGTGTCACTAAAGGTAAAGGTTTCGCTGGTGTTGTAAAACGCTATGGATTCCGTGGTGGTGATGCTACTCATGGTAACTCTCTGTCACACAGAGCGCCTGGTTCAATTGGCCAATGTCAAACGCCTGGTCGTGTTTTCAAAGGCAAGAGAATGGCCGGACATATGGGTGACAAAAAACGTACCCTTCAAAACCTGTCAATCGTTAAGGTGGATTCAGAGCGTAATTTACTGTTAGTTAAAGGCTCTGTGCCTGGCGCTACAGGAAGCGATGTGATTATCCGCCCGGCTGTAAAAGCCTAGTAAGATTCTTAGGGGAATAAACGTGGATCTTCAATTACAATCATTTGACGGCAAAAAAGCAGGAAACATTACTGTTTCCGATGTTTTATTTGACCGTGAGTATAATGAGTCATTAGTTCACCAAGTTGTTACTGCATACTTGGCTGGTGCTCGCAGTGGTACACATGCACAGAAATCACGCTCTGATGTGAGTGGTGGTGGCCGTAAACCTTTTGCACAAAAAGGTAGTGGTAGAGCTCGTGCTGGTACAATTCGTAGCCCATTATGGCGTTCAGGTGGTAAAACTTTTGCTGCAACAACTCGTGATTACAGCCAAAAAGTTAACCGTAAAATGTACCGTTCAGCGCTAGCTGTAATTCTGTCTGAATTACGTCGTAATGATGCATTAATTATTGTCGACAAAATCGAAGTTGACTCACCAAAAACAAAAGATTTGCTAAGCAAAACTGAAAGTTTAGGTGTTTCTAATGCACTTATCGTTACTGAGAATGCAGCGGGCAATTTGGCATTAGCATCACGTAATCTATATGACATAGCAGCAACTGATGCAGCACACATTAATCCGGTTGCATTACTGCGCTTTGAAAAAGTCGTTATGAGCGAAGACTCTATTCGTAAACTAGAGGAGTCATATGCATGAACTCAGAACGCTTAACAAAAGTTATTTTGGGACCTGTGGTCGCTGAAAAAGCATCACGTGTTGCAGAAAATCATAATCAGGTCGTACTGAAAGTATTACCTAATGCCAATAAAGTCGAAATCAAACAAGCTGTTGAAACGCTGTTTGATATGAAAGTTGCATCAGTAAGCACAACTAATGTTAAAGGCAAAGTCAAACGTACAGGCCGTGTAATGGGCAAACGAAGTGACTGGAAGAAAGCCTATGTGACATTAGCTGATGGCGCTGATCTCAACTTCCTTGGCGAATAGTAAATAGAATACGTGTGAGGAATCAGGAATGGCATTAAAAAAGGCTAAACCTACATCAGCTGGACGCAGATTTGTTGTTCAAGTCAGTACTCCTGGCTTACATAACGGCCAACCATATGCGCCGTTAGTAGAAAAGAAATCTAAGTCTGGCGGTCGTAATAACGCTGGTCGTATTACCGTACGTCACCGTGGTGGTGGTCATAAACAACGTTACCGTATGATTGACTTCAAACGTAACAAAGACGGTATACCAGCAGTAGTAGAAAGAATTGAATACGATCCAAATCGTACTGCTCATATCGCTTTACTGAACTATGTAGATGGTGAAAAACGCTACATTATCGCACCTAAAGGTGTGGTAGCTGGTGACCGTCTTGAGTCTGGTGAAGATGCAGCAATCCGTGCAGGTAATGCGTTGAAATTGTCAGCTATCCCGCTGGGTAGCACAGTACATTGCATTGAACTTAAACCTGGTAAAGGTGCACAGTTGGCTCGTAGTGCTGGTAGCAGCGCTCAGTATGTTGCTCGTGAAAATGGCTATGCGACGATTCGCTTACGTAGCGGTGAAATGCGCAAAGTACCATTAGATTGCAAAGCAACAATGGGCGAAGTTGGTAATGGTGAACATTCACTGCGTTCATTAGGTAAAGCAGGTGCGACGCGTTGGCGTGGTATTCGTCCGACAGTACGTGGTGTTGTAATGAACCCGGTTGACCATCCACATGGTGGTGGTGAAGGTCGTACTTCAGGTGGTCGTCACCCAGTAACACCTTGGGGTGTGCCAACTAAAGGCTACAAAACACGTAAGAACAAGCGTACTGACAATATGATCGTACGCCGTCGTAATCGTAAATAAGATTTAGGGAATCCTATGCCGCGTTCAATTAAAAAAGGTCCTTTTATAGACCAGCACCTTGAAAAGAAGGTCTTGGAAGCGAGAGAAACTGATAACAAACGTCCAATTAAAACTTGGTCACGTCGTTCGATGATTTCTCCAGATATGATCGGTTTAACAATTGCCGTTCACAACGGTCGTCAACACGTACCCGTGTTTGTTACAGAAGATATGGTTGGGCATAAGTTGGGTGAGTTCTCACCAACTCGCACCTTTAAAGGTCATGCCGCTGACAAGAAATCTAAACGGTAAGGTTAAGATATGGCTACAAAAGCTAAACTCAGCTACGCACGCATTTCCGCACAAAAGGTGCGCTTGGTTGCAGATCAAATCAGAGGTTTGCCTGTAGAAAGAGCAATCAATCTACTCGCGTTCAGTCCTAAAAAAGCTGCAGAGCTTATGAAAGGCGTGCTGGACTCAGCGATCGCTAACGCTGAACATAATGACGGTGCCGATATCGACGAATTAGTCGTTTCAGCAGTAATGGTTGACGAAGGTCCTACCATGAAACGTATGCAGGCTCGCGCTAAAGGCCGAGGCAACCGTATTCTTAAACGCACCAGCCACATCACTGTGGTTGTAGACGAGAAGTAAGAGAGCAGACTTATGGGACAAAAGGTTCACCCAACAGGTTTTAGACTTGGTATAATTAAAGATTGGAATTCGATCTGGTATGCCGATTCAGCAGATTTTTCAAATATGCTGAGCAATGATCTTAAAGTACGCGATTTTCTTAAAAAGAAACTATCGCATGCTTCAGTCAGTAAGATCCAGATTGATAGACCAGCCAAAACTGCCAAAATCACTATCCATACAGCACGTCCGGGTATTGTGATTGGTAAAAAAGGCGAAGATATCGATAAGTTGCGTCAAGAAGCGTCAAAACTGATGGGTGTACCTGTCAATGTGGGCGTTGAAGAAATTCGTAAGCCTGAGCTTGATGCAACATTGGTTGCTGAAAGTGTAGCTCAGCAGCTTGAGCGTCGTATTATGTTCCGTCGTGCAATGAAACGTGCAGTGACAAACACAATGCGCTTAGGTGCTGAAGGTATTCGTATTAATGTTGCAGGTCGTCTGAACGGAGCGGAAATCGCACGTACAGAATGGTACCGTGAAGGTCGTGTGCCTTTACATACATTACGTGCTGACATCGACTATGGTACTGCGGAAGCTAAAACGACTTACGGTATCATCGGTGTCAAAGTTTGGATTTTTAAAGGTGAAGTTTTTGACACAAATGCTCAAAACACACCTGCAGCTGAAAAATAAGGTTATAACCAATGTTACAGCCAAAAAGAACGAAATTTAGAAAGCAGCAAAAGCTGCGCAATAGAGGTCTAGCCCACCGTGGAGCAAAAGTTAGCTTCGGTGAGTTCGGTTTAAAGTCTCTTGAGCGTGGACGTATTACAGCGCGTCAGATTGAGGCTGCTCGTAGAGCAATGACTCGTCACATCAAACGTGGCGGTAAAATCTGGATTCGCGTATTTCCTGACAAACCAATTTCCAGCAAACCGTTGGAAGTTCGTCAAGGTAAAGGTAAGGGTAACGTAGAATACTGGGTAGCAAATGTGCAACCAGGTCGTATGCTCTATGAAATGGAAGGTGTGTCTGAAGAGATTGCACGTGAGGCATTCCGTCTGGCAGCAGCAAAACTTCCCGTTAAAACCACATTTGTAACGCGGGCGATACTGTAATGAAAGCAAGCGAAATTAGACAAAAGACAACTGAAGACCTGGTTAAAGAGCTGGGTGAGTTGCATAAAGAGCAGTTTAATCTGCGTATGCAGAATGCAACAGGGCAATTAACACGTAATAGTGAGTTACAACGTGTACGTAGAGATATTGCTCGCATTAAGACTGTATTGAACGAAAAGAGATAGGGCACGGAAATGAGTGATCAGCAAAGTACAGCACGTTCGTTAACCGGTCGTGTCATTAGTGACAAGATGGACAAAACAATTACCGTTCTGATCGAACGCAGAGTTGCCCATCCGATCTATAAAAAATATGTAAGACGTTCTACCAAGTTACATGTTCATGATGAAAATAATGAATGTAACATTGGTGATACCGTCAGTGTTGCCTCAACTCGCCCACAGTCTAAGACAAAGTGCTGGAAGTTGGTCGAAATCATCGATCGTGCGAAATAAAGCAACTATTCAGTTTGGAGTTTAGACCATGATTCAAATGCAAAGTAGTCTGGAAGTCGCTGATAACAGTGGTGCCAGACGAGTAGAATGTATCAAAGTGTTGGGCGGTTCGCATAAACGCTACGCAGGTATCGGAGATGTGATTAAAGTGACAATCAAAGAAGCTGCCCCACGCGGTAAAGTAAAGAAAGGTACTGTTCATAACGCAGTTATCGTAAGAACACGTAAAGGTGTTCGTCGTCCAGATGGATCAGTAATTCGTTTTGACGAAAATGCTGCAGTACTTCTGAACGCGGCTCAGCAGCCAATCGGTACGCGTATTTTTGGACCAGTTACACGTGAACTACGTGGTGAAAAGTTCATGAAGATTATTTCTCTGGCACCAGAAGTACTATAAAGGAGCGCTGAGATGGAAAGATTAAAACAAGGCGATCAAGTTGTTGTATTAACAGGCAAAGATCGTGGTAAACAAGGCGAAATCTTAAGTCGTATTGAGAAAGATGGAAAAGTTAAGTTTGTCGTACAAGGCATTAACTTAGTTAAAAAACATCAAAAACCCAATCCGGCTCTAGGTCGCACAGGTGGCATTTTAGAAAAAGAAATGCCGATTGATGGGTCGAATCTGGCTTTATTAAACCCTGCTACTGGCAAGGGCGATAAAGTAGGATTTAAAGTGCTGGAAGATGGAAAGAAAGTCCGCTTCTTCAAATCAAATGGCGAAGTTGTAAGCGCTTGAGCTTCGTATTAGGTAAAACACAGTGAGCAGATTAAAAGATTATTATCGTGAAACAGTAGTTAAACAGTTACAAGACGAGTTTAGCTATAAGTCAGTAATGGAAGTGCCGCGCATCACAAAAATCACTCTGAATATGGGTGTTGGTGAAGCATTAACTGATAAGAAAGTGCTTGAGAATGCAATGGCTGACATGGAAAAAATCGCCGGTCAAAAGCCAGTTGTTACAAAAGCAAAAAAATCAGTTGCAGGCTTTAAAGTTCGTGAAGGCTGGCCAATCGGATGTAAAGTAACATTACGTGCTGACCGCATGTATGACTTTCTTGATCGTCTGATTACCATTTCAATTCCTCGTATCAGAGACTTTCGTGGTTTAAATCCGAAATCTTTTGATGGTCAGGGAAACTATAGTATGGGGATTAAAGAACAAATTATCTTCCCAGAAATTGAATATGACAGAATCGATAAATTACGTGGTATGGATGTCACCATCACGACAACAGCAAAAAATGCTGAAGAATCACGTGCTTTGTTAACTGCATTCAAGTTTCCATTTAGAAAATAAACAAGGTTGGATGGTAAAAGATTATGGCTAAACGTTGCATGATTAATCGCGAAATCAAAAGAGCGAAACTGGTTGAAAAATACGCTGCAAAACGTGCGGAATTAAAGAAACAAATGTTGGATATGTCTCTCACTGCTGAACAACGTGAAGCAGCGGCGACAAAGTTCCACGCGCTTCCACGTAATTCAAGTCCTGTACGCATGAGAAATCGTTGTGAATTGACTGGTAGACCACACGGTTATTACCGTAAATTTGGTTTGTCCAGAAATAAGCTGCGCGAGCATGCAATGAAGGGCGATATCCCTGGTTTGGTAATGGCTAGTTGGTAATTACCAACCTGATTAGTGGAGCTATATAAATGAGTATGACAGATCCTATTGCTGATATGCTGACTCGCATTCGTAATGCACAGCAGGCAAATAAAGTTGATGTGAAAATGCCTTCATCGAAGGTAAAGATTAGCATTGCAAAAGTACTAGAAGATGAAGGTTACATCTCATCATATAATGTAAGTGATGTAGAAGGTAAATCAATCTTGACAGTCACTCTTAAATATTTTGAGGGTAAACCTGTAATCGCTGAAATTAACCGTGTAAGTCGTCCTGGTTTGCGTGTATACAAATCAGCTGATGAATTGCCACGTGTCGTAGGTGGTTTAGGTGTTGCTATCGTGTCTACATCTAAAGGTGTTATGGCTGACCGTAAAGCTCGCGCCTTAGGTCAAGGCGGCGAAGTTTTGTGCGCTGTTAGCTAAGCCTTTATTTATTGGAGATTGTAAAATGTCACGTATTGCAAATGCACCAGTACAAATTCCGGCAGGCGTAGAAATTTCACTGAGTGATACAGAAGTTACTGTTAAAGGTTCTAAAGGAACATTGACACGTAACATTCACCCTGATGTTAACGTTAGCCAAGAAGATTCAGCTTTAAAATTTGCAGCAAATGTTAAGTCACAAGCTGCAGTTGCTTTAGCTGGTACAACCCGCGCTTTACTTAATAACATGGTTATTGGTGTTACAGAAGGCTTTGTTAAAAAGCTGACTCTGGTAGGTGTTGGTTACCGTGCTAAAGCCCAAGGAAACAAATTAGATCTAACCCTAGGCTTTTCTCACCCTGTTCAATATGAAGTACCAGAAGGTATTACTGTTGAAACACCAAGCCAGACAGAAATCGTTGTCTCGGGTGCTGATAAGCAAACTGTTGGTCAGGTTGCAGCAGAAATTCGCGCATATCGTTCACCTGAACCTTATAAAGGTAAAGGCGTACGTTATTCTGACGAACATGTTGCTCGTAAAGAAGCTAAGAAAAAGTAAATAGGCTGAAAAATGGATAAGAAAATTTCACGTTTACGTAGAGCGGCTAGAGCGCGTGCAAAGCTGAGAGAGTTAGAAGTTTATAGACTAACTGTCCACAGAACGCCTCGTCATATCTACGCACAAGTTCTGACTCATGACAGTTCTAAAGTTATCGCTACTGCATCAACTTTAGATGCTGAAGTGAAAAAAGACCTTAAAGCTACAGGCAATATTGATGCGGCAACAGCTGTAGGTAAAGCTATTGCAGAGCGTGCTGCTAAACAAGGTGTTACTGAAGTCGCTTTCGATCGTTCAGGTTTTAGATACCATGGTCGTGTAAAAGCATTAGCTGATGCTGCCCGTGAAAACGGCCTTCAGTTCTAATTTAAAAGGTAATTAACATGGCTCAGAATGATCAAAGACAAGCCAATAACTCTGATGGCTTAATTGAAAAATTAGTAGGTATTCGTCGCGTTGCTAAAGTTGTGAAAGGCGGTCGCGTATTTGGTTTCTCTGCTTTGACTGTTGTCGGTGACGGAAACGGTCGTGTAGGTTTCGGCCAAGGCAAAGCACGTGAAGTACCTGTCGCAATTCAAAAAGCGATGGATGAAGCTCGCAAAAATATGAAAACAGTTGCTTTGAAAGGCGATACACTGCAGCACGCAGTTAAATCTAGCCACGGTGCAGCCAAAGTATTTATGCAACCTGCATCAGAAGGTACAGGTGTTATTGCCGGTGGTGCAATGCGTGCAGTATTCGATGCCGTAGGTGTACATAACGTATTGGCTAAGTCAAATGGATCAACTAACCCACTTAATGTTGTTCGTGCAACAATTAAAGGGTTAACTGATATGAATAATCCTGAAGCAATTGCTGCCAAACGTGGTAAGTCAGTTGAAGAGATTACGGAATAATAAAGATGTCATCACAAGCTAAATTGAAAGTCACCTTGGTGAAAAGTACCATTGGTCGTCTAGCAAAACATAAAGCATGTGTATCTGGTTTAGGTCTTAGAAAAACTGGAAGCAGTGCCATCGTGCTGGATACACCTGAAAATCGAGGCATGATCAATCATGTATCGTATTTATTAAAGGTTGAGGAAGTTTAAGATGAACCTAAATACACTTGCTCCTGCTGAAGGTGAGAAAAAATCAGCAAAACGTGTTGGACGTGGTATCGGATCTGGTTTAGGTAAAACCTGTGGTCGTGGTCACAAAGGTCAGAAATCTCGTTCTGGTGGATTTCATAAAAGAGGTTTTGAAGGCGGTCAGATGCCTTTACAACGTCGTTTGCCAAAAGTTGGTTTCAGTTCACGTGTTGGACGTACAACTGCACAGATTCGTTTAGACGATCTGAAAAAAGTGACTGCAGATACAATTGATTTATTAGCATTGAAATCAGCTGGACTGGTTCCAGAAAACACATTGCGTGTAAAAGTCATTAACTCAGGTGAAGTTAAATCTGCTGTTAATTTGAAAGGCATTGTTGCAACCGCAGGCGCAAAAAGTGCCATTGAGGCTGCAGGCGGAAAAGTCGAAGAGTGATATAAGTGGAAAAAAACAGACAACAAGCTGCTGCAGCAATGCTCGGAAGCGGTAAGTTTGGCGAGTTAAAAAGTCGCCTGCTATTCGTTCTAGGTGCATTAATCGTTTATCGTATGGGAACATTCATGCCTGTTCCAGGCATTGACCCGGCGGCATTAGCGGTTATGTTTGAACAGCAAAAAGGAACCATTTTAGACATGTTTAACATGTTTTCTGGTGGGGCCTTGCAGCGCTTGTCTGTTTTTGCTCTTGGCATTATGCCGTACATCTCTGCATCTATTATTATGCAGCTATTAACAGTTGTTCATCCAAAACTTGAACAACTGAAGAAAGAAGGTGCGGCAGGAAAGCGTAAGATTACTCAATATACACGCTATGGCACACTTGTTTTAGCTACATTCCAGGCTCTTGGTATCGCAATAGCTCTGGAATCGCAAAGTGCTTCGGGTGTTAATGTCGTCATTGACCCAGGATTTATGTTCCGTATAACTGCCGTGATTACACTGGTCACTGGGACAATGTTCCTTATGTGGCTTGGCGAACAGATTACTGAGCGTGGCATTGGTAACGGCATTTCACTGATTATCTTTGCAGGGATTGTCGCTGGGTTACCTGCGGCAGTTGGTGGCACGCTAGAGTTAGCAAGAACAGGACAGCTTCATGCTTTCTTAGTCATTGCTCTTATCTTCTTGGCTTTAGCAGTAACAGCATTTGTTGTTTTTGTCGAAAGAGCACAACGTCGCATACCAGTACATTATGCAAAACGTCAGCAAGGTAGAAAAATGATTGCTGGTCAGGTGACTCATCTTCCATTGAAATTGAACATGGCAGGTGTAATACCACCAATTTTTGCTTCAAGTATCATACTGTTTCCTGCTACAATAGCCGGCTGGTTTGGCTCGACTGATGGTATGGGCTGGTTGAAGGATATATCAACACTGATGTCTCCTGGTCAACCAATGTATGTTATGGCTTATGCTGTAGCGATTGTTTTCTTCTGTTTCTTCTACACTGCCTTAGTGTTTAATCCAAAAGAAACTGCAGAGAACTTACAAAAGTCTGGCGCTTTTATTCCTGGTATTCGTCCAGGCGAGCAGACTGCAAGATATATCGACACGGTTATGGGAAGATTAACCCTTGCTGGCGCTATATATATTACTGCAGTGTGTTTGCTGCCAGAGTTTCTGATTTTATATTGGAGTGTTCCATTCTATTTTGGTGGTACATCTCTGCTGATTATCGTTGTCGTGGTAATGGATTTTGTTTCACAAGTCCAATCTCACATGATGTCTCAGCAGTATGAAAGTTTGATGAAAAAGTCAAATAAAAATAATGGTGGGATGTCTGGCTTTTTAGGCTAGAACCACGAACAAGGTTTGCTGGAGAAAAAACATGAAAGTTCAGGCGTCAGTTAAAAAGATTTGTCGCAATTGTAAAATTGTAAAAAGAAATGGTGTTTTACGAGTGATTTGTTCAGAAGCTCGTCATAAACAGCGCCAAGGTTAATTGGCGAATATCTTTAGTTAGTTGTTGAACAAAACAATTGTATGTTACAATTCAATGTTCACTCCTGAGGAATTTAGGGTAAATCAATGGCTCGTATAGCTGGTATTAATGTTCCTGTGCAGAAGCACACTGTAATTGCTTTAACATCAATTTACGGTATCGGACGCACACGTGCTCAATCAATCTGTGAAGCTGCTGGAATTGCTCCAGACACGAAAGTAAGAGATTTGTCTGAGCAGGAAGTTGAAGTGCTTCGTACCGAAGTTGCAAAATTCACTGTAGAAGGTGATTTACGTCGTGAAGTATCTATGGATATCAAACGGTTGAAAGACCTTGGCTGTTTCCGTGGTGTTCGTCACCGTAGAGGTCTTCCGGTTCGCGGCCAAAGAACTAAAACAAATGCAAGGACTCGTAAAGGTCCTCGCCGTATGGTTAAGTAAGGATAAACGATGGCAAATTCATCAGCACGACAACGTAAACGTGTTAAAAAGAATGTTGTTGATGGCGTAGCACATGTGCACGCTTCATTTAATAACACAATCGTTACTATAACGGATCGTCAAGGTAATGCCTTGTCATGGGCAACATCTGGTGGTTGTGGTTTCCGCGGTTCACGTAAGAGTACTCCATTCGCAGCTCAGGTTGCTGCTGAAAAAGCTGGAGAAGTCGCTAAAGAATTTGGTATGAAGAACCTTGATGTAGAAATCAAAGGTCCTGGTCCAGGTCGTGAGTCAGCTGTAAGAGCTCTGAATAATTTAGGTTTTAAAATTACTAATATTTCAGACGTTACACCTATTCCTCACAACGGTTGCCGTCCACCTAAGCGTCGTCGCGTTTAATAGATTTCGGAGTAATACATAATGGGAAAATATCGTGGCCCAACTTGTAAATTAAGCCGTAGAGAAGGTACGGATCTGTTCTTAAAGAGCAGAGGCAACCCAATCGAAAGTAAATGCAAGATTGAAACAAAACCAGGTCAACATGGCGCTCGTAGAGGTCGTGATTCTGACTATGCAATGCAGCTTCGTGCTAAACAACGTATTCGTCGTATTTATGGTGTTTTAGAAAAACAATTCCGTAACTACTACAAATCAGCAGACCAAAAGAAAGGTGCTACAGGTGTTAATCTGTTAAGCATGTTAGAACAACGTTTAGATAATGTTGTTTACAGAATGGGCTTTGCTGGTACTCGTGCAGAAGCAAGACAACTTGTTTCTCATAAAGCTATTTTGGTTAACGGTAAAGCGACCAATATCCCTTCATATCAAGTCAAAGAAGGCGATGTCGTAGAAATCCGTGAAAAAGCTAAAAAGCAAGAGCGTATTGCTAACGCAATGTCTGTTGCTGAACAATTAGGTTTTCCTGAGTGGGTTGAAGTCAATACAAAAGCATTTTCTGGTATGTTTAAACGTTTACCAGAACGTGATGAGCTTCCAGCTGAACTGTCAGAAAACTTGGTAGTAGAGCTTTACTCGAAATAATCATAACTAAACTTCAATAGAAGTTTACTAGAGGAATTTGCATGACGACTTACACGAGTCAATTTCTAAAACCAAGGATCGTTGATATCCAAAAGTTTAGTGATACGCGTACACGTCTTGTACTTGAGCCGTTAGAGCGTGGCTTTGGTCATACTTTAGGTAATGCACTGCGCAGAATTTTATTGTCTTCAATGGAAGGTGCCGCAGTTGTTGAAGCCCAGATTGATGGCGTAGTACATGAGTACTCGGCTATTGATGGTGTTCAAGAAGATGTTTTAGATATTCTTCTTAACATGAAAGGTATTGCGGTCAAACTTCATGAAGGTAATGAAGTCGTTTTGACTCTTAATAAAGAGGGTGTTGGCCCGGTTACGGCAGCTGATATTCAGTTACCGCATAACGTTGAGATTGTAAATCCAGAACATGTGATTGCAAATCTGACTGGTGGCAGCCTTTCTATTACCTTCAAAGTAACAAAAGGTCGTGGATACTCTGCAGCAAATACTCGTAATGTTGGTGAAGATGAAGATCGTGCTATCGGCCAACTTTATCTAGATGCATCATTTAGTCCTGTACGTTTAGTCACTTATAGCGTAGAAAGTGCCCGTGTTGAGAATCGCACGGACTTAGATAAGCTAATTATAGATGTTGAAACTGATGGAACGCTTGAAGCTGAAGACAGTATTAAATATGCTGCAACTATTTTAAGTGATCAGTTAACTTCATTCGTTGACTTTACTGTTATCGAAGAAAGTGTATCAGAACCAAAACAACCTGCAGTTGATCCAGCATTACTTCAAGCGATTGATGATCTTGATTTAACTGTCAGATCTGCTAACTGTTTAAAAGCAGAAAATATTTATTATGTAGGTGACTTAATTCAGCGTACAGAAATGGAATTGCTGAAAACGCCGAACTTAGGTAAAAAGTCATTAACGGAAATTAAAGAAGTATTGGCTTCAAAAGGTTTGTCATTAGGCATGCACTTAGATAATTGGCCACCTGCTTCTTTAGAGCAAAAATAATACTGAAGTAATTCAGCATAAAAGAATAGGGTAACAACAATGCGTCATCGTAATTCTGGTCGTAAATTAAATCGTAACAGCAGCCACAGAAAGGCTATGTTCAAAAACATGGCTACATCTTTGTTTGAACACGAAATCATTCGTACCACTTTGCCTAAGGCAAAAGAGTTACGTGGTGTCGTTGAGCCTCTGATTACTTTAGGCAAAAAAGATTCTGTAGCGAATCGTCGTCTGGCTTTTGCAAGGTTAGGTGACAGAGAGGCTGTAACAAAGCTTTTCAACGTTATTGGTCCACGTTCTGCTACACGTCCTGGTGGTTATGTCAGAATTCTGAAAACAGGGTTCCGTCAAGGTGATAAAGCCCCAATGGCGATTGTCGAATTAGTAGACAGAGATGTACAAGATTCAGAAGCTGCTGAATAAGCAATATCTGGGTTATAAAACAAATAAAAAAGCCGGCTATAAGCCGGCTTTTTTATTTGTATAAGCATTAATTTAAAAAAGTGCTTGCATAGGTTAAATCATTCGCGTAATATGCGCCCCTCTTGCTGATGAGGGGGCCTGGAAAGGCTGATTGAGTTGGCATTCGATTTAAGGTTTACGCAGTAACAAAAACGTAAAAATTAAGTTGACAGTCTGGCAGAGAGCTGTATAATTCTCGCTTCTTTGTTGCAGTGAATATCAGCAACAAAACGCTCTTTAACAAACTGGTATCAAGTAATTTGTGTGGGTACTTACGTTAGGTCACTAGAAGATCTGACGCTTAGTATTTACATGCTAACGTCAAAATGAGTTTTGTAGTTTTTTTAAAAGCTACGCCAAAAATTAAACTGAAGAGTTTGATCATGGCTCAGATTGAACGCTGGCGGCATGCCTAACACATGCAAGTCGAACGATGAAGTCTAGCTTGCTAGACGGATTAGTGGCGGACGGGTGAGTAATGTATAGGGATCTGCCTAGTAGTGGGGGACAACAGCCGGAAACGGCTGCTAATACCGCATACGCTCTACGGAGGAAAGCGGGGGCTCTTCGGACCTCGTGCTATTAG
>NZ_FOSH01000012.1:0-56704 GCF_900114205.1 Methylophaga sulfidovorans
GGGAGTTCCCATGTGAAAGTAGGTCACTGCCAGGCTTTAATATAATAGAAAAGCCCGATTCGAATGAGTCGGGCTTTTTTATTGCCTGTCAGGTTTATACAGAGACTTTTTTGAGCGTGTTAACACCCCATATGACCGCCAATGGCTCCTGCATTGATGGCATCCGTCCATCCTTGAGCAGAAAAAGCACTTCTTAATATCACCTTAAGCTAAGTCCATTATTGTGGCGGCCTGTATTTATGGACCGGTATTATGCTTAATTACGCACTTGCTTTAGCTGATTTATACAAAACAATCTTTGAGCCAATAGAATATTTTATATATAAAACTAGACGCGACGGTTTATAGCTGTTATTCTTGGTTCCAGTTTTTAAAACCCCCTCCAAAATTAAGACAATTCAACTCATCAATCGATGTGTTTCAAGGCATTTCTATATAAAAATCCCATTCTTAGGTAATACATGAATCTGACAGAACTGAAAAAGCAGTCAGCTGCTGAATTAATGGAACTCGCTCTCTCCATGAATCTTGAGGGCTTAGCAAGAAACCGAAAACAAGAACTTATATTCGCGATAGTCAAAGCTCATTCTAAACAGGGCGAAGATGTTGTCACGACCGGTGTATTAGAACTGTTACCAGACGGTTTCGGTTTTCTAAGGTCACCGGAAGATTCTTATGTAGCTGGACCTGACGATGTTTACGTATCACCAAGTCAGATTCGACGATTTCACTTAAGAACCGGCGATACGATTAAAGGTAAAATCCGACCACCGAAAGATAGCGAGCGTTATTTTGCTTTAGTCAAAGTCGAAGAAATCAATTACGAAAAGCCTGATAAGTCCCGCAATAAAGTCCCTTTTGAAAATCTAACACCATTATTTCCGAACGAGCGTTTTACTTTAGAGCGCGGTAACGGCAGTACCGAAGACCTAACTGCACGTGTCATTGATCTTGCATCACCACTTGGTAAAGGACAACGTGGACTTATCGTGGCCCCACCAAAGTCCGGTAAGACTATGATCATGCAATCAATTGCACAATCAATTGCAACAAACTATCCAGATAGTGACTTAATTGTTCTATTAATTGATGAGCGACCTGAAGAAGTAACTGAAATGCAGCGCTCAGTCCGTGGTGAAGTGGTTTCAAGTACTTTCGATGAACCTGCCACACGCCATGTACAAGTTGCTGAGATGGTTATCGAAAAGGCAAAACGTCTTGTTGAACATAAACACGATGTTGTCATCTTGCTTGATTCAATTACCCGTCTTGCCAGAGCCTACAATACTGTAGCTCCATCGTCCGGTAAAGTCTTGACAGGTGGTGTTGATGCCAATGCTCTACAAAGACCAAAACGCTTTTTTGGTGCGGCTAGAAACATTGAAGAGGGCGGCAGCCTGACAATTATTGCTACTGCCTTGATAGAAACTGGCTCACGTATGGATGAAGTCATTTTCGAGGAGTTCAAAGGTACTGGTAATATGGAAGTATTACTTGAACGTAAATTGGCTGATCGTCGTATGTACCCAGCTATTAATGTCACACGTTCAGGTACACGTCGCGAAGAGTTGCTGACAACCGAAGAAGATCTGCAAAAACTGTGGATTCTGAGAAAGATCATTGCTCAAATGGAACCGGTAGAAGCAATGGAATTCTTAATGGATAGATTAAAATCAACAAAAACAAATGTTGAATTTTTCGATTCAATGAAACAGGGGTAAACGCTCTCTGTGCTTCCACCTGCCATATTTATCATGGGGCCTACTGCAGCAGGGAAAACTGACCTTGCTCTAGAGCTTGCAACGAGATATCCAGTTGAAATTATCAGTGTGGACTCAGCCCTTGTCTATAGAGGAATGGATATCGGAACAGCCAAACCGAATGCAGAGATATTAAAAAAATATCCTCATTATTTGGTTGATATCGCAGAGCCATCAGATACATACTCTGCAGGTCAGTTCCGAGATGATGCACTTCGTATTATGGCGGATATAACCTCAAGAGGAAAGGTGCCATTACTTGTTGGTGGCACAATGCTATATTTTAAAACGCTTCAGTATGGCATTGCTGATTTGCCGCCTGCTAATAGTCAGGTCAGAGAAAAACTAGATATTGAAATGCGCGAGCTGGGCCGTGAAGCTTTGCATGATAGGTTAAAAAAAATAGATCCTGTTTCTGCTGAGCGAATTCACATTAATGATCCGCAACGTTTGCAACGAGCACTTGAGGTTTTCGAGTTATCAGGTAAAACGTTAACTGAGCTAACGCAAAATGAACATGACAGCCTAGCTTACAATATTTCTAAAGTCATTATTTCACCATTCAAAAGATCGGTCTTGCATAATCGAATCGCAGAGCGTTATCAGAAGATGGTGGCTAATGGATTTATTGATGAAGTAAAGAAATTGTATCAGCGTGATGACTGTCATATGAACTTACCGTCAATACGTGCGGTCGGTTATCGTCAGGCATGGTCTTATTTAGACGGAAACTACGAGTACGATGAGTTTATTTTTCGTGCTATTGTCGCTACACGTCAGATGGCTAAACGACAACTCACGTGGTTGCGCGCTCAAAATGATGGTGTCTGGTTTGACAGTAGTGATGGATTACCTGTTGATGAAGTCAATCAATATCTTATCGAGCAGGTTCCACAGTTGATGAATAATGCTTGACGATTCTGTTAAGGCTTTTAGAATGAGTCATTCAGGCAGTTTAAAATAATAACAATATATGGAGTGAATGATGGCAAAAGCACAGACTCTTCAAGATCCTTTCTTGAATGCGTTACGGAAAGAAAATATTCCTGTTTCTATTTATTTAGTTAACGGTATTAAATTACAAGGTCAGATTGATTCGTTTGATCAGTTTGTCATCTTACTCAAAAACTCGGTCAATCAAATGGTGTATAAACACGCTATTTCAACGATTGTTCCGGCTCGTAATGTTAATATTAATCACGAAGAATAGGAGCTTTTGATTGTTTGATCGGCCGGATATTCAAACAGCTTTTGATGATTCATCAGAAAAAGAAGCTGTTGTCTTGGTTCATCTGAATTTTAATGATTCTGACTATGATGACTCTCAACAAGAGTTTATAGAATTAGTTGGGTCAACAGGTGCAAAGATTGCTGCAATAATTCAAGGTAAACGTCATCGTCCGGATCCCAAGTTCTTCGCTGGTAGCGGAAAGGTGGATGAGATCGCTGAACACGTTATGGCTGCCGATGCAGCCTTAGTGATCTTTAATCATGAATTATCACCTAGTCAGGAACGTAATCTTGAACAAAAATTAAAATGTCGGGTATTAGGACGTACAGGCTTAATTCTTGATATTTTTGCAAGAAGAGCGCGTTCACATGAAGGTAAGCTACAAGTTGAGCTCGCTCAACTTCAACACTTGTCAACACGACTAGTACGAGGTTGGACTCACCTTGAAAGACAAAAAGGTGGGATTGGTTTACGTGGGCCAGGTGAAACGCAGCTGGAAACGGATCGTCGTTTATTAGGGCAGCGAATAAAGTCGCTAAAAAAACGATTAGGAAAAGTTCAGTCTCAACGTGAACAAGGTCGGCGTTCTCGCCAACGTGGAGGCGTACCAGTTGTTTCTCTCGTCGGTTATACAAACATGGGTAAATCGACGTTGTTCAACAAAATAACGTCTGCAAAAGTCTATGCTGATGACAGGTTATTCGCTACGCTTGATCCTACTTTGCGTCGAGTTAAATTACATGATACTGAACTGCTTATCTTGGCTGATACAGTTGGGTTTATCCGTGATTTACCGCATGATCTTGTTGAATCATTCAGCTCAACTCTCGAAGAAACCCGTGATGCGGAGTTATTGCTACACGTAGTTGATTGTGGCGCTAATGATCGTGATGATCTTATTCATCACGTAAATGAAGTTTTAAAACAAATCGAAGCGGATGAAGTAAGACAGTTAATTGTCTATAACAAAATAGACAATGTTGAAGATATTTCACCGCGAATTGAAAGAGATGATGAGGGAAATATTCATCGCATTTGGTTATCTGCAAAAACGGGTGAAGGATTAGATCTGTTGCGAGAAGCCTTACAAGAATATTTTCCAGAAGAATCATTTTCAGAATATGTCGAAGCTTAGATACGGTTTTGGTTGCTTATAGTTACCATGTCCGTAAAATAGGCTTGTTTGAAGTAAATTCTCTGTTTTATCAATTTGGAGAGCTACATGGCTTGGAATGAACCCGGAAACGGTGATAAAGACCCGTGGGGTAATCGTGGCAATGATGGGCCACCTGATTTAGACGAAGTTATCCGAAATATGCAACGTAAATTAGGTGGCATTTTTGGTGGTAACGGAAATAATAACAATGGGAATAATTCTTCAGGCCGAGGTGGTTTTTTCGGTTTTGGACTAATTGCCGTAATCGCCATACTCGTTTGGATTGCATCAGGTATTTATATCGTTGATCCGGCAGAACGTGGTGTCGTTCTTCGCTTTGGTCAATACGAGACAACGACAATGCCTGGTCCTCACTGGCATTTACCTAGCCCGATTGAGAAAGTTGAAGTGGTGAATGTTGAAGAAATTCGTACTGCTGAAATTGGCTATCGCAGTGGTGGAAGCCGAGGTGGTGGCACCATTCATTCTGAATCATTAATGTTGACGAAAGATGAAAACATTATCGATTTGAAAATTGCTGTGCAATATCGTGTTCAGGATGCGCCTAAGTATCTTTTCAATGTTAGAAATCCTGATGTGATTCTTCGTCAGATGATGGAGAGTGCTGTTCGTGAAACAGTAGGCCGTTCTAATATGGATTTCGTTTTAACTGAAGGCCGTAGCGCGATTGCCAATAGTACTGAGCAGTTATTGCAAACAATGTTAGATGCCCATGAAATGGGGTTATTAGTCACTAGTGTGAATATGCAAGACGTGCAACCACCTGAGCAAGTTCAAGCAGCCTTTGCTGATGTTGTTAAAGCTCGTGAAGATGAAGTGCGTCAGAAAAATCAGGCGGAAGCATACTCAAATGATGTGCTGCCAAAAGCACGTGGTAAAGCATTTAGAATTGTGCAGGAAGCGGAAGCATACAAGAGTCAAATCATTGCAAAAGCTGAAGGTGATGCAAGTCGCTTTAGCCAAGTCGTGACTGAATACGATAAAGCGCCGGATATCACTGCAGAAAGACTCTATCTGGATACTATGGAATCAGTTTACTCAAAAAGCCAAAAAGTTATGGTTGATGTGAAAAATGGTGGCAGTAATGTGCTGTATCTACCATTGGATAGAATGAGTCGACGTGGTAACCCAACACAATTAGATTTGGATAGTTTTAATTATCCGTCTTCAACCTCAACTTCTAGTTCATCTTCTAATAAAAGTTCATCAAGCGATGACGCTCGTAGCAGAGGAGGTCGCTAAATGAGTTCTCGGTTAACATTGATTTTAATTTTGCTCGCCGTTGTGGTTGTTACTCTTTCATCATCTGTCTTTGTTGTTGATGAACGCCAAAAAGTACTGCTATTACGCTTAGGGCAAATTGAGAAGGCTGATTTTAAGCCTGGTATTCATTTTAAAGCGCCTTTTATCACGGAAGTACGTAAATTTGATGGACGTGAAATGGCACTTGATGCACCACCAGCCAGATATCTGACTGGTGAGAAAAAGAATGTAATCGTCGATTCATTCATCATTTGGCGGATAAGTGATGTTGCAACTTATTTCAGATCAATGGGTGGTGACGAAGACCGTGCTGCATCAAGACTTTCTCAAATCATCAAAGATGGCTTAAGAGCCGAGTTTGGTCGCAAAACGATTCAGCAAGTGGTATCTGGTGATCGTGTTGCAATGGTTCAAGATATTTTGAAAGAAGCTAATCGGGTTGCTGAGGGCTTTGGTATCTCAATTTCCAATGTTCGTATTAAACGTATCGACTTACCTCCAGAAGTCAGTTCCTCTGTGTATACCCGTATGGAAGCTGAGCGTGAACGTGTAGCAAAAGAACTACGTTCTCAGGGTGCAGAAGAAGCCGAAAAGATTCGTTCTGATGCTGACCGTCAACGCGCCGTAATCATTGCTGAAGCTAAACGCCAGGCAGAAGAATTACGTGGTGAAGGTGATGCAAAAGCGACTGACATTTATGCGAAAGCATATGGCAAAAATGAAGCGTTTTATTCTCTTTATCGCCGCTTATCAGCCTATAAAAACATCTTTAATAGTGATGATATGCTGGTTATTGAACCTAAAGGTGATTTTTTCAAGCGATTTAACGACGTTGAATTGCCTGAGAAGTGAACCAAGAATTCATTCATAGTTTATTGATTGCAACGGCATTAGTCCTCATTATTGAGGGCATAATGCCGTTTCTTAATCCAACTATGTTTAAACGTGCGTTATTACAAACTGTAAGCATGAATGATAGACAAATTCGTATGATTGGCTTGATAAGTATGTTTACAGGTTTGATTTTTTTGTACTGGATAAATTAACTCATAATGACTATCAAAGAGAGTTGGCTGTTACCCGAAGGTATCGATGAACTCATGCCTCAAGAAGCGGCACAACTTGAGAAAATGCACCGAACCCTGGTTGACTTCATGCGAAGTTGGGGCTACCAGTTAGTTGTTCCACCACTAGTAGAGTATCTGGACTCTTTACTAACGGGTACCGCTAAAACACTCGATATACAAACCTTCAAACTAACAGATCAAATGTCTGGAAGAATGTTGGGTATTCGTGCTGATATGACACCTCAAGTTGCCAGAATTGCAGCACATAAACTGCGTAATGAAGCTGATATTCTCAGACTGTGCTATATCGGAAGCGTGCTCCACACCTTACCAACTGGATTGGATGGCGCCAGGAATCCTATCCAACTTGGCGCTGAAATATATGGACATGCCGGACCTGAAAGCGATATTGAAAGTATTGAACTGATGGTGGCATTACTCAATGTTTCCGGTGCTGTTTCAAAGATGGCATTAGATATCGGTCATGTTGGTGTTTATAGAGGTTTAGCTGAGTTTGCCCAGTTAACAGATAGTCAGGAGCAAGAATTATTTTCTGCGTTACAGCGAAAAGCTTCAGCAGAAATAAACGCCTTGCTGCAAGCTTATGACATCAGCGCAGATGCAAAGCAGATGTTACAAGAACTCTCTGAACTCAATGGTGATCAATCTGTACTAGAGCGTGCTAAGAAAGTATTAAATAAAGCACCACAATCGGTTCAAGATGCCTTAACGACACTTGAACAAATAGCAAACGCGCTGACTCAAAGACTTCCAGATATTGCTATTAATTTTGATCTAGCTGAATTACGCGGCTATCACTATCACACAGGTGTTGTTTTTGCAGCCTATAAACCTAACTCATCGCATGCGATAGCAGCAGGTGGGCGTTATGATGATATCGGCGAAGCTTTTGGTTTGGCGCAACCAGCCACCGGCTTTAGTCTTGATTTGAAAAAGTTGGTCACTGAACTTCCAACTCAAAAACTTCACCAAGAAACAATTGGTGTGCAATGGTCTGAAGATACAAGCCTGCATACTGCTGTCAAAACATTACGTGAATCAGGTAAAGTGGTTATTTATCAATTCCCTGGTTCTGAAACTCCAACTACACACACATTGGTAAAACTAGATGGTCACTGGCAAGTGACTGAAACAGGAACACAAACTCGTGGCTAAAAATATTGTTGTAATTGGCTCCCAGTGGGGCGATGAAGGTAAAGGTAAATTAGTTGATTTACTGACGGATAATGTTTCCGCTGTTGTTCGTTTTCAAGGTGGCCATAATGCGGGTCATACCTTGGTGATTGACGGTAAAAAAACAGTCTTACACCTTATTCCATCAGGCATTCTTCGTGAGAACGTTCAATGTTTGATCGGTAATGGTGTAGTCGTCTGTCCTGAAGCTCTTCTGAAAGAAATGAATGAGTTAGAGTCAAACGGTATCCCTGTTCGCGAACGTCTGAAAATCAGCGCTGCCTGCCCACTTATCCTGCCTTACCATATTGCGCTAGACCAAGCGCGTGAACTGCGCCTAGGAAAAGCGGCTATCGGTACGACTGGCCGTGGTATTGGTCCAGCATACGAAGACAAAGTGGGCCGTCGTGGTCTGCGTGTCGGTGATTTGATGAATGAAAAATCCTTTGCTGAGAAGTTAAAGGAAGTCATGGAATTTCATAATTTCTCACTGATTAATTACTATCAGGTTGAACCTGTCAGTTATGAAAAAGTACTAAAAGATACATTAGCCATGCGTGATGTATTAATCCCGCTAATTGCTGATATCCCCGCAATGCTGCAGGCATATCATAAAGCAGGTGACAATGTGATGTTTGAGGGTGCACAGGGTGCATTACTTGATATTGATCATGGTACATACCCTTATGTGACTTCTTCTAATACCACAGCCGGAGGCAGTGCAACCGGTTCTGGTGTAGGTCCTTGTCACATTGATTATGTTTTGGGCATCACAAAAGCCTATGCAACACGTGTTGGCGGCGGCCCATTTCCTTCTGAGCTTTTTGATGAAACGGGTAAATACCTGGCAGAAAAAGGTATGGAAAAAGGTGCGACAACGGGGCGTGATCGCCGTTGTGGTTGGTTAGATATGGTGGCATTAAACCGCGCTAGCTGGATCAACAGTATAACGGGATTATGCCTGACCAAATTAGATGTTCTGGATGGCATTGAAACGATTCGTTTGTGTGTTGCTTATGAAAAAAATGGGCAACCAGTCGATATCCTGCCTTTAAGTGCAGATGAGTTTGACGGTTGTAAACCTGTCTATATCGACATGCCAGGCTGGAAAGAATCTACCTTGGGCATCACTCAATATGAAGAACTGCCTGAAAATGCACGTGCCTATATTGAAAAGGTTGAGAGCCTTGCCGGGGTACCGATTGATATAATTTCAACCGGCCCTGACCGCCGGGAAACAATTATCAGACGAGATTTATTCGAAGTCTAGATGTAAAAAAAGCCCTCAAACGAGGGCTTTTTTTATTATGATTCTTTGGGCGAAACAGCTGCCATCAATGCTGAATAATCTGTATTGTCCAGCCCCATATCCAGTGTCTTTTGTAGAAGTGACTCAATACCTTTGAGTGCACTTGTGTCCAAGCCAAGTTCGTTAGCCACAGACAAGAAAAGACGCGTGTCTTTTGCCAGATGTTTGGTTGGGAAGTTAGGTTCGGAGAAATCTCGATCAACCATACGTGTCAGTTTCTTATCGAAAGTCGGTGCGTAGAGCGCACTGTCACGAACGATTTTCATAAACTGCTCAGTGGCAATGCCTTCTTTTTCCACTAAGGCTAAACTCAATGCAAAACTGGCTGTCAGTCCGGCAATTAACTGATTCATAGCAAGTTTGACAGTAGCACCTTGTCCAATATCACCTATGTATTGTGGTTCATGGCCAATGAGCTCAAGTAAGGGTAATGCAGTATTAAAGTCAGATTTTTCACCTGCAGCCATTAAAATTAATTTGCCACTGCCTGCTTCTGGTAGGCTGCCTAGCACTGGACATTCAAGATATCGACCTCCTGTTGCCCTCACTTGATTGGCAAGTGTGCGCGACTCTTCAGGTGCAATTGTGGCCATTTGAATGATGAGACAGTCTTCAAAGGCTGAGTTATCAATATCATCCAGGACAGAGCTAATAGCTTTTGCATCACTTAAGAAAAGCAAACAAATATCAGATTGCTCAATCAGTGCTTGCGCAGATGTCGCTACAGCGGCACCTCTGGCTTTTAACTCATCACACTTTTCTAAGCTGCGATTGAAGACGACGAGGGGTTGATTCTCTGCTAATAAGTGATGTGATAGGGCTTGCCCCATCAGGCCTGTTCCTATTAATCCTATTTTCATAAGCTATGATTTAATCCTTATGCGAATAAAACTGTCACTATGCCATAGATGCCAGCGACGTTGTGAGATAGAATAATGTCCCATTTTACAGTAGATACAGGGGAATACTGTGTACAAGAAAAACATGACCATCGCTGGCTTTGACGATGACGTGTTCAATGCAATCGCTGCGGAAGATAAACGTCAAGAAGATCATATTGAACTGATCGCTTCAGAAAATTATACAAGCCCTCGTGTAATGGAAGCTCAGGGCTCATCTTTAACTAATAAATATGCTGAAGGTTATCCGGGCAAACGTTATTACGGTGGTTGTGAACATGTTGACACAGTAGAAGCCATTGCTATCGAACGTGCTAAAGAATTATTTGGTGCGGATTATGCCAATGTGCAACCACATTCTGGTTCCCAAGCTAACGCAGCGGTTTATCTCGCTTTACTACAAGCTGGTGACACCATTTTAGGCATGAGTCTGGCTCATGGTGGCCATCTGACACACGGTGCTAAAGTCAGTGCTTCAGGAAAAATCTATAACTCAGTTTCATATGGTTTGAATGCTGAAACCGGTGAAATTGATTATGACGAAGTAGAGCGTCTAGCTAAAGAACATCAGCCAAAAATGATTGTGGCTGGTTTTTCAGCTTATTCTCGCGTAGTTGATTGGCAACGTTTTCGTGATATAGCTGATGCGGTCGGTGCTTATTTACTGGTTGATATGGCCCACGTAGCAGGGCTGGTTGCCGCAGGACTATATCCTAACCCAGTGCAAATTGCTGATGTCACAACGACAACAACGCATAAAACATTACGTGGTCCACGTGGCGGCTTGATTCTGGCCAAAGCGAATCCTGAAATTGAGAAAAAACTGAACTCTGCTGTATTCCCTGGCTTTCAAGGTGGTCCTTTAATGCATGTCATTGCAGCTAAAGCGATTGCATTTAAAGAAGCGATGTTGCCAGAGTTCAAAACGTATCAGGAACAAGTGATTAAAAACGCTCGTGTTATGGCTGATGTGTTTATGACGCGTGGTTATGATGTTGTTTCAAACGGTACCGATGACCACTTATTCTTAGTGAGCTTTATTGAAGCGGGCCTGACTGGTAAAGATGTCGATGCCTGGTTAGGTGCTGCTCATATTACCGTCAATAAAAACGCGGTTCCTAATGATCCTCAATCACCTTTTGTGACATCAGGTATCCGTGTTGGTACACCTGCTGTGACAACACGAGGTTTTAAAGAAGAAGAGTGTCGCGATCTGGCAAACTGGATGTGTGATGTGATTGATGCGGCAGGCAGTGAGCAAGTCATTAACGATGTTAAGAGCAAAGTTAAGGCTGTTTGTGATCGTTTGCCTGTTTACTCTTAAGCTTCGGTAACACTATGCGCTGTCCCTTTTGTGGTGCAGATGATTCTAAAGTTGTCGATTCCCGACTGTCGGCGGAGGGCGATGCCATCCGCCGGCGTCGTATGTGTGTGGAGTGTAATGAACGCTTCACCACTTACGAAACAGCCGAATTAAGTCTGCCACGACTTATCAAACGTGATCGCTCTCGTGAGTTATTTGATGAAAATAAATTACGTGCAGGTTTTATGCGAGCACTGGAAAAAAGACCCGTCAGCATTGATGCGGTTGATAGCGCAGTTAAAACCATTACTCGTCGACTGTGGGCAACTGGGGAACGGGAAGTAGATAGTCGCTTAGTCGGTGACTGGGTAATGGATGCACTTCGTGAGTTAGATGAAGTCGCCTATGTCCGTTTTGCTTCGGTTTATCGAAGTTTTCAGGACGTGAATGCCTTTCGTGAAGAAATCGAGCGAATGGAAAATAAATCTGAAGCGGATGATAAATAATAAACATGTTCATCGGCACTGATATCTTCCTCCAACTGATACTCAGTGCTATAAATTTCGTTATGATGACTGTTAATCGCTATTTGTTTCAAATAAAGAGAATCAATCATGGCTTCTGCTGAATTTTATATGGCTAGAGCCATAGAACTTGCCAAGCACGGGCTTTATACCACTGATCCCAATCCTCGCGTTGGCTGTGTCATTGTCAAAGATAATGAGATTGTTGGCGAAGGCTGGCATCAGCGGGCGGGTGAAGGTCACGCTGAAGTGAATGCACTTCACCAGGCTGGAGATAATGCCAAAGGTGCTGATTGTTACGTTACTCTTGAACCGTGCAGTCATTATGGACGAACTCCTCCCTGTGCTGATGCCTTAGTTAATGCGGGAGTCAAGCGTGTCTTTATTGCGATGACGGATCCGAATCCTGTTGTGTCTGGCTCCGGCATACACCGCTTGCGAGAGGCAGGTATTGAAGTTCATACCAAGCTGTTAAGTTCAGAGTCTGAGAAGCTTAATCCAGGTTTTTCGCATCGTATGCGCTATGGGCGGCCATATATAAGAAGTAAAGTCGCTATGAGTCTTGATGGTCGCACAGCAATGGCTTCTGGCGAAAGTAAATGGATAACCGGACCGATGGCCAGACTTGATGTACAAAAACTGCGTGCACGTAGTTCAGCCATCATGACAGGTATTGGTACAGTACTTGCCGATGATCCGCAGATGAATGTGCGATTTTCTCAGTCAGATGACAATTGGTATCCTTCCGGACAGAAAGTCAGACAACCACTTAAAATTGTGGTTGATAGTGAAGGGCGCTTGCCCGCAGATGCTCAAATTCTTAAAGAAGGTAAAGTGTTGGTGATTACGGCGAAAGATATTGCTGTAACCGATGCGGCTGAATGTCTGGTCCTGCCTTCGTCTGATAATAATATTGATTTGAATGCATTAATGGCTGTTTTAGCTCAGCGTGAAATAAATGAGTTAATGGTAGAGGCCGGTGGTGTTTTGAATGGCGCTTTATTGAAAGCGGGCCTAATTGATGAGTTAATTATTTATATGGCACCTAAAATCATGGGTGATATGGCTCGTGGCGTCTTTCATTTACCTGATATGGTGTCTATGGCTCAGAATATTTCTTTAGAAATCGATGATATTCGTGCAGTGGGGCAAGATTGGCGTATCACTGCAAAACCTATATATAGCGAGGAATCTTAATCCATGTTTACCGGTATTATAGCGGCGATTGGCCAGGTCACCTCTGTTGCTCCAAGTGGTGGCGACATGAGACTAAAAGTAGCTACTCAGAAATTAGACCTATCGGATGTCAGTCTCGGGGACAGTATTGCTATTAATGGGGTTTGTCTAACCGTTGTTGAATTAGATGAATCTCATGTCAGTTTTGATGTGTCCAAAGAAAGTCTTGAACGCACAGCACTTTCACAAATTACAGCAGGGTCGTCGGTTAACCTTGAAAAAGCACTGGCTGTCGGCGATCGTCTTGGTGGACATATGGTCAGTGGCCATGTGGATGGTTTAGGTAAGGTCTTACAACTGACACCATCAGCACGCTCTGTTCAGTTTCGCATTGAAGTGCCTGCTAATCTGGAACGATATATTGCTGAAAAGGGTTCTATTTCTATAGATGGAGTCAGTCTAACTGTAAATGAAGTAGGGCCAGGCTGGTTTGAAATCAATATCATTCCGCATACCATGCAGGAAACCATTATTAAAGAATATAAAGCCGGCACTATGGTTAATTTAGAAGTTGACTTGATTGCCCGCTATTTAGAACGTTTATTACCTGGCCAGACGTCAGGTGTTATGAACGATACACAGTAAAATACGGTTATACGTCAAATATGCAACTTAATAGCACAGAAGAGATTATCGAGGATCTGAGACAGGGGAAAATGGTTATCATCATGGATGATGAAGATCGTGAAAATGAGGGCGACCTCATTATGGCTGCAGAAAAAGTAACGCCAGAAGCGATCAATTTTATGGCACGCTTTGGCCGTGGCCTGATTTGCCTGACGCTAACAGAAAACCGTTGTCGTGAATTACGCTTACCTTTAATGGTCAGTGATAACCAGACGCCATATTCAACTAATTTTACTGTATCAATCGAAGCCGCTGAAGGGGTAACAACTGGTATTTCAGCTGCCGATCGTGCATTGACTGTGCAAGTCGCTGTTGATCCTGCTTCAAGCCCTGAAGATTTGGTTCAACCAGGCCATATTTTTCCATTAAAAGCGCAGCCGGGTGGTGTGTTAACACGTGCTGGTCATACTGAAGCTGGCTGTGATTTAGCGCAGCTTGCAGGCTTATCCCCAGCCGCAGTGATTGTCGAAATATTAAATGATGATGGCAGTATGGCCAGACGTCCAGACTTAGAGACGTTTGCTCAAACCCATAATCTGAAAATTGGTACGATTGCTGACCTGATAAGTTACCGACTTGAAAATGAAATGACAGTCGAAAAATTATCTCAATGCCAGTTTCCTACAGAATATGGCGACTTCCAGCTTTTCAGCTTCCAGGATTCAGTGAATTCTCAAGTACACCTGGCCTTAACATATGGTGATATTGAAGCTGATGAGGAAACGCTGGTACGTGTGCATATGGCTGATCCACTTAGTGATATCTTAGGCTCAATTAGAGAAACGCCACATTGGCCAGTGCATCAGGTGCTGAAAAAAATACAAGAAACTGGCAAAGGGGTTTTAGTTGTATTGCGACTACCTGCACAGAATAAACAACTAGCCGCTAAAATTGCCCGTTATGAGCGCGAAGATCTCGATGAAAGTCCTTTACCGGTAAAAGGCGGCTGGGATTTACGTACATTTGGGGTTGGCGCACAAATTCTGTCAGCATTAGGCGTGAAGAAAATGCGCGTGATGGGCACGCCGACGAAGTTAACAGGTGTCTCAGGGTTTGGACTTGAGTTAGCTGGTTATCTGGAAGCTGACGAGACTGAGTAAGCATGCCTGAATTATTTGTAGTGGCAGGTGAGGCTTCTGGCGATGCCCATGCCGGCAGAATGTTAAAAGCCTTAAAACATCACCGGCCTGATATCGTTGTTTCCGGTATCGGTGGTGATACCATGCGCGACGCTGGCGTTGATATTGTCACTGATTTTGCTGAGCTTGCTGTGATGGGGCTGGTTGAGGTCATAAAACGCTATTCTCATATCAAAGCCATCTTTGATAAAACCGTCGAGCATTTAGCTTCAAATAAACCTGATGCCTTAATTTTAGTCGACTATCCGGGGTTTAATCTAAAACTAGCTAAAAAAGCCCATGAGCTGGGTATTCCGGTTATTTACTACATCAGTCCCAAAATATGGGCCTGGCGCTCTGGCCGGATTAAAGCCATAAAGCGCTACGTTGATTTGATGTTGGTGCTGTTTCCTTTTGAGCAGTCACTTTATGAAAAAGCCAATGTGCCTGTGAAATGTGTTGGTCATCCCTTGGTGGATGCCGTTCATTCAGCGTTGACTCCTGAGCAGGCAAAGTCGCATTTTTCACTTAATGCCAAAGCACCCGTGTTAGGTTTGTTCCCGGGCAGTCGTCGGAGTGAGGTGCAAGCATTACTACCGGTGATGTTAGCGACCGCCGAGCATATTCAACAGCGTGACAGCTCTGTTCAGGTTATCTTACCGTTGGCACCTGGATTGGATTGGACATTGATTGAGCCATTTTTGTCAGAAACCGCGGTAAAAGTGGAAGTCATTTCCGGTGAGTTTTATGATGTCATTCGCAGTTGTGATGCGATTGTCGCTGCATCAGGTACCGTGACTTTAGAAATTGCTTTGCTAGGCATCCCTCATTTAATTACTTACCGTGTTGCACCATTGACCTATCATATTCTTAAACGACTGGTGAAAATTCCCTATGTTGGTTTATGTAATATCGTGACTGGAAAAAATATCGTCACTGAGCTATTACAAAAACAGGTGTCGGTGGCAGAGTTAGCGCCAAGAGTGCTGTACTTTTTAACTGCAGCTGATGCCAAACACCATGCTGAATCTGTTCAACAGCAAGTGCTTACAGCATTAGGCCCTTCTGGTGGTGCAGACAATGCAGCTAAAGCGGTTATCTCATTTATTGATAGTAAATCGTCATGATAGATACTATTTATGTTGCCGGAGTAGATGAGGTCGGGCGTGGTCCTTTAGCCGGCCCTGTTGTGACAGCAGCCGTCATTCTTGATCCACAAAACCCTATACTCGGTCTGGCAGATTCAAAAAAGCTCACGGAAAAGCGAAGAGAAATGTTGGTTCCACTTATTAAACAGCACGCACTGGCGTGGGCTATGGGTAGAGCAGAGCCAGATGAGATTGATGAGCTTAATATCTTACAGGCGAGTTTACTTGCTATGAAAAGAGCGGTTGAAGCTTTATCTGTCGTGCCAGAACATGTGCTTGTCGATGGCATTCATGCCCCCAAACTTAATTGTCCTGTCACCACCATTATCAAAGGTGATCAGTCTGAGCCCGCCATCGCTGCAGCTTCAATTTTAGCTAAAGTGGCTCGCGACCAGGAAATGGTGGCACTGGATGAGGTGTATCCTGGCTATGGTTTTGCACAGCATAAAGGTTATCCAACCAAGCAGCATCAACAAGCACTTCTTACTCTAGGTGTAACAGATATACACCGACGCTCATTTGGCCCGGTCCGGTCTGCCTTATCATCATGATGCTCAATTATATAAATCATAGAAATGTTAATGAGCATGGTATTATTCAAAACTTATGCTGTCGTTAAATAAAATCTTCAACAAATTGGTGAGAGGCAAAAACGGTCAAAATCCGCAACAAGCGCGTGAACCGTTAATTATCCCTCGTAGCGAACACACGATTTCGCGTAAACAGATTAGTCAACACGCACTCAAGGTACTGTATACCTTGAAAGAGGGGGGCTATGAAGCTTACTTGGTCGGTGGTTGTGTTCGTGATTTATTGCTTGGATATGAGCCGAAAGATTTTGATGTCGCCACTAATGCATCTCCGGAACAAGTGCATAGCTTGTTTAAACGTAGCCAATTGATTGGTCGGCGATTTAAGCTGGTGCATGTCAGGTTTGGACGTGAAGTTATTGAGGTAGCTACCTTCCGTGCTCCTCCAGAAGCCAAACAGCATGTTGATACCCAAGGCCGTATCATGCAGGACAATGTCTTCGGCACATTAGAGCAAGATGCCTGGCGCCGCGACTTTACTATTAATGCCCTTTATTACAATATCAGAGACTTCTCGATTATTGACTACACGGGTGGTATGGCTGATCTTAATGCTGGCCTGATTCGTTTGATTGGGGACGTTGAAACACGCTATCGGGAAGATCCTGTCCGTATGCTGAGAGCCTGTCGCTTTTTGGCTAAGCTTGGCTTAAAACTGGATAAAGAGACTGAGCAGGGTATTTTTGACTGGGCTCATTTGATTAGAGATATCCCACCGGCACGACTGTTTGATGAAACACTTAAACTGTATCTAAGTGGCCAGGCCGCCATGACACATGATTTACTCTGCCATTACGGTCTGTTTGAACATCTTTATCCACAAACTGCTGCTTTGCTACATGAAGAACAAGATGGTTATCCAAGAACGATGCTGATGAAAGCATTAGAAAACACGGACATCCGTATCTCTGCCAATAAACCTGTCACTCCGGCATTTTTATTCGCAGCGATTTTATGGGAACCTGTAAGACAACGTACCGTATTGCTGATGACCAACGGTATGCCAGAAATTCCAGCGATGCAACGAGCTTCATCCGAGATTATTGGTGAGCAAATCCAACGTGTTGCTATTCCAAAACGTTACAGTTTAGTCACTCGTGATATATGGACTTTACAACCACGATTGTTAAAACGTCAGGGTAAAAGAGCATTCAAAACGTTGTTACATCCAAAATTTCGTGCAGCCTATGACTTTTTAGCACTTAGGGCAGACGCAGGGGAACCGCTGGCCGAACCCGTCGAATGGTGGACAAAGTTTCAGACTGAAACAGCAACACAGCAACAAGCCATGGTTGATTCTCTTGGTAACGAAGCCAGTGTGAAAAAGCCTCGCCGTCGTCGCCGACGTCGGCCTTCAGCTAAAAAAACGGAACAGAATTAATGCGGGTGTTTATCGGACTGGGCAGTAATTTAGATGACCCGCAAACACAAATTCTGACAGCGATTGCTGATATAAAAAATCTGGATGACACTCATCTGCTGAGCCAATCATCGCTTTATCATAGCCCGCCAATGGGGCCTCAGGACCAGCCTGATTATGTCAATGCGGTGGTGGAAGTCGATACAGCATTGCCGCCACATCTATTGCTTGATAACCTGCAAAAACTCGAACAAAAGCACGGAAGAATAAAAAAGCGACATTGGGGTGAGCGTACGCTGGATCTAGATATTTTGCTTTATTCTAATCTGATAATTGATGATGAAAGATTAAAAGTGCCACATCCGGGCTTAACAGAACGTGCTTTTGTGGTGTACCCATTAGCTGAAATTGCTGCTGATATCACTATTCCTGGTAAAGGTGATTTAGCAACGATAAAGCAAAATTGTCCTTTGGATGGATTGAGAAAAGTGGAAATGCATAAATAATGAATCACTCGCTAACACATCGTTATATTGTGGTTGAAGGACCGATTGGCGTGGGTAAGACCCATTTAGTGAAACGGTTGGCCGAGAGTTTTTCTGGTTCGGTTTTACTTGAGCAACCTGAGCAAAATCCGTTTTTAGAAAAGTTTTATCTTTACCCAAAACAGTCTGCTTTACCCACACAGTTGAGTTTTTTAATGCAACGGGTCAAGTTAGGTAAATCGTTAAATCAGGATGATTTATTTAACGATCTGCATATTGCTGATTTTATGGTGGAAAAAGATAAGTTATTTGCTCAAATTTCCTTGGATGACGATGAGTTAGCTTTATATAACATGGTCTATGATAATTTGACCTTACATCATAGAACACCGGATTTAGTTATTTATCTGCAAGCATCATTACCGGTGTTGAAGTCGCGTATTGCTCAGCGTGGTATCAGTTATGAGCAACACGTGGAAGAAGGTTATCTGAAACGTCTAGCTGACACTTACGCCGATTTTTTCCATTACTACGATGCATCACCACTTTTAATTGTGAATGCAGAGCAGATCGATCTGGTGAATGGTGATCAGGACTATCTGCAATTACTGGAACAGATCTGTAATATTCAAAGTGGTCGTCATTATTACAATCCCTTGCCCGTCTCAGAGAAGAAATAATCATGAGCCGAATTAGCCTTAAACATCTGCGTCAAATGAAAGTGGCGCAGGAAAAAATTGCTGTTTTAACAGCCTATGATGCCAGCTTCAGCTATGCACTTGAAAAAGCTGGTGTGGATGTACTTCTGGTAGGTGATTCGCTAGGCATGGTCATCCAGGGGCAGGAAAGTACTGTCCCCGTCAGTGTTGACGATATTATTTATCACACAGCCAATGTTATCCGTGGCAGCGATAAATTATTTGTCATCGCCGATATGCCATTTATGAGTTATGCCAACCCAGAGCAAGCTATCAAAAACGCTGCTCGGCTGATGGCTGAAGGTGGTGCGCAAATGGTCAAACTGGAAGGTGGTGCTGTCATCACCGAAACAGTGAAACAGCTCACGGCACGTGGTATTCCTGTCTGTGGACATTTAGGCTTATTACCGCAGTCGGTTCATCGCTTAGGTGGGTATATTGTGCAAGGCCGTGAGACAGAAGCGGCTGAAGAACTGATTGCTGATGCGATTAGTTTGCAAGAAGCCGGTGCCGACATGCTGGTGTTGGAATGCGTGCCTGCAACGCTGGGAGCCGTCATTACCAAACAGCTGGATATTCCGGTGATCGGAATTGGTGCTGGTAGTGACTGTGACGGCCAAGTGCTGGTGGTGTATGACATGTTGGGGTTAACGCCTGGCAAACGACCAAGATTCAGCCATGACTTCTTAGCAGATACAGGCTCTATTCAGACAGCCATTGAGTTATATGTGAGCGCGGTTAAATCTGGCGCATTTCCTAATTCGGAGCAGCAATTCTAATGGCGATTGCAGAAAACCTGAGTGCTTTAAAAACACGTATTAAAAGCTGGCGTCAGCAAAATGAAGTCATTGCTTTTGTCCCTACCATGGGCAACCTGCATGAAGGTCATTTGTCTTTAGTACAAAAGGCCCGTGAACTGGCCGATAGGGTTGTAGTGAGTATTTTTGTCAATCCATTACAGTTTAATGATGAACAGGATTTATCCAATTATCCGCGCACATTGAGTGATGATGTGCAATTACTGAGTGAACTTGATTGTGAGTTGATTTTCACGCCAACTGAAGAAATGATGTATCCGAATGGGATGGCATCGCTAACAAAAGTTATTGTGCCCGGGTTTGATGATAAATTATGTGGTAAAGGTCGTCCTGGCCATTTTGATGGTGTCGCAACCGTTGTGACGAAATTATTCAATATGGTTCAGCCGGATATTGCGATTTTTGGTGAGAAAGACTACCAGCAGTTAATGTTAATTAAGAAGCTGGTCACTGATTTGAACTTAACGGTGGATGTCATTGGCGTACCAACAAAACGTCAGGATAGTGGGCTGGCGATGAGTTCCAGGAACACTTTGTTAAGCCAAAAACAATTAGTTCAGGCACCATTTTTATACAAAACACTGCTGGCAACTAAACAAGCGATTGAAGAGCAGGGCGAGACTGACTTTTCTTTATTGTGTACACAAGCGAAACAACAGTTACAAAAAGCGGGTTTAGAACCTGAGTATGTAGATATTCGCCGCGCAGAAGATTTAGAACTTGCCAGTGCAGATGACAAACAACTTCGTATTCTTGCGGCTGCCCTACTGGGAAGCGTACGATTAATAGATAATATCGCTTGCGACCTTGCCTGATTTTTCTTAAAAAGCGATAATATCAAGCTATTTCATAAGAACATTCTGGCTATGCAACTGACCTTTTTAAAAGCAAAATTACATCGTGCTTGCGTCACTCATTCCGAGTTGGAATACGAGGGCTCGTGTGCAATTGATGGAAAATTACTGGAAGCGGCCGGTATTCACGAATATGAGCAAATCCAGATTTATAACGTCGCCAATGGCGAACGCTTTACTACCTATGCTATTCGTGCAGAAGATGGCTCAAATATTATCTCTGTTAATGGTGCGGCAGCTCATAAAGCCTCTCCCGGAGATCGTTTAATCATTTGTGCTTTTGCCACACTGGATGCCAAAGAAGTCGAAAACTTTAAGCCAACACTGGTGTATCTCGACGAAAAAAACGATATCACACACATGCGTCACGCTATTCCTGTTCAAGCTGCATAAAAAGAAACGAGTACTAAATCAATGGAAAGATTGTTTGAAAAAGCGCTCTGGAATAGTCGTTTTGTTGTACTCATAGCCGTTATTGCCAGCCTGCTTACCGCATTAGCCATGTTTTATATGGCAACGGTTGATGTCTATTATTTACTTTCTCATCTTGGCGAATACATGTCACCTGATCTGATTGGTGATGCCAGAAAGGATTTTCGTGCTGAAACTGTGGCTCACGTCGTTGAAGTGATTGATGGCTATTTGCTGGCGACCGTACTTTTTATCTTCTCTCTGGGCTTGTATGAACTGTTTATCAGTAAAATCGAAGAAGCAGAAGAGAGTGAGAGCTCGAAAGTATTAGCTATTCACAGTTTGGATGATCTAAAAGCACGTTTAGGCCGTGTTGTTTTGATGATTCTAATTGTTAACTTTTTCGAACATGCCATTAGCATGGACTTTCACGGTCCGCTTGATTTGCTAGCACTCGCTGGTGGTATTGGCCTTATCGCATTGGCTTTATACTTCTCCCACGCTGACGATCATTAATCGTCACAAAAACGTCATTAAAATGTTATAAGACTGTCATGTCTTCTCTCTATGCTTGCAAGCTATCTGCAAGCATAGAGAGAAGACATGCTCAATATCGAACAAGCTGTTCAACAAAAATTTCCTAAATTTGAACATTCCCGTCCGTGGATAAAAAAATCGACGATTAGTTTTCTGCGTAAAATTACCCACGAGCAGGAAGTGAATCGTTTTCTGGATTTACACCAGGATTTAAAAGGCTTCGATTTTATCGAACAGGTGCTGGACTATTTCAACTTCAGTTATAGCATCAGTCATCGTGATCGCAATAATATTCCGGCAACAGGACGCGTGGTAATTGTCGCTAATCATCCCCTTGGTGCTCTGGACGGTTTGTCATTATTAAAATTAGTCGGCGAAGTACGCCGTGATGTGAAAATCGTCGCTAACGATATGCTGATGAATTTTAACGCGGTCGATTCCTTATTCTTACCCGTCGATAATTTATCTAAATCCACCCGGAAAAGTAGTATTTCCCGCATTATTGATTGTCTGAATAATGAAGAAGCCGTGATAGTTTTCCCTGCTGGTGAAGTGTCGCGTATTCGTCCTAGTGGCGTTCGTGATGGTAAATGGAATACCGGCTTTCTGAATTTTGCCAAGAAAACCAATTCACCTATTTTGCCCATTTATGTCGGCGCTAGAAACTCTTCCTTGTTTTACAGTGCATCCATGGTCTATAAGCCACTTTCAGGCATGATGTTGGCGCATGAGATGTTTAATAAAAACTCAAAGAACATCACTATGCGCGTCGGCGAGGCTATTCCTTATAAGCAGGTTGATCAACTCCCGCTGGTGAAAGCAGAAAAAGCCAAATTATTACGCCGCCATTTGTATCGTCTGGCAAAAGGTAAAAAACCGTTATTTATAACAGAGCAAACCATTGCTCACCCTCAGGACCGACGTAATATCAAACGTGAGTTACAAACGGCCGAGTTATTGGGGCAGACAGCAGATAATAAAAAGATTTATTTGTTTGACTATCAACCCGATTCAGCCGTGATGCATGAAGTTGGTCGTTTACGTGAGTTTACTTTTAGACAGGTCGGCGAGGGTACAGGAAAAAGGCGGGATATTGATCGTTATGATCGCGATTACCGACACCTGATTCTATGGGATGAAAACGAATTAGAAATCGCTGGCGCTTACCGAATTGGTGAAGTGAATAATATACTGGCACAAACAGGCAGCCGAGGAATTTATAGTCAGGAGTTATTTTCATACAACCATGATGCTATGCAGCCATTTTTTGAAAAGGGAATTGAGCTGGGCAGGAGTTTTGTCAGTCCAAAATATTGGGGCCGACGTAGCCTGGATTATTTATGGTATGGCATTGGCGCTTATTTGAAACGATACCCTGATATCCGCTATCTATTTGGGCCCGTGAGTCTGTCAAATAGCTATCCTGATTTCGCTAAGTCATTAATCGTTGCTTATTATCAACACTATTTCCCAGATGATAAACACTTAGCGATAGCGAAAAATCCGTATATTGCTGAGCGGAGCCTGCAACAACAAGTGTTGCAAACCTATTGCGGTACAGACGCCGAGGCTGATTTTACTGCCATGCGTGAGCAGCTGACGCATATGAATGTCACTGTCCCCACCTTATATAAACAGTATGCCGATGTCTGTGAAGACGGTGGGGTTCGCTTTATCGATTTTAATATCGACGCTGATTTTGGTCATTGTATTGATGGTCTGGTGATGGTGGATTTGGATAAACTAAAACCTGCCAAAAGAAAACGTTATCTAGGTAATGACTAACCGTGACAACGTTTTAGTTTTTTGCCACTACCGCAGAAACAGGGATCGTTTCTGCCTAGTTTGATCGCCGGCAGAATAATCCCATCATGATAGAACCATTCACCACTTTCACAGGTAAAACGTGAGCGTTCGTGTAGTTGGCCCACCGGGCTATCTTCATAAAACGCAACAAACTCCACCTCAGCCAGTTCATTTTTTTGCTGGTGATCCAGTACCTTCAGTCCTAACCATTGCGTGGTGTTAATCGTATTTTGCAATAGTTCTCGTTCGTCTAAGCGTCGTTTTGATGGGTGCAACGTGGCAATTAAATAGTCCACTTCACCCAAATAAAAAGCACTGTAACGCGAGCGCATCAGTTGCTCAGCATTTTCTGCACGTTGTTGTTTTTTATGAAGCGGTTGGCAGCATTCACTGTAAGGACGCTGGCTGAGACAGGGACATAAATGGTTATTCATAAGCACGAGCTGGAATGGTCATTAAATCTGGATACTGAAATTGATAGGACAGTAATGTTTTAACTTTATCGTTACTGACGATTTTATAGGATGGCGTATTATCCTGGTTAAAGTCTGGTACAGCCTGGTTCAATTGCTCAGCGGCATGTCGATAAAATTGTTTCTTACTCGGATGCGTGTCTGCACAACCATTGAGAACCTCTCCCCAGACTTGCTGCTTCAATAGCTGTTCAATGATGCCGATGCAGTCATCAAGATGAATTAAATTAACCGGGGCATCTGCTTGTTGCACCTGTTTACCGTTCCTGAAGAAACGCCCTGGATGACGTTCTGGGCCTATCAATCCACTAAAGCGAATAATGCTGGTGGTAAACAGCGAAGATTGCCTAAACAGGGATTCGATTTGCCACAGGATGCTATCTTCATTCTCAAACTGAGGCTCTTCTCTAACCCAGTCATTAGTATTTTGGTAAACCGAACTGGAGCTGATAAATAACACTTGTTTGATTGGGCTGTGTTCAATCTGACTGATCAGCTGCTCAAATGCCGCTTTATTTTTATTGGTGATATTAATAATCAGCGTATCAGCGTTCAGAAACTGACTAAAATCAGCTGGTTTTTCTATATCGATTTGGTAGGCATCAAAACCTTGTTCAATCAATAAAGACTGTTTTTCTGAGTCACGTGTAGAAAGTTTGATGGTGGTATTTTCTGTTTGTAATTGTCTTGCTAAGCGTAAGCCTAACCAGCCACTACCGAGGATACTGATCGTATTAATGACACACCTCTAATTGAATTATTAAGATGGCGACACCATATCAAGCATTAGTCATATTGTCATGGTTGTTTATACTATGACGATAAACCTAAAGGGAAGAGCAGGGTATGAGTGCACCTGATATATCAAAAATGTTTTCCAGCAAGATCGTCACTATATTGTTCTGGCTGTTTTTAATGGGGTCACTCACCTTATTTTTTAACGGCTATATTCAGCAGCGCGATAATCCTAACCAAGCATTGGTAGCCGCAAATTCAGGCAGTGGTGAGGTGACATTAAAGCGTAATCGTGACGGACATTATCTGGCCCCTGGCTATATCAACGGTCACCCGGTTAATTTCCTGCTGGATACTGGCGCGACTAATGTCAGTATTCCCGCTGCCATTGCAGAAGCTGCCGGATTGAAAAAAGGAACCACTTCAATGGTGTCGACAGCGAATGGTGTTGTTCCGGTATTTCAGACCGATGTCGACACGGTTCGACTTGGTGGTATTACCTTAGAGCATGTTGATGCGAGTATTAACCCGCATATGAGTGATGGTGTGGTTTTATTAGGTATGAGTTTTATGAAACATCTCGATATTACTCAGCGTAATGGTGTTATGACGCTGCGTGTACCGGTATCAGGATAGGGCAATCTTAACCACTTTCATATACTCAAAAGTCATGCGAGCAATGACTTCTTTATCCGGGTAATAGACGATATCTACCCGTGCACCCTTTAGCGATTTATACCGCCGTTGACGTTTGTATTTATAGGGAATGTCCTGACCTTCAATGGTAATGGTATTCAATACCCATTCACCTTCTTCACGCTGAACATGAGAAGACACTTTTTGCATAGTGGCGTGGATTAAATGGTCATTTTCAGCCAGCCATTTTTTTGTTTTTCTAACTTTCATGTTGGTAACGTTGATGCAAAATGCTCACACGTTCTACATAAACTTTAGTCTCTGAATAAGGGGGAATATCGTTATATTTTTTCACGGCATTGGGTCCTGCATTATAAGCAGCTGTGGCAAGGCGAATATTGCCTTTGAATAAAGATAGCAGCTCAGCCAGATATTTAACACCGCCTTCTATATTTTGTTCGACATTAAAAGGCTTATCCACGCCTAAATCTTTGGCGGTGTCGGGCATTAACTGCATCAAGCCTTGAGCCCCGGTTCTGGAAATCGCTTTTTTATTGAACGCCGATTCCGCATGAATAACGGCTCTGACCAAGGCGGCATCAACATGATATTTTTTGGCATAACGTTTTACTTCGTCAGCATAGGATGAAAAATCCAGTTTAATGGTGTGCCAATTGATTTTTGATGAGGGATTACAGGCATAACAACTGTATTTTAAAATCTCGAAATGACCATGTTTGGGTTTCTGATCTGAGAAAACAAACCCTTCACCTGTTTGTGATTTATAAATGACAGTTTGCGATGTGGCTTGTCTGACATTACTGAACTCAACCGAGCCATCGGGGGTTTGAATACGCTGAATAGTATCTGCTACAGTCAACTGACTCAAAAACATCATCAGACTCAGCAGGGACCATTTCATCAGCGTATTCATGATGTCTAACCCAGCCAGTAACGCCCAGAGCTGGCAATGACGATAGTGATAATGCCTAATATCAGATTAAGCAGAACGAGTTTGCGTATTTGCGTTAAGGCAGTAGCGCCTGCAATCCAGTCACGTCCAGCTACAGCTCGTTTGAGTTTTTTGAATGGGTTAAAAAACACATGCATAAAAATAAGCATCATAAAGATGCCAACCAGTAACATTATGTGTACATAAATACCAAGGCCACCCATACCACCTAATAAAGAAATCATCCAAATACCGGTAATAAGTAAGGCGACTATAGATGGCCAGACCCAATTAAAGAATATTTTTAATGAACCCGCCCATAGCGGCAGGCGTTGTTCCTGAGTGAGAAATTCAACTGCTGCAGGTCGAAGAGAGGTGTAGGCGAAAAACATACCCCCTACCCAAATCACGGCAGCTAAGAGGTGTAAAGGTAATGCAATCATCATAAGCAGACTCTCTTTAATATGTAATATTAATTATTGTTTATAGGTATATCGGCAATTTTAATTTTCCATTCACTCGGTCCTGTTTTATGCACCGAATGACCTTCACTATCAACGGCCACAGTGACCGGCATATTTTCTACGTAAAATTCGCGAATAGCTTCCATGCCCAGTTCTTCAAATGCCACCATACGTGATGATTTGATGGCTTTTGACACTAAATACGCTGCGCCACCAATTGCGATCAGATAGACGGAATGATGTTTTTTGATGGAAGCAATAGTTTCATCACCACGCTCTGCTTTACCAATCATGCCTAATAAACCAGTTTTATCAAGCATCATGTCAGTAAACTTATCCATCCGGGTTGCGGTTGTTGGGCCTGCTGGCCCAACAATTTCGCCTTTAACCGGATCAACAGGGCCGACGTAATAGATAAAGCGATTTTTGAAATCAAGCCCGTCAGGTAATGACTCACCATTATTCAGTAAATCGGCAATTTTTTTGTGCGCGGCATCACGTCCTGTTAATAAATGCCCAGTCAGTAATAGGGTTTCACCAGGTTGCCATGCTGAAATATCGGCAGCTGTTATTTTATCTAAATCGATATGGCGGGTATTTTCTGCTGCTTCCCAGGTGATATCTGGCCAATCATCCATGGAAGGTGGTTCAAACTCAGCAGGTCCAGAGCCATCAAGAGTAAAGTGGATATGACGGCTGGCGGCACAATTTGGAATCATAGCGACAGGTAAAGAAGCCGCATGGGTTGGATAATCACTGATTTTGACATCAAGCACAGTGGTTAAACCACCTAGTCCTTGGGCACCAATACCGAGTTGATTAACCTTTTCATAAAGTTCGACACGAAGCTTTTCTGTGGCAGTTTCTGCACCACGATCTATTAATTCCTGTATATCAATGGGATGCATTAATGATTCTTTCGCCATTAACATCGCTTTTTCTGCCGTGCCACCAATACCTATACCTAACATGCCTGGCGGACACCAGCCGGCGCCCATGGTGGGTACGGTTTTTAAGACCCAATCAACCAGATTGTCACTTGGATTCAGAATGGTGAATTTGGCTTTGTTTTCTGAGCCACCACCTTTTGCCGCAATTAATACCTCGACTTGATCACCCATCACCAGTTCGGTGTTAATAATAGCCGGGGTATTATCGCCTGTATTTTTTCGTTGGCCGATGGGATCGGAAACGATCGAAGCCCGCAATACATTATCTGGATGAAGATAGGCACGACGCACACCCTCATTCACCATATCATCAAGGCTTTTTGAGGTTTGCCACTGCACATCCATACCCACTTTGACAAAGACATTGACGATGCCAGTGTCCTGACAAATAGGGCGATTGTTTTCTGCACACATCCTGGAATTCACCAGAATCTGTGCGATAGCATCTTTTGCTGCGACGGATTGTTCACGCTCGTAAGCTGCCGTCATTGCCTGAATAAAATCTTTTGGATGATAACAGGCAATAAACTGCAATGCGTCTGCAATGCTGTCGATAAAGTCAGTCTCTTTAATGACTGTCATGCATTCAACCTCAGCTTAATTTTTGTTTGACGATGCTGACCACATCTTCAATCGCAAACTCTTCGCCATCACCGCTGCGACGGTTTTTGTATTCAATCATGCCATTATCAAGTCCACGTTCGCCCAGAATTAAACGATGTGGAATACCAATCAATTCCATATCTGCAAAAGCAACACCAGGACGCAGACCACGATCATCAAGTAATACGTCAACACCAGCAGCAAGTAGTTGCTGATAAACTTCTTCAGCTTTTTCTTTAACCCTTACTGATTTATGTGCGTTAACAGGGACTAAAACTACCTGATAAGGCGCAATCGATTCTGGCCAGATAATGCCGCGCTCATCATGATTTTGCTCAATTGCTGCAGCGACAACCCGTGATACACCAATACCATAACAGCCCATGGTGACAATTTGTGATTTGCCGGATTCAGTCAAAACAACGGCGTTTAATTTACTGCTGTAGTTTTCACCAAGCTGGAAGATATGACCCACCTCAATACCACGTGCGATTTCTAATGTGCCTTGGCCATCTGGACTTGGATCACCAGCGATAACTTTACGTAAGTCTGCTGTTTCAGGTTCAGGTAAATCACGTCCCCAGTTCACACCGGTTAAATGTTTGTCATCCTGATTGGCGCCACAGACAAAGTCGCTGACAAAAGCGGCTGCATGATCAACGATAACTGGAATGCTTAAACCAACAGGACCGACTGAACCAATATTGGCATGGCTGATTTCAAGTACTTTTTCAGGGGTAACAAACGTCAGTGGTGCAGCGACCAGAGGGTGTTTTTCAGCTTTAATCTCATTAAGTTCATGATCACCACGAACAACCAGAGCCACAACTGAACCTTCTTCAGCGCCTTCAACTAATAAGGTTTTCAAACATTGTGAAGCTGGTTTATTGAGATACTGACTGACATCATCAATAGTGTGTTGCGCAGGTGTTTCAACCACGGTCATAGTTTCTGCTGCCGCTGCACGTTCACCTTGTGGTGCTATGGCTTCTGCTAGTTCAACATTAGCGGCATAATCACTTTTATCACTAAAGGCGATAGCATCTTCACCTGAGCTGGCTAAGACATGAAACTCATGTGATGCATTACCACCGATACTGCCAGTGTCAGCCTGAACAGCGCGGAACTGCAAACCAATACGGCTGAAAATACGTGTGTAAGTCGCATACATATTGTCATAGGTTTCTTGTAAAGAAGCCTGATCCAGATGGAAAGAATAGGCATCTTTCATCAGGAACTCACGGGCACGCATCAAACCAAAGCGAGGACGAATTTCATCACGAAATTTAGTCTGGATCTGGTAAAAGTTCACAGGTAACTGTTTGTAACTACGAATTTCCTGACGTACCAGATCGGTGATCACTTCTTCGTGAGTTGGTCCATAGCAGAACTCACGATTATGACGGTCAGTGATACGCAATAATTCAGGTCCATACTTTTCCCAGCGTTGGCTTTCCTGCCAAAGTTCAGCGGGTTGTACCGAGGGCATTAAGACTTCCTGCGCGCCAGCTTTATCCATTTCTTCGCGGACAATAGCTTCGGTTTTTCTGAGCACTTTCAATCCCATGGGTAACCATGTGTATAAGCCTGATGCCAGACGACGGATAAGTCCGGCACGGAGCATTAATTGATGGCTGACAATTTCTGCGTCTGCTGGTGTCTCTTTTAAAGTGGAAATAAGCAGGTTAGAGGCGCGCATGTTTTTTTATTTTTCCTGTAATGATAATAAGTTGCCTTGAGGCAATGATTAATTGATAAACGTTAAAAAGTACTGTGATTCCAACCCCAGTTTTGTCGCTCTGAATCAGTCATGCTGATATAGATACGACCACCTTCAACTTTTAGGTTCTCACTGATGAGTGTACATAAGGTATCCGAGAAGGCCTGACGATCACCAGGTAAACCGAGTGCTCGGTAATCAAGCATCGCTGCGGGTGCATCACTGCCAGCAAAGGACATATCGGCTTTATCATTCAGCACAATCATCACATAACTTTCAGGTTTACCTGATGCTTTGGCAACGGTTTCACTGGCCTGTTTGATAAATGATGATTTGTCGTTAACTTCTTGATTAGTCGTAATATTAAGGTATGGCATTTTGCTTCTCCTTATTGACAGTGTTGTTTAATATTGTTGCTCAATTCTTGTATTTTCTGTTGACGATCTTCTTCTTTGATACGTTGTAAATTGCCATCTTCATCATAAAAGCGTCCACCCGGATGGTTTTGATAGGCGGTGAGGGCGTCTTTGGCATCCTGACATTGTTTTTCAAGCTCAGCTTCTTGTGCCGCTTGTTGTTCTGCCTGCTGCTGTGCTTGCTGCTTTTCCTGCTCAGCGGCTTTTTGCTGTGCGATCAACGCATCTACTTCTCTTTGGGCTTGAGCTGGGTCGACGGATGGTGGCGGTGGTGTTTTGATTAATTCAGCGGGAGCAGACTCAGGCGCTTGCTGACTGTAATGCACCTGGCCCTGGTCATCGACCCATTTATAGATATCAGCGCTGGCGGTGCTGCTAAGCGTCGCAGACAGTATAATCAGACTTAATTTGAGATTATCTCTTAACATTACATACACCAAAGCACTAAACTACGTTAATTCTACGCCAAAGCCAGCCATCATAAAATGTCTTATCACACAGACCGTTTTGAAATTCATTTACCTATTGAAAAATCAGGCGCCAATGCTGTCGATCTATTAGCGGATGCCTGTGCACTTTCTAAGCAACATTTAAAACGCATTATGCTTAAAGGTGCGGTCTGGGTCAGTGTCGGAAAAAAAACGCAGCGACTGCGCCGAGCCAAACGTTTATTAAAAGCAGGTGAAACCTTGCACCTCTATTATGATAAAGCGGTCTTAGAGCGTGAAACGGCTGAACCAGAACTGATAGCGGATTACGGACATTATAGTGTCTGGAACAAACCCTATGGCGTATTATCTCAGGGCTCAAAGTGGGGCGATCATTGCACGGTCACTCGTTGGGCAGAACAAGAGCTCAAACCTCAGCGTAATGCCTTTGTTGTGCACCGACTTGATCGGGCAGCTAATGGCTTAATCGTGATTGCCCATGAAAAACAGGCAGCAGCGAAATTATCGGCGTTATTTCAACAACGTGATATCGAGAAGCGCTATCGAATCTGGGTTGAAGGTGAGTTTTCAGCTAAGGCAACTGTCGATAAGCCGATAAGCGTTGATGAACCTATTGATGGCAGGCATGCTCGTAGTCATTTTGTGTTTATGGAATATGACTCAGCTAAACAACAGACTTTATTAGATGTATCGATTGAAACAGGACGTAAACATCAAATTAGACGTCATGCTGCCAGTCTGGGATTTCCGGTGATCGGCGACCGGCTTTACGGACAGCGTAAAACCAATGAAAATCTGCAGTTGAGTGCCTACTATTTGGCCTTTACTTGCCCGTTTACACAGCAACACAGGGAATTTAATCTGTTAGCTGATTAGTATCATTTTTCTGTATGGTGATGCGTTGGAATATACTTGGTAGATAAAGCGCTTGAGATATTGCTCGGGCAATAAACAGCACCATCAATGCCGCCCATAAGCCATGGTTTTCGTAACCCTGCAAAAAATACCAGGCTGGCAGATAACCGATAAACACTGAAAACACCATTGCGTTTCTCATTTCTTTACCAAGCGTCGCACCTACAAACAAGCCATCAAATAAATAGGACCAAACAGCGAGTAATGGCGCAATAATTATCCAGATACTATAGTGCTCAGCAAATGTTGCAACGGCCGGGATATCGGTTAACAGACTGATAATGTTTTGGTGGAATAAACTATAAACAAGACTAAACAATGCGGCGACAGCTAACGCCCATTGTCCATTCATAATAAGACTGGCTTTCAGCATAGCTTTATCTTTGCGCCCGATAGCCTTACCCGTCATCACTTCCGTGGCATTGGCAAAACCATCTAAGACATAAGCCATAAAGGTAATAAAATTCAAAAGCACCATATTAGCGGCCAGAACCACATCACCATGTTGAGCTCCCTGATTGGTGAAAAAGGCAAAACTGAAAATTAAGCACAAGGTTCTCAGCATAAAATTGCCATGTATGGCTAATTGATGCCGTTGTTTTACAAACTGTTGTATGGCCTGTGGAATATGAATATTTCGCCACTGAAAGCCTCGTTTACTCAATAGATAAATGGCAAATATCAAGCCGGTTAATTCAGCAATCACAGAGGCTAATGCCACACCGTTTGCTTTCATTTCCAGACCATTTACAAATAACAGGTCAAACACGATATTGGTGATATTAATCACAATTGCCATAGCTAAGGCTGAACGCGAGGCACTACTGCCAATTAACCAACCCATAATTGCATAATTGAGTAATGTGGCGGGTGCACTCCAGATTCGAACAAAAAAATACTGTTCAGCCTGCATTAGCACATCGGCACTGCCATCTATTAAGCTGAAAGCAATCTTCGCAATTGGCCATTGCAATAACAGTAACACTAAGGCAATAGCAGAAGCTAAAAGCGCGGATTGGACTAACACTGACTGCGTTTGCTGTTGGCTGCCATGCTCACTGACCTGGGAAGTCAGACCGGTTGTCACCATACGCAGAAAACCAAAGCCCCAGAAAAGAAAGGTGAATACCATACTGCCGAGCGCTACAGCGCCCAGATAAATAGGGGAATTAAGGTGACCCATCACAGCGGTATCAACCAGGCCCAGTATAGGCGTCGATAAATTTGCCAGAATCATGGGACCAGCAATGGCCCAAATTTGTTGGTGTGATAGTGTTTTTTTCAATCTTGCATCCAGAAAATAAAAAGGCCACATCTTGGTGGCCTTTGAGTCGCTCTTGTGAGTCAGGTCAGAGGAGAGGGGCTATCACCAGACTGACGATGGCCATGACATTGATCAGAATGTTCATAGCTGGACCAGAGGTATCTTTCAATGGGTCGCCTACGGTATCACCAACCACAGCGGCTTTATGTATCTCTGAGCCTTTACCACCGTGATGACCTTTCTCTATATATTTCTTGGCATTATCCCATGCACCGCCGGCGTTAGCCATCATCAAAGCCATCATGACACAACAGATAAGTGCACCGGCTAACATGCCTCCCAATGCTTGAGATCCTAAGCCAAAACCAACAATGACAGGAGCTAATACTGCTAATAAGCCCGGTAAAATCATTTTGTTTAAAGCCGCTTTAGTCGCAATGTCCACACAGCGAGCAGTATCTGGTTTAGCCGTTCCCTCTAATAAGCCGGGAATTTCCTTAAACTGACGACGAATTTCACGAATCATATCAAAAGCAGCGTCGCCCACGGCTGTCATAGTGAGAGCACTCACCAGAAAAGGGAATATGCCTCCGAGGAACATGCCCATCAGTACCAGTGGATTGTTTAACAATAAAACAAAGCTGGCATCACCATGACTGATGGTTTCGATATAAGCACTGATAATCGCTAATGCCGCCAGAGCCGCTGCACCTATTGCAAAGCCTTTACCAATGGCTGCTGTGGTATTACCTAATTCATCAAGGGAGTCAGTAATGTCACGGGTTTGTTTACCCATTTCTGCCATTTCAGCGATACCGCCGGCATTATCGGCAACAGGGCCATAAGCATCAATAGCCATGGTAATTCCGACAGTTGCCAGCATGCCGACTGCTGCTATAGCAACACCATAAAGTCCTGCTGCATAACTGGCAGAAAAGATAATTGCAGCAATGGTGATCACTGGAATAGCTACAGATTGCATGCCTAAAGCAAGTCCTGAAATCATCACAGTAGCAGGCCCGGTTTCACCGCTTGCAGCCAGTTTTTTTATCGGTGCACCGCCCGTGTAATATTCGGTAACCAGGCCAATAATAATGCCACCTAAAGCACCGGATAACACAGCAATCCACAATTCACTGACGCCTCCCATCAGGCTAATCAGCCACCAGGCAGCGAGTATAAAAAGCAGTGATGCGCCAATGGTGCCAATTCTTAAAGCAACGTTAGGTGCTTGTTGGGAAAATAGCTTTACACTAAGAATGCCTAATATCGAGCAAATAAGCCCTGCAGAGGCTAAAGCCAGTGGCAGAAACATTAATGTTGATTGTGTGTCGGCCAGCTGCTTGATGGCAACAAGTCCCATCGTTGAGGCTATGGTTATACTGGCGATGATAGCGCCGCAGTAAGACTCAAAAATATCAGAGCCCATACCGGCAACATCACCCACATTGTCTCCTACATTGTCGGCAATAACACCGGGATTACGGGGATCATCTTCAGGAATACCGGCTTCGACCTTACCCACTAAGTCCGCCCCAACATCGGCTGATTTGGTATAGATACCACCACCAACTCTTGAAAATAAGGCGACGGATGATGCGCCCATGCCAAAACCATGAATGATATGTGTGGTTTGAGGATCATGGCCGTAGAGCAGGTAGAGGAAACCTAATCCCAGCAAGCCCATAGCTGCCACAGTGAGTCCCATGATTGAGCCACCAGAAAAGGCCACGGACAAGGCTTCTGCTATTCCTCGGTTTTGTGCGGCGACTGCTGTTCTGACATTGGCTTTGGTTGAGGCATACATGCCAATAAAACCTGCACATGCTGAGCAGATAGAGCCGATAAAAAAAGCAAAGGCACTTGGCCAACCTAAATTTGAGAATCCCAGCGCTAAAATAGACAATAAGCAAAAAATCGCTAATCGTGAATATTCTGCTTTCATAAACACCATAGCACCGAGATGAATCTGATCGCCTATATCAACGACTTTGCCGGTGCCCGCTGGTTTTTTCAGGATAGAGATATAAAGAAAAAACGCACAAAGTAAACCAAAAACACCAAGAATGATTGGAACATAGCTGAGCGATGCCATAAAATTCCCTCTCTTGATTACAAACTGTGTGTATGAAACGCGTTTATTATGGTTTTTATATCTTTTATACGCGCCTGAGATATCCAAGTAAAGTCAAAGACTTATCATGCTGGCTTGTCCGGTTGAACCGAAATAAAGAGTACCCCTTATAATGGAATGGATTGGCTATGTAGTTGCAGGTATGGTGTCTGGCTTATTGGCTGGTTTATTTGGCATCGGTGGTGGACTTATCATTGTGCCTATTCTCATGCTGGTGTTTGGCTGGCAAGGCATGTCATCTGAGATAGCGATTCATGTGGCTATTGCCACCTCTTTAATGACGATAAGTGTTACTTCGATCTCATCCATGCTGGCACATCATAAATATGAAACAACGCAATGGCACTTGGTGAAGAAGCTGGCTCCAAGTCTTGTTTTGGGTAGTTTTGCCGGCGCCTATATCGCTAGTTCCATGCCCAGCCATATCTTAAAAATCTGGTTTGGTGTGTTTGCACTCTTGGTAGCAATAAAAATGTGGTTGCCGCCACCTAAATCTGTTTCAACTAAGTTTTTAGCCGCGCCGAGTATTTTTTCTGCGGGTTTAGTTACCGGTATTGTCTCGGCTATGGTGGGTATTGGTGGTGGTTCATTAGTTGTGCCATATCTGGTGATGAGTGGAATATCAATGCAACGTGCGGTCGGAACGGCGGCAGCCTGTGGTTTACCGATTGCTCTAAGTGGTGCGCTTGGTTATATGGTCATTGGTTCACAACTGGAACATATCGATGGCCAGTGGCAAAGTGGTTTTGTTCACTGGCAAGCCTTTTTAGGCATTATTGCTACCAGTGTGTGGATGGCTCCTCTCGGAGCGAAGCTAGCAAAAACGTTGCCTAGTCACATTTTGAGCCGTTTATTCTCAATATTTCTCTTTATACTGGGAATCTTCTTTTTAGCCCGCTAAGTCAGTGGTCATTCTGATTCTTTAGAACAGTTTGTGCGCGAGATATTTTCTGACGGTGATTTTGAGAGTAAGAAGAATGCGTATTCACTGGCTGAGAGTTTAACCTGACAGGCTTTTCTTCTATAATCAGCGACTTTGTTTATTTGCTATCTGGAGCATAACCTTATGAATCTCGACCGTGTTGGTTCAGGCAAAAACTTGCCGACAGACATCAATGTCATTATTGAAATTCCTTCACATTCTGATCCTGTGAAATATGAAGTGGATAAAGAAACCGGAGCGCTTTTTGTTGATCGTTTCATGAACACAGCGATGTTCTACCCATGCAACTATGGTTATGTGCCACACACTTTATCTGATGACGGTGATCCGGTTGATGTGCTGGTGGTCAGTCCATATGCCCTAATCAGTGGTTCTGTAGTGAGCTGCCGTCCAGTTGGTATGTTGAAAATGACCGATGAATCTGGTGAAGATGCCAAAATCATTGCTGTACCCCACGATAAAATGTACGACGATGTTCGTGATATTAATGACTTACCAGAACGTCTGTTGAATCAACTTTCACATTTCTTTGAACACTACAAAGATTTAGAAAAGAACAAATGGGTTAAAGTTGAAGGCTGGGTAAGTAAAGCTGAAGCAGAAACTGAAATTGTGGCCAGTGTAGAACGTTACAAATCAGAACCTGTTAAGCCCCAATTTTAAAACTGACTGATTTACAATGATTCGGCGAGCTGAAGTTTCAGCTCGCCGTTTTTTTATCTAGTGCGGAAAAATTATGACAACACTGGTACTTCAAGGTAAAAGCCTCACGCATGAACTGGCAGAGCAGATCGCCCATCAGTATTCTGGTCAGTTTAACTGGTATAAACACTATGCGACGGTGACTCACGTATCTAATATAGATGCTGAGGCTGTTCATCAGCTTCGTCAGCAATACGATTTCGATATTAATCTGATACCCGAACAGTTTGATTATCGTGCCGCTAAACTTTTAGTGACAGATATGGATTCAACCTTGATTACCATTGAGTGTATTGATGAAATCGCTGATTTTATGAATTTAAAACCCGAAGTTGCTGCGATTACAGAATCGGCAATGCGTGGTGAAATAGACTTCGAAACTTCACTTCGCAAGCGTGTGTCCCTATTGAAGGGCTTAGATGTTGCTGTACTTGAACGTGTTTATGAAGAGCGTTTGAAACTGAGTCCCGGTGCTGAATTGATGGTGTCTACATTAAAAGAACATGGCTATAGTTTAGCCTTGGTATCGGGTGGTTTCACTTTCTTTACTGATCGCCTGCAACAGCGTTTAGGACTGGATTTTGCCCAGGCAAATAAGCTGGCAGAAAAAGATGGCAAACTTACCGGTGAAGTGGATGGTGATATTTGTGGTGCACAAACCAAAGCTGATTTTCTGCTCGCATGTTGCGAAAAAATAAATATTTCTGCTGAGCAAACGATAGCAGTGGGTGATGGGGCTAATGATTTATTGATGATGGCGCCAGCCGGTTTGAGTGTGGCATACCACGCTAAACCAAAAGTGCAGCAACAGGCGGCGACGGCGATAAATCATAATGGTTTGGATGCAATTCTTGGTTTATTGCAGCTTGAATATAACTAGCCTAAGCTTGAATTATAAAAAAGCATCCCCATCTCAACAAACACAATAAAATTCTAAAACTACGAGGATTGAATAATGGAAGTAATGGAAAAAATCAAACAGGCGATTGAGTCAAATCCTGTTATTTTGTTTATGAAAGGGACGCCTGAATTTCCACAATGTGGTTTTTCCAGTCGAGCCTCTCAAGCAATTTCTGCCTGTGGTGCAGAATTTGCTTATGTCAATGTATTGGCTGAGCCAGATGTCCGTGAAAATTTACACCGTTATGCAGACTGGCCAACCTTCCCACAGTTGTATATCAACGGGGAATTAGTCGGTGGCTGTGACATCATCATGGAAATGTATGAGAACGGCGACTTGAAAAAAATGATTGATGAAGTGAGCTAAAAAAGGGCATGAGTCAGGAAAATGATCACGAATGGAACAACGACAACGAATATGCCGTTGCTCCAGAAAAGCCAGACTTGAAGCAACCACCCAAGTACCGGGTGATTATGCTAAATGATGACTACACGCCAATGGATTTTGTGATTGAAGTCCTTGAAAACCTTTTTGGCATGGGGCGTGAGCGTGCAACACGCACTATGCTTCAAGTGCATACCGAAGGTAGTGCCTTGTGTGGTATTTTTACCTATGAGATAGCTGAAGCGAAAGTCGAACAGGTCAACAGCTATTCTCAAAGCCACGGACATCCATTGCAGTGTACGATGGAAGAGGAATGACCTAGTTCGATATCCAACCAATAAGGTGGAACGTAACATGTTAAGTAAAGAGCTCGAACAAACCCTCAGCCAAGCATTTAATTATGCTCGCCAACGTGCTCATGAGTTTCTTACCGTTGAGCATCTCCTGTTAGCCCTGCTGGAAAATGGTCAGGCATTGGCCGTATTGAAAGCGTGCGAAGTAGATATTACCGTTTTACGACAGGAATTAAGCGATTTTCTGGCTGATAATCTACCGACACTCGCTGAGGATAGTGAGCGCGAAACTCAACCAACACTGGCATTCCAACGTATTTTACAACGTGCGGTTATGCATGTTCAGTCATCAGGCGGTTCTGAAGTGACTGGAGCAAATGTTCTGGTTTCGATCTTTTCTGAACAACAATCTCAAGCCGTTTATTTACTGCAAAAGCAGGATGTCACACGCCTTGATGTCGTTAATGCGATTAGTCACGGCGATGTTGACGATAGTGCTGCCGCTTCAGAGTCAGAAACCAAAGTAGAAAGTGAGGATGTTTCCGATGAGGATAAAAGTCCGCTAACGCTATACGCTGAAAATCTGAACGCAGCAGCCATCAAAGGCAAAATTGACCCTTTAGTTGGACGTGCTAATGAATTAGAACGTACGCTGCAAATCTTATGTCGCCGTCGTAAAAATAATCCTTTATTTGTCGGTGAAGCAGGTGTTGGTAAAACAGCCCTTGCTGAAGGTCTGGCAAGACGGATTGTCCATGGTGATGTGCCTGAAGTTTTAGCCGAAACCACTATTTATTCACTAGATATGGGTGCGCTCGTTGCCGGTACAAAATACCGTGGTGATTTTGAAAAACGCCTGAAAGCGTTATTACGTGAATTGAAAAAGCAGCCTCATGCAATTTTATTTATCGACGAAATCCATACCATGATTGGCGCAGGTAGTGCTGGTAACAGTACAATGGATGCGGCGAATTTATTAAAACCACTATTAGCCAGTGGTGAACTGAAGTGTATTGGTTCAACGACATATCAGGAATACAGAGGTATTTTTGAGCATGATCGCGCTTTGGCTCGTCGATTCCAGAAAATTGATCTGCCTGAACCAAGTGTGGCTGAAACTGTTGAAATACTTAAGGGACTCAAACCGGGTCTAGAAGAACACCATAATGTGCGTTATTCCAACGCGGCTATTGAACAGGCCGCTGAGTTGGCTCATCGCCACATTAATGATCGCTTCCTGCCAGACAAGGCAATTGATGTCTTAGATGAAGTAGGGGCTGCACAACGTATCGTACCTAAATCAAAACGTAAAAAATTGATTGGGGTGAATGATGTGCAGGCTATCGTCGCAAAAATTGCACGTATCCCTGCGAAAACAGTGTCCAATGCTGATAAAGATAATCTGCGTAAACTGGAAGATAATCTTAAACGCGTTATCTTCGGTCAGGATGAAGCTATTTCTGCTCTGGGTTCAGCGATTAAAATGGCGCGCTCAGGCCTGGGCCATCCAGAGAAACCGACTGGTGCTTTCTTGTTTGCTGGTCCAACCGGTGTTGGTAAAACCGAAGTGACTCGTCAGTTAGCACACAACTTAGGTGTGGATCTGATTCGTTTTGATATGTCGGAATATATGGAAAGCCATACCGTATCAAGACTGATCGGTGCACCTCCTGGTTATGTCGGCTTTGATCAAGGCGGGCTGTTAACGGATGCCATTATTAAACAACCTCATGCTGTTTTATTGTTGGATGAAATTGAAAAAGCGCATCCGGATGTGTTTAACCTGTTACTGCAAGTGATGGATCACGGCACATTGACAGATAATAATGGTCGTAAAGCGGATTTCCGCCATGTTGTTCTGGTGATGACCAGTAATGCGGGTGCTGCTGAGATGAGTAAACCATCCATTGGTTTCACCAAACAGGAAAATCATTCATCTGATGGTAATGAAGCGCTCAAACGTACCTTTACACCAGAGTTCCGTAACCGTCTTGATGGCATTATTCAGTTTAAACCACTCGATAAGGATGCAATCCTTCGTGTAGCGGATAAAGCAGTATTAGAGCTGGAAATGTTACTTGAAGATAAAAACGTCACTATTGAGGTAAATGACGCTGCTCGTCAATGGTTAGCTGAACATGGCTATGATGTACAAATGGGCGCTCGTCCTATGGCGAGACTGGTTCAGGAGAAAATCAAACGACCACTGGCAGATGAACTGTTATTTGGTAAATTGAGTAAAGGTGGTGGACATGTCCGCGTGACATTAAAAGATGAAGATATTCATCTGGAAATGGACAGTGCAGCCGAAGCCGTCAAATCCTGATTTATCTATTAAAATAGTGAAACAAAAAAAGCCCGGTAGTGAACACTACCGGGCTTTTTGTTTTGTGCTGGTCGATCACTCTATGTCAACACTTTTCTACAGAGTTATACACTTGTCATCTTTCTGTAAAGTACGTATTAAAAAGTTCCCGTAAGCGACTGATTTTTAATGACGAGATTATAAGTTATTGATTTGTATGTATAAAATTATATGGTTATTTTTTAACCATTTTGAGAAGAGCCTTTGTAGGAGAGGCACTTAGCGACTAACTCCAAACTTAATCACAGAGTTATCCACAGAAAATGTGAGTAACTTTACAGTTTTATGACAGGGTAAAAATGCGCTTATAATTCGATGCCTTTCTGTGCTTTTATACCGGCTCGGAATGCATGTTTAACATCCTCAATACGACTAACTGTATCGGCGGCTTCTATGACGCTGTCAGGGGCTCCTCGACCGGTGATAATGACATGTTGCATCTCTGGTCGCTGAGCGATGTCATTCAAAACCGTTTCTGCATTGAGATATTTCATTTTTAAGACGATGTTCAATTCATCTAATAACACAACATCAATTTCTGGATCGTTAAGCATAGCTTTGCAGATTTCCCAGCCTTTTTCAGCTGATGCAATATCCTGTTCAAGGTTTTGTGTTTCCCAGGTAAAGCCATCCCCGACGACATGGTAAGACACTTCTTCAGGAAAACGGCGGAAAAATGATTCTTCCCCTGTGCTGAACGCACCTTTGATAAATTGAACTACACCGACTTTCATATCATGACCAAGAGCTCGGGCAACCATACCAAATCCTGATGAGCTTTTACCTTTGCCGTTACCTGTAATGACTAGTAATAAGCCTTTGTCTTTTTCTGCTTTTTGAATTTTTTCATCGACCACACTTTTATGGCGTTGCATACGTTGTTTATGACGTTCACTTTTTTCAGTATCAGACATTGGACTTTCCTAAAACACAATTAAAAACAATAAAAAGCTGATTTCCAGCAATTCGACCATCGCGCCGGCAGTATCACCGGTAAAGCCATCCAGACGATGCTCCATCGCGTAGCGAAGTAATAAGAATACGATCAAACCCAGTAACAGCGGTGTGAAACCAAGGCAGAAGAAAGCAATGACAGTGGTGATAATTAGCATCCATTTCACTTCGTTCACTGGCAGGTAGTTTTTTAATACCGCCCCAATGCCGTTAGGTCTGACGTAGTCAGTTGTGAGGAATAATAAAGGCATTGCTGTTCTGGCCAGGATAATGCTCCAGATTAATGCATACGTTTGGCCTGAAGAAATAACGATTTCCAGTAAGGCCAGTTTGAGTAATAACGACAACCCTAAGACAATCACTGCAATCGGGCCTGCTGCAGGATCTTTCATAATCTCCAAGCTGCGTTGTTTACTACCTATTCCACCAAGCCATGCATCAGCTGAGTCGGCAAGACCATCAATATGTAGGCCACCAGTTAACAGTACCCAGGCACTAAGTAATAAAGCAGCACTGAGCAAACTATAAGAAACAGGTAAAAAGGATATAACGCCGGCTAGAATTAACCCGATAATCAGGCCAACTACCGGATAAAAAATTAAGGAGCGTCCAAGCTGCTGATCACTTGCATTGGCATAGCTAACAGGAATAATCGTGAGAAATTGAAGCGCTATTTGAAAAGATAACCACATTATTTATCTCCTTTACTAATATTGGCTTGTTCAAAAGTGGCCATACCATTATGTAAAAGGCAGGCTTGACGAAGTAGAGGAACAGCTACCGCAGCACCACTGCCTTCTCCCAGACGCATATCCAGCTTAAGTAATGGTTTAGCGTCTAATGCATCTAAAACGACTTTGTGACCTGGCTCAGCACTTTGATGACTGTAAATAAACCAGTTTTTGCAGCCTGGCTGTATTTTCTCAGCCGTTAATGCTGCCGTAGTACTGATAAAGCCATCTATAAGCACTGGAACACCTTGTTTGGCACAGCTTAAATAGGCACCGACCATCGCAGCGATTTCAAAACCACCCAAGGATTGCAGCAGGGTTAAAATATCTCCTTCCAGCTTGTCTGCGTGTAGCTTAAGTGCACGCTGGATAACCGTCAGTTTATGCTGAATACTTTGTAGATCTAGTCCTGTGCCGGGACCCACGAGGTCAGCAGGATCACATTTCAAAATGGCTGAGGCCAAAGCCGTGGCAGTAGAGGTATTACCAATACCCATTTCACCGGCAATATAGAGTTGGGTATTTTCTATATCACTTAATACATTATCACGACCAATTAATATGGCTTGCTGGCATTGATGCTCAGTCATGGCCGGGCCATCGCAAAAATTAGCGGTACCAGCGTCGATGCGTTTATCTAATACACCAGGAATATCTTCTAGCGTGTCTACTGTACCGACATTGATTACATCGAGTTTTGCAGTTAACTCCTGAGCTAATACATTGATAGCAGCACCGCCACTGGCAAAATTTCTTATCATGGCCGCGGTGACTGACTGAGGAAATGCTGAAACACCTTCAGCCATGACCCCATGGTCTGCTGCATAAACAGTGATATGTACATGCGTCAGGTCAGGTATTTCACTGGCCTGTAAACTGGCAATTTTGACTGCTAAGTTTTCCAGCTGTCCGAGAGAGCCGGGCGGTTTAGTCAACTGCTGCTGACGTGCCAAGGCTTTTTGTTCATGCGTCTTATCTACTAATTTAACAGGTTTTTTGAGCCATTCAGCAAAGCTGTTCATGCAGTTGTCCTTTTAATATATGAGGTAGACCCGCCACAGTTAAGATGACGTTATCGCTGATTTTGGCGATACGTTGATGTAATACACCAGCCTCATCGCAATAACGACGTGTTAGGTCACCCAAAGGCATCACGCCCATATTGGTTTCATTGCTGACCATAATGATATGTTTATCAATGAATTGCAGAATATCTAAAAAAGCGGATATTTGTTCTGTCAGCAGATCGCCTTCAGCTAATAATAGGTTGGTCAGCCACAAAGTTAAACAATCTACCAGCACGACATCTGTTGTTGCTTGTTTTATTGCATCTCCGATATAAAGCGGCTCTTCAATGGTTGGCCAGTTGTCTGGTCGTTGCTGCTGATGTTGTTTAATCCGTTCTGCCATTTCATCATCATGCGCCTGAGCTGTAGCAATATAGGTGACGGATTCACTTGTGGCTGATGCCCATTGTTCAGCTAAGCGGCTTTTACCTGATTTGGTGCCACCAAGGATTAACGTTGTCGCCATCATGCGTCCTCAAGTATATGCAGCAATTTTTCTGTATCAACATGTGTAGCAATCATTTCTGCGAGTTTATTAATGTCATTTTCACGAAGTTGCCAGTAATCAACAGACTCAACATCCTTAATACCTGCCCAAGTCAGTAACGCTTGTGCAGCCTCGTCTTGTTCAAATAAACCATGCAGATAGGTGCCGATAATCTGTCTATCATCACTGATGGCACCATCTGGGCCATGCGACAGGCTCATAAGAGGCGATTCCAGCGTTTTTCCTGTGCTGATACCAGCATGTATCTCATAGCCTGAAATAGTGACAGGCGCATTATTGATAAGTAATTGCCCCTGATTTTGCCGTAATGTTTTATCGCCAGCCAGCGTTGTTTCCATATCCAGCAGTCCAAGGCCGTTACTGCTGCCAGGTTGACTTTCAATACCCTCAGGATCATGAATAAAATTGCCGAGCATTTGAAAACCACCACAGATACCTAATACTTTGCCACCATAACGACAGTGTTTATCTATAGCTTCGGCCCAGCCCTGATCAAGCAGCCAGTCAAGATCAGCTCTAACATGTTTACTGCCGGGCAAAATAATCAGATCGGCTGCTGGGATGGTTTCATCAGGGCCGATAAACTGTAAATTGACTTGCGGATGCAATCTTAATGGGTCGAAATCAGTATGGTTACTGATGCGGGGTAACACCGGCACGATAATATTAAGCTGTTTATCCGAGCCCGTTATTTGTTGGGTATTCACCGCATCTTCTGCTTCTAAATGTAAGCCATGTAAATAAGGCAACACACCTAAAACTGGTTTGCCCGTTTTTTCTTCCAGCCAGTCCAGTCCAGACTGTAATAAACTGATATCACCGCGGAAACGGTTAATAATAAAACCTTTAATGCGTGCCTGTTCTGATTCAGATAAACACGATAATGTACCGACCAAGTGGGCAAACACACCACCGCGATCAATATCAGCAATCAAAATAACCGGGCAATCAACCGCTTCAGCAAAACCCATATTAGCGATGTCCCGATCACGTAAATTTATCTCTGCCGGTGAACCTGCACCTTCCACAACCACCAGATCATAATTAGATTCAAGCCGGTGATGTGAATCCAAAACTGCTTGCATCGCTATTGGCTTATAGTCATGGTAAAAGCGGGCTTCCATATTGGCGATAGCTTTACCGTGGATAATGACCTGAGCGCCGGAATCACTATTAGGTTTAAGTAACACCGGATTCATATCGATATGAGGAGCCAGATGACAAGCTTGTGCTTGCACTGCCTGAGCCCGGCCAATCTCACCACCTTCTGCTGTTACCGCACTATTGAGTGCCATATTTTGTGGTTTAAAGGGAGCAACACGATAATTCTGCTGCACAAACCAACGACATAAGGCGGTGACCAACGTGCTTTTGCCTGCATCAGATGTGGTGCCCTGAATCATTAATGTTTTCTGTTTCATAACACTTCTCTCAGGGATTGCAGGGCTTTTTCCAGTCGCTGCCATTGCTGCTCATTGGCCGGTAAACCAAAACGCAAACTGGCAGGGGAGCTAAATAAGCGGGTTAATACCGCTTGTTTTGCCAGATGTTGATGGATCACGCTGGCGGCAGGATGTGTGACCCACTGAAATAAGTCAGTACCGCCAGTAGGACTAAGATTATAAATACTGAGCAACTGAGCCAAACGTTGAGACTGGTTTTGTAGTTGTTCAATAGTACACTGTTGCCACTGACGATCCTTTAATGCCTGTGTGCAGATATATCGAGAAGCCGTAGCAATTGGCCAGGGGCCAAGATGTTCTTCTACCTTGTCGAGAATTGTTTTCTCCGCGATCAAAAAGCCAACACGACAACCTGCCAGACCAAAGAATTTGCCTATGGACCTTAGGATAAGTAGTCCAGGCATGACTGGCAGACTAGAAAGACTTTTCTCAGGTGTTGTGTCAATAAAAGCTTCATCGATGACCAGCCAGCCATCACCTTGTTGTAATTGCTGATGCCATTTTAATAGTTGTTCTTTGCTATATTGCCTGCCACTTGGATTGGTTGGATTGATGATAATTAATACATCCGTATCCTGAAGCACAGCATCAATATCTTCATGAGCAATTGCTTGAACATCATGACCGGCTTTTTGCCAACTATAAGCATGCTCTGCATAACAAGGTGCTATCACTTTTACTCTGCATGGCCCACGTAATTGCGGTAAATATTGGATAGCAGCCTGACTGCCGGGAAGTGCGATTAAAGATGGATTACCGTAATAGACTGCCGCTGAGTTGAGTAAATCATCATCCTGCTCTGGTAAACGGGTCCAGACAGATTCGGGTAATGCCGGAATGGGCCAGCCATTAGGATTGATCCCAGTTGATAAATCCAGCCAATGCTGGTGGGCGATACCATATTTTTTAATGTAGTGATTGAGTTTGCCACCATGTTCAAGCATAGCTGATACCTGTAATTACGGTGATGGCAGCTATCCACAGCAGCAAGCTATCAGTGACTAGATGTAAGGCGCGAGGAATATCATCTGCATTGGCTTCGCGATTTAAGCCAAGCGTTGGACGATCGTGCCAAACACCGTGATAACGTGCCAGACCACCCAGCTCTATTTCCAGCGCCCCAGCGCCAGCGGCCATAACTGGGCCAGCATTTGGACTATCCCATTGTTTAGCTTGCTCTCTCCAGCAATGCAGTCCAGAGCGGATATTGCCTACCAGAGCATAACTGAGCGCCGTTAATCGTGCTGGAATATAGTTCATCAGATCGTCAATACGTGCGGCAGCACGACCAAAATAGAGGTAACGTTCGGTTTTATAACCCCACATTGCATCCAATGTATTACTCAGTCGGTAAATAACGACACCGGGTAAGCCAGCTACAATAAACCAGAATAAGGCTGAAAAAATCGCATCGCCGCCATTTTCTAATATCGACTCAATACTGGCTTTAGGAATATGTAAGGTCTCTCTATCACGGCTAACGATATAGCTGGTCAAGGTTTTTGCCTGCTCAATATCACCTTGTTTTAACGCGCTGATAATCGGTGTCACATGATCGTATAAGCTACGATGCCCGATACATAGGTAGAGTATGATAACGCTGAATATCAGGTTAAGTGATGGAATTTCACTGATACAAGAAGCGATAAAAGCAAAAGGGGCGACCAGCACTAACCAGCCAAGCAGGCCTTTAATAAACTGCTTTTTGATGCCGTCATTAGCGTTGTACAGTCTGTTTTCAATATTTTTGGTGAGTTGACCAAAACCAACAAGCGGGTGACGGCGGGTTGGTTCACCGAGTAACCAATCAAGCAGTAGGGCAAGAATAATAAACAGTAAGGTCATAAACTGGCCGGTTTATCCCACTGGTTTTCATATAAAACAGAGTCAAGTTCAATACCCTGACGCCAGTTTTCCATTTGCAACATCGGCTCTGGATAAAATTCCTTAACATGACCCAGGCACAGGATGGCGACAGGGGAGGCGCCTGAAGGTAGTTTGAGTAAGTCTGCCAAGGCTTCTGGTTCAAAAATAGATACCCAGCCCATACCCAGACCTTCGACTCTGGCGGCCAGCCACATGTTTTGAATGGCACAGGAAACGGAGGCCAAATCCATATTCGGCATGGTTCTTCTGCCAAAGATATGTTCTTCACGCTTATCACATAGGGCGACAACCAGGATTTCGGCACAATTATCCATACCCTCGACTTTTAAACGCATAAACTCATCTTCACGTTCGTTCATGGCTCTAGCCGTCTCAATGCGTTCCTGTTCTACCAGTGCTTTTATTTTTTCACGAATAATGGAATCGGTAATGCGAATAATTCGCCAGGGTTGCATCAGGCCTACACTGGGGGCTTGATGTGCGGCCATTAATAAACGTTTGAGCTGTTCCGGTGCAACAGGATCTGGTCGAAAGTGACGCATATCACGACGTTCGGCTATTGCCCGGTAAACCGCTTGTTGTTCTGTCTGTGAAAACTGATGAGGGGAATCACTCATGGTGCCAACCACGCTGCAATAAGATGAGGATTAGAGTAAAAGTAAAAATGGATATAGCTGGCGGTCAGACGCTGTTGTTGATAGACCGCTTCACTGACTGACTTGCCATTAGGACACTGTCCGCTTATTTCTGATACTAGTTCTGTGCTGAGTAAAGAATGATGATAGGTATGACCTCTAATTACTTGATTCTCAACGGTCACTTCCTGTAAACCAAGCGCGGTTAATCTGGCTTGAAGCTTAGCTCTGGCTGGCAAAATACCACACATCGTTGCAGTGATATCTGTTTTATCCGTCAGTGTTTCGCAGAGGTACAACATCCCGCCACATTCAGCGAGAATAGGTTTATTTGCATGATAATGCTGCTGGATAGCTTGTTGCATCTGCGTATTGACGCTTAATTTCGCCAAATGTAATTCAGGATAGCCGCCGGGTAAATACAGACTGTCGATGTCAGGTAGCTCGTTATCATTCAGAGGAGAGAAAAAAACAAGCTCAGCACCTAATGCCTTCAGACAATCCAGATTTGCCTGATAGAGAAAAGAAAAAGCAGCATCTTTGGCTATGCCAATTCTCACACCTTCAAGTAATGATGGCAGAGGCGAAGTATCACTAAGTGGAAAATCGATGTTCGGCAAAGATACTGAATCATCAAAATCAAATGCCTCAAGCGTATGGCCCAGACGTTGTTCTAAATCTGTAATTTCACTGGCTTGTTGTAAACCTAAATATCGACTGGGTAGGGCATGTTCCGTTTGTCGGAATAGAGTAGCAAGACAAGGAAGTGATGGAGGCAAGGCATTTTTGAGCATATTGGCATGACGTTCACTGCCGACTTTATTGGCGATAACCGCCGCCACTTTTGTATCTTGCCGATACTGATCCAAACCTACTGCAATAGCAGCAAAGGTTTGTGCCATGGCACTGGCATCGATAACGGCGAGAATGGGTATACCAAAAGCTGCTGCCAGATCAGCCGTGGACGGTTCGCCATCAAACAGTCCCATCACACCTTCAATCAGGATAATGTCAGCCTGCTCAGCGGCTTCAGCTAGCAGTTGCTGACTATGTTGTTTGCCAACCATCCAAAGATCAAGCTGATAAACAGGGTGACCTGACGCCTGCTCTAAAACCATTGGGTCCAGAAAATCTGGACCCACTTTGAATACGCGAACATGTTTATTTTGCTGCCGGTAATGCCTTGCTAATACAGCTGTGACCGTAGTTTTACCTTGGCCAGATGCAGGTGCAGCAATAACAACAGCAGCGCAAGACTGCGACTGCATATCTATTAGTGCTGCTGATCAGCTCGTCGTGCCGTTGCTGTGAAATGCATAGACACATGGCAAATCATCGCAATTACCAAATAGAAACTCATTACCGCCAGATTTTTAGGGAAGTACTGAATAAAACGTTGTGTATATTCAGTGAATGTTGGATCCGGGTAACGACCAGAGAAGAAGTAAAAACCACCACCACTGAATAATGTTGCTGCAGTGGCTGCTACCAAGACACTACCAATAAGTGGTAATAAGGTGGCAACATTAAATTGGTATTTCGATGCATACCAGCGGCCAGCCATCCATAAGCTGCCATAAGCAGGAATCAGAAAACCGTAAGCAGGGGATACGCAGAAACTATTGCTCAATTCACCGCCACCCAACAACACACTGGCAATATCGAGACCAGCAGCCATCACTAAAAATACGGGAAACCAAGCTGCTGAACTGAGGTAAATACCAGCTAAGAAAAAGATAGCCCATGATGCACTGGGTAATGCCTCGACAGAAGCAAAATGATGACCTCGGGTCATAAACATTAAGACAGCTAAAAGGCCAGCAATAATAAGTTGCTGAGAACGAGATAAGGACATGATGTGATTCTCCAGTGTGCCCACCCGCACACAATAGGTTTTGAATTTGCCAAGAGGCACGATTTATTTTCAGGCCGGTCTCCGGACTTGTGAGTTTTGCCTGATAAACACCTTCCCATACAGCTCTGTACAGTGGCATAACGTTTATCTCATCTCACTTACCGTTGCGGGGGCAGTGTCGGCATTATCATCTCGATGCACCGACTTCCCGTTTACTCGCGTTAGCAACACCTGAAAGTCGGGATAGAATAAGGATTAATGCGAGATATTGTCAATTTGACGTGTAGGCAAAAAGCCGTACTGTCGATATAGTTGAAGAGCGCAAGTTTGACGGATGAAAGTGAAGCCATTACTATGCGCGGCTCTTCAGGTGCTCTGTTTATGCAGAGTTAAACGGGAAGTTGGTGAAAAATCCAACACTGCCCCCGCAACGGTAAGCGTTGAAAAACACATCATTAAGCCACTGCGAATGTCGTGGGAAGGCGATGTGTCAGGCGATAGCCACAACGTAAGTCCGGAGACCGGCCTGAGGTTTCATAACAACACAATGTGTTGTGACCCTATTAACCCTGGATCGCGGGTGAGCGTATCCTCAGGAGACAATTATGACCTTGTTTTCAAAGGCTTTGCCTTTGCGTGCTTGCACGCGTCTATCAGCATTCACGCTGATTTCTTCTTTACTTTCCTTACCAGCCATCGCCAGTGATGAACTTGATTCCATCACGGTCACGGCGAACCGTATGCCTACTGAAAATGCATTGGCGCCGACTACAGTGATTACAGAAGCTGACATCGAAAAGCTTCAAATTCAAGACCTTGCCTCATTATTGTCACGTTTTCCAGGCATTGATATGACTCAGAATGGTGGTTTGGGTAAGACGAGTGGTGTGTCTATTCGGGGAACAAACTCCGATCATGTTCTTGTTTTAGTCGATGGCGTCAAATGGTATTCCGCTACATCAGGCTCGTCAGCGTTACAAGACTTTCCTGTCAGCCAAATTGAACGAATTGAAATTGTCAGAGGCCCGCGTGCTGGACTTTATGGTTCAGAAGCTATTGGTGGTGTGATTCAAATCTTCACTAAGAGTGGTTCAGTTAGTAAGCCAACGCCTTATTTTAGTGTTTCTGCTGGTACAAAGAATACACTTCGAAGCAATGCTGGAATAAGTGGTGGTAACGACACTACAAAATATAATCTTGGCTATAGCTACGACACGACAAATGGCATTAACACGCAAAAAGGTAAAAACCCAGATCATGATGGGTACCGTAATCAAAGTGTATCGTTAAAAGTTAATCAACAGTGGATGGAAAATTGGTCAACAGATCTTAATCTGCTTCGTGCGAATGCCCGTAATCACTACGATGGCTATAGCGTAAATAAAAATTACGTTACAGATACTGTGCAACAAATTCTGGGACTAAATAATAATATTTCAGTGAACGATACATGGTCTATGAGTTTTGACCTCTCTGAGTCGCGTGATCGTTCACAAAACTATGTCGATGATGAGATAACAACGAATTACAATACTCGTCATCGTTATGCGGGGTGGATAAATCACTTTCAGTTAAATACTCAGCACCGTGTCAATATTGGCCTAGAGTATGAGAATGATAAGATTGATAGCTCTGATACTTTCGTCGAAGACTCTCGTGACAACAAAGCTATTTTTGTAAGCTGGGAAGCTGAAGTCGATAAAAATACTTGGCTTATGAGTGCCCGGCATGATGACAATGAATCATTTGGTCATGAAACGACGGGAACGGCTGATTATGGTTTCCAGTTAAGTGATGATTTAAGGTTGACAGCCAATGCTGGCACGGGCTTTAAGACTCCCTCATTTAATGATCTTTATTATCCTCTAGACGGTTCTGGCTACAAAGGTAATCCAGACCTGAAACCAGAAAAATCAACCTCATATGGTATTGGTATAGAAGGCACACCTAGCTGGGGACATTGGGCAGTCAATACTTATAAGAATAAGATCAGAAATTTGATCGTTTGGGATAAATCGCCTTCTAATGTCAATGTGGCGAAGATCAAAGGAATTGAGTTTGAAGTCACAACAACCTTGGCAGATTGGCAAGTCTCTGCAGATGCTTCATTTTTACAACCGGAAGATGATAAAACAGGCAATGTTTTACCCAGAAGAGCAAAACGTTTAGCTAATCTTCACCTGGATCGGAATTGGGGAGACTGGTCTACAGGCGCAAGCTGGAAGTTAAGAGGGCAAAGCTATGATAAAGCCGATAATGTTAAACGTCTTGGAGGTTACGGACTGTTAGATTTGCGTGTTGCTTATCAAGTTGATCCAGACTGGACTGTCAGGTTAACGGGACAAAATATGTTAAATAAAGACTATGAAACCGTTGAGGACTATTACAGCCTAGGTCGTACTGTGATGTTGTCGATCAGTTACCAACCTTAAAATTATTTAGATTCAATAAAAATACCCGAACATGTTTCGGGTATTTTTTTGTCTGAAACTCAGGATTCATCTGGTCAGTAGCCCACTAAAAATATAGAATTGTCACATCTTTTTTATATTGAACTTCCATGACAGATAAATATGACAATAAAGGCTTTGCTACCAAAGCCGTTCGTGTTGGCCACAGAAGAACTGCCGAGTCAGAACAATCAGAACCTATTTTTCCGACATCCAGCTTTGTGTTTGAGAGTGCAGAACAAGCTGCTGCCAGATTTGGTGGTGATGAAAAGGGAAATATTTATTCACGCTTCACCAACCCCACAGTTCGCACTTTTGAACAGCGTTTAGCTGCTTTAGAAGGTGGTGAAGCCTGTGTTGCTACATCGTCAGGTATGTCAGCGATCTTATCGACAATGATGGCCTTATTATCTGCAGGTGATCATATCGTTTCGTCGATGAGTATTTTTGGTACTTCTCGTGTTTTATTTGATAAGTATTTATCTAAATTTGGTGTTAGTACGAGTTATGTAAAACTCACCGATCTGGATGACTGGAAGGCGGCGATTACACCAGAAACAAAAATATTGTTTTTGGAAACGCCATCCAATCCAATGAATGAAATTGCTGATTTGGAAGCGCTTTCGAAGCTGGCAAAAGCCAATGACTGTTTATTAGTCGTCGATAATTGTTTCTGTACACCAGCATTGCAAAGACCATTGGAATTAGGGGCTGATATCGTTGTACATTCGGCAACAAAATATATTGATGGCCAGGGACGTTGTATTGGTGGCGCCGTCGTGGGAGATGCCAAACGCGTAGGTGAAGATGTATTTGGATTCCTGCGTACCGCTGGTCCTACTATGAGTCCATTTAATGCATGGACTTTCCTTAAAGGTCTGGAAACGTTGGATTTAAGAATGAAAGCGCATTCAGCGTCAGCACTTGAAGTAGCGACTTGGTTGGAATCTCAGCCATTAGTGAATCATGTCTTTTACTCAGGCTTGCCTTCGCATCCACAGCATGAGCTGGCTAAGAAACAACAGTCGGCATTTGGTGGCATTATTGCCTTTGAAATTAAAGGTGGAAAGAAGGATGCCTGGACCTTAATCAACTCACTGGAATGGCTTTCTATCACAGCGAATTTAGGTGATAGCAAAACAACGATCACGCATCCAGCAACAACAACCCATGGGCGTCTGTCAGAAGAAGCACGTGCCGCATCGGGGATTTCTGATGGGATGTTACGACTTTCTATTGGTCTTGAAAGTGTTGATGATATTAAAGCGGATCTAGCCCGGGGTTTTGCTGCCATTAAATAACGGCACAAAACCTGCATAGCCCTGCCTACATTGGAGTAGCTGTCAAAAAAATGTCTTTAAAAAGCCTAAAGACAGAGCCTGACAGCATAATGAACAAGGTAGATTGCTATGTTAGATTTCTTAAAGATCGCATTGCCATTAGTGTTGCTGGCAACCATGCCAGTACGGCAGGCACAAGCGGCTGAAACACCCAGTAGTGATGTTCGTGTTGTGATAGACGTATCAGGCAGCATGAAAAAAAATGACCCCAAAAACCTTCGGGCACCAGCACTCAGAATGTTAGTGGGGCTGATGCCAGATGATGCTAATGCTGGGGTCTGGACCTTCGCTAAGATGGTGAATATGCTGGTGCCATGGCAAAAAGTAGATGACGACTGGCGCCAAAATGCTATTGAGAAATCCTCAAAAATACATTCTCTAGGTCTGTACACTAATATTGAATTAGCACTACAGAAGGCCACCAAAACCGGCATCAAAAATGATCCTAAGCAGCGTCAAAGCCTGATTTTATTATCAGATGGCTTTGTCGATTTACAGCCTGGCGATAAAGCCAGTGAAGCATCACGGCAACGCATTTTGAATGATATTGTTCCCAAGCTAAAAGCGGCGAATCTGGCCGTTCACACCATTGCCCTGTCAGATAATGCCGATCATGAATTACTAAAAGCCATTTCTATGGAAACGGATGGCTGGTATCAACAGGCCAATTCGGCTGATGATTTACAGCGTATTTTTTTGCATATGTTTGAAAAAGCCACACAACCAGACACCGTGCCTCTGACTGACAATCAATTCAAAATCGACAGTAGTGTCAATGAAATGACAGTGCTCGCCTTTCGTAAAGCTGGCTCTGCAGAAACTCAACTTAAAACACCTGACGGTAAAACCCTTACTGAGCTCGATCAGTCAGAAAAAATGCGTTGGTTACACGAAGATAGCTTTGATCTGATTACTATTGAAAAGCCTGCCATCGGTGAGTGGAGAATTGACGCCCAACTTGATCCTGATAACAGGGTGATGGTGGTAACAGATATGAAACTGGAGACCAGTGATTTACCGAATAATGTACTTAAAGGTGAAAAATTTGATTTTCACGCTACATTAACTGATCACGGTAAAGCCATTACCCGAAAAGATTTTCTTGAACTCGTCGATGGCTCACTGAAGCAAAACTCAGAGCAGGGAGAGAAGCGATTATCGATGATACTGGATCCTCAAAAAAGTCAGTTTAATGCCACCTTAGGTGAGGAGTTTACTGCCGGTAGACAAGATGTGATTGTGACGCTGAAAAGTGCCACATTTGAACGTCAGAGACGCCAGAGTATCAATGTTATAGCAGCCCCTTATTATGTTGAGACTGAGCGCTTACCCGGCGACAGTCGAAGTCATCGGATTCAAGTTCAGGTTGAACCAACACTCATTAAACCGGATTCTTTGTCGATAAAAGCATTATTAAGGGAAGAAAATGGTAGCGAGTGGCCCTACGATATGCAGAAAACCGATACGAATAATTGGCAACTGACATTAACTGAGCTGACCAAAGATGCCAAATATGACTTGTCACTTCAGTTACGTGGTGAAACGCCTGAAGGACGACCTGTGTTTTTACAGGCAGAACCGATTCAATTAAAAGATGAATTAGCTGCTGAAGAGCCCGTTGACTTATTTGACGAAGAACTGACACCTATCCTAGATCCGATTACCGGTGACGATGAGGCCAATATCGATATCATGCCATTGGATGATGATCTGATGTTAGAAGACAGTGATGGTAGTTCAGACAGCTCCATGTCAGATAACACCAAACTCCTGATCGGCAATGCCATTATTGTCTGTTTATTGATTGCTGGTGTGATTTGGTGGCGTAGACAGAATGCAGCCACTATGGCGGTAGGAGATACGCTTTGATAAATCTAACCGACCCGATGCTGGAGTTTTTGGCTTATGAACTTGCGCTTATTTTTGCCATTATTGCAGGCATCTTACTGATAAGTAATCGAAAAAAACAAAGTAAAGTACATAGTGCCAGTAGTAATGCTGTAAAAAAGATTAAACGCAACAGGGAAGTCAGAGAACAGAACCTGAGCCAGGTTCTGCAAGAAAAATATGGTTTGAGCGATGAAGCACTGAAAGCTGAAGTCAATGATTTTCTTGAGCGTGAACGCCGTATTCAGAAGAGTCTGGTAAAAAACTATATCGAGCAGGACTCCAATGCATTTCTGAATATTCCGGACCTGATTGAACAAGCCGTTGATGCTGCCTTAAATATTGAACCTGTTGGTTCGCATGCTGTATCGCGTCAAGAAGAAAAAAGTGCACTAAGCGAAGCTGATTTACAACAACAAATCGATCATGCTGCTCAAACAATGGAGAGATTACTCGGCCAGTATCAACAACTCACCGGAGCTGCTATTGCTGGTGCGGCAGTCTTGCCTGAAACAGCGGAAAGTGATGTTGTCATTGATGAGGATAATGCCGAATCAAATGATACTGCAGAAGCTGAACAAGCTACGGAACAAGGTGATGAGCAAGCCTTTGGTGATGACCATGTCGAAGATGTGGTGTTCGATGATCAGGCTGATATCGAAATTTCTACCACTGAGGAAGAGGAGCTGGTTACCCCGGTTTCTGATGAAAATACTGACATCGAAACAGAAGTGGTATCCGAGTCATCACCAGAAGAATCAGTATTAAGTAATGATGAACTGGAAGCCTTGTTGGACGGTGAAGATTTTTCACTTGAAGATGAAAATGCAGAACCATCTGAGCCAGAAGAAACAAGTGAAGTTTCAGACAGCGAGGGTGCAACTGAACCTGCCTATGTGGTTGAAATCAATGGTGATGGTGACGAGCCCAATTCAATTCAACAGGAACTGACAGAAGAAGAACTCAAGCGGTTTACTGAAATCAGTGATGATATTGAAATTCCGGGTGCTGTAGATGAGATTTTGGCATCTCTGCAAGATTCGGATGAGAATGAGGCAAAGCCCGCCACAGCTGAATCTGTAGAACAAATTGAAAACGAAGATATTGATACTTTACTGGCTCAACAAGAAACTATTGCAGAGCCAGAGCCAGAGCCAGAGCCAGAGCCAGAGCCAGAGCCAGAGCCAGAGCCAGAGCCAGAGCCAGAGCCAGA
>NZ_FOSH01000012.1:56714-59279 GCF_900114205.1 Methylophaga sulfidovorans
CAGAGCCAGAGCCAGAGCCAGAGCCAGAGCCAGAGCCAGAGCCAGAGCCAGAGCCAGAGCCAGAGCCAGAGCCAGAAATCAACGATAACTCATCAGTCGATGAATTATTAGCGGATATTGAACAAGCTGAAGCTTCCGAACAAGACTTGATGCCTGAACAGTCTGCAGAACCTGTAGATGAAGTTGAGACGCAAGATGTGTCTGTTGATATTCAGCAGCCAGCAGATGAAACAGAACAGAACATCATGGTTGATGAGCCTGCTCAGGATGATGTTATAGAAGATAGTAATGATCTTGTAGATGAGCTGGCACCAGATAATATCAATGTAAATATCGAGACAGAGCTAGCTGAACAGACGATTGATGAAGACATCAGTCCTGTTACAGTCATGGATGATGGCGTAGCAGAGCTAAGTGAACATGTTGAGACTGAATTAGACATTGATGAGTCAATTTCTGATATTAGTGACACTGCTGAGCTATCTGATACTGATACGGATTTAGATATTTCAGAACCTGTAGAGGATGAAGTCGAAGAAAGCCCTGAACTATTCTCTGAAAATCATGAAATTTCGATGGCCGATGAAGCCATTGCAGATGAGGAAGTATCTGATGTAGTTGAAGAAACTGCTCTCGAAGCTGAGCCTGTTGAGTCATTAGAGACTGAAGTAGATATCGAAAGCTTGATGGATGAAGCTGCTTCTGAAGAAGCAGAAAGTCAGTCTGAAGCTCAACAGCATGAGGCTGAAGAAGCACTCATATCTGGGCCTGAGCTGCCAGAAAATGATGAAAGTATAACTACGCAAGCGTCAATTACAGAAGCCGACGATACAGATAATGTTGAAGATACTGAGCTGGAATTTGAGTCGCTTGAGTCTGATAGTGACAGTCTGATTGATGAACCCTCTACCGATACAGATATTAACGTTAACCTTGAAACGTCTGATGTTACAGAGCCAGATGACGCTCAGATAAACTCTGAACAGGACGAAGTTGAAGAAAATCTGGATAGTGATTTAGCAGATTTGACAGCAGAAAGCTGGCCCGAAGGTGATGACTCAGAACAGTTTGATTCACTTGAAACCACAGATACAGACGATGATGAGATAGAACCAGCTATTTCTGATATCTCGATTGAGGATACAGAATCGAGCATCAGTGATGTGATTGAACCTCCTTCTGAGGAACTCGCTCCGGAGCTTGATTCAGATAGTGATGAGCAACACACAGCTGAAATCGAAACAGTCGTTGCTGATGATAACGATGCTGATTTAGAAACGGTTGCTGAGAGTGATGACCTTGAACCGTTAACAGAGGATGTGCTTGAACAAGCAACATTAACTACTGACGAAGATGACGATGTTGCAGCAGCGTTTTTAGATGAGGAGCTGAGCGAAGCCGATGAGCCTGCCGTTAGTGCTGAAGAACCTGAGCTAACTGAAGTAGAAGTGCCAGAACCAGAAGATACTATTAGCTTAACGATAGATGATGCTTTAGATGCTGAACTGGAAGACGTTGAGTCAGAACAGCAGCCTGAGTTAGATATTGATACCGAGATGATCGCAGAGACTGATGTCGCATCAGATGATCAGGTTGATGATATCGAAGATGAGAGTACAGCGCTTTCTATTTCTGAAGATGAAGAACCTGAGAACCCAACACCTGAATCAGACGAGTTGGTTATCCCGGATGAGGAGGATGTCGCTCCTGAACAAACAGATGACTTGCCTGAAAGTGAAGATATTACTGATGAGACAGAGCAGTTAACTCAACCGATCGCAGATGAAGAACCAGATGAAACTGAGAGTGCATTTGTAAGCGATGAAGAGGTCATCCCCGAGCTGGTTGAGATAGAAAATAAACAATCAAGAAGTTTAAAAGATTACTTAAAAAGCGATAGTTTTGATTTTAAACCGAGCGTAGCGATAGACAATACTTCTGAGATTGAAGAGCCTTTATTGGACGATGATGCAGATACATCGGCACTCGATGAAAATGAGGTAACACCGACTGAAATTGAGTCGATGGAAGAAGATTTTGCTAGACAAGCAGATTCAGTAGAGGAGGCTAATGCAGAGCCAGAGCCAGAGCCAGAGCCAGAGCCAGAGCCAGAGCCAGAGCCAGAGCCAGAGCCAGAGCCAGAGCCAGAGCCAGCGTTCCAGACAGAAGCAGAGCGTTTACGCTTACTAATGACGGCTGACGATGAAACGGAAGATGAAGTTGATTCTGAGCCTGAAGCGACGGAAGACAGTGCTACAAGCGAAGATATAAGCTCAGCACCACCGGAAGAAATTGCTGAAATACGGTCAGAGCTAGATGAACTGCGTGAAAAAGTAAGAGCCAGAACAGCACAACTGCGTGCTGAGGCGAAAGCGCGTAGTCAACAAATGGCGAGTGAATCAGAGCTAGAGCTGGAACCTGAGATAGAAACGCTAGCTGAAACGGCCAGTTCTACTGATGAGTCTGAAGAAATAGCGGAAGAAATAACACTCGAGTCTGAAGTCTCTGATGCGATGGATATAGCTGATGTAGAACCAGAACCAGAACCAGAACCAGAACCAGAAC
>NZ_FOSH01000012.1:59289-92951 GCF_900114205.1 Methylophaga sulfidovorans
AGAACCAGAACCAGAACCAGAACCAGAACCAGAACTTGAGCCTGAGCCAGAACTTGAGCCTGAGCCAACCGAAGTTCATACAGACGATGATATTGATCTGGACTTATCTGTCGCAAAGTTTGAGGTTGACTCAGACTTACCTGAGATTGATGCAGATGATGAATTTGAGCTGGAGGACGTTGCTCAGACAGTAGAAAATGAGCTCACTGATATTGAACCAGAACAGGATGAACAAACATCGACTCCAGAGCCCGAATCCAGTTTGAAATATGACGTCAATATCATTGATGAGCGCAAACAGGAAGATAAATCGATTCAGTTTTCGGCAATGTATCCAGCACCAAATGAAGACGATGAATCACCAATGGTGAGTGCTGCTGAACAAGCCACTTCAGATGTGGAGCAGTATTTTAATGAAGATGAGAGTGATGAACCGGTTAATTTGGTCGATCCGAAATCTGCAGTATCTGATATGTGGCAGGATCTGACAGAAGAACCGTTACCATCAGATGATGATTTGGATGAGATGTTCAAAGAAATAAAAGATCTGGAAAAATCATCGGATGTTGAAGAAGAGGATGATGCTGAGCAATTGGATGATGAAGTTGAACAGCAGGATCGTTTGCAATCAATCTTGTCATCCATTCCCTCTTTTTCGCAGATGAATAAGAAAAAAGACGACGACTAAGCCTTCGTATCAATGTCAGCGTTTCATCGCTATTTTTTGCCTGCGATGAAACGCTGATTCTGCTAAAATCTGCGCCAGTTTTTGCTGGGATAAAAAATGACAGACCAAGTCCATGATGTAGCCATTATCGGTGGTGGCGTATGCGGTACAGCGCTGATGTATCTGCTTACTGAGTACACCGACGTTCAAGATATCGCTTTGATTGAAAAATATGATCATGTCGCCAAGGTAAACTCTAACGGACGTAACAACAGCCAGACGCTTCATTGTGGTGATATTGAAACCAATTACACCCTGGAAAAAGCGGCTAAGGTAAAAGCGTCGGCACAGATGATTGTTAATTATGCTGACGATCTGCCTGAACGCGATGAAATCATTTTTAAATACCCTAAAATGGTTTTAGGTGTTGGTGAAAAAGAGTGTGCGATGTTGCGTGAGCGTTTCGAGCGTTTTCGCACTGTTTTTACCACCATGCAATTGCTGGAAAAAGAGCAAATTGCAGAAATCGAACCAAATGTAGTGATGGTTGATGGCAAAATGCGCGAAGAGCCTTGTGTGGCATTGGCTGTTCTTGATGAATACTCTGCAGTTGACTATCAGCGTTTGGCGGAAAGTTTTGTGGAACAGGCGCAAAAACGGACGGATAAAAACCCGCATCTCTATATGAACAGTCACGTTCAGGACATTGTTGAACAAGATGGCCTGTTTTCGATTGTGACTGAGGATGCTGTTATCAAAGCAAAAACGGTCGTGGTATCAGCTGGTGGTCATAGTTTGTTACTCGCCCAGCAAATGGGGTATGGCCTGGAGTTTTCTTGTTTACCCGTTGCCGGCAGCTTCTATTTCACGCCACCATTATTAAACGGTAAGGTTTACACCGTGCAAAACGATAAGCTGCCATTTGCAGCCGTCCACGGGGATCCGGATGTGTTGATTGAAGGCAAAACCCGCTTTGGACCAACCGCTTTGTTATTACCTATGCTGGAACGCTATAACAGAAAAACGTTTTTTGAATTCTTACGGGTATTAAAGCTGGACTCACGGGTGATGAAAGTATTCTGGGATCTGTTTAAGGTCAAAGATATTCGTAATTACATTCTGAAAAACTTCTTATTTGAAGTACCACTGTTGCGTCGCTGGTTGTTCATGAAAGACGCACGCAAAATCGTACCTTCTCTGCAATTAAAAGATGTGACCTTTGCTAAAGGCTTTGGTGGTGTGCGTCCGCAGTTGATTGATAAAAAGTCATCACAATTGATGCTGGGCGAAGCAAAAATCAATCCTGGCACCGGTATTGTGTTTAATATGACACCTTCACCTGGTGCGACAAGTTGTTTAGAAAATGCTGAGTTGGATTTGCGTTTTGTCTGTGGACGACTGGGTGCAAAGATTGATGAAGCCCGATTAAAAGAAGATTTGCATTAATAACAATAAAATTTGTTTTAGTATCAGAATAAACAGCCGATATAGCTCTATATAAATACAATTGTTTTTGGATGGAGATAGCACATGGCACTGCATTCTGCTCAGGCGGCTAACACCAGTAAGGCACCTCAGAAGAAACAGGTTTTTACCTTCTTTATAGAAGATATGATGTTTGGCCTTAATGTCGACTATGTGTTGATGTTGGGGCAGGATGTGGATGCAATCCAGAAAGTCCCGGTGGAAGAACGTGGTCTGAAAGGCGTGGTTAAATATCAGGGCGTCGTGGTACCTGTTATGGACTTTGCTCATCGGGTCGGAGTTAACTCAGGTAATGACAGTAAATTAGCTGTCATTAATGATCTCAAACATTATGAACAAGAGCATAACGATTGGGTCAATGCGCTTGAAGCCGCTGTGAATAATGGCGATGATTTTTCCTACACTACCGAGTTAAAAAATTCTCAATTTAGCCAATGGCGTCAGCAGTTTTATACCCGAGATGAAACATTAATCGATCTGTTAGCCTTATTTGATAGCACTCAGCAGGCTTTATATGACATGGCTGATCGTGCATTGACATTGAGCAATAGTGGCAATACTGATGAAGCGATGGAATTACTTCGTCGTGAACGTGGTAGCACTATTCAGCGAATGAAAACCTTATTTATTCGTGCCACTGAACACTTACAAAGTGCTATGAGACAAGTGTTGTTATTTGTGACGGATGATGGGAAAACACCCAGATTCGCTCTGTTAATTGATGAAATTAACGATGTAGTTTCCTACGATGAAAGTGAATTCCAGTCGAGCACAACGGGGGCGCTTGCCCAAGTGAGCAGAATAGGTAAAGTACTTGATGGCATTTATACGCGTGATAACAGCCCGGATTGTCTCTATTTTAATATTGATAAATTAATTGATGAGCCGATCTCAGTAGCCTAATTACGCTCAACGCTTCACTTTTTATCAGCATATATGCTGATAACTGAACAATACCCACATATAATGTATGGACTAGTACTAGACGTTAAGCTGAGCTTCACTTCTAGCCGTGATCATATGGGTGCTATTTAATAAGTGCGTGAGGATAAATCAGACAGTGTTTTCAAAAAAATTAAAACAACAAGTAGCAGAATTAGAGCAGAAACTGATAGAGAGTGAAGCGCAATACCAATCCCAAAAAAACGAAATGATGGAACGACTGGCTGAGAAAGATCGCGAAATAGCACGTTTAAGCAGCGAACTTAATCAGGGTGAAGGTTTGATAGGAGTTCAATTAGAAGGCGGCAGGATGTTACAAACCGTGCGTGATGGTTTGTTACAGAGCGCGACCAGTCTCAGAGAAGAAAGAGAAACACTGGATCAATTAAAAGATATTTTTTCTCAAACCACCCATGCAGTAGAAAATCTCAATCGACGGGCCGAATTAATCAATACCCATGCCAATGAGAGTATTACGGTTGTGGGTGTATTGGATAAAACAGCCAATGATATTAACGTGCTGGTGGCCACTATCCAGGAAATTTCAGAACAAACCAATTTACTGGCATTAAACGCTGCCATTGAAGCTGCAAGAGCAGGGGATGCTGGTCGAGGTTTCGCTGTTGTTGCCGATGAAGTAAGAAATCTCGCATTAAAAGCACATGATGCAAGCGATAAAATTGAATCCCTCGTCAGTCAGGTCCTCAGCCAGACCAGTAATATCAAAAACATGGTGCAGGATAGTCAGGAAGGTGCTCGTGAAGTCTCAAGTTCTTCAGAGCAAATTGGTGCAGTGGTTGGGGAAGTTCTGCTGCGTTCAAACCAAATGCAAAAGATTATTCTGATGGCTTCTACAGCTTCTTTCCTGAATACGGTTAAATTAGATCATGCTGTGTGGAAAAATCAGATTTACTCAGCCATTGATACGGAAAACTATCAATTTGCAGTCAATGATCACACGCAATGTCGCTTAGGTGAATGGTATTACCGTGGAGCCGGTGCCAGTGAGTATGTGAGGTTGACCCATTTTAAATCAATTGAAAAACCCCATGAAACCGTTCATGTTTCTGGCAAGGCTGCCATACAAGCAGCAGCCCAAGGTGATAAAGTGCAGACCATCAAAATGTTATCTGCGATGGAAACGGCTAGTGTCGAGGTGGTCAGTGCAATTGATACATTATTGGATGAATATTTCAGCCAAATACATCGTTATTCAGCTTAATCCAACAAACTCAGCAGAGCGCTTATAAAGGCGCTTTGCTAATGCCCCATTATTAACGGTTTATAGAAAAATGCTCTAAATCAGGGCGGACTAAGTTTATTGCTTTGCTTTTTCTAAGTTCATGCTTTCTCTGCGTATTTGTCGAAACTCCTTGGTTTTATTGACGAAATAGTTAACAGAAAAAGTTGATTTATCTTTTCTCTGACATCGGTTCATTTTTTGCTTATACATCATATTATTAGCCACTATTGGTGTAAGCATTATGTTCAGTCAATCAGCCGTTTTTGATGATGTGTATCAACATGCTCATTCGTTACAGGACTGGCCTCAGGAATACGATCAGTTAAGCTCAGGTAAATTTGAAGGCTTTCTTGAAGATATTCAACTGGATTCGGTGCGTGTGTTCAGAGAGCGTATGAAACAGAGTGTGGTACAAGATACGCATACACCTCAGGGCAAAATCAGCATGATGATTCCTCATCATGTTGAAGCGAGTGATGCCTCAGAACAAGCACGTCAGATTATGGCGTCAGGTATTACTCTATTACCGTATGAAAGTGACTTTTCCTTTGTCGGGCCAGCTGAGCTCGACTACAGCATTATATCGATTGACCATCAACGTTTACGCGAGCTACTGAGCCACGAGACTTACACACGTTTGATTGGTTTTAAAAAAAGTTACGGTATAAAAACGGCGCCTACATTTCTGGTGAATTTACGTCAACAGCTTACGGTATTGATGGAGGATTTAAAGAGGGTTGAGGTCACTGCTGATAATGCAGAACTGATATCAAAAGCCATGGAAGATAAACTGATCCAACTGGCACTCACTATTTATGAGGCTGATGATAAAGATACTAGTCAGCTAAAACGGCTTGGAAACCAACATAACTACATCGTGCAGCGTTGTCATGATTATGTGGCTTCAAGCGAAGGGAGCTGTGCGAGTATTGTTGATATTTGCAAGGCCTTGAGCATTCCACACCGCACTTTAAATTACAGTTTTCATAAAGCGACTGGCACTTCACCGATGCAATATCTGCGAGCAGTTAAGTTAAATGCAGCCAGACGAGAACTGACAAAAAGTCACTTGCCGGTGACTGATGTCGCTGCCAATTATGGCTTTTTCCATATGGGCTACTTTTCTCAGGAATATCGCCGTTTATTTGGAGAAACGCCGAGCATGACGCGTAAACGCTACGCTGATCGAGTTTGATTGCCAGTAAAGGAAACCCGACACAATAAATATCAGGCCACCGGTGAATTGATCCTGAATGGGTGAGAGTTGAAGCCAGGTAGGTAGATTACTCATCATCATATGATGCTGATGATGACTGGTATGTGTGGTGGCATACATTGTAGGAAAGATAAACATCAATAGTCCCCACAGTAATAAGGGCACCACTACCGTAGCATTATTTAATTTCTGCCAATAAGATGATTTTTGATGATGACTGAGCATGGATAAACATAAGGCCAGTCCACTTAATGCCATTAACCATTTCATACCGCTATAGATAATGGCACTCTGCATTAACAGCGGATGGAATGACGGTAACATCCATACCCAGGTCAGCACTGCAAAAATGCTCATCAATAACGTAGTAGGCCAATGCGATAAGGTGTTATGTGCTCTGATAGTAGATGACTGTTTATGACGTAAAGCGCCAATCCATAATAATGGGGCAAAGTGATGCACCATGACACTCTGTAAACTGTGCAAGCTAATCGAATAGCGAGCCAATTCATCAAACCACGGCAGCATGCCAAGCAAAAATACCAGATTACCGCTGAGAAATACGCCCGGTTTCGCCAGTAAGTTTTGCTTAACAGCCCATTGTTGCAGCGTGATAATGACTATCACGCTGCACAATAAATCCACTGAAACTAACCACATCTGACTATTCAGAGCAGCAGCTTGAGCCAGATTTTACCGAACCGGTGACGGTATCAACGCTATGGTTATTCCCTTCAGCAGGGACATCCATTGCGGCATTACCCATAAAGAAGTTATTCGGTTTCAAGGTAAAACCAACGTATTCCACCGGCATGATGGGGAAGTCCTCTGGTTTACATACATGCGTGTGACCAAAGGTATGCCACACCACGATATCGGTATTCTCAATCGGACGATTCTTCTGCACGTAATACGGTAAGCCTTCACCTTTATTTTGATTAGGATAAAAGCCTGACGCATTCATTTCAGCTGGATCATAGGGCGTTACCCATAAATGCTTTTTGGCAAAGCCAGCTCGCTTGGCAACATAACTATTATCGTGAGCCAGCATCACCGGATTATGTTCAGCAACCAGTTTGTATCCTGTTGGATTACCGACGGCGTTGATGCTGTTGGGGTTGATAATCTTCCAGAACCGGCCGGTTTGACCATTGGCTTCACGAGCGGCTTCCAGTTCGGTTTTTAATACAGTGGCTTCTGTATTGAACAGATTGCCCCACGGGTTTTCATCTTCATCCATTTCACGTGGTGTGAAGTTGGTTTCGACCACGGAATTATTTTCACCATCAAGCATCATATGCAGGCGAGCACTAAAGAAATGCTGATGAGTTGGCCCATAGATTTCTGGTGTCACCATGCCACCGAACTTAGGTTTCTCACCGGGAAGCAAAGCACCTGTCTGAATGATACCTGTCAGTTTGGTTTCCTGTTGAATGGTGCCATCTTGATACAAATACCAGTAAAAACCATAGTCGTAATTACCGACCGTACAGAAGAAACTAATAACCAGACGACGAGAGCGACGCATTTCATAGGTTTCACTACGGAATTCGTAATGTTTCCATAACGTGCCGTAATCTTCCTCATGCATACAGACGGCATTTTTCATCAGGAAAGGCACACCGTTATCATCGACAGCCGGGATATCAAAATAGCGAATCGCACCCAGGCAATCACAACCCAGTTCTAGCTGATTAGCCAGGCGACCCAGACCATATTCACCACCATCAAATGCACATTTCCAATAGTGGTTCAGATTTGTGTCAGAGTAGGGCACAGCCATATCATTGATACTGGCGCGATAAATAATCGGCCGTAGACGATCACCATCCTGATAACTCAATTGGTTGAGTACTAGACCTTCGCGTGGGTTATAACCCAAACGGAACTGCCATTTTTGCCAATTCACTTTCCATCCATCAACGGTGAAACTCACCCCTTCAGGTTGTGTAATCTGTAAGGGTTTTAAATCTTCACGCGGTTTAGCCAGTGATGGCGTGTCATAGTTATGTTTGGTTTTAGGGACAGGAATATTCTGACCATCATCTAATAGCTCGATGACCTTGCCTTCATTTAAATCAATAATTGCCACCAGGCCATCAATAGGTCTTGCATAGCCATTATCGACAATATCATCACGCACGAAGGCCACACCACGCATTAAGCGTCGACCACGGTATTTTTCTTCATCACCAAAGTAACCAAATGACCATGGGTCAATTTGGATGGTCTCAATATCCTTATCGGTTAAGCCACGACGTTTCACCGCTTCAATAAAACCAGGATCGGCCTGAACGATATCGACACAAGTGAAGAACTCTTCCATCATGATGGCGGGTTGACCAGTCACTTCAGGATCAATCTGTTCCCAGCGTGTAATGCTGTTGGTATTCAGATTAATCAACGCTTCATGAATATCGCCTGTGGCTTTATCAAGTACCACAGCAAAGGCTTGGCGTGAAAATGGCTGACCTTCTTCAAAGGCTAAGACTTCCGCTTTTGCTGGTTCTTCAAGTTGCACATAAGGAAAACGACACTCAGCCCCCAGGCCTTTTTCTTTTCTGAGTAAATCAGAAGCGATAGCAATTTCTTCTATCGTTAATGGATCAAGTGGATGGCTTGGCGTCACGCCAGGTGTGGTTTCAGGTTTATAGGATGTTTCTAATGCGTGATTCATAGTGACCTCGTAGTATTGTTTTTCTGCTATCAATACTAGTGAGATCTGAATAGACCAATATCACAAAGTGGCAAAAGTCGACATCCATGTCGGGGAAAAGGAAAGCAAGCGCTGATTTATTCTGACATATCAATTCCGGGACGATTAAACCCTTTACCTTCCATACAGGATTCAAACCCGGCTAAATTGTCTTTCATTGTTTTATGACAGTCTCTGATGGCTGATTGAAGTTTTGTATCAATCTCTTTAGTTGGTTCTGGTATGACGGGAGCACTATCATTATTTACTCCTTTTTGCTCCATACACTGGTTAAACACTTCAACACTACCTTTTGCTGATTCACGGCACGACTTCATTGCATTCTCAAGTTCAGGCGCGACCATTTTGTCATCAGCGGCATAAGCTGTTGTCATCATAAACATAAAAACGAGCAGTAATCCTGAACGAAACTGTGTAGTCATAAAAACTCCTTTTAATAACGCTTTATGAAGATTTAAATCATTCTATTACTGAGAATAGTTAATGCGTGTTTAGTTCAGTAAAGTTTCATTAGTGGCTATAAAAGCGAATGCTAAAAATAATGCCCCAAAAGTTAACAAACCAGCACAATCCCAGTGCAATAAAGACCTTATTCATCATCACTTTTAAATTAGCAGATATAGCTATCTCGCTGCTAGGTAAGTAATGGTAAGGCTTTGATGGCTATTAATATTTATACATATACTTTGGCATGTTGTTTGCTGCATTTATGTTATTTATTAATGAAGAGACCGTACAGATGACCATGAAGCTAAAGAATTTCAAAACAGTCTGGGGTCATACCGGTACCATTGAAGAAGCCGTTACCATGGCAAAAGAGGCTGAATTTTCAGGACTGGAAGCCCCTGCCAAACATGACGACCCAAAACACTTTCCAGCACTACAAGCAGCGATTGAAAAACACAATATTGAATGGATTCAGGAAATCTGCACCGCCGGGTCTTATGTACCGAGACGTCGTGCCAGTGTGGAAGAACATCTCGCTGATCTGGAATCACAAATCATTTTAGGTAAATCGCTCAAACCTAAATTTGTAAACGTGATGGGTGGCTGTGATGCCTGGCCAATCCAGACCAGTATCGACTTCTTTAAAGCTGCCATGGATATTGCAGATAAACATGGCGTGTTATGTTCTTTTGAAACACATCGTGGTCGTAGTTTTTATTGCCCATGGAATACGATGGCGATTTTAGAACACCTACCTGATATCAAAATCACCTGTGACTTCAGCCATTGGGTAGTGGTCAGCGAACGTTTAATGGATAGCGAATGGGATGCGATCGAACTCGCCGCTCAACATGCTCATCATATTCATAGTCGAGTAGGGTATGACCAAGGACCACAAGTGCCACACCCGGCAGCACCCGAATATCAAGCGGCTTTAGAAAGTCATCAACGTTGCTGGGAAGCTATCTGGACAGCCCAGCGTACACGTGGCTATTCGGAAACCACCATGACTCCCGAGTTTGGTCCGGATGGTTATTTGCATCATCTGCCATTTACCAATGCACCCATTGCAGACCTCTGGGAAATTAATAGCTGGATTGGTTATACCGAACAGCAGCATTTTGAACAATGGAAACAAGCGAATACATTAGCTGAGGTGTCTCATGGCTAACTCATTTCAACTTCGTGATCCCGCCGGGGCGAAATACAGTATCGGCGTATTGGCTTATATCACTGTCACCTATTTTGGTGGCTGGGCAGCTATGTTTGCCAATAACTGGATAATTAATATTCTGGGCATGCTGGCCTGTGCTCACGGCATGATTATCGCGGCTTATTTATTACACGAATGTGGTCATAACGCCTTATTTAAAGACAATAAGGATAATGCCAAACTCGGCAAAGTCCTTAACTGGATTACCGGCAGCTGCTACGGACGCTTTGAAGATATTCGTTATAAACACATGCGTCATCATGTCGATAACTGTGATCCCGTGGTGTGGGATTACCGTAGCTTTTTAAAACGACATCCAGTTATGGAAAAGGTCGTCAAAGCAGCGGAATGGGCTTATATTCCCGCCATCGAAATTATGATGCACACCATGTTGGTGTTTGCGCCATGGGCTATTGCATCAAAGCGTGATCAACGTCGTCGGGTATTGACAGTGGTATTAATTAGAGGCGCTTTATTGCTGGCGGTATTGCTCATCAGTGTTAAAGCCTTTGTGTTATACGCCGTTGCTCAATGCGTGTTGTTCACTGTACTTCGTTTTATGGACTGTTATCAGCATAACTATGAAGTGATTTTTAATCTGGATGATCCTGATGCCGTGTTCCCTCATCGTCGGGATTTTGAGTACGAGCAGGCCAATACATACAGCAACTTATTGTCACATCGTTATCCGTGGCTGAATATGCTGGTGCTGAATTTTTGCTATCACAACGCCCATCATCAGAAACCCATATTGAACTGGTATGAGCTACCGGCTTTACACAAAGAAATGGGTGAAAAAGTCGCACCACAAACACTGACTTTCTGGGAGCAAGCTCGCTCTTATCACAAGCATCGTGTCGCTAGAATTTATGCTGAAGAATACGGTGATGATGAAGTAACAACATCACTAAAAGAGGGAAGAGCGGTAGGAGTGGATGCCTTAAGTTTTCTCACTGCCTTTTAATAAAAAAAGCCCTTGGTGTTTACTGAGAGCTTTGTAATAAACGCACAAACTCAGTCACATAAAATTCGATATTGTCTTCAAGCTGATTAAGCTTGGGATTCACCATCCAGCTTTGTGTCACGCCCATCAGATAGCTATACATGGACATAGCCACCACCTGACTATCTGTGTTGGCTTTGCTATCTGCTTGCTGGCGATAGCGTTCAACAAAACCAGCAAAAGTCGTGATAAGAGAAACCGTTAAGGCGCGTTCACGCTCCAATGATGGTGATACCGATTCCGTGTACTCGGTTTTATTCAGCAAAATTTCAAACGACTGACGGTAATATGCATCATCAAACAATAAACTCAGCCATTGTCGGGCAAAATTACTGGCTGCTTCGATGGGCGCCTGACTGTCATCACACTGAGCAATCAGCTTCTCTAATGGCGCCTGAGAGTAGGCGATAATCTCTTCAAACAACTCCTCTTTATTAGCAAAGTGCCAATAAATCGGCCCACGCGAACAACCCGCCTCATCAGCAATCAACCGTAAGGTCGTGCCACTGTAACCACGCTGACCAAATAACTTCAACGCTGCATCAATCACTTTCTGCCGGGTTTTCGCTGCATCTTCTTTGCTTCGTTTCATGAGTATTTTTTGTGAGAGAAAATAAGATAGTAGCTTGAGGTGGGGAATGCTTCAAATATAGCGATTATCATTTCTTGTCAGAGCCGTTAGCACACATTTCTTTTTGCTGTTAATAGCTGTTGAGTATTCAACAACAATTGAAAGATAAACATACTGGTGGAATTTAATGACTTATAAATCACGTATTCGGTCTAAAGGGCTTATCACTCCTTGAGCACCTTGTTTAAGAACATGTGTATAAATCTCGGTTGTTTTCACATCTGCATGACCTAACTGTTGTTGTACCGTTCTAATATCTGCACCTGATTGCAGTAGATGAGTTGCGAATGAATGCCGTAGGGTATGGCTTGTAACTTGTTTCATAACTCCCGCTTCTTGAGCTGCATGTTTAATTATTTTATTCAAACCACTTTCATCAAAATGATGGCGACGAATCTTTCTTGATTGAGGATCAACAGATAGTTTTGATGCTGGAAAAAGGTATTGCCACCCTAAATCAAAACGGCTTTTTGGATATTTTCGGGCCAGTCCATCCGGCATCCAAACACCATCATATTGCGGATTTGATAGATCAGTTTGCAAGAGCCTGTTCACACGTTCTATTTCAGCTTTTAATGGTGCATGTAACTCTTTCGCTAAGGTGACAATGCGATTTTTTGCTCCTTTACCATCCCATACATGCAGTTGGCTCAAATCAAATTGAACATCCTTCACCCGCAAACGTAAAAGCTCCATTCGCCTTAGACCCGATCCGTATAACAACGAAACCATCAACTTCTTCACACCCGATAATTGGGAAATCAAACAACTGATTTCATCAACCGTTAATACGACAGGTAATTTTTTCTTTCGGCTGGATTTTTTGAAGGTTCCCACATAACCGACTTCTTGTTCTAGGAACTTTGTTTTCATAAAAACAATGGCATTTAATGCGATCGCTTGAGTTGCAGCTGAAACATGCCGATTCACTGCTAAATGCGTTAAGAATTGTTCTATATGACGGTCACCTAATTCTCTAGGATGTTGCTTACCATGGAAAACTATGAAATATTTAATCCAGTATAGGTAGGTTTTAACTGTTCGACGACTATATCGCCTGGTCAGCATGAAGGATTCGATTGAACTTAAAAATGGAGATTTTGCCATGCTAATTGCCTCTTCCGTGAAACAAACTCATTTCAACGATAACAAAAATTTGGCACTATTTTTCCAACCTGGTTCAAGTTTTTGGCCTTATAATTCTGGGGTGTTAAATTAATATGTTTTATAATCAATATGTTATGGTTTTTAAAAATGAATTATAAGGCCGCCTGTTTAATATTTATTATGAGGCCACTGGCCTCATAAAACACACTGTTATATTTATGGAGACTTCGGTGAAAATTTCAGGGAAAGATGCGGTATTAATTTTGGCCAAACACCCAACACTTGTAGATCTGCACAAAAAAGATCAGACAGACAAGTTTTGGTCTTACAAATTGAAAGTAGGCTCTAGGGCTGAGTTTGCATTCGATCCGCACACGAAGCGAGATTTAATCATCCGCTTTGACCAAGAGCCGCCCAAAATTCCGGGTGTAGAGAAAATTGAAAATTTAGGATCCAAATCTATCTCGACCGCTCTTGATCGGGTGTTCAGCGGTGGTAAGCACACGGCAAAATTCAAAGCAGTTATCTTTGATGAATCTACTTTGCTGAGTGTAATCAGAGGATTAACGTAAAAAATATAACAAGTCGCAGCAGTACGCGGCCGATGGCCGCCGGACGTCCTTTACGTGGCTCCTTGGTCGCCACTCCAAGGTCGCCGCTGTGCTTAGCGTTAAATGACAAAGGAGAAATGATGCACGAAGATATAGTCTGTAAGCAATTAGAAAAGTTAGTTGATGAAATCAACGCTTCTAACTCTAACTACAAAATAAAATTCAATAGGCAAGTCAAGCAAACCAAAAATATGAGCTTGTCAGGGGCAAATGGCCGTCTCGGTGTACAGCCATCAAGTGTTGGCTATGATATTTCTCTTTCTGGTAAGTCTATCCAAAAACAGATGTATTCATTTATGAAAGAGCTTTGTAATAAAGAGTGTGATGGCTACAAACAGCTAAACACAAAACTTGGTAAAAAAGACCAACCATACTGGCGTGTATCTGATTTCTCGGTTGTAAAAAAAGCAGCTTATAATTATGCAACAACTTCAGAATAAAAAGCATTTAACAAGTTTAGGCAAAGGACTGGCAAACCTGTCACTTAAATTGCTTTCGCAATTACGTGCCAGCTCCGCCAGCCCATGCTAAAGGCGTTATACGCAAAATAATGAATAGTGAACTACGTTCAAAATTAATTAAAGTAGCTCTAGAGTGGCAAGATCGTTATGGGGTTGCACCACAAATAACAACACCACTATCAGAATATGATGCTGCCATGTTAGTAGGTATGCCAGAGCAAGAGTACTCAGATTTCATGCAGGACATTACTGCCGTTAACAGAGGCTCTGATTTTGTTTATAAAAACATTAGGTACCAAGTCAAAGGCAACCGACCAAGTGGCAAGCCTGGCAGTAAAGTAACAATGGTACCAAAGGCCACAAACTACGAATGGGACAAACTAATATGGGTGCTATACGACAAATATTATGTAATTCTAGAGGCATGGCTATGGGACGTAGAAGAATATAAAGAAAAGTTTCACAGCATTAAGCGTTTATCTCCAAACCATTACCGTGAGGGTAAGCAGCTTGCTTAAAAATGCGTATAACAAGTCGTTCAAAAATGACCGCCAAAAAGCGGCGGCATTTTAACTCAAACGTTATATTTTTTGAGAGAGGCGTTTTATAAATGGATGATGCAGAGATTGTCTCAACTGAAATCTGCAAAGAGCTGTTCGAGTCATATCTCCCGCATAGAGTGAGTATTCCGAGCTGATATGTACATGTTCATCTAACAAAATTGCTTGAATAAAGGAGAGAGAAAAATGAAAAAAATTATTTTTTTGGCTCTTCTGATGCTTCCATTACAGTCATTTTCAGCAGAAAGTGAAGCATTAATTTCTCTGCTCAAAACATCGCCGGAAAAAATTCAACAAGCCTCAGAAAACCTCAAAGAATTAGAGACACTGAAAAAACCTGGCATTATCAACGCAACTCCTGACCTTATCGCCGATTACAATCATATTTACATTGCAAAAAAGCAGGTACCAGTATTGAGCGGGACCTTCCTGGCCTTAGATCATGAATATTTAGATAACTATATCGGGTGTTGTGTGAATCCAGGTGTTGCCGTCGTTCTTCATATGGAAAAGGAGGGGGCTGATTTATCAGCAGTAGACCAGTTTGCAAAGGAAAATGTTTGTACGATTACGCCTTTTGAACAGTCTCCAATGATTAAGGAAGTGGAAGAGGCTATCTTTCATAATTTCAAAAAAGAAAACATAGTGGTGTTTTCCTGTAAGTTACGAGATCGTATTAAGGACTCGACGGAGTCAACAAAGTGATTAGCTAATTCCATCACCACCAATACTCAATGTTGGCTGTGTTGCCAATTGGGTTGAACTGGGGTTAACCGTGATTAAAGCAGATAAGGAATTTGCTTATACGCTTTGGAACGGAGTGTTTTTTAGAAGTAACAAAATTTTGCCTTAATAAACGGAGAACTCGCAGTGATTAAGCAAGTGGGTAATACAAAAATCAAAGAAAGACATAAACTGACATGTCATTGTGGAGAGGTTGAATTATTGCTGCATCTTCCAGATGGAATTGTAAATCCGAGACGGTGTAACTGCTCATTGTGCAGAAGGAAAGGAGCGATTGTTAGCACTGTGCAATTGGATGGCTTAGAAGTGATCAAAGGAGCAGAAATGCTCAAGCTCTATCAATTTAATACGATGGTAGCGAAACATTATTTCTGTTCAAACTGTGGTATTTATACCCATCATAATCCTCGTTCTAACCCTTTAGAATACGGTTATAACATAGGTTGTTTGGAAGGTGTCAATCCTTTTGAACTGGGTGTTGTGCCCACCTCCGATGGTATAAATCACCCTTTAGATCAATAAACAAAACAATCACTTATTACCCAAAAATCTAAACGCTCATTATAAATAAGTTAAGAGTGCCTATACTTAATTTAGAGTGTAAGTGTCTGTTTTAAATGTGAAATGTTAAAGGGGAACTTCTGCCAAATTATTTGGCAGAGGTTTTTTACTGCTTAAATCTAACTAAATTCACCTACCTCTTATGCTTCAATCTTTTCAAGATTTTCGCTGAGGTGCCGCCATTACTCATATATAACTATTTTCACATTTAATTTAAGGGCTGCCATCATGGCCAAATGGTCACTTCGAAATAAACTATTACTCATCACCATCAGTATATTGATCTTCTCTCAAGGATTGATAACCCTCGTTGGGGTCTTTTCGATGAAACATGCGAGTGATGATGCCAGTGAAACTGTAAAAAGTTACTTGAAGAAAGAGGTGTCAAATTACCTGGAAGTATCAGCTGAAAATGCGGCTATCAGTGTGTCCTCTTATCTCAATCGTTCTTTCGATATTCCAATTACCTTGGCTAAAATACTAGAGGAAAGCACCGGAAGTCCGAATGATTTAGTATTTACTCGCGATCAGATAAAACAGATGATGGGCAGTGCGCTGGAAAGTAATAAACATATCAGTGCCTTATACACACAATTTGAGCTTATAGTTATGACCAAATGGACGAGTTTTACATCGGACGCGGCGATCACACGACGAGTATAGGAACGTTAGAGATTTACTGGGTAAGGGAGGGTGAAAAACTCGTTTACTACCCTGTAGAAGATCCTAACGAAAAATACCTGGATGAAAAAGATGAGTTTGGTCAACGTGAGTCTGAGTGGTATCTGTGCAGTCATGATACCGGTAAAAATTGTACGATTGAGCCTTACCTCTATGAAATTGAACCGGGCAAGCAAGAGTTAATGACCACCCTCACAGCCCCCGTTATAAAAAATAATCAATTCAAAGGCTTAGTTGGTATAGACATTAATTTGCCTGTTATTCAAAAGCGTATGCAGAAAATCGCTGAATCCCTTTATGATGGCGTCGGTCAGGTACATTTACTGAGTGCGGGTCATCGTCTTATTGCTAGCTCCAAATTTAATGAAAAGTTAACCCGTCCATTAGCTGAAGCTGATGAATCGCTGGCTGAAGCTGTGGTTGGTTTGACCGAAATGAAAGAGTTGGAATTGAATAACGATATTGTCGTTTCTGTACCGGTGAAGATTAATGCTTCAGATACTAATTGGCAGCTAGTGCTAACTGTGCCAGAAGCGGCAGCAATGGCTGGTCAATATGCTTTAACAAAAGAGCTTGATGAAGGTAAAAACACCACGTTAGGTTTGATGATTATATTTGGTGTGATTGCTTCTGTTGTATCGATGTTCCTCATTGTCTGGCTCGTTCGTACTATCGTGACGCCAATGAATGATATGCGCGATAAAATTTTCAATCTTGCCTCGAATGAGGGTGATCTAACGCAACAATTACATATCGAACACCATAAAGAGTTGATTGATATTGCTACAGGCTTTAACGCCTTTACAGAAAAGTTACGAGACATGATTAAAAAGCTGCAACAGCAATCTACTGCTATGCAGCACCATGCTGATTTATTAGAAGAAAATGCACAAGCAGCAGCCTTGTCGATAGAACATCAACGTAAGGAAACTGATAGTGTCGCGACTCCAATGGAAGAAATGTCGACAGCGAGTAACGAGGTGACACAGCTTGCTAATAGCAGTGCTCAAGAAGCCGATGCCGCTCATAACTTCCTAAAAGTAACGCAAACAAACTTTGAGCGAAATGTACGTGAGATACAAACTGTTGCTAAAGACATGGAAACAGTCAGTGATCGTATCTATCAAGTATCAGCTCGAAGTGTTGATATTAATAGCATTTTAGAAACAATTGGCGGTATTGCTGAACAAACTAACTTGCTAGCATTGAATGCTGCAATTGAAGCGGCTCGTGCGGGTGAGCAGGGCAGAGGCTTTGGGTTGTAGCTGATGAAGTACGTAAGCTGGCTGCCAGTACGCAAGAGTCTACGGCTGAAATTAATGGATTGATTGAAGCACTTCAGAATGATGTCAAAACAACAGTTGAGCAAATTGATGTAGACAGAGAACGAGTGACTAAGGCATCAGTAGAAACAACAGAAAGTTACGAGCAACTTGTCGACGTCGCTAATCGTATTATGGCCATTGCCAATAACACAACCATGGTAGCGACAGCGGCGGAAGAACAAAGCCAGGTGAGTAAAGAAATCAACCGTAATATCGCTGGTATCGGTGATGCTGCCAGTGAACTCAGCAATCAGTCAGATATGGTGAATAAGATTAGCCATGATCTACATGATGTTGCTTTGGCACTGAATGAGCAGCTGTCTAAATTGAAGTCATAATAATGACCCGACCGGCGCTGGTGAGTGGCGGTCGGGTTTTTTTCTACTGACTTGGTGTGTTCGCTAAGTTAAATGATTAGTCATATCAGAAAGGTCGGAATCAGTATGATTAGAGCGTTCAAGTTTCTATTGATTTTGACCATTAAATTTCATAACACTTCTCTAAAAAGAACGGCATAATATTGCAGGCCTGAATCTGTTCCAGGCCCTGACTTACAAGTCATTTCGCATTTAACCATTGGAACATCGAATGAAACGCATTGGATGGTTGCTTTGCATTTTATATAGTTCGAACGCACTGTCCGCAGGCGAAGTTGAAATCCCCTTACTGGCTGAAACCTCACATCTCCAGTCCGCGATAAGTCGTGTGCTTGAATTTGATGAAAATGGCAAAGCAACACTAGGTGAGGACCCGTGCAACCGGGTTGATTTATCCGATATGAAAGTGGCAACAGCCGATACTCAACTGTCAGTGGATATGGCAGTGGCAGCTACTACAGGTGTCCGCGTATTTGGCACTTGTCGTGGATTGACGCCATGGCAGGGCCGTCTGGCATTAAAACTGACGCCACAGGTGACGCAATCAGGTCTGGCTATAGAGTTTGTGCCTGCAGCAATTGAATTGTCTCGCTCAGATAATAGCCCCGGTATTTTGAGTAAACCGGTGCAGTTGATTGCAGATGCCGTACTGCTACCAAGAATGAAACGGGTGAAAATTGATCTTGCCGGGCCACTGAATGAGATTGATGGATTAATTGAGCAACTGCTGGGGCCGAATAAAACGCAAGGTATTGAACAATCCCTGGTGCAACGGACACATATTGCTCGGCTGCAGACTGAAGAAACTGGTGTCAGAGCCTGGTTGGCTTTTCAGGTTCGCGCTTCTGTACCTGGTAATGAAGCACCTGAGCCGGTTTTTGATGCCAACGAAGCAGCACAATGGCAAACGCTGGAAGATGAGTTTGATGGCTTTCTGACAACCATCATTTCGACCTTGGCAGAGTCAACCAATTCTCATGATTTACGAATGGAATTACTCGCCATCTTGCTCGATGCGAGATATGCCATTGCCGAGGCGTTAACGGTCGATAATTCTGAGTCAGATCCCGTTCGAGAGCTATTCTTAACGACATGGGAGCGATTGCGACCACTGATGAACCAACTGGAAGGCATGGAAACGCCCGGCCTGGAAGTGGATTATCGACTTGCTGCATTTATTGCTGGTGGCGATGCACTTCGAGCACTTGATGCCCTTGGGCCTGAATATGGTTTAGAAATGTCACGTGACGGATTACGTAGACTCGCCCGTTTGTTACTGGCTGGAGCAGCGCCTCCAAGTTTTACACCGCTACCTTTGGAGATAGATCCGACGTTTCGTGATTTGTTTGGCTTTAATAACAACGATGAGATCACCTCAGCAACGACTGAGTTAACACGACATGTCATTGATAGTTTTGGTTTGTTAGGAACTTGGCTGTTGCCGGCAGCTAATGCAGCAACCATTGCTCCTGCCGAGGCCTTAAAGGGCCTGGTTCCACAACGGGATAATCTCAATGATTACCTTGAACTGGTCGACAGCTTGCTGCAAGAGCAATCCAGCGAGTGGCTATCTGAGAATAAGAAGATGCCAGCCAGATTGGCCGAGCGGCTCAATCCTTTAGTTCGGGCTACAGCATGGAAAGAATCCTGCTGGCGGCAGTTTGTTGGCTCGAGTAAAGATCCTAAAGTGCTACGTTCGCCGGTGGGTGCAGTCGGTATGATGCAGATTAATGGTCGGGTATGGCGAAAAGTCTATGATCTTGACCGCCTCGTTGATGAAGTTGACTACAATGTAAATGCAGGCATCGATATCCTGACGCATTACATGATTGATTATGCGATCCGACGTGGTGAGCATGAGCAACCGGGCGGGGATGACAACTTGATCAAAGCAAGCTATGCCGCATATAACGGCGGGCCAGGACAGTTGGCACGATATCGTCTGGATAACACACCTGCCAGATTGAAGGCCATCGATAATACATTCTGGAGCTACTACACCAGCTTCAACTCAGGTGAATTACCGGATATCTCAAGTTGTTACGTGGTCGGTAACTAACGGCAAGATAACCCTCCGGTTAGTTGTCATAATCAATACGCTCAGAAATTGTCGTTTTAACTTCCTCACAAACACTTCTCTAAAACAGATCATAAGTAATAAGATGATTAACAAGTAAAGCTTAGGATGCTTCTGGCATGCAGCCCGTAACTAAAATTATGTGTATATAAGGAGAACTTGTGGCATTTTCTGAGCTAGAAAAACAGGCATTGTTGTCTGTAAAAGGTGTTGGTCCTACTGTTATTAAAAGATTTGAAGAAATTGGTATCAATACGCTTTCTGAGTTAGCCACTTATCAGGCAGCAGATATCGCAGAAATGGTGGCCTCAATGTTACGGACAAGCTGTTGGAAAAATAGCCCGCAAGCCAAAGCGGCTATCGAGGCTGCTATTACCAGGGCAAAACAAGGATTGTAGTGAAAGTTTGTACTGTAGGTGATAGGCAGTATTTCAAATTTATTAGCAGCAGTCGCCGTAGAGCCTTAACTTATATCGCTTATGGTGTGCTGTAGGCTGTGTGATAATGGACATTCCATCAGTGAGGTGATCACTGCCCTCATTGGCGCAGGTTTAAGAATCGAGATATTCTCTGAGCATCCATACAGTCCGTATAACTGCTTTGAAGATCTGCAGTATGTCCCTGACTTAGGCTATCAGATGCTATATAGAGAGCAGCAGGCACTGTTATTGTTTTCAATAAAAGCACGAAAAATGGTTTAAAAGTCTTCAAGTTGAGTGAGTTATCATTTACATAAGCTGTAACGGATGATTCATGTTAACGCCAGTCACTACTATGATAATTTCACACTAAATATGCCAAGATGTTTATTTAATGCAGATTATTGATTGTTTATTTTTAATCCATTGATTGGTAGTCATATTTTTTTCTAACTGATTGAACATTGAAAAACGGCTATGAAACCCAGCGGTATAAGCTCTGATTTATATTGGTGCATAAGGAGTATTGAGTGCACTGTTTTGAAATATTTTGTTTCCAATTGGGGCGGTATAGATTGAGACTGACTCATTAAAACGAATATGAATTCCTGGAAATTCTGCATATATATAATGATCGGTATCAGAATTTTGAATCCTCGAATTATCGGCACAAGTTCACTCAGCCTTATCGCTAAATACTTGTTATGATCCACGACTTTTATTGGATGAAAAAATGGCTTCTTCCCCTTATGTAACTGCTGAAGGCTACGCAGAGCTGAATCAAGAACTCACTGCACGTTGGGCGCGACGCCGTGATGTGGTGAAAGCGCTATCAGCTGCAGCGGCGGAAGGGGATCGTTCTGAGAATGCTGAATATATCTATCGTAAAAAAGAGTTACGTGAGATCGACCGCCGTATTCGTTATCTGCAAAAACGACTGCCTGATTTAAAAGTGGTGGATCAGGCGCCTGATAATCAATCACATATTTTTTTCGCTGCCTGGGTGACTGTTGAAACAGAAGAGGGAGATGAGAAAGAATATCGCATTGTTGGGCCGGACGAGATTGATGCATCAAAAGGTTATATCAGCATTGATTCACCACTAGCACGTAAGTTACTCGGTAAGACAATAGATGATGAAGTAGTCATAGAAGTGGCTGGCCAGAAAAAAGTGTATTTCGTATTAGCAATACGTTATTAGTTCTAAGACGTTGTTTCCCAACATCTGATTTCATTATCTGTTTCAAAGGTTAATTTTTCTTGCATCTGCTATTTTTTAACAATATGATACGATATATCATAAATTAAGAGGCGCTTATGAAAGACAATATTGCGATTGCCTGTTCAGGATTGTGTTTAGTGCATTGTGTTGTTACACCCATAGTGATGGGCTTAGCAGCATTAGGGGCTGTTAGTGCGTGGTTGGACTCCCCCTGGATTCATCAATTGATGTTAGTACCCGTCATATTATTAGCGCTGCTGAGTCTACCGTTTGCTTATATCAAACATGGCAATCATGTACCGATGATTATGGTGGTGCTTGGAATTAGTGCAATGGTCTCAACCTTTTTCTTACCAGAACATTATGAGTTCTGGATCACAATTCCAGCAGCACTCGTCATTATGAGTGGTCATTTCTGGAATCGACAGTTAATCGCCAAAACAGCCTTGGTGATGGAGCCCAGTAATGGATGAAAAAACACTATTGGCAATGGATGAAGCTGATTATATGAATGATGAGCAGTTAGCTTTTTTTGATGCCAGATTAATTGAGTTAAGGCAACAAACGCTGGATGAAATTGAGGCATCAAAGCAGGAAATTAATTACGGCAGAGTGAGCGATGTATCTGATCGGGCGACTTTAGAGGAAGAGGCCCAGATAGCCCTAAGGTTAGCCGATCGAAAACGTCAGCTTATTCCTAAAATTGATAAAGCCAGACAGCGAATACGTCAGGGAGAGTACGGCTACTGTTTAGAAAGTGGCGACCCCATCGGTTTAGAGCGTTTATTGATTAGACCCACCGCTGAATACAGTACGGATATCAAGAATATAAATGAAAAAAGAGAACGACGTTATGAAGACAAACGATAATCGCCTGCCTGTGACAGTATTGTCCGGTTTTCTCGGCGCAGGGAAGACGACGGTACTCAACCACATTCTAAATAATCGTGAAGGCAGAAAAGTTGCGGTTATTGTGAATGATATGAGCGAAATTAATATTGATGCTCAGCAACTCAATAACGAAGTTGATTTTAATCGCGCAGAAGAAAAACTGGTTGAAATGAGCAATGGCTGCATTTGTTGTACCTTGCGTGAGGATTTGCTGATCGAAGTCAAGCGTCTGGCTGATGAAGGCCGCTTTGATTATCTGGTGATTGAATCAACGGGTATTTCTGAACCCTTGCCTGTGGCTGAAACATTTACATTTGCTGATGAAGATGGCGAGAGTTTATCGACGATTGCTCGTTTAGATACCATGGTTACCGTGGTCGATGCGGTAAATTTTCTGAAAGATTTTCGTGAAGCTGAGCTGCTGAAAGATAGAGGCGAGCACCTTGGTGATGAGGATATGCGGAGTGTTGCAGATCTTTTGATAGAGCAGGTGGAGTTTTGCGATGTCATTCTTATCAGCAAAACAGACCTTTGCAGCATAGGGGATCTGCATGAATTGATTTCAATACTGAGAAGTTTGAATACACAGGCGGATATCTTCCCACTGAAACACGGACAAGTGGAGCTCGATAAAGTACTTGCAACGCATAAGTTTGATTTTGATAAAGCTTCACAAGCACCTGGTTGGCTGCAGGAAGTCAGGGGAGAACATGTGCCGGAAACTGAAGAATATGGCATCAGCAGTTTTTCATACACAGCCCGTAAGCCTTTTCATCCTGAGAAGTTTTATGAGTTCCTGCACCAGGATTGGCCTGACGGTAAGTTAATTCGCTCTAAAGGCTATTTCTGGTTGGCGACTCGTCCACAATTTGCTGGTCACTGGAGTCAAGCTGGTGGCATCGCTCATCATGGTTTTGCTGGCATGTTCTGGAAAGCAGTTCCTGAAGATCGCTGGCCACAAGATGAAGCATCGAGAGAGGTCATCATGGAGCACTGGCAAGAACCTTTTGGAGATATGCGTCAGGAGCTGGTGTTTATCGGTCAGAACTTGAATGAATCGATGATAAGACAGCAATTAGATGCGTGTTTGTTAAGTGATGATGAATTGCTGGCTGGCAAGTCTATGTGGCAGACCTTACCCGATCCATTTCCAGAGTGGCAGATGCAATGACAGCGTTAAAAAGACAAGAAATATATTTTACTGATAACATTAAATATGCATCTGAACTATCTGATTTGTCAGATATATATTGTGATAATGTTAATCTGGCTTTATGGCGCAGAAACTTAAGCTCGGCATTGCACAATGATGTTAAAGGACTACTTAATACACATTCAAGTTTTGCACTGAGAGCAGTTTTAAAACCCAGCGAAGTGAAAGAATGGTTACGGGGTTCACTAAAGCAACAGGCTTTTACTGCACTGGAAAATGATATGACATTTCTGGCAGAAGTCTTTGCTGATTTGTTTGATTTAACGCATGTCGGTTTACGACTGGAATTGTTAAATAAAACCATGTGTCCACGTTTTCATGTCGATAAATTATCATGTCGCCTGGTCACGACCTATTCAGGGAAAACGACTGAGTGGTTAACGGAGGATAATGTTAATCGCAATAAGCTCGGTAGTGGCGCCAACGGACTGCCTGATGAGTCTTCGGGGATTTATCTGAATAAAGAAATGATTCAAACGGCAACTGAGGGCGATGTGTTATTGATGAAAGGGCAAGGTTGGCCTGAATCTGTTATCGATGGACTCGTTCATCGCTCACCATCAGCCACTCCAGGTGAGCGACGTTTATTGTTAGGGATCGATTTTGCATAGCGTTCTAAATGAAAGGAAATCTATAGGATAAGTTCTTATACGGATAGGTTAACGTTTAAAATTCCGTTATCATCAACAATTCATCGAACTAATAGCGAGTGATGATCGCGGAAGCCTGAAGTGAATTTATGGATACACAGAAAGCAATTAATCAAGCTGAAAGAAGTTGTATAGAGCATGGAGGTAAATTGACGCCTAAGCGGAAATTTGTGCTTGAGTTGTTATTAGAGAACAATCAACCACAATCTGCTTATGAAATTGCTGACTTGTATCAACGTAAATCAGGTGAAAAAATTCCGGCAATGTCTATCTACAGAATGCTGGAGTTCCTTATTGAGCAAGGCTTAGTACATAAGCTGGCCTCGACCAATAAATTTTTGGCTTGCTCTCACATTACATGCTCACATAAACATGAAACGCCGCAGTTTTTAATTTGTGATAACTGTCAGTCAGTTAGTGAAGTGGGGGTGGATACCAGACTGGTAGAAGCCCTAGAAAAAAGCATCAAACAAAATCATTTTCAATTAAATAGTCCGCAGCTTGAATTACATGGACTATGCAAGGATTGTCAGAACAAATAAATCCAATCCGTATAGAAACGGGTTTCATTTCTTATCGATATTGATATGATATATCGAAATTATGCAATTGATTCTCATTAATAATTAGTGCGGGGAACGCCTAAACTCATGTTAGAAGTTAGCAAGCTGAACAAATTTTATGGGCAAAACCATGCTGTTGATGATTTAAATTTTACGGTAGCTTCAGGGGAAATATTATGTCTTCTGGGTGCTAATGGTGCAGGAAAAACAACTACTCTTAATATGTTACTAGGGTTTATAAAACCAGATTCTGGTCATGCCGTTCTGGATGGTGTTGATATGTATCATCAGCGGGCTGATTGTCGTGAGCAGATGATGTATATCCCGGAGAATGTTCATCTCTATCCCAGTTTTACCGCAGTAGAAAATATCACCTACCTCGCAGAGCTTGCTGGTGTGAAAGTCATAGAATCAGATATCAAGGATGTGCTCATCAGAACGGGCATAACTGAAACACAATTAGTACGAAAGGTAGGTGGTTTTTCAAAAGGCATGAGGCAAAAAGTCGCTATTGCGTTTGCGCTGCTCAAACATGCCAAGCTGGTATTGATGGACGAACCTACATCAGGTTTAGATCCTGTGGCTACCCAAGAATTTATCGAGGTGGTGAAGACTATCAAAGAACGCGGTACAGCCGTTTTGATTGTGACTCACGATCTTTTATGTGCACATCAACTAGCGGATCAGATCGGGATTATGAGTCATGGGCAGTTAAAACAACTCATAAAAAACGATGGTTTGACGCTACCTAATCTAACTGAACAATATTTTAATCAATTTTCAGCTTAAGGATGAAAGTGTGAAAAAAAACCTAATTACTAGCCTTATTCTATCGGCAATCTTTCCTACTGGCGTCTTAGCTGATGATAAAACATCGGCGACTATTTCCCCAATGATCGTTGTTGGCGATGCTCCCGATTATAGTGATCTTAATTTAGCAGGTTCTGTTGATAGCATTTCACGTGATGAGTTAGCTGAGAGTCACATTAACAATACGATGGAATTATTCAGTAAGGTGCCAGGCGTGTATTTCGCTCGTTACAATCAAGGCATTATTAATACTGATATTGGTATTAGGGGGTTTGCTGCTGAAGGTTCATCGCCACATGCTAAATTACTGATTGATGGTATACCAACTAATTTACACAATGGTTATAGTGAAATGGATCAGCTGTTTCCAGGCGATATCAGTAATATTACTGTGTTCAAAGGCACTAGTGATCCACGTTACGGTTTGTTTAATGTTGCTGGTAACTACAACATCGAAACACGCTCTGATTTAGGTCGTGAAATACAAGTTACTGCAGGCAGTTATAACGCTCGTGAAGTTCAAGCTTATGCGGGAGAACAAACTGGAAAATTAAGACACAACTATTTCTTTGGTTACCGTCAATCTGATGGTTATCGAGACAATTTTGAGTTGGATAAATACTCAGTATCAGGTCGTTGGTTTTATGATTTTTCAGACGATACTTCCTTGGGTTTGATTGTTCGTGCCTCAGATTATGATGCCGATGCGCCTGGCTATTTAACTCAAGACGAGGCCAGAAAACACCCAACCCGTTCAGCAAGCTATGCGAGACAGGATGGTGGCGATAAAAATACACAATCTTATAGCTTACATTTTGATCATGCTTTTTCAGATAATGTGGATTGGTCTCTAAAATCCTACTTTAATCATTATGAAAGGGAACGTTGGGTCAGGTTCACAGAGAGCCGCTCATTACAAAATCGTTATGATGATCAAGATCATTATGGTGTTATCTCTACTCTTAACTGGCAGTTAAATCCTGACTGGACATTGAACTGGGGCGTCAATATAGAGAAACAGAAGGTGACCGAACAAAGGTTTGGTACTGTGAATAATGTTCGACAACGAGATCGCTCAAATGTACTCAGAGATTACGAGTTCGATTTTATTAACTATGGTAGTTATCTTGAGTTAGCGAATACCCCAGTAGATTGGTTTGCCTGGAATGTGGCCCTTCGAGCTGATCGATTCAGTGGTGATGGTAAATTCACATCCGACACAAATACGGCACAAACGAAACAAGATATTTATGATTTTGGCACTATCATGCAGCCAAAATTAAACCTGTTCTTTTATCCTTCAGATACGGTCACCGTATTTGCAAACTACGGCAGAAGCTTTCAAGCACCAACCAGTGCTGCAGCCTATACCGCAGGTAATCGCTCAGAACGTGATGTTTCACTGAATGATGGCTGGGAAGTGGGTAGTAAATGGTTGCCTGTAGATAATCTGGAGCTGCGTTTATCCTATTGGCAACAGAAAGCCAGTGATGAATATGTCACCATTGATAATACATCACAAAATGTTGGCGAAACTATGCGTAAAGGTGTCGACTTTGGCTTTAATTGGGGAGTAACGGAGCTAGTAACTCTGTGGGGTAATTTCACTACTGCAGATTCAGAAATCCGAACAGAGGGTGATGATAAGGGGAATGAATTACGTAGTATTCCTTCTTACACTGCGTCGATGGGGGTTAGTTATCAGGTAACGCCAGCGGTTACCTGGAGAGTTCATTATGATGCCCAGGCTAGTGCTTACGTAAATGAAGCGAATGAAGGGGGGAGATACGGTAAGTTTAACTTGGTTAATACCAGTGTTGATTACGATACCGGCTGGGGAACTATCAATCTGCAAGTGAACAATTTGTTCAACGAATATTATGAATATGTTTATGACAACTCACAGAATGGCTCCGACATTATCTATTCTCCTGGAGATGGAATTAATGGATCTGTTTCTGTGCTGTATCGTTTCTAACGGGTGTAAGTATGCTTTTTTCTATAGCCCGTCACGAACTTGTAGAGCAATGGCGTCATAAAACATTAAAAATTTTACTGCCATTGCTAATTTCTCTCACTGTACTAGTGGCTGTCAGCCACTGGCAGCAACAGCAGGACTATATTGCGGTCCAGCAACAATGGCAGCAAACCAATAATGAAAAATGGGAAGCTCAGCCTGATCGGCATCCTCATCGTGCTGCTCATTATGGGGCCATGCTGTTTCGCATCATTTCACCACTGAGTTTTATTGATGCTGGTGTTAATCCATTTGTTGGTAATGTGTTGTTTCTGGAAGCTCACCGGCAAAACAGCAGCCAGTTTAAACAATATCTGAGTAGCCACAGTTATATGCAGCTGGGCTATTTATCAGGTTCGACCTTGATATTAGTGGTGTGGCCTTTGGTATTGATTGCTCTGGCATATAAGAGTATCAGCGGTGAGCGTCAGCAGGGCACGCTGCGTCAGATTATTTCTCTAGGTGTGAGTTTCAGGCAAATGATCCTCGGTAAGGCGCTGGCATTTTTGTTTATTTCCTTACTTTTTCTGGCATTGGTGTTTTCGATAGCAGCCATCTTTTTGGTAATGGCTGGAGTTGAAGCCGATGTCTATGCACGCTTTTTTATGTTATTTGTATTGTATTTTCTGTATTGCGTGATATGGGGCAGTCTCATCCTTTTCGTTTCAACACTGTCTCGTGCTAATAATCAAAGCCTCTCAACGTCTTTATTGTTGTGGTTAGTGATGGTTATTGTTTTACCTAAACTGGCCTATGCCGCTGCTGAGTGGCGGTATCCATTACCAGATAAAGCCGTGTTTGATATTCAAACAGCACAAGCCGTTGCCAAAGTCGGTGATTCACATGATCCAGATGATCCTTATTTCAACGATTTTCGCCAGCAAACATTAAAAAAATACGGTGTTGATCGTGTTGAAGATTTGCCGGTGAACTGGAAGGGCTTGTTGATGCAAGAAGGGGAGCGTATTACCAGTGAAGTATTTGAAAAACAATATGGGCAGCTTTTAGATCAGATAGCTAAGCAAAATGCCTGGGTGTCACGCTGGTCATTGTTATCACCTTTTTTAGTGACTAGTCGATTATCTAATTTGCTTAGTGCGACCAGTTATCAGCAAATTCGCCAATATGAAGAAGCAGCAGAAGACTATCGCTATAACTTAATCCAGTCATTGAATGATTTACATATCAATGAAGTGGATATGGATCATGATAATAGTGAACAACGGATCTCAAAATCTCATTGGTCTGAGCTTGCAGAGTTTAACTATCAGCCTGCTAAGTTAAATGAGGAATGGACATTCATGTCATCGTCAGCTGCCATGATTGGACTGTGGTTAATGGGATTATTGGCCGCGATTATGGCTATTAGACCGAAGGTGACGCTGTCATGAGTCTGTTTTCATTTGAACTTAAACTGTTTTGGGCGAATCGGCTGAATAAATGGTTGTTATTGACTTACCTTGTTGCTGGCGTGATTGCCATCGGTTTAACTGAGACAAAAATCGAACGTGAACTTGAGCAGTATCAGTTTGCTCAAGCGCATTATCAGGATGATATTGAGCATTACCGTGAGCAGTACGATAAAGATCAACTTCTTCCTGGCTATATGGGCTATTTCCTGTTCCACCCTGTGTCGCAAACGCCACATGCCTGGTCAGCCATTTTCCGGGGGGAACGTGATGAGTCTGCTAACCATCTGCGAGTGAGGTTATTAGGGCTGCAAGGTCAGGTCAATGCTTCGGCGACAGGTAATGTCGATGCTCAACGTTTTGGACAGTTTGACTTGTCTTTCCTCTGGTTATATCTGATGCCATTACTGATTGCGGCAATGAGTATTAATGTTTTAGCCGATGAGAAAAACACCGGGCGTTGGCCAATGCTAGTCGCTCAAGTACCTAAGGGAACACGGTTAATATTCAGAAAAATGGCGGTACCGGCTTTGATGGTGCTGATCGTCAATGTGCTTTTGTTAGTTATCGCCACAGTGCTCACTTCAATTACGCTTGATAGCAATTGGTTTGGCGTATTAGCTCAGATTATGTTGTATCAGCTGTGCTGGTGGTTAATTTGTGGCTGGATCGTATTTTTGAATAAAGAAGCCAGTTTCAATTATCTGTCGTTTATTAGTATCTGGCTGGTCTTTACCTTTGTAGTGCCCGGCTTAGCTTACCTGTATCAGATTCAACAACAGGATGCTGGCAAAGATGCTGCCATCGTATTTGAACAGCGTCAGTATATGAACGATAGCTGGGATAAGGATAAAAAAGCCGATTTTGCTGCGTATCTCGCTATGTTTCCACAATGGAAACCTACTGCACCGCTAGGTGATGAATTTGATTGGCGTTGGTATTACGGTCAACAACAAATGAGCGATGTAGTCGTAGCTGACTTAGTTAACCAACGAAATCAGACACAGTTAGCAAGTTACCAACGAGGTCAGGCCTTTTCGTGGTTATCGCCCGTCATGAGTCTGCAATATGGTTTTAATCGTTTAGCAAATGCAGATATGCTGGCTAAGATCGATTTCAAACAGCAGATTGAACAGTATCATCAAAAAATACGTGATTTCTTCTGGTCAATTTATTTTCCTGACAAAACCTTCGAAGAAGCTGATTTTGATCGAATTCCGACGTTTAATTACACCAGCAATATCGGATCAGGTTTATGGCAAAGCCTGCTGAAATTACTGGTGATGAGCGCTGTGTTTGCTATGTTGATGTGGCGTCAGCTACGCCGTTTTCATGAGCACTAAACCACTGAGAAGCGTACCGACCAATATTATTACCGGCTTTTTGGGCGTGGGTAAAACCACGTCCATTAACCATTTACTGGCAAACAAGCCAGAGTCTGAACGTTGGGCTGTATTAGTGAATGAATTTGGCCAAGTAGGGCTTGATAAAACATTACTTGAAGCTGAGTCAGCGTCGTCAGGTTTAATCATTAAGGAAGTGCCAGGCGGCTGTATGTGTTGTACTGCTGGCTTGCCTGTAACGGTGGCATTAAACCAAATTTTACGTGAAGTAAAACCGGACAGGTTATTGATTGAACCCAGTGGGCTGGGGCATCCCAAAGAAATATTGGAGATACTTTCTGGTCAGCAATATCAGAACTGGATTGAGTTAGGCGCGACTATCACCTTGGTGGATGCCCGTCATTTCAATGATGAACGTTACACCACTCATGACATTTTTTTGCAGCAATTACAGGTCGCTGACCTGATTGTTGTTAATAAATACGATAAGCAAAAACCAGCTGACTTGATTCAGATGAAAACAGTTTTTTCCCAAGATGAATTGCATGCCACCCCGATAGAGATGACGAAATGGGGACAATTGTCCTTGTCATGGCTGGACAGGCCGTCTTTATTTAAACGTCCCATCTGGCAAAAAGTCGTTGAGCCAAAGCAGGTTCAGAATGACAGTCAAACAGACACTGAAAATGGCATTGTGATCTATGAACACCAAGATGATGGTTGGCAAAGTCTTGGTTTTCGTTTCGATAGTTTTTATCAGTTTAATGAATCTGCACTATTAGACTTTTGTCGAGAATTGAACGCTGATCGATTGAAGGCTGTTGTCAGCACTCAATTGGGTAGCCTTTTTATCAATCAGGTGAATAAAGAACTTAATTCTAGTCAGAGCGAGGCAGCTTTGATGGAAAGCCGGATTGAATTTATCAGTACGACATCGTTTTCATCAGAGGCAGTCCATGCTGGATTATTGGACTGCCTCATCAAGCACCAGTGAGGTCTCTTATGTATTCATGTATAAAAAATGCCCGTGCCTATGATCCTGTTCAAAACTGGAATGGCGAGATTCGTGATATCTGGTTTAAAGATGACCGAATTTGTGACATACCTGCTATAGATCAACAGCAAAAAGCGACCATTTATGATGTGAATGGTGACGTTGTGATGGCGGGGGGGATTGATATACATAGCCATATTGCGGGTGGCAATGTGAATACAGCCCGATTATTACTGCCTGAGCAGCATCGTAATCATTTGATGCGACAAGCGGCTACACCTTTTTCCAATGCACATTGGTCTTCGTTTGAAACCGGTTATAAATATACTGAGATGGGCTATAGCCTGGTGGTGGAACCTGCCATGCTGCCGGTGAATGCCCCACAAGTGCATGCAGAGTTTGCAGATATTCCCATTATTGATACCGCTGCTTTAGCCATTCTGGGCAGTGATGATTTATTGGTGAATTTAATCCGACAGGGTGCCAGTCAATCACAAATTAATGATTATGTGGCCTGGACGCTGTATAAAACAAAAGCTTTGGGATTAAAGGTAATTAACGCCGGTGGCTCTCAGGCCTTTAAGCTAGGCGCTGAGACCTTTAATCTGGATGATGAGCTGAGTGATTACGGTATTTCATCACGTCAGTTATTACAAACCCTGCAAACTGCAGCTGTGCAGACTGGTTTACCGCATCCAGTTCATGTTCATTGTAATAACTTAGGTACGCCAGGCAATATTCAGACGATTGTCGATACCATGGAAGCTGCACAAGGTCTGCCGATGCATCTGGCACATGTGCAGTTTTATGGCTATGGCAATGAAGGTAAATTCGGTTTTTCTTCAGCCGCTGCTCAGTTGATGGCTGCGTTTAATCGTTATCCCAATATCACCATGGATGTAGGGCAGGTGTTATTCGGCCAAACCGTGACCTTATCAGGTGATGTGATGGCTCAGTTTGCCCGCCGAGGCGATGCCACTCCAAAGAAATGGCATGTCTGGCATGCCGAGAATGAGGGGAGTGGCGGTATTGTGCCTTATCAATACAAACAAACCAGTTTTGTGAATGGCTTGCAATGGGCAATTGGTCTGGAAATCTTTTTATTATCAGAAGATCCATGGCGATTGTTTTTTACCACTGATCACCCTAATGGCGCGCCATTCACGCGTTATCCTGACTTATTACATTTACTGATGAGTTATGAATATCGAATGGCCTGTCTGGAAAATCTGCATCCTGAAATTACTGAGATGACCTTATTAAAAGATCTGAAAAAAGAATTCAGCCTGTATGAAATAGCCATTATGACGCGAGCTGCTCCAACAAGATTATTGGGGCAAAAAGATAGAGGCTCATTGGAAAACGGGGCGAAGGCAGATATTGCGATTTATCGAGATCAGGAAGATAAAGCGGCGATGTTCCGTCATGCTGAAAAAGTGTTTAAGAACGGTGAGCTTGTACTTAATGATGGTCGGGTAACACAACGCACAAAAGGCAGCACTGTTACAGCTTCTGTAGGTTTTAACCAGGAGATTGAAGAGACGGTGCAAGATTACTTTGATCGTTTTTACACCATGAAACTGAGCCACTATGGCATCACTGATGCCTTTATGGATGAACAGCATAGGGATTATTTAGCCACTAAAGTGGCAGGACAATACTCCGCTTGAAATCAGTAATTAAGGGCATGGTAAAAGCCATGCCCTTTGACAAGGTCAATTAGAAGTCTAAACGCAATCCGTCAAAAACAGTTCCTGGTGCACCGACAGAGACACGATAGATGCCGCCTGAGGCTGTGTAATATTCCTCATCAGTGATAGTTTCACACCTAAATCGACTCTTAAAGTTGAACTAGCAATAGCCAGGAAGTAATACCCAATAAAGGTGTCACGAACGGGCTTTTTCATGCTATCCAATAAGGCGTTTTAACTGTCAAACAACAGGCTATAAGGATATTAGTTATAACTACTTTAGGGGCTGATCCAGATAATACTTAAAAAGGTATTATCTGAGCATGAGAAAAAGCCGATTGAGCTGGTACAAGCAACAGCGATTAATTGAGTT
>NZ_FOSH01000013.1 GCF_900114205.1 Methylophaga sulfidovorans
AGGTATAACTACCGTAAATACCATGCCATTGCGCTTTAGCAGGCCAAACACCGGCACTTTACCTCCAGCCCCTCGGCCTCGCTTACCTTTGCGACTGCCACCGAAATAACTTTCATCAGCTTCGATCTCACCTTCTAATAATTCAAGGTGTTCACTATGCTCATAAATCAACGTCCTTAAACGTTGAAAATAGCCAATGGCTGTTTTCACATTCACACCAACTAAAGATGCTGCGGTGCGGGCTGTTACTCCCCCTACAAATAACTCAATTAATCGCTGTTGCTTGTACCAGCTCAATCGGCTTTTTCTCATGCTCAGATAATACCTTTTTAAGTATTATCTGGATCAGCCCCTTTTGTTTTTATCTGATCAATGGGGTTTCAGAATTGGGATCATCTTGATGGTGATGATTACCGCAATAGCTACATTGTCATCCATCGTTGGTATTAACCAAAAACGTCTTTTATTTAAAAGTGTCTTGTTCTTATCAATTCTGCGTTTGCTGATTCCTGTTTCCGTTATGTTCAGCGCAACACTTCAGGGACTGATGCAGTCTCAAAGAGATGAAGCGGTAATGGTATTGGAAAGTACCCAGAATGAAGTGGAGACGTTAACCAACCGTGAACAGGAACAATCCAAAGGCTGGTTTGATAACTTAAAGGGTAAACTGAATATAGAAGCGAAGCTTCAGCAGATAAGACAGCAAGCAGACCGTGCCGTGCATGCAGCAGTTTATCTACTTGCTGAATTTGTTTTATTGATGTTACTAATGCCAGTATTAACGCTTTGGTTACTCTTTAAAATAACAACGGCTTTATATCAAATAAAAGGTTAAAGCATTTTCTCTATAGCTTCTTCACGTTTATTCAGACTGTTAGTTAATTCGTTAAGCGTACCCAGTAACTCAAAAAATTCAGATGATGAAAGGTTTGTCTGGCAGGCAACTTTTGTCTGAACCTCTGCAATAAGTGGTTCAAGCTGTTTAGCTTTATCCGTTAGAAATAGGCGTACAACTCGTTCATCTTCATCTGTGCGAACTTTCTCTACTAATTCTGCTGCCTGAAGGCGCTTAATGATAGGAGATAATGTTCCCGAGTCTAATTTGAGCTGCCGCATAACATCTTTAATGGCGATGCCATCTTTTTCCCATAATACGACAAGAACAAGGTATTGGGGATAAGTCAGATCATACTCGTTCAATAAACTGCGATAAAAACGTGTGATGCTATTCGTAGCAGTGTATAAAGCAAAACACAGCTGATTATCGAGTCTCAAGTTATCAAAATTTGACATTCGTTGATTCCTTAATTTTTTGCTTATTACCATTGCTACGATGCAATAGAGGTACATTCGCAGGACGGTTAAATTGTTTATCGTACCAGTAAGTGCGTTAATTATAGAGTGTAACTCGAGCAACGCAAATCGGATTTATTCTCAGTTCTATAGTCATTTATAGAAAATTAAAAAACTGAATAAATGATATATAGTATCTTAGACTAATTATATTAATCGGAGTTGCGGGAGATTGATACGGATTTGTGCCTTGATATCTTCAACATTGGGTCGAAATACCAGAGGGAAAATTTCATGTTGTGCACCAGCAGAGATAAAGGGTTGTATTTCATAGCCTTCAAAAAAAAGTTCTGCTCTGGCCTGACAGACCTTTTTTATGCCGTCTCTGAAGGACTTATTATTGCTGGCTAACATCTCTGTATTAGCCAGTTTCCAGTTTAATGTCAGCCAATGTTGGTAACAACTCTCAGCTAATTTTTCTGCTGGTGCTGATAAATTCATTGCGCTGTGTGATTCTTTCTCTTTAGCAAAGGTTTGATTCAACACAATAACAGCAATAACGATTAAGGGAGCAAGGATAGCTGTATATCTCATAAATACCTCCCAAAAAATGATAAATGAGCGATGAGATAGTCAATAGCGAAATAGTAACACTAAAATGCTTGTGCGCAAGCATTTTAGTGTTGAAGTCGTTATGGATTGTTAGTTATTAATGATTTTAATTTCACGCTGAGGGAATGGAATTTCTATGTCGTTTTGTCTTAGTGTGTCCCAAATCATTAATAGTAGATCTGCACCGACACGGTTTGGTCCATCATCAATGCCTTCCATCCAGAACTCAACCAGAATATCGATACCTGAGTCAGCAAACCCTTTAATTTCAGCATCAGGCTTTTCTTCCAAAGGGATATCTTCACCACTGATGACTTGTGGATGACTGGCAACAGTGCGGCGAACTAAATCAAATAAAAGGTGTAGATCAGTCTTATAGGCGACCTGAAATTCTAAAGAGTAGCGTTGCTTGGTATTTTTATGGATCCAGTTGGTAAAACTTGTAGTGATGAATTGTTCATTTGGCACCATGATATCTTTGCCATCATAAGTTTCCAATGTAGTTGACCGCATATTGAGCTCACGAATAATGCCACGACGACCATCTTCCATTTCAACAAAGTCACCGACACTAAGAGAGCGATCTAGCAGGAGAATAATTCCGGAAATAAAATTTGATGCGATCGCCTGCAAGCCAAAGCCAAGTCCGACACCAAGCGCACCACCGAAAACAGCCAGTGCAGTGAGATTAATGCCCATTATCTGAAGTAATAATAAGAAAACAACAAAGAATAGAGCGACCTGAAAAAGTTTGGCAAAGACTTCTCTTGTACCTATATCCAAATCATGTTGATTTCGAATGATTTGTTGACCTGCATTATTTGAAAGTCGTCCCAACCAGAACAGGACAGACCCAAAAATCAGCACCCTGGCTACACCATAAGCTGAGATCTCGAAGTTACCAATTTGTAATGAGATGGTTTCAAGATAAGCCACCACTTCATCTAACCAGCCAAATATATGTAAGACTGCAATAGGTAAAATAAACCACAGTGCTAATTTTCTGAAAAGTTGTTTTTCTACGAATCGGGTAATGATGGTATAGAGCATAAATATGACTGCTAAACTCAAGCTGAGCTTCACGAGCCAGGCCTGACCAATAATAGCCATACTGATATCGGCTGCTATTGATAGTGAAAGGACCAGCATTAGCGGTAAGATCAATTCTCTCAGTCTATAAATTCCTTGCCGTACTTGGAGAATAGGTCCTTCAGTGGGCATTTGTCTGAGTAGGGGGGACAGGCTACGTAAAAACCGATTAATGGATAATCCGATGAGTATCGCCAATAGGATTAGGCCGATTTGTGAATAAAATTTTGGACTGCTTAACCAATGCATTAATTGTGTTAGAAATTGTTCAATGACAGTTTGGTAATGCTCGATATCCATGTGACGTTTTTCTTAATTATCTCGGACACAATGTATTTGACTGCTTCTGATAAGGCAAATTTAGCTACTGAACTTTCATACTTCATATCAGTCAGCAAAGTGAATAATTCACTCTAGGAACGCATTATGAATAGCGCATTTTCACTGAAGAATCGGATTGTCTTTATTACTGGAGCAAATAGAGGAATTGGTAAAGCCATCGCTGAAAGCTTACTCAATTATGGCGTAGAGAAAGTTTATCTTGCTGTCAGAGATCTGAGTTCAGTGGCTGATTTTGAAACTCGGTTTGTTGATCGTGTAACGCCTATATATCTCGATTTAAATGAACCTAATTCTATTTTTGCCGCTGCAGCCAATGCTCAGGATGTTGATGTTGTTATTAATAACGCTGGGATTTTGAATGGTTCAGATTCCTTGGCCACGTCAGCTATTGATTCTCTTCAGCATGAGTTTGATATTAATGTGTTTGGCTTAGTCAGAATGGCTCAGGCATTTGCGCCATTACTTAAGCAAAATGGTGGGGGAGCATTTGTACAATTAAATTCTGTTGCATCAATAAGAAGTGTCCCCGAGTTTGCGACTTATGCTGCATCAAAAGCAGCAGCTTATTCATTAACTCAAGCTATCAGACATGACTTGGGTAAACAACACACAGTTGTATTAAGTGTTCATCCCGGGCCTGTAGCAACTGATATGGCAAAGTCGATAGGTCTCGTTGATGCCGAACCTGCTACAGTCGTTGCTGAGGCTATTATCAGTGCATTAGAGGCGGGGGAACCTCATGTTTTTCCCGACAGTAAGGCAAAACAACTCTGGGCAGAGTATGAAAGTTTTGCCAGAAATGTGATTGAGAATATTTAATTACAGACAAAAAAAAGCCCCGTAAAACGAGGCTTTTTTTCTTTTCTGTAAACAAATGTCTTACAGAGCAGTAATGTTTTCTGCTTGAGGGCCTTTAGCACCTTGAGTTACAGTGAACTCAACACGTTGACCTTCATTCAGGGTTCTGAAACCGTCACCTTTGATTTGGCTGAAATGAGCAAAAACGTCTGGGCCAGACTCTTGTTCAATAAAACCAAAACCTTTAGCTTCGTTAAACCATTTAACAGTACCAGTAGTTGTAGACATAAATAATCCTAATTTCTTAATAAATAATTGAAGTCTCAAAAGGAGACTTTTGGTATAGCTGGAAGTGTGCAGAGTACTTATTAACAAACAGGACGAGCTACTGATGGTAATGCTTCGAAATGAAAAATAAATATTCAGATCAACTTTCAAGCTATGTTCAATGTATAGACAATATAGAGCGGTGTCAAAAATATTTTCATCTGTCAAGACAATCAGTGGATACTAATGATCTCAACGGTAGAACAAAAGGCACGGTCATATGCTGTCATTAGTAGTTTATGCTGCTATATATGACAGAATCATGAAAATGTTGAGCCTATTTCAGGGAGTGTAATTGATCACTAAGTTGTGTGTTATTATCAATTAGCTTGGAAGCTATAAGTTAATGTATTAACGTGACTTTTGTAGGAACGAAGCTCGACTTTATATGTTTCACATAAGGAGTTGGCTCACGGCAATGGAAATATTTCTTTCCAAATACCTAAAAAAACATCCATTATCAGCATGGGTGGCATTATTCTTGTGGCTTATTATTAGTGTCTGTGCCAGCTATCTTTTATTTTCTTTCTTTCATCACCAGGCAATTCAACGTTTTAGTTATGAATCACGTGATGTAGCCAATGCGATTACAGAGCGCATGCATGACTATGAGTTAGCACTACAAAGTGGTAAAGCATTATTTGATGCTAGTGATCAAGTGACAAGAAATGACTGGCGACAATTTGCTGATACGATTCAGTTACAAAAATACTTTCCTGGGATTCAAGCGCTTGGTTATTGTGAGATAGTGTCTTCTGAGTCTGTTGCTAAACATATTCAAATAATTCGTTCACAAGGTTTTCCTAATTACACTGTTAAAAGAACAGGGAAACATAAGCAATATAGTCCCATTATCTATATCGAACCTTTCGACTTGCGCAATAAACTTGCTTTAGGTTTTGATATGTTTTCTGACTCCGTGCGTCAAAAAGCCATGGATTTAGCCGTAGAGACTAATCAGGCCGCAACTACGGGAAGAGTTGCTTTGGCACAACAGGCAGAGCAAGCCGTTCAGTACGGGTTTCTAATGTATATACCTGTTTACCGTCACAATAAAGCGCTTAGTTCTGTAGATGATCGTGAGCGGGCATTGAAAGGATTTGTTTTCGGTAGTTTTAGAGTTGACGATCTGATGCAGGGTATTCTGGACTTTGGACAGGAGCAATTAGGTTTTGAAATCTATGATGTGGGTGAAAATGATGGAGGTTTACTTTATAACAATTCAGCTAGCGAACAGTCAGTGCTTTCAGATGGTGCTGACTACAAAAGATTCAAACAGACGTATGATTTAAATGTGGCGGGCAGACCCTGGCAGCTTATTGTTTATAGTCATCCCGATTTTTTGACTTTATCAGAACGTTATCTTCCTATTTTTATTGTCATTATCTTTAGCCTCTTTGGTGGATTTCTTTTCTATTTCATCTCTTTTTTATCAAGAGAGCGTGGTTATGCTCACCGAGAAGCTGTTAAAGCAAACCAACAAAAGAAAGCAATAACACAACATTTACAATTAGCAGCTAATGCAGCCAATCTGGGGTTGATGGAGTGGGACTTACATACGGACAAAGTGTATCTGGATAAAAGAATGCTCTCTATTTATGGATTGAAGCCGGATAAATTTCATGGATCTTATACAGAATGGCAGCAGACATTGCATCCAGATGATCGTGAGCGGGTATTGATGTCATTAGCCAAGGCTTCCCAGTTTGAAGAAAGGTTTGAACTCGCATTCAGAATCATTGTAAATAATGATATTCGTTATATTCATTCCAGTTTCTCCGTTGAACGTGATGCAATAGATAATCCTCTGAGTATTATTGGCTTTTCGGCTGATGTTACTGAAAGACATGATGTTGATGTTCAATTACGAGAAAAAAACTGGCGTATAGAAAGTCTATTAGAAGGGGCTAACTTAGGCAGTTGGGAGTGGAATATACAAACAGGTGATGCGATATATAACGAGCGCTGGGCAGAGATGATTGGTTATAAATTATCAGAGTTAATGCCTACCACGATTGATACCTGGAAAAAATACTGCCATCCAGATGATAGTCTTGCTGCAGAAGAACAGTTGCAACAACACTTTAAAGGTGAGACAGATTATTTTGAAATGACAATACGGATGCGTCGCAGAAATGGTTCCTGGAAATATATCTTTAGCAGAGGAAAGTTATTTTCCAGAACGGATGAAGGTTTGCCTCTCCTGATGTTTGGTACATCTCAGGATATCACTGAACAATGAACGACCATTAATTGATAGTGTTAGCATCATTTTCACCCGCCGAAAGCTATTGAGCAATGCGTCTCGACCCTTTATGTTGAATATAAAATATGTATTTTTATTGATGCTGGTTTTTCTACTGACTTCATGTGATCCATTCAGTCAACCGGAATCAATGATGGATGAATATCTGATTCGCCTCGCCAGAGTATTGGAGCAGGGCGTGCCTGTTTCAACATTGCCGACATTAACAAAATTACCGAGTAAAAAAGAGCGGACACTAAATATTCCAGAGATAGATGTAAATATGCTGGAATTTTTATCTTTATATGGCTGTGAGTTACAGGTCGTGGTGGCTGAACGCAACTCAATTTTAGGCCGTGTGATGTTACCTATAAACAGGCTTCGTTATGAGATTCGGTTTATACAGTCTGCCAAGCTATGTTTGGCGACTATTGATGACAGCAAAACAGCCGATATTCTTCAAAAAGCAATAGCGCAAAAAATAACTACTCTCCCGGCTGTTTTTTGGAATGCAATATGGTCAACGGAAGAAATAGAGCAACTGCTGACCTATTCAAAAGGCTATGTACCCGTTGATGCTACTTCGACTAATACAATAAAAACAGGTCTGCAGGATCTGCTTGAGTTAAAAAATCAGATCGACAATAAAACATTCGATATCAGTCTGGAGCAATTAGGGATAATACAACAGCAGTGGTTATATTCGCATGTAGCAGGGAAATTATTAAAAAGTGCCCAGTTACTAACGCTAAGACTAAATGAGGCAACAAGCATCATAGATGAAAGACTGAAGGCTAAACCTCTCTGTTACAAACAGCGTGTTACTCCTCAAGCCGAGATCGTACGATCATTTTTCTTTAATATTTATATCGCAAAAGTCCAACCTTACCTGGCGAAAGTGAGTCAGCAGGGGGAATCTATTTTCCCTCTTTTGAATAAGTTGGCTGCTCTACAAGGTGATAATGTGATATCTGATGAATTTCAACGCTACCAGCAACGATATTTAGATACTCAGTCACGCTTCAGTATCTGGCAAAAACTACATCAGGCAATTCAATTACACACTAAAGCCTGGCAACGATTATTAGAACAATGTGGAATGAGGCCTAGCGCTGGTTCATAGTGAATGAGCCATTACGATATTTTTACCAGCATGTTTGGCGGCGTACAGTAATTTATCTGCTTTACCGAGAGCCGTTAAAATACTAGTTTCTTCATTTTCTAGTTGGTAGACACCAATACTCACCGTAATATTAATGGAACGGCCATTGGTGAAATAGAAAATTTCAGATACTTTTTGACGTAATCGCTCAGCCAAAATACTTGCCTGTTTTAGTGTGGTTTCAGGAAGTAAAATGGCAAATTCTTCGCCGCCAATACGGCCAAAAATATCATAAGGACGTTTTGTTGCCTGGATACAGTGACTGAATAGCTTCAACACCTCATCGCCAACTTCATGACCATAAGCGTCATTAATATCTTTAAAATCATCAATATCCATCATCAGTAAACAGACATCGTGATTACTTCTTAAAGTACGTTGCAGTTCTTTATTACTTTCATTAATAAATGCCCGACGGTTCCAGGTTCCTGTTAAATCATCGGTATTGGCCAGGTGTTGCAGGTTTTTTGAGAGAATTTCAAGCTGTTGATTTTTCTCGAGTAGCTCTAAGTTTGATTCGACAATATTCTTAATCTGCAGCATTAACTTTTGTTGCTTTTCAGTATAAGTCGAGGTATCCGTATTCATGACACAAATTGTTCCGAACAACTCGCCATCCGACCAATGTAATGGATACCCCAGATAACTGATTAGTCCGTACTTAACTTCATAACTTTTGTTCCATAACGCATTCTTTCCAATATCAGTGATGTTCAATTTCTGATCTGTTTCCAGGACTATTTCGTTAAATATGCTTGTGCCTGGGGGGAGAAGTTCTCCTTGAGAAAAAGGGTTCTCCTTATTTTGATTTGTGGCATAGATTCGGAGTTGATTTTTTTCTGTATGGACTATGAGTGCAGCAGGAACGTGCATTAACTCTGCGAGAATATCCAGAATAGCCTGCCAATCTTTGAGCAAGTCTGATTCAACTGTTGGGTGCAAAGTTAATTTATTTGTCACGATAAGTCCTTGTGTTAATAACTAAATATTACAGCAGAAGTTATGTCTTCTGGAAATAAAAAACTTGATTTAATACTGATTGTCATGAGTGTCTGCTACTTAGCAGGCACTCTTCTTCATCATACATTCTTGACCTCCATCAATTTTATCCTTATTCCTCTTTATGACGACCAGCAATAAGAGTACGCTGATAGAAACTATCATTTTTATCAAATGTCAGGTCTAGTAAGTCAAACTAATGTCATCTAACTTAGCTAGTCTGCACTGATATACAAAGCAAGGAGTACTCTATGAATAACACATTGCCGGCTTCACCTCTTGATGTAAACGAACTGACTAATATTGATGCTTACTGGCGAGCCTGCAACTACCTTGCTGCCGGCATGATTTATCTACAAGATAATCCGCTACTGCGGGAACCACTCAAAGCTGAACATATTAAAAATCGACTGTTAGGACACTGGGGTGCTAGTCCGGCACTGAGTTTTACCTATGTACATCTGAATAGATTGATTAATAAATATGATCTGGATGCGATTTTTCTAGCAGGTCCTGGTCACGGTGCACCTGGTGTATTAGCCCCTGTATATCTGGAAGGCACCTATTCAGAGGTTTATCCCAATAAAAGTGAAGACATTGACGGTCTGAAACACTTTTTTAAATCATTCTCTTTTCCTGGTGGAATAGGTAGCCACTGCACACCAGAAACACCGGGCTCGATCCACGAAGGCGGAGAGCTGGGGTATAGCGTTTCTCATGCGTTTGGTGCGGCTTATGATAATCCGGATTTAGTTGTGGCAGTCATGGTCGGGGACGGTGAATCTGAAACAGGCCCGCTTGCGACGTCATGGCACTCAAATAAATTTCTTAATCCTAAGACGGATGGCGCTGTTTTACCTATCCTGAATTTAAATGGCTACAAAATAAATAATCCGACCATTTTGTCTCGTATTTCACATGAGGAAATTGAGCAGTTATTTCGTGGCTATGGCTGGACGCCACATTTTGTCGAAGGTGATGACCCTGAACTTATGCATCAAACCATGGCAAAAGTGATGGAAGAATGTGTGGTAGATATTCGCGAGACGCAACAACGAATCAGAGAGTCCGGTAGCGATGAAAGACCACGCTGGCCGATGATTATTCTACGGACACCTAAAGGCTGGACGGGGCCAAAAGAAGTTGATGGCCATAAGGTAGAAGGTTTCTGGCGTGCTCATCAAGTGCCATTAGGCGGTGTTAAAGAGAATCCTGAACATCTTGCCTTGTTAGAAAACTGGCTCAGAAGTTATGAACCTGAAAAATTGTTTACCGAAGATGGACAGCTACAGCCCGAGTTGAAAGCTTTGGCGCCAAAGGGCAATAAACGTATGAGTGCCAGCCGGCATACAAATGGTGGATTGATTAGAAAATCCCTGAAGATGCCTGACTTTCATGATTATGCGGTTTCTATTGATAAACCAGGCCAAAGTCTAGTCGAGAATACCCGGCCTCTTGGCCAGTTTCTTCGCGATATCATGAAGAAAAATATGACTAATTTTCGGGTATTTGGTCCAGATGAGAATAGCTCGAATAAGCTTGATAATATTTATGAAGTGAGCAAAAAAACATGGATGGCCGAATTATTACCTGAAGATCAGGATGGTGGTGAGCTCGCACGTGATGGGCGGGTTATGGAAATGTTATCCGAACACACACTCGAAGGTTGGCTGGAAGGCTATTTATTAACAGGTAGACACGGCTTTTTTGCCAGTTATGAAGCCTTTATTCATGTGATTGATTCAATGTTTAACCAGCATGCGAAATGGTTAGATATCTGTAATAACGTTGCTTGGCGAGCACCGATATCCTCTCTCAACTTATTAATTACATCTACTGTGTGGCGTCAGGATCATAATGGCTTTACTCATCAGGACCCGGGCTTTTTAGATGTTGTCCTGAATAAAAGTCCGAATGTTTGTCGCATTTACCTGCCGCCAGATGTGAATACCTTACTATCGGTAGCAGATCACTGTTTGAAAGCGAAAAATTATGTGAATGTGATTGTGGCCGATAAACAAAAGCATTTCCAATATCTGGATGTCGATGCGGCTATCAAACACTGTACGAAAGGTGTTGGCATCTGGGAGTGGGCAAGTTCAGATGACGGTGTTGAACCTGATGCCGTTGTCGTTGGCTGTGGTGATATTCCGACTCAAGAGGCATTGGCTGCCATCGATCTGATTCACCAATATTTTGATGATTTGAAGATTCGCTTTATCAATGTCGTCGACTTATTCAAACTCATCTCGGATAGTGAGCATCCTCATGGTCTGAGTGACAAAGACTTTGATAGCTTATTTACGAAAGATAAACCGGTGATCTTTAACTTCCACGGCTATCCATGGTTGATTCATCGTCTGATTTATCGTCGTACCAACCATACCAATTTCCATGTTCATGGTTACAACGAAAAAGGCAATATCAATACACCGCTTGAGTTAGCCATCCGTAATCAGATTGATCGCTTTACTATTGCCATGGATATCATTGATAGAGTGGATCGTCTGCAAAGCATCGGCGCTCATGCAAAACAACAACTACGCGATCATCAGATAAGCTGTAGCTTATATGCTTATGAACATGGCGTTGATAAGCCAGAGTTTGGTGATTGGAAGTGGGGTGATTTGTCAGCGATAAAAGAATAAAGTCATGACAAACCAACATGTCATTCTGGTACTTAACAGTGGTAGTTCGTCTGTTAAATATAAATTAATACAGCTTAATGATAAGGCTATTTTATTAGAAGGCCAGATCCAAGGAATTGGTGACTCTTCAGCCTTACACAGTGTTTATGTGGCGGATGAGTTGAATGATAACGTCAATCAGGCTGAGTCTGAGAAAGTAATAGCTGATCATCAAGCTGCTTTCGAAGCGGTTGCGGAAGATATGCAACGCTTTTTTCAGAAGTTTTCAACTATACAGTTAAAGGTGATAGCTCATCGGGTTGTTCATGGTGGTGCCATTTTTTTCGCGCCTGTTGAATTGAGTCGTGATGTTTTAAATAGCATCGAATCCTATCAACATCTGGCACCACAGCATTTACCCGGCAATATTGCAGGCATAAAAACCTGTCAGGAAATATTTTTTGATGTCAGGCAGTTTGCTGTTTTTGATACCGATTTTCATCAGACTATTCCCGAGCATATTTATCGTTATGCTGTACCAGATGACTGGTATAAAAACTATGGTGTGCGTCGTTATGGCTTTCATGGTTTGTCACATCAATATGTGGCTCAGCAGGCAGCACATTATCTGGACAAGCCTCTGAATGGACTTAATTTAATTTCCTTACACCTAGGAAATGGCGCTAGCGCCTGTGCCATAAAAAATGGTCAGAGTTTTGATACGTCTATGGGATTTACGCCTTTGCAGGGCTTGATGATGGGAAACCGCAGTGGCGATCTTGATGCTGCCGTTCCCTTATATATACAAGAGCAGACAGGTATTTCGGCTGAAGACTTAGAGCATCAGCTTAATTTTGAATCTGGTTTAGTGGCTATTACCGGCACACATGATATGGCTGTGATTCAACAACGAGCTGAGCAGGGTGATAAACAAGCAAGTTTGGCGATTCAAATGTATGTTCACCAACTTCGCCGTTATATCGGTGCTTATCTGCTGAGTTTGGGGAGAGTAGATGCTCTGATATTTACTGGTGGTATTGGTGAAAATGCATCGATGATTCGTGAACTGGCCTGTGATGAATTAGGCCGATATGGAGTAGTGATTAACTCAGAAGAGAATAAGCAAATTAAAAACGCGGTTTCAGCGATTCATCACCTGAGGAGTGATGTGCCTATTTTGGTGATAAAAACCGATGAAGAAAAACAGATCGCGACTAACGTTGCTGAACGCTTAGAGCGTTAAAAAGAAAAGGCATCCGTGGATGCCTTTATCAGAAAAACTAGTCGTAGCTGTAATGTTTACGCAGTGTTTTTGTGACTTTCCAGAAGCTTTTCAAACCAGCCGGAAATTCAACATAGTCACCAGCAACAACGGTAACAGGTGCTTCGCCATCTGGTGTAACAACGATTTCGCCTTCTAAAATATAGGCTTTTTCAGTTTCATCGAAGTCTAATCTGAACTCAGTAACAGGACAGTCCCAGATTTCCCAACCAGAAACACCTAATTCCTGCAAACGTGCTTCACTTGGGTTTTTTTCAATTATAATTTCAGGCATAGTGATCTCTAAAATATCAATGTTGATAGCTCAATCTCACAATTGAGTAAGCCGTTTTGCCACAAAGGCAGGCGAATAATAACAGAAAGCAACTAACAAGAAGGATTCTTGTCGCACTCATTAATAGGTTGATAACACTGTTCTTAATGGAAAGTGCAGTGCTCAGGAGGCGTGAAATGGATGCAAAAGTAATATCGCTTCTGGCGAATAAACCCGATACGCTGAATGGTCGCTTACAAGTTCTTCATGAATGTTTGCGACAGAGTTTGCCCCAGACAAAGCAGTCATCTTGCCTGCTTTATGATGAGAAAACAGATTTACTTAAGAAATTTTTGAGTAGTCATCATTTCACTAATGGCGGCTACGACGAATGTATTCATCTCAAATCCAATCAGGCTCTCTTTACATTATGTCAGCAAGAAGAGGGTAAGCTAGTCTCCTTTGATACTGACGACTCTATTTGGCGACATTTTCAACAAGACCCTGACAGTGTGACGGCATTTATCATTCCCATAAAACAAGCACAACGATTCATTGGTTTTGTTTGTTTTGAGACTGAGTTTCTAGCTGAAAACCTGAACGACACAGCAATAAATACTTTGATTTTATATGCTCAGTTTATATCCATGATGATCAATGAAGAATTCTCACTGGTTAATACTCTTCTGGCGACAGTGAGGGCTGCCAGAGATTTCACTGACTTCAGAGATTTTGAAACAGGATTACATCTTGATCGTATGGCCTGTTATGCCAGAATTATTGCCACTCATCTGGCTAAAAAGCATCGCTTGAGTGATGAATTTATTGAACATATGTATTTATTTGCCCGCTTGCATGATATAGGCAAGATTGGAATTTCAGACAGCATACTCAACAAACCGGGTCGTTTAGATGATGCTGAACGCAGCATTATGAAAACGCATGTTAGTAAGGGCGTTGATATGCTTGAGCAAGTGTTGCAGGACTACAATCTGGTTGATATGCGTGATACGGATATGATGCGCAATATTGTTGCTTGCCATCATGAGTATATTGATGGCTCGGGATATCCCAAAGGCTTGAAAGGGGATGATATTCCTCTTGAAGCCAGAATTGCGACTGTGGCAGATATCTTCGATGCTTTGACCTGTCATCGGCCATACAAAAAACCGTGGCCGCTGGAGGATGCAATTGCTGAACTGGAAAAAATGCAACAGGCGAACAAATTGGATGCTGAATGCGTTGCTGCTGTTAGAGAAAACAAAGCCGAGTTTGAAAAGATAATGAAGGAACTCTCTGATGACAAAAAGTAGTTATCACTTGAGAAAACTCTCAAGTGATAACTACTCAATACGATCTAAAATGTTAGCGTGGCTGCCATTTCATCATTGATTTTAACTAAGCAGATCAAATCTTTCTTCAACTTCCATTTACAATCAGACGTTACTGTCATGCCATCATATTGACCTGAAAAATGTCCGTCATCGTAGTTATAAGATAACTGGCCATCAATCACCACATTGCCGTTAATTAATACTTGGTGCTCAAAACTGATTTGATCAAAGCGGCCATAGACTTCCACTTGTTGTTCAGCACCAGCCGGACGATAGTACTGTTTGGGTGATGCAGAGGTGCAACCGAGTAATGTGGCGACAAGTGCTGCAATGATGATCTTTTTCATAAGTGATTCCAGTAAAAAGTAAATAAGCTTATTTATACTACAAAAAACTATTTTGTACGCCTAATGCCATTTACATCAGACTCAATAATAGCGTCAGAGTGAATAGAGAAATAACGGTAGAGAACATAATGGTTTGTGCTGTAATAAATGCATCCCGACGATAAAATTCTGCAAGCATAAAAGGCCCGGTACCTGTCGGTAATGCGGCCAGCAAGACGGCCATCATCGCTAAAGTCCTATCCATATCAAATACCCAGAATGCTAATACGGCGACAAGTAGTGGCTGGATGGCGAGTTTTGTAAATGTTAATACCCAGGCAATATATTTTTCATTGTCATTATCTTTTGCAGACTGAGAATGACTACTTGCCAGAAATAAACCTAAACTTACTAATGCGCATGGACTGGCGGAGTCAGAAAGCAGATTCAGGAAGGTTTCGACACTATTAGGTAAGATAAAACCTGAAGCTGCAATCATTACACCTGCGATAGGAGAGACAACCAAGGGATTGCGGAAAACAGCTAATAACACGCTTTTTAACCGTAAATGTAGCGCTTTCTCGGCTTGTAAACCAGTTTCGATTAACATGATAGCGATAGAAAATAAGATACAAACAACAATAATCGATGCGATAGTCGTGGGCACTTGGCTGGACGAACCAAACACCAAAAATAATAAGGGAAAACCAACATAGCCAGTATTAGAATAGGCTGCTGCCACACCATCGACACTGGCATCAGCTAAATGTTTACCCTGATGTAAGCGCCACAACAGAATAAGTATAAAAATGACCCCAGTACCAAGCAGGTAAACATTGATAAAAGCAGGGAGAAATAAAGCCTGCCAATGGCTATGTGCCATAATGTCAAATAATAAGGCAGGTAAGGCAAGCCAAACGACATAACGATTTAATTCACTGGCTGCAGTAGGGCCAAGCACACCGGTTTTTCTACTGATAAAACCTGCCGCAATCAGCCCGAAAATGGGTAACAGAATAGAAAGTGTATTGAGCATGAGAGATATAGCTTTGTATCGCAATACTCAATGATATCAGGATGATCGTTAGGTGCCTAATTAATAAGGCATAAGGAAAAGACAAAGGCAGATATGCTGAATAAAATCAGACGTTTTTTTATAAAGTTAATACTCTACGGTATGTTGGGCTGGTTGGTGTTAAGCCTACTTATCGTACTGCCTTTTCGTTGGCTAAATCCGCCAGTCAGTATGGTCATGTTGGAGCGTTGGCTGACTCATGATAACTACACGATTCAGCAAACCTGGCTGAATTGGGATCAGATTCCTAAAAAAGTGGCACTTGCGGTGATTACTTCCGAAGATCAGCGTTTCCCTTTGCATCAGGGCTTTGATGTTGATGCGATTATGAAAGCGCTTAATGAAGCTGAGGACGGCGGTCGATTACGCGGTGCAAGTACCATCAGTCAGCAAGTCGCTAAAAATATGTTTCTGTGGACTGGCAGAAGTTGGGTAAGAAAAGGTTTGGAAGTCTGGTTTACTTTTTTAATTGAGTTGACCTGGGGGAAACAACGCATCCTTGAGGTGTATTTGAATATTGCTGAGTGGGGCAAAGGTGTTTTCGGTATTGAGGCGGCCAGTGAATATCACTTTGGTAAACATGCATCACAACTGACAGATATGCAGGCGGCGTTATTAGCCTCCACTTTACCTAGCCCGTTGAAATATGATCCGGCGAGGCCAGCACGACATCTTATCGATAGAGCACATTGGAATTTAGCTCAGCAACGTAAATTAGGTGGTACAAACTGGTTAGCACCGATTTCAGAATAAAAAAAACCGCCAGTACTAGAAGGGGTACTGGCGGTACCGAGGACGAGAGAGTTATTTAAGCCAGACTTTCCAGCCTTTCTCTGCCATACACTCAATAAAGCCAACGGTAACCTGACTAAAATTACCGTTGATTGGGTGCTCTTTACTTAAACCATCTTTGCATACCCGACCTTCTGCGAATAATTGATCCGGACCTGCACCGGCTTTCCACCATGAACTCACACTGACTGCTTGTAATGGATCGGCAGGTAATGGGGCGGGCTCAATTTCAGTTTCTATTGTCTTTTCAGCGATAAACTGATCGGGAGTGCTTTTTGTATAGCTGCCATGGATAACAGCTTTATTTGCTGGGCTTCCTGTCTTGGCAGCTTCTTCATTCGCTTTATTATCTAAATCTAAAACAATCCAGCCATTTTCTTTTAAGCATTTTTTGGTTTGTGCTTCCGTATTGGTACTGGCTGCACACACATTTTTTTCTTGCTGAAAATCATGAGCTGTTGCACCGCGTTTATAACTGAACTTACCACAAGCAGTGAGTGACAGTCCCACTATAGAGAGTGAAACGATAGCAATAACCTTACTAATTTTTCGCTTTTGAAACATCGGTCTTCCCTTGATGACTCTTCAACATGGCTACAGGTTACCTGAACACGTCTGATCTGTTTCTACGCAATTTGACGTATTCAAGCTTCTAGGCCAGCTCACTAGTATTGCTCCTGACGCGAACATCACGTTTGCGACTTTTTCTTTTCTCGGATGGCTAACAGGGGCAATTAGAATGAAAATGAAACTCAACTCTCTCACCTACGCAGTGGCGCTTGCCAGTTCTGCATTGATGGCACCAAGCGTGTCACAAGCAGCCGGCACAATCACTTTTGGTGAAGATCAATATGTCAGCGTCGGTTTTGGCATGCGTGGCAGCTACACCAGTGCAGAAGATGGCGCTGATGATGGTGGTCGTTCAAATGACTTCAATCTGGACAGTGCCAGACTTTATGTTTCAGGTTCGTTGAACAAATACATCAAAGGTATGTTTAACACTGAAATGAACAGCGATGAATCAATGAAAATCATCGATGCTGCTGGTATTTTTCAATTTACGCCTGATGTAGCCATCTGGGCTGGTCGTTTCCTTTCTCCAAGTAGCCGCGCCAATATGGCTGGTCCTTATTACACCTCAGGTGATGGTTACTGGCAAAACATTGCAGCACGTTATGGTTGGAATGGCGGCACCATCGGTCGTGACGAAGGTGTGGCTCTAGTAGGTACTACTTTAGACCAGCGTCTTGCCTATTCATTTGGTGCTTTTGAAGCAGACAAAATCTTTTATTACAGCCTAGGTGAAGGTGCAGCAACTAAAACCGCTTTCAATGAAGGCGATGCAGCAGTCAAAGGCTTAAAAGCAAGTGATGACTTAATGTATGCCGGTCGCTTGCAATATAGCTTCTGGGATAAAGAGCCTGGTTATTACGGTACGGGTAACTACCTGGGACAAAAAGATATTTTCACCATTGGTATCTTTGGCCGCTCAAAACAAGACGGTGCCATTTCAACAACTGAAGTTGGTGACTACAGCCAATACGGTGCGGATTTGTTAATTGAGAAAAAACTGGCTGCTGGCGCCGTATCTTTTGAAGCCGCTTATTACGATTACGACACTGATGACGTGTTCAAGTCTGAGCAAGGCGATGCTTACGCGGTAGGTGCTGGTTATATCTTCAACCAAAAAGTCGGTTGGGGACAGTTCATGCCTTTTGTTCATTACCAAGACTTCGATGCAGATAACAAGGTTGAAACCAAGCGTACTGTGGATTCAACAATTAAGTGAAGGTGGTAAAAAACGGTTACGACCGCTGATGATTAATCATCCCACCGGACGTTTAATTTTTACCCCAGCCGATATTCGTAATGATGAACAATGGCTAATCTTGTTGCGTGAGGAGTCAGAAGCGGCACAGGTGGAAGCCTTGAAAGCCGTATTTAATCTCACCAAGCGTGAAGCAGAGGTATTGCACTGGGTCATTTTAGGTAAAACCGATAAGAGTATTGGCGAAATCCTTGGCACCAGTCCCAGAACGGTGAATAAACATATGGAACATGTGTTTGTTAAATTAGGCGTTGAGACCCGAACGGCTGCTGCTTCATTGGCTGTGACCAAGCTACATACCTTAAGCGGCCATGGTGAGAATAGCTAAAAGCCTAATGATTGCCTGTTCTGCTGTTGCGGCTGACCATTTTTGTCTCGCTTAGTTAGAAATGAAGCACAATCATACCAACTAAAAAAACGCGTTTTTTGCCTGGCTTAAAGTTAAATAAAATAGACTTGATCCATGTCATAACACAGTAACTTTCATAGTGTTATCGTAATACTTACTAGATGACTTTACAGTAGTTATTGCAAGGAGCGTTGACATGACAGGTATGATGAAAGCCGCCACCTTTATTGAAAAAGGTCGTATTGAAATTGTTGAGAAACCCATTCCTGATATTGGTGATAATGATGCCTTGCTTCGTATCACCACAACGACAATTTGTGGCACAGATATACACATTCTCAAAGGTGAATATCCCGTTGAGCAGGGATTAACGATTGGTCATGAACCGGTCGGTGTCATCGAAAAATTAGGTAAAAATGTCCAAGGTTATAAAGAAGGTCAACGTGTTATTGCCGGGGCAATTTGTCCCAGTTTTCAGTCTTATGCCTGCCAAGATGGTCTGCCATCACAAGATGGTGGTTGTCATAGCCATGGTTATAAGCCTATGGGCGGCTGGCGTTTTGGCAATACCATCGATGGCGCACAAGCTGAGTTTTTAGTCGTGCCGGATGCACAGGCCAATTTAGCCCCGGTGCCCTATGGTTTAACGGATGAACAAGTGTTGATGTGTCCCGACATTATGTCTACCGGCTTTGCTGGAGCAGAATCAGCAAATATAAAGATTGGTGATATTGTTGCAGTGTTTGCCCAAGGACCGATTGGTTTGTGTGCGACAGCAGGAGCCAGATTAAAAGGTGCCAGTCTGATAATTGCGATTGATGGCATTGATGAACGTTTATCTTATGCCCGACAGTTAGGGGCGGATATCACCTTGGATTATCGTAAAGTCGATATCATCTCTGAAATCATGAAAATCACTGGTGGCCGTGGTGTTGATGCGGTGATTGAAGCTTTGGGTACACAACAAACCTTTGAGTCAGCCTTACGTGTATTAAAACCGGGCGGGACTTTATCCAGTTTAGGTGTCTACTCAACTGATTTAACAATTCCACTAGATGCCTTCAGTGCCGGCCTCGGTGATCACAAAATCATCACTAGCTTATGTCCTGGTGGTAAAGAGCGTATGCGGCGATTGATGAACGTCATTGAATCCGATCGTGTTAACTTGCAGGATATGGTGACTCATCGCTATAAACTGGATGATATTGTGGATGCTTATGACCTATTTTCTCATCAACGTGATGGGGTACTAAAAGTAGCGATAACAATGTGATTTTTCGTTAATTCAGACACAGTTTCTACTATTCAAAACAAGCGTTTCAGCGTAGAGTACGCCTAACTTTTTTGAGGGTAGTATGATGACGCAATTTGCCACAGCCTTGATTGAATCGTTAGCGACTGGTCGGTCATTTTTATTACCTGATTTAGAAAACTTTCTTAACGATAATTACCGCTGCATCCGGTTACATGACGCGATGCAACTTGAGCTTGATTCGGGAGAGGCGTTCTTATTCGATTACGGTGTTGTCGTGTTCTGGGGTGTGACTGAAAACACCAAACAATCGTTAATGACAAAAATTCAGTCATTTATTGTCGATTTAAAAATGATACCTGACTTCGAACAGTACGCTTTTGATAGCAACACCGACACTATCAAAATGCATGCTGATAAAATCAGTTTTGCTAATGAAGACAGTATGGAACGCCTGGCGGTATCACATGCACTGGCACAATCAGTAAAACTGGCCGAATTTGAACGACTGGCGCAGGAAGTAATCCAGGCCCACGCACATATTCCAGTCTCATTGGCAAAAACAGGCAAAGTAGCAATGAGCAGAAAAGCTATTGCAAAATCACGTGGTGTATTGTTTGGTGCTCGGGGCGATATCCTATTGAACTACAGCTTGTTGGATACACCTGAATTTTTCTGGGATTATCCTGATCTTGAACCTTTATATACCATGGTTTCACGCTATTTGGATGTGGTTGCACGGATCAATGTATTAAATAAAAAGCTGGAAAGTATTCATGAATTATTGGATATGCTGGCCAATGAGCAGAATCACAAACATTCCTCAACCTTAGAGTGGATAATCATTATCCTCATCGCGCTGGAAATCGTACTATTCCTGCATTAAAAAAAGAGCCAGATCACTAACGATCTGGCTCTTTTAAGTATGGCTAGACTTTAAATCGGCCCATAAGAGCCATCATATTTTCAGAGAAGTTATTAATTTTTCTCGAAATTTCATCACCTGTTTTTGAGACCTGTTGAGCTGATTCAGTTTGTTCATTTAAGCCATGCAGGTTTTTACTGATATCTTCGGCAACGGCTGTTTGTTCTTCAGTCGCGGCTGCGGTTTGTATCGCCATATCGTTCACACGACGAGAGGAAGACCTGATTTCATTAAATACGGTAGACGCTTGTTGGAAAGTATTAGCCGTTTTATCAACATCAGTTTTACCTTGAGTAATGGCTGTTGAAAACTGATTAACCGAGTTTTGCAGCTGCGTAATAATCTGACTGATATCATCAGTGCTTTGTTGAGTTCTTGTTGCTAAAGAACGTACTTCATCAGCAACCACAGCAAAACCGCGACCATGATCACCTGCACGAGCGGCTTCAATAGCGGCGTTAAGCGCCAACAGGTTAGTCTGTTCCGCCACAGAACTAATCACTTCTAAAACCGACAGAATGCTGGTGGAATTTTGTTCCAGTTGCTGTGAGCAAGACAGAACCGTATCCATATCTTTAATCAGTTCTGATATACATTTGTTCGATTCTTCAACCACATGTATGCCCTTTATCGCCAGCTGTGAAGTTTGATCTGCTTCTGAGGCGGAGTTGGTTGCGACATTGGACATTTCTTTGTTGGCCAAGGTCATTTCATGTACAGCGCTGACGATGGATTCGGTAGATAAATTCAAGGTTTCGTTAATGCTTTTCGTTTTATTAGAGGAATCAGCCAATTGAATAGTGAGTGAACTGAGGCCCTTGACGTTATCCAGTATTGTTTTAATTAAGTCCTGTAATTTTTCAACAAAGCGATTAAAGGACTGCGACAAGTCTCCAAACTCATCTTTTGAGCTGGCATCCAGACGGGCAGTTAAATCGCCATCACCTGATGCAATCTCATCTATTCGTTTGACGAGAGCATTAATATCGTCAGTGAGTTTTTTCGGTACGATGTAACTGAAATACAATGCAACAATAATAATCGCCAGTACAACAATAATAGTGACAGTCATACTGCGTTTTAGATCGCTTTTTAATTGGGCGTCTAATACATGAAATTTATTGAGCAGGATTTCGCCTTTTTTATCCAGAATGGAACGGAGACTCTGAAATGCTTCTTCTTCCTGTTTCGCCAGTTCCTGCTGATTAGAGCTGTTGGACTCATTCACCATACGTTCCGTGGCGATATTCCAGTTTTTAAAGGCTGCTTCAAACGCCTCTTTACCATCAGAGACATCCGGATAGATTTTTGTATATTCTAAAAACTGTGAATATCGGTCATAAGCTTGCTGAATATTTTCTTGCCAGGCTTTGGTTTCTTCGGCTTTATCACCACGATGGGTAAGAAGGTTGATCGATGCGATTTTTGCCTGATGTAAATCTCTGTCAGCATTGAGAATTTTCTCATTGGCTGGCATAAATAATTCAGACTGTACCTCGATGGCGTGGTTTTGTTTACTCATCATCCATAAAAACATCGCAATAACGACGATAATGGTTAACCCCATGACAACAACAGGTATTGAACTTTTCGTTCTGATGCTTTGCAGGTTTATGTTCATTATTTTTATACCTAATTTGTGATTGAGCCATACATGCTATCGGCCTATACACCTTCAGGTTTAACGTAAATTAATAAATTCACATCCCGTATGCTAATGACCACTAATAAGATTTGCCATTTTGAGATAAGTGACGGCTATCTTTACTTCTAGAATACTTTTAGTTTGTTTAATTTCTGAGTAAAGGACAGATAATGATTAATGCATATGCTGCTATGAGTCCGGGGGAGGCACTCACGCCTTATTCGTTTGACCCAGGTACTTTAGGGGAGAATGAAGTAGAAATTACAGTTAAGTATTGTGGTATTTGTCACAGTGATATCAGCATGATTGATAATGACTGGGAGCTATCCAGTTACCCTCTTGTTGCTGGTCATGAAGTGGTGGGGGAAATTGCACAAATAGGTTCTGCAGTGAGTGGGTTTAAAGTAGGGCAGAAGGTGGGACTTGGTTGGATTTCCGACTTTTGTGAACAGTGTGATGAATGTCATACGGGTGATGAAAATTTATGTGCTGACTTAACTGGCACCATCGTCGGTCATCATGGTGGGTTTGCAGATAAAGTGAGAGCCAATGCGAATAGTGTCATTGCATTGCCTGAGGGCATAGATCTAAAAACCGCTGGACCATTACTTTGTGGCGGTATTACCGTTTTTAATCCACTAGTGCAATTTGGTATCAAACCTACAGATAAAGTCGCTGTTATCGGTATTGGCGGTCTGGGTCATATGGCATTGCAGTTTCTGAATGCATGGGGATGTGAGATCACGGCTTTTACCAGCGAGTCAAAAAAACAAGAAGCTATAGATATGGGGGCTCATTATGCGGTTAATTCACGTGATGAGGCTGAGTTATCTTCGCTTGCTGGGAAGTTTGATCTGATTTTATCGACAGTAAATGTCAAACTTGATTGGAATCTGTTTTTGAGTAAGTTGAAACCACGAGGACGCTTAGTTTTTGTAGGTGCAACTCTCGATCCATTAGATGTAATGGTGCCTAATCTCATTGAGGGACAAAAAACTATCTCAGGTTCTGACACAGGCAGTATCAAAACGATTTCTACGATGCTTAATTTTGCTCAGCGCCATGGCGTAAAACCAGTGATTGAACGTTATCCATTTGAAAAAATTAATGAAGCAATCGACAAGCTTCGTGAGGGTGATGTGCGTTATCGGATTGTGTTGGAATATTAAGTTAGTCGCATAATTCATAGCGGTTGAAGTAAGCCTGTTCAGATGGTTTTTGAGCAGGCTTATTATTTTATATTATCCAAGCGGTAAAAAACGCTTGTGGCTTGTTCTGGCATCAGCCTAAAATGGCGCACAATTTATCATCAACGGAGTTAATAATATGTCAGAACCAGTTTGGTTTAAAACCGCAGAAGCCACCGTCTTTGCCAGTGAAGATCAAGGTACGGATGCGATGCCTGAAATTTTGATTGGTAGCGTCAAAGGTCCAGCAGGTCATGCGTTTGCAAATTTAATGGGGCAAACAGAAGGGCATACACGTATGTTTGCGATTCGTGCGACCAATCAACAAGTAAAACCAGCAACAATGATTGTGCCTAAAGTTACTATTAAATCAAGTGCTTATGTTGAGTTGTTTGGTGGCCCAGTTCAATCAGCGGTGGCTGATGCGGTATTGGATAGCGTGATCGAAGGTGTTATTCCAAAAGAGCATGCAGAAGAATTATGTATTGTTGCTATGATCTGGATTGCTCCAGATGCGGCTGCGAATCCAGATGTGGATCGTAAAGATTTATACCGCACTAATTATGAAGCGATGAAGTTAGCGATTAAACGTGCGATGTCAGGTTCACCGACAATTGATGAATTGATTGCTAACCGCAACAGCATTCATCATGAAATGTATGACCCTGAAACCGGCGAGTCTCAGTGGTAATCGAACAGAGTTCATAATAAAAAAGCCAGACTTAAGTCTGGCTTTTTTATTTGTCTTCAATCAACAGGTAGTAAACCCAGCTTATTTCTATCCGGTAACCTTATATGATGTTCTTTACAGTGAACGATAAGCTTTTGTTCATATAATGGTGACCATCCCGCCTTATTACAGTCATAACAACGTTGGCATACAGATAAATGATAGTGGGGAATATAGATTCCTTCATTACGTTGTCTGCCCACCTGAAATTCAGCATCACACATCTGACAATGAGTGATTTCTTCAAATTCTTCGGCCATTGCGTCATCCTCTATTTTAGATCGTGCCTGTTTATTGACCAGAAAGCCGACGGCCATAGCTAATGGCGTAAGCTGAAGGCCGGGCAAGCAAAATAGGGTCTTCACTGGCTTCAATACCGTCAGTTAGCGCCAGTGGGTTGAACATGTTTTGTTTTGCAAACTGCTCATCGTTAGGGTCGATTGAGTCTATGGTTATTGTGCCTAATCTAACGGTTTGACGTGTTTCTGGCCAAACCACGGTCGGATCAGTCAGGTCATCGCCTTTTTCTGCTATTTGCAGTGCCAATGTTAACTCTACCTTGCCTTGTTGCAGACGTTTAGGCAATTCTTCAAATAAGTAGTTATTACCAGCTGCAGCGCGTTGTTCATCCGTTAAATATTCTGGGCCATTTAAAGGAATAATTTGATATCGACCATACTTAACCTCACCGTCTTTATTGGTGAATTTAAATGCATTTACCCCATAAAACGGTTGTGTTGCAAAGCTTACTGGGGCTGGTTTTGGGGGTTCTACGAACGTTTTAGCTGCAGGGTGGCTGGCAAGAAATTGCGTTATAGGTTTGGGTGTAGCGGCATCTGGTCCTGAAGTGGCTACCGCATTAATCAGGCCTAAAAAGTCTTCCGGTGTGGCAGCTGGAAAACGATTGACGGAGATGCTGACAATGTCGGTATAGCTATCATCGGCAAGTTGAAAGCGTATGGCGATACCTTTTGGGAATGAGCTTGGATTGGTATCGGCTATATCAGGAATGCCTGTTGTGTTAGAAAACCGTATGGTCACTGGTGTGGAAGCTGATTGCAAATGTTGAGCCATTGAGACAGATGATGCTTCTGAGCTGGGTGTAAACTCGCCCAAAACGACAACCCCCTTAGCATGATTCTTTCTGATACCAGGGTGTGGCCCTGCGATGGTAGTTAATGTATCAACCAGCTGTTCAACGACGGGTTTGTCAGTGTCATCACCTGCAACGGCTGAGGATAAAGGAAAAAAGACGAGGGAGGACATAAGGAAAGCATGTTTTAACATGTTGGATGAGATAGACATGAGCGTATTTCCATATATAAGTAAAACCGAAGAAGTTAAGTAAGTATGACTACAAAAACATAACAATAATTCTGATAAGCATAGATATCATGCACTAATAAGTCATAGAATAGGGCGTAGATAACATTGGATGTATGCCCGTGACTCAGAAACGTCAAGATCACAATATCAGCTTGTTTAAAGAAAATATTTATCAATCTATTATTGATTCAAGTTTTGATGCCATTATTTGTAAGACCTTGGATGGTACTATTCTTAGCTGGAACCCAGCCGCAGAAAGAATTTTTGGTTATACCGCCGATGAAATGATAGGCGAGTACATGATCAAAGTTTTTCCAGAAAATAAACTTCATGAAGAAGCCGAGATATTAAAAAAATTAGGTCGAGGTGAAGTAGTTGAGCATTTCCAGACAATTCGCAAGCATAAGTCTGGACGATTGATTGATGTCTCTGTCACAATTTCGCCGGTATTTGATGCGTTGGGCACTATTGTTGCTGCATCTCAGGTGGCCAGAGATATTACTGAGCAGGTGAAAGCGATTCGCCTCAGTCAGGAATGCCGTGCAATTGTCGAAACATCCGAAGACGCGATTTACAGTATTTCACTCGATGGTACGCTGACAAGCTGGAATATTGGTGCTGAACATATCTTTGGCTATACCGCTAAACAGATTCTCGGAAAGTCGATATCGATCCTTCACGATGACGACGATGAGCAGGCAGACTTCGTACTTGAGAACATTAAAGCGGGCAAAAGCCTGGAGCATTACAAGACCACCCGAAAAAATAAAGAAGGGAAAATCATTAACGTGTCTGAAACCGCTTCACCATTATTCGACCAAAATCATAATGTCATCGGTGGTTCTATCATTGCCAGAGATATCACGCATGATATCGAGACGCAGCAACTTATATGGAAACAAGCGAATTACGACAATCTGACAGGACTTGCCAACCGGGATTTATTTTTAAAATCATTGTCACATGAAATGGAAATGGTTCAAGACTCTATTTCACGCGATAACCTGGTGTTGTTATTCCTCGATTTAGATAATTTTAAAGACTTTAATGATAATTATGGTCATGATTTTGGTGATGAAGTACTGCGTCATGCAGCTGAAGTACTGACAAAAACCTGTCGTAATGCTGATTTGATTGCTCGCTACGCCGGCGATGAGTTTATTATTTTGTTGTCCGGTGAGTTTCCACAAAAAGATTTGAAACGCTTCCTCGACAGATTAATCAGTAAACTAAATGTGCCATATCCTATAAATGGTATCGATTGTCGTTTATCAGTAAGTATCGGCATTGTGCAGTATCCAAATGATGCCGATGCGATTTCAGATTTACTGAAAAAAGCAGATCAGGCGATGTATGCAGCAAAAGCCGCAGGTCGGAACCAATATCAGTATTATGTCGACGGTCATTCTACTAATGTGGTGCTTGATTAACCACGAAAGCGGCTATCTTGCTTTGCTTAAGTTTCAGAGCAGCGAATTGATTTAGACATTCCACACCGTTATTTCTATCGTCATGGTGCTGTCCGGCACTGTGGTGAAATATCGATTGTCATAACCTATAAATTAAATCTCACATAAGGGTTTTAATGAAACAAAAACAACTTATTATTGGTGGCGTGCTTGGCCTTGCCGTTGTCTCTGGCTATTTTTATGCCAATCATGCCAAACATGAGTTAGTGAAAGAACGCATTGATACAGAGCTAACCATGATGGATGGAACAAGTCCGGTGAAATATGGAGCACTACAAACCTCTTTGTTTTCAAATGCGGTGACATTAAAAAATGTCACGATAGATATGTCTGGTTTGCAAAACATGGCGGGTAATAATGCACCTAATGTGGTCAGTATTGAATCAGTCACTGTCGATAGTAAGGTCGGATTATCCTCACTGGAATCCTCCAAATTACCCGATCAGCTTGAAGTAAGTTTAAGCGGTATAGCAACAGAAGTGGATTTTAAGCTCTTAGCTGAGAGTAGTGTCAAACCAGTTGAGAAAGCGGTTTATCGAACCATAGATACCTTAACAGAAGGCAAACCGACAACGGATTTCTATCTGGAGTATGACTATTCCCCAGCAAAAGGTAATACACGACCATTTGTCGACATCAAGTTAAAATCCGAATTGAACAAAGTGGTGGGCATGGAAGTGAAGGCGGAAATAGAAAATATGCCGCTGGATCCTGTTGTATTGATGTTCGGCGGTATGCAAAGAGCACTGATACATCACTTTGAGCTGGTAATAAAAGACGAAGGTAAGACAACGGATCTGCTGATAGAAAATATGGCAAAGCAGATGAATATGAGCGAAGAGCAGTTTGAAGATGAGCTGACTAAGGAGCTGAAGAAAGACATCGAATATAGCCATCAATCCATCGAGAAAATGTTTTACAGTGCCGTTGAAGACTTTATCGATGATCGCCATGAATTCAAGATAGAGCTGACACCAAAAACGCCAATGACGATTGAAGATATTCAGCAAGTCGCTTTATTTGCAGCTGATAAAGACGAAATTGAGCGTGAGTTAAATCTTAAAATTAAGGGCAAATAAGTCTGGTTGTAAACGTCGTGGTCAAAATTGACCACGATGTTTATTGTTTTTTATCCATAGATGGACTTAGATGATCGGCAATAACAGGATCCAGTCCTGACATAAATTTCTCAATGCTCTGTGTGTAGGCATTGTCTCTGCCGATTTCTTCTAAGGTCTCATTATGAGTCATGTCCAGCTTAAGCAATTCAGCTTTACTGCCAGTATCATTCACTTTATCAACAAAGCGCGTTGAATTATCGCAGGCATAGGGTCGCTGAAGCGAACATACAACAAACATAGGCACTTCATCACCATCTACATAATTTATCGGTGATGCCTGTTGCCAGTATGTTGGTTGGTTGCCAAACGCTTTATCATAAAATTCAACGTGCTTATGCTGCATTAGCGAGACTAAATCCAATACCTGACTATCGATAATTAAACTGCCTAACCAGGGACGAAGTGAGTTCTGTTCGCTGAAGGTTTGCTTAGTTGTCAGCAATGCGAGCAAATGTGCGCCAGCTGAATGACCGAGCAAGATGGCTTTATCCGCATCGCCGCCCCATGACTCAGCCTGTTGTTGCACGGTTTTTAATGCCAAAGCCAGATCGTTAGCCTGGGTCACTGGATCGACCTCAGGGACTAAACGGTAATTGGCTGAAACAATAATAAATCCACGATTGAGCCAGCGATCAATCTTACTTTTGATTAAACCGGTAGCCCGTTTATCGCCAAACTGCCAGGCACCACCGTGAATTAAAAATAAAATGGGTGCATTGTCAGCATTGCCAGGTAAATAGACATCCATGGTTTGGAGTGGCGAGTCACCATAAGCCAGGTCACGAATCATATCGACGTGATTCTCTGCTGATAACAAAGGACGGGCCATCAGTAACAGCAATAATCCAGCGAAGATATTCAATTTCATCAGCTTATCCTTTATCAAATTGTTCAGCGGTTTATCCGGTAAATTTGTTTTATCTGAATCTGAGTTTCAGTTATCCTAGCAGCCATGATGAACATCAGAATTTTTTTATACAGCTTAATTATGATGATGGTGCTGCAGTCCAGCATTGTCGCTGCTGATGTGCATCATATTATTTTTGACGAACAAGATAATCATAGTCTTATCGATCCTATCGCTGATGATAGTCCGGATGCTGTGCATATCGATGCCGACCATCATCAATGTGGTCATAGTCACTGTGTACATTTTGTTGCTGTGCCGCATGTAGTCAATTTATCGCTGTCTTCATTCAAAGACGCTTTTTTCAGTCGTTACCAATACACGGCAAGATCGGGTTCTATCAGCTCGATGTACCGTCCTCCAAAAGCCTGATTCTGATCTAACACTTCCGCTCATCACCTATGCGTGATGAAAGAGTATTTATTTCAGGATTCATATCATGAAACCCATCTATACCTATGGGCAAACGCCTTTACTGCGTATGTGCCTTTATTGTGCTTTCAGTTTGTTTATTGTGTCGTTTCAGGCACATGCCGCAACAGACACCACATTGACATTAGCTGAAGCCATTAAAAAAACGCTGAATCAAAATCCCTCACTTAATGTCTTTCCAGTTCGTGAACAAGGCCTGCAAGCTGAGCGTGAAACAGCGCAGCTATCACCGGCTTATCGCGTTGGTGCTGAACTGGAAAACGTGGCTGGTACAGGTCAACTCAGCGGTACTAAGTCGGCAGAGCTCACGGTGTCTTTATCTTCTGTGCTGGAGCTTGGTGGCAAAAAACAAGCCAGGGTCACTGTGGTTGATCAAAAGCTGGCACTGACTCAAATTAAAAAACAGATTGCTTCGCTTGATTTATTAAGTACGGTCACCAAAAACTATATTCAGTTATTGATTGATAAGCAGCGAATACAGCTTGCTAAAGAAGAAGTCTCTCTTGCCCAAGCTACGGCTGATGAAGTGAATAAACGGGTCAGGGCAGCGATTGCGCCTAAGGCTGATTATGCCCGTGCGGTGGCTGCCGTTGAGCAGGCCAGATTAAATGTCTCACGTGTCGAGCAGCGAATGCATGCCCATAAAATGGCCTTAGCTAATTTATGGGGGGAGATGCAACCGCAATTTAATAAGGTAGCTGGTTCCTTGTTTGATTACGGCAGCAGCAGATCGTTTGAGTCACTGTTCGAACGAGTCAAAAATAATCCGTCGTTGGAATTTTTTGCTGCTGAAACACGTTTAAAAGAATCCGAAATTCGTTTGGCAAAAACTCAACAGCAGGCCGATATCGATTGGTCGGTTGGTATTCGGCGAAGTGCTGATATTGATGAATCTGCGTTGGTAGCAGGGTTTTCTGTGCCGTTATTTGCAGAAAAACGTGCTGAGTCAGCGGTGAAATCAGCATTGGCAGCAAGAAATGAAATAACGTTTCGCCAACAAGACTTCCTGCTGCGTATACATACGCAACTGTATCAGGCATACACCGCAAGGGAGCAGGCAATTACCTCGGCCACGACCTTGCGACAATCCATCATTCCACAGTTGGCCGACGCCTTAACTCAAACCAAAACAGCTTACCAACGGGGCCTGTATAGCTATCTCGATTTTCTCACAGCAAGACAAGAGCTGCTTAATGCCAAGCGTGCTCTGATAGAGGCGTCAGCTGATGCTTTATTGCTCGCGGCGGAAATTGAACAGCTGACAGCAGAACCGTTATTAATCGAACAAAATAATGTGGGTATAAGTAATGATTAAGCGATATCTAACCCTTCCTAACTTTTTAATGTTAATCGTGTTTTTTATGTGTGCGATGCTATCTGTTAAGGCTGTTTTTGCCGATGAAGATAAGCATGAACACGAACACGCTGGCCATCATGATGAAGAAGTCGCTCATATTGACGAGGACATGGCGTCATTAAATGCCATCTCCACAGCCATTGTCAGTAGTGGTGATATCAGCAAAACAATTACCTTATATGGTGATGTGACGTTGTCCCCTGAGCATACCAGCCATGTGACGGCACGTTTTGCTGGTCGTATAACCCGTGTGTATGTTGAGTATGGTGATACGGTCAAAAAAGGTCAGGTATTAGCCAGCATAGAATCAAATAGCAGTTTGCAGACCTACAATGTTACCGCGCCATTGTCAGGCAGTGTGATAGCCAAACATGCCAATGCCGGTGAAGTCGTCTCTGAGCAGACTCTGTTTACTATTACCGATACCTCCACTTTATGGGCTGAACTTAAGGTGTTTCCTTCTCAGGCGAGTCTGATTAAAGCAAAACAAACGGTGATTTTACAAAGTGATGATATGCAAACCCGTTCTGTTATTTCCCAGCTTCTGCCAAATACCAGTGGTGAGCCATTTAGGATTGCCAGAGTGAAATTCAAAAATCCTGATGATGATTGGTTTCCCGGCTTGTTAGTTAGTGCTCAGACCCTCGTCGATAAACGTGAAGTTAATGTACGGGTGCCGTTATCTGCACTGCAGCAATATGAAAACAAAACAGTCGTCTTTATCAAGGAGGGGGGCGTTTATAAATCTCAGCCAGTGGAACTGGGGCTTCAGGATAATCAATTTGTTGAAGTACTGTCAGGTCTGAATGCTGGTCAGCAAATAGTGACTGAAAACAGTTACCTGATAAAAGCGGATATTGAAAAAGACGGCGCTGAGCACAGCCACTAAACTCAAGGAGACGTTATGATTACTTCACTATTACGTTTCTCCATTGAGCGACGTGGTTTTATATTGTCATTAATTATCGTGCTGATGGCGGCGGGTGTCTGGAGTTATCAACACTTGCCCATTGATGCGGTACCAGATATCACCAATGTGCAGGTACAGATTAATACCAAAGCAGAAGGTTATTCGCCGTTAGAAACCGAACAGCGTATTACCTATCCCGTTGAACGTGCGTTGGCAGGTATTCCTCAACTGTCGTATACACGATCGATTTCTCGTTATGGTTTATCTCAGGTCACCGTGATCTTCAAAGAGGGCACAGATTTATATTTTGCCCGAAACCTGCTGAATAACCGCCTGGCCAGTATCAAAAATGAACTGCCCGATGGGCTGGAACCAGAAATGGGGCCAATTGCTTCCGGACTCGGTGAGATTTTTGTTTATACCGTTTCTGCTCAGCCAGAAGCACGACAAGAGAATGGCCAAGCTTATGATATGACCGCATTACGTGAAATACAGGACTGGATAATTCAGCCTCGTTTAATGCGAGTGCCGGGGATTACGGAGGTGAATACAGTAGGCGGTTATGCTAAGCAGTATCACATCCAGCCTGAGCCACAAAAAATGCTGGAGTTCGGTATCAGTTTTGGCGACATCCAGCAGGCATTAAAGGCAAATAATAGTAATCGTGGTGCTGGTTATATCGAGCGTTACGGGCAGCAATTGCTGGTACGTTCTCCGGGCCAGTTAAAAACCATCGACGATATTCAACAAGTGGTGGTAAAGCAGATGTCAGGCACACCCATCAAGATCATGGATATCGCTGATGTTGCCATTGGTAAAACCCTGAGAACCGGTGCCGCCACCCAGAATGGTCAGGAAACGGTGATGGGAACGGCAATGATGCTGATAGGGGAGAACTCACGTGAGGTTGCCAAACGGGTTGCTGCGGAGCTAAGCAAGATTCAAGCGACGCTACCCGACGGCGTTATTGCTGAAGCGGTATATGACAGAACCACCTTGGTCGATAAAGCCATTGCTACAGTGCAGAAAAACTTGCTGGAAGGCGCATTATTAGTCGTTGTGGTGTTGTTTTTATTACTGGGTAATATCCGCGCCGCACTCATCACTGCTGCCGTGATACCACTTGCCATGTTAGCAACCATTACCGGTATGGTTCAGGCCGGAATTTCAGCGAACCTGATGAGTCTTGGCGCATTGGATTTTGGCCTGATTGTCGATGGTGCAGTGATTATTGTGGAAAACAGCGTGCGGCGTTTATCGCTGGCCCAGTCTGGTCGTGATTCAGCCTTACCATTAAATGAACGCTTGGCTGTGGTATTTGATGCGACCAATGAGGTGATTCGGCCCAGCCTGTTTGGGGTATTGATTATTACATTGGTGTATATCCCCTTATTCACCTTGACTGGGGTAGAAGGCAAGATGTTTGAACCGATGGCATCAACAGTGGTGCTGGCCTTACTAGCAGCGATGCTGATGTCACTGACTCTCGTACCTGCAGCCGTGGCTGTGTTCATGAAAGGTAAAATCAAAGAAACTGAAATTCTGATTATTTCAGCAAGCAAATCGATTTACAGGCCGGTATTGATATGGAGTCTTAAGTTACGTTGGTTGCTGGTGGTTGCTGCACTTGTTTTGGTGGCTTGGTCGCTACTGCTGGCATCAAAGATGGGCACGGAGTTTATTCCTCAGCTCAATGAAGGCGATATCGCCTTACATGCATTACGCACCACAGGCACTAGTCTGCAGCAATCGATAGACATGCAGGAAGTTCTGGAAAAGCGGCTGAAACAGTTTCCACAGGTGGACAGAGTCTTTGCCAAAATCGGCACGCCAGAAGTGGCGACCGACCCGATGCCGCCGAATGTGGCTGACACTTTTCTGATACTAAAGCCAAGAAAAGACTGGCCCAATCCGTCATTGCCAAAGTCTGAACTCATCAAACAAATCGAGACAGCTGCAAAGGCCTTACCTGGCAATAACTATGAATTCACGCAACCGATCGAGATGCGCTTTAACGAGCTTATCTCAGGTGTCAGGGCGGATGTGGCCATTAAAGTATTTGGTGATGATTTGGAGAAACTCAAAACTTCAGCACAATCCATTTTAACTATTATCAGAGATATACCCGGCCAAGCAGATGCCAGACTGGAACAAGTCAGTGGTTTACCGATGGTGTCAGTGGAACCCAAACGCTTGGCACTTTCCCGTTATGGCCTCAGTGTAGATATCTTACAGACGATGTTAGCTACAGCTATTGGTGGTCAAGATGCGGGCTTAATCTATGGGGGGGATCGCCGTTTTAAACTGGTTATACGCTTAGCTGATGACCGGCGTCAGGACATTGCTAAACTTTCCGAGCTACCTGTGTCTTTGCCTTCAGGTACTTATGTGCCGTTATCCGAGGTGGCAACGATTAAACTTGTCGATGTGCCAAGTCAGATCTCGCGTGAAAATGCCAAACGACGTGTTGTGGTCACAGCTAATGTCAGAGATCGTGATCTGGGATCCTTTGTGCAGGAAGCTCAGCAAAAGCTCGATCAACAGCTGACATTGCCTGACGGATACTGGCTGGAGTTTGGTGGTACCTTTGAACAGTTAGCCTCGGCCAGTCAGCGTTTAGCCATTGTGGTTCCGGTGACTTTATTTGGCATTTTGTTATTACTGGTGACTATGCTGGGATCAATAAAGGATGCCGCTATTATCTTTACCGGTGTGCCGTTGGCATTAACGGGTGGCATTATGGCTTTACTGCTTAGGGATATGCCACTGTCTATTTCTGCGGCTGTTGGTTTTATTGCACTGTCTGGTATTGCTGTATTGAATGGTCTGGTGATGTTGTCATTTATTCGTGATCATTGGCAGCAAAACGGCGATCTCTATAAAGCAATTGTGGATGGGGCGATGTTACGTTTACGTCCGGTAATGATGACCGCTTTAGTGGCCAGTCTTGGTTTTGTTCCTATGGCACTCAATACGGGTACCGGCGCAGAGATACAACGGCCCCTAGCAACGGTGGTTATCGGCGGTATTGCGTCATCCACCATACTTACCCTTATTGTGTTACCGGCTTTATACCTATTGGTACATCACCGTAACCGCTAGATAAAAATACAATCAGGGCTGCATTGCTAGCCCTGATTGTATTATGGGAAAAAGTCCCGGTTTTACGCAGGCAAATATCGCTGGCGTAGTGTTTGTTCTCATCGTTAGAGTTGTTGTATGTCACTGACATATAACTAAAAAGGAGAGGGAAATGCAGCTACACCAATTTAATGATGAAAATATACACTGGCAGCGACTTGAGGTGTTCGACAACTTTCAATATTCGGTATTGGATATTGACCGCGACAACAAAGTGGTAGAGGTGCTATTTAAATTCGCAGCCAATGATCCCATCGTGTTACATCGTCACTGTGCGGTTAATCACACCTTTGTTATTCAGGGTGAGCACTGTCTGTATTCTGCTGATGGTACGTTGAAAGAAAAACGCCCAACGGGCTCATATAGCATAAGCCAACCTGATCCTGAACCACATAGAGAATGTGGTGGCGATGAAGATACAATAGTTTTATTCAGTATTCGTGGCACAGAAGGACCGACGTATGAAATCCTTGATGATGAGCAAAATATCCTGGCTGTTTTTACGATGAATGAATTTGAAGGACTCTATCAGGCACAACAATCTGCCTTATCAGTGTAATCTTTTTATGCCTCAATGAGGATTGTGATAAAAGGGCTGTTGTCATTGACGATAAATTGCTTTATTTCGCCAGCACAGTTTTATCCATCCATAGAGGAACAGAATATGAAAACGTTTATCCCATATTTTGCAGCTATGTTATTTAGCTGTTCAGTATTGGCAGATGATGTGGATATGGCCGGCCTGCAGCTTGGCATGAGCATTGACGAAGCTAAAGCTGCTTTACTGGATCACGGTGTTAATGCCAGTGTGATTGAGGAAGAAAAGCAATATTACACCTACAGTGATGGTGCAAAAACATATAAAACGCCAAGTTTTATTCATAGCCTTTCAGCTAATATTGTGGAGACTGAACACGGTGAGGCAAGAGCAGAAAGCTTTGAGTTGATATTCATGCCATTACCCAAAGCAGGCCGCTTAGTCGCCATTCATCGTGTAACTGAAAACCATATTAATCCCGTCACGGTAGCCGATTACCGTCAATCGCTTATCGAGCAATATGGGCAACCCTTTGATAATACCGGACCAATGGACTGGATTTTTCCACAAGGCAAACTTAACTGTTTGGGTGCCTCCAGCTCACAAATCACACCACCACGCACATTAAATGCCGATACCATCATGGGGCTGGTATTCAAAAAAGACGGTAATCGTTATCAAATCAATGATTTCCGCAATCCAGAAGTAAAAAGCCTGGATGAATGTGCAAATTGGATGAGTTTCCAATTTGGCACTATGGACGAACAGCCTGCTAGCAATATCACTGCGACCATGATCGACGTACCAGGCTGGATCAATGCATATGAAGCTGCTATGCAGTGGGTTGGTGAGTTAAAGCAGGAAGCCATCGATAGACGTAATAGTGGGAAGACCGGTCCACAATTATAGACGTGGTGGGGGGATTTCCTCTTTATAAGAGGATATTTGTCTGTTGAATTATTAAATAATAATGAATATCATTTGCATTTGTTAATTAAATGCAAATAGGTGAGTAATGATTGCAGTTATTTATGGTTCAACTACGGGTAATACTTCAGATGCAGCAGTAAAAATAGCAAAAATCTTTGGTGAAGATCAGGTTGAGTTATTTGATGTAAAAGATGTTGGGCTGGCGGCACTGGAGTTTTTTGACAATATCATTTTTGCTATCCCAACCTGGGATTACGGAGAAGTGCAAGCAGACTGGCAGGATGTATGGGACGAAATTGATGAAGTGGATTTCTCCAATAAAACGGTCGCTTTTTTGGGGATGGGCGATCAATTTGCTTATGCCGAGTGGTTTCAGGACGCAATGGGTATGTTGCATGACAAAGTGGTGGCTAGAGGCGCTAAAGTCATTGGTCACTGGCCCGTTGATGGCTATGAGTTTGATGCCTCAAAAGCCTTAACTGCAGACAAACAGTTTTTTGTCGGTTTGGCGCTGGATGAAGACTGCCAGCCCGAGTTGACTGAAAGCAGACTCAAGCAATGGTGTGAGCAACTCAAGTCAAGCTTGTTAAAAGCAGCATAATCTTGTTTCTGGACGGCTCTGGCTAAGAGCCGTCATTTAATTTACCTGAAGTTCGCAATCTCTGGCGAGTTCATCAGGCAAATTGTCTCGTAAAAAGTCGACCCAGCTACTGGTTTTTGCATCAAGATAAGCCCGTGATGGATAAAGGGCATAAACATTAAATAGCGTGCCACGATAATCGGGTAATACCCGTATCAAGGTGCCTGATGTTAATTCATCCGTCACATTAAATATAGGAACCATGCCTATTCCCATCCCATGCAGGATGGCTTCTTTCACGGTACTGCTGACGTTGACCTGAAACGGTGAGTTTTTGATCTCAATAATGGCATCACCCTGGTCTGAGCTCATCTCCCAGTGGTCTAATGGCATGACAGTAGACGCCATTTTTATACATTGGTGATTTTCGACCTCTGCAGGTGTTGTTGGCATACCATATTCCGCCAGGTAATCGGGCGACACACATAAAATACTATAGGTCTGACCAATGACCTTTGATATCAGACTGGAGTCAGATAGTTGTGGTGCCATGATGATCGAGACATCAATACCTTCCTCAATCAAATCAGGAATACGGTTTGCCAGTGTGATATCAAAAGAAACTGCTGGGTAAATCTCTCTGTAGGCAGTGACGGCTTTAACAATATATTTGTTTGCCAATGCTGGCATCGTGTGAAGTCTGAGCCGACCTACCGGATTCATCTGGGCATCACGTGCTTCCGCTTCTGCTTCTTCCACATTCGCTAATATCTGTTCACATCGCAGCAGGTAGCGTTGACCCGCTTCAGTTAGTGCTATCCGACGTGTGGTTCTGTGTAATAAACGGGTGCTAAGGTGTTGTTCTAATGCCGATATTGCACGCGAGACATTGGCAGAACTGGTTTCCAGTCTTTCTGCTGCTTTAGTAAAGCTGCCACTTTCAATAACCTGTAAAAAGGTTTTCATTGAATCAATCGTATCCATCTGTCACCTATTGTTACGAATTTTGTAACAATTATTAACATTAATTGCTGTTTATTGATAGATTGAACGCAAATAAAATAGCCTGCCATTTAACTTATAAAGCGTGTTTTGAGCAGACTGTGAAAACGTTATATCTCTTCTTCCCTTATATAGGATTGTTGCTGTTGTCAGCATGCATCAGCTCTGAAGGCATAGTGCCGCAGAGTGATGTGCCTGCAGATAGCTCGTATCAATTAAGTGAACATGTGCAAGAAATACAAGAAGATGCGGCGTGGCCAACAGATCAGTGGTGGCAATGTTTTCAGGATGAACAACTGAATCAATTAATGCAGATTGCCGTCAGCCAGAGTCCATCAGTGCAGGAAGCACAGGCGAGAATAAGAGTAGCTACGTCATTAGCGGCGCAGACAGACGCTGCTTTATCGCCAACAATTGATGCTGAGGGCCAAATCAATCGCAAACGCTGGCCGACAGATTATTTCTATGGGCCAGGTGAGTTGGGCGGTACAACCAGCTGGAATAATACGGGATTACTCAGCCTGCACTATGATCCGGATATCTGGCATAAAAATGCCATGCAAAGTGATGTGGCATTAAGTGAGATTAAAAAACAAACAGCAAAAAGCCAGATAGCGAAACTGAATATCGAATCGGCACTGATCTCATCGTATATTCAACTGTCTCTGAATAACGCCGAGCTGGATCTGGCTAAACAGGCTGTGAACAGCTATCAAGAGAAACTTGATGTAATAAAAGCCCAGTTAACCATGGGCCTGAATACAGAAGTGGCTGTGTATCAGGCTGAAACTCAGCTTGCCGATGCTGAAGCTAAATTCGAAGCTGTTAAGGATCATATCGTGACAGCGAAATATGCTATTGCAGCCTTATTAGGTAAAGGTCCGGCTTTCGCTGACAGCCTTAAACCACCGCACTTACAGCGAACAGAAGATGTGTCTTTACCCAGCCATATTCCAGCTGAATTACTTGGGCATCGCCCAGATGTGGTGGCGAGCCGTTGGTTAGTATTCAGTGCCAATAAACACATTAATATTGCCCATACTGCTTTTTATCCTAATATTAATCTGTCGGCCGCTATAGGTTTTATGGCCGTCAATGGCAGCATGTTAAGCGTCTTTAGTCATGACAAACTGACCTATGATGCGGGTCCAGCGATATCACTGCCGATTTTTGACGCAGGCAGAATTCGTGGTGAGTTATCCGAAGCGACAGCCAATTATGATATGGCAGTGGCTTTATACAAAAAAACCTTGAGTGAAGCGATGCAACAAATTGCAGACAGTGCTGTGTCATTAAAAAGTACATTGACACAATCAATGACATTGGCGTCTGCTATCAAGGCATCACATCAAGCCTATATGCATGCGAATGATGCCTATGACGTCGGGCTGACTGATTATTTACCTGTACTGGATGCCAGATTGGCCTGGTTACAACAACAGCTTTTTTCACAACAGCTTAATGCTCAGGCACTGCAATTCCGGGCTGATCTTATCATTGCATTGGGTGGTGGTCTGACGGCAGCTAATGATAGCCCACAGCAGGCTGCACTACAGTATCCGGCGACACCGTAAATGGCTTCCAACCTGACGTTGAGTCTAAAACAGGCAGCAAGGCAATGGCTGAATGAGGATGGCCTGACCTGGAATTTTATTATTCAGGGGCTGGTCGCTGTGTTTCTGACCTTATGGCTTGCCATGCGACTGGAATTACCACAACCCGCCGTAGCCTGTATAACGGTGATTATTGTGATACAGCCACAGAGTGGGCAGGTGCTGGTCAAAGGTTTATTCCGTTTTTTAGGTACCTTGATTGGCTGTGTTGCGATGCTCATTCTGGTCGCATTGATGGCGCAGGAACGCGTATTGTTTCTGTTAGCAGTGGCGATCTGGATTGGTCTTTGTGCTGCAGGGGCGATGGCATTTCGGGATTATCGTTCCTATGCTTTTGTACTGGCTGGTTATACAGCCACATTAATCGGCATTCCTGCTATACAAAACCCGGATATGGCATTTATGTTAGCGGTGTGGCGAGTACTGGAAATTAGTCTTGGTATCTTCGTTGCCACGATGATCAGTGCCACCTTATTTCCACAAACATCTGGTCAGGCCATTCAAAAAGCGGTTAGCCAACGCTTTGGTGATTTTGCTGATTTCATCATTAATAGTCTCGATAACCCTGATCAGCAAACACAATATGAAACGAAAATGATGACGTTTGCGACCCAGTCTGTTGGTCTAGAAAACCTTAGGTATGTCAGTAGTATAGAAGACTATTCTATTAAGTTACGTAAACAAAGGCTGGCACGGTTAAACCAGGAGTTTATGCAGTTAACGACACGTTATGCTGGTTTACATACGCTATTAAACCGCGTCAGACAGGATGCACCGACTTCTGTCATGGTGGCGATTGAACGCTGTTTAAAGATTGTTAAACAGACATTGGCGCCTGTGCGTCTGGCAACACTGACTTCACAACAGGCTTTAGATCTAGCAAAGCAGATTGGCTTCGCACAAACACAATTAAGACAGAAAATTCGTGAGGAGCGTGAGTTTCTACCTGGCCATATCAGTGAAGCTAATAAGCTTGATTTTGATACTGCTTGTGAGTTGATTTTTCGTCTGTTTGATGAAATGCGGGTGTATTGTGAAACGCAGTCAACGCTGGCTGCTGAACAACACCATTATGAACGACAGCGTATTACATTCAGCACTAAAGTGAATCCGGTTGGGGCGTTGATAACCGGATTAAGAACCAGTCTTATCGTACTGTTATTTGGTACATTTTGGATCGAAACGGCCTGGCCTAGTGGCAATACATTTGCCATGGTAGCTGTTGCGATTTCTGCTATTGTGACCACAACACCGAATCCGGCTAGATCAGCAAAACAAATTACCGTTGGAACTGTCGCAGCTGCCTTGGCTGGCTTTATTGTTAATCTTCTGCTCTTACCACATTTGGATGGCTTTGCCTTATTATGTTTTGCTTTGTTGCTGCCTTTGACCGTGGGGCTCTATCTTTCTACGAAACCAAAATATACTGGCTATGGTATGGGATTGCTTATCTTCTTTTGCTTGGGCGCTATTCCATTAAATCAAGCGGTTTATAATTCGTCAGCGACCTTAAATAATTATATTGCCTTAATACTGGCTCAGGGCATGGTTGCTGTTATTTTGACCGTGATTATTCCTGCTGATAATCGTTTTGTCTGGCAACGTCTTAATACGGAAATGCGTCATCAGATAAGTACTTTATTCCGTCGTCAGCGATCACAAAGACGCCATCAGTTTGAGAGTCAGACCCGGGACTTATTAAGTCAGTCCTATGGTTTTGCTGGTGATTCACCACTGCAATATAAAAAACTATTAAAAACCTGCTTCTCAGTTCAGATTGTCGGGCATGCATTGATGGAAATAGATGATGTTGAACAACGACTTTCAGTAGTAGGTGGTCTGAATGATGATTGGAAGTGGTATAAACAGAATTTGAATAAGGCATTGATTAGCGTGTTTGAAAAACCTACTGCAAATCATAGGGTGAGTGCATTAGGACAACTGGATAAAATGATAGGGTGGTTACAGCCTTATACCTCAGACATCGTGCATTTTGATGAATCCATTCCTAAGCAGATATTGAGTTATCTACACTTTATTCGAAATGTCTTGCTGGATAAAAACCTGTTTGCTCAGTCATTGGCTGCTGGAGTGGAGTCATGATGGATGTGATGCGTGAGTGGACTGTCTCAGGTGTGAGCTTTCCTGCCATGACTGGCCTGTTTGTTTTATGTTTAATCGTGATGTGGTTACTGGATATGTTGTTTGCCCGACTCGGTGTCTATCGCTATGTCTGGCACCCGGCAATGTTTAAACTGAGCGTGTTTGTCTGTTTATTTTGTTTCACTGCTTTTATGGTCTATCAATAGCATGAAGAAGTTTATAAGTTACCTCATCACCTTGTGTTTTTTTCTGGCTGCCGGTTTCCTGGCATACACCTTATGGCAGAAATATATGCATTCACCCTGGACAAGGGACGGCCGCGTGCGAGCCGAGATTATTAATGTCGCACCAGACGTGTCAGGTATCGTTACTGAAGTTGCTGTCAAAGATAATCAGGAAGTAAAAAAAGGCGATTTGCTGATGGCAGTCGATGCTGAGCGTTATGCCTTAGCGGTCAAAAATGCAGAAGCTGTCGTGGCTAACAAAAAGACACTTCTGGAAATGTATCAGGCGCAGGCCAAACGCCGACAAGCCATGGATAAACGTACTGTTTCCCGGGAAAGTAAGATTGATGCGGATCATCAATCCACTGCAGCATTGGCAGATTATCATTCGGCACTGGCTAAGTTAAACACCGCCAAACTGGATTTAAAAAGAACAAAAGTATATGCAAAAACAGATGGTTATGTGACAAACTTAAATGTATATGTAGGTGATTATGCGCATACCGGACAGGCGATGATGGCATTAATTGATAAACATTCGTTCTGGGTATATGGCTATTTTGAAGAGACAAAACTGGCTTTATTGAAAGTAAACGATCCTGTCGATATTGAGCTGTTGAATGGGCAAATACTGAAGGGGCACGTCGACAGTATTGCCAGAGGTATTTATGACAGTGATAACCCGGAGAGTCGTGACTTGGTGGCTAATGTGAACCCTACGTTTAACTGGGTCCGCCTTGAGCAGCGTATACCGGTGCGGATTGCTTTAGATGAGATTCCTGAGCAGACGCTGCTTGCTGCTGGTATGACCTGTACAGTGATTGTAAGAAATAATAAAGCGGATAAAGAGCCTGCTGTTACAGGCTCGATGTCGACGAATTAACTTAGAGACCGATAGAAAACATCGAGTCCAGATCATGTTTGCTATACACACGGAATGCCAACATGGTTTCTGTTTTTGTAATTGCTTCGATGTCTACAATTTTGTTTGTAACTAGTGTTGCCAGTTCATCATTATCTTTGACTCGGGCAATGGCTACCAAGTCATAATTACCACTGACAGAGTAGACTTCACTAATACCATCTACATCAGCCAGTGTTTCAGCGACGTCAGTGATTTTCGTTCGTTCGGTTTGAATTAAAATAAATGAGGTAATCATTAGGTTCTCCAGAGAATTATTGTTAGCTCTCGTTTATAAATAGGGGGATAACAGCCCCATCAGCGAATCACGTAGTCTAACAGGGACACTGCGGTTCGCTATCTCTTCATAACTGACAGCCTCACTTTTAGCAATGATGTCATCGAAGTGTTGGGTTAATTCTTTATTTAGGCTGTGCGAGAAAATCTCAATACCCAACTCATAATTCAGACGCAGACTTCGTGGATCAAGATTGGCTGATCCTACCAGTGAATAATGATCATCGATACACAATAACTTACTGTGGCAGAACGGCGCGGGTTGATAAAAGATTTCTACATTCCATGACAATAGCTCAGCCAGCATATTGCGATTGGCCCAATGCACGTATATAAGATTATTTTTGGCTGGTAATACAATGCGAATCCGAACTCCACGCATCGAGGCTGATTGTAATGATGTAATCATTTCCCGACTGGGAATAAAGTAGGGCGTCATAATATCCACGGTGTTTTTTGCCGCAGAAATAACGCTTTGCAGAGTTAATGATAAAGCATCCATGGCTTCATCAGGTGCTTCCGGAATCACCCGACAATGATAGCCACCCGGTTCTGGATCAGCTGCCGGGAAAGGACAATCCATTTTTGTTTGACTGGCAATCAACCAGTCATCATAAAAAATGTGGATTAAATCCTTAACAATGGGGCCCTTGAAGCTGAAATGAACATCGGTGATGCATCGGGCTTGCATAACAAGCTGACGATTCTCGTCGCTGATATTCATACCACCAGCAAAGGCCTGAGTATTATCAATAATCATCAGTTTGCGGTGGTTACGCATATTGATATAAATATTAGGTGGCAGAAGACGTGGTGGGGTGAACTTGACGACATCTATGCCCAGAGCTTTTAGACGTTTAGATGGTTTGTGCCAGGAATATAATTCGCCAATACCATCGATGATGACTTTGACTTCAACGCCACGTTTGACGGCGTCACTGAGCGCGTCAATAAACTCATTACCGGTTTTATCCGTCTTCAGAATATAGGTAGTCAGCAAAATGCGCTTTTCAGCTGACTTTATCGCGTTAATCATCATGGGATAGGCTTCATCACCATTATGAAGAATATTGATGGTATTACCTGCGGTAAGTTTGGTACCCGTAATCCTTTCACCAATACTATCCAAACCATGACCATTGATATGACTTATTGAACGTTTAGCAGAACCGGATTCAAAAGGAATTTTGAATAAACGACGTTTAAGATTGGTCGCCCGACTGCGAACCCGGTTAACACCGAATAAAAAGTAGGCTATTGGACCGCCATAGGGAATAAACAAACATGAGATGATCCATGCCAGGGCAGCACGATGATCACGCTTGTAGAGTAAAATATGGTAAACACTATAGGTCGCTGGGCCAGCATGTAGCAGAACTAACAATAAAATGTAGACGATATTCATGTTGATTACCTAATGATGACAGCAGTCATAGTAACGAACTCTTACTGAGAAAACGATTCACTTTGTTATGAAATACGTCATATGCTGATGATGTAAAGTGAATCAACACATTAGGGATGCTTTCTTGCAGGTAGATTCTGCTATGATGGTGCTATATCAGTTTTTATACCCAATTGATTTTACTGTAGTAATTCAGTAGAAGCGGGTATTGAGATGGAAGGGGGCACAGATAATGGAAGCACCGAAAATACCCAGTGATGAACAAGAACGTTTAGCTGCACTATTTTCGCTTGAACTGCTGGACTCAGAACCTGAAGCTGTTTTTGATAATCTCACTCAACTGGTCGCTGATATTTTTGATATACCTATCGTAGCGATTTCCTTGATTGATGAATCCCGTCAGTGGTTTAAATCGGTACAGGGCTTAGATGTTTGTGAAACCGAGCGTGATATCTCTTTTTGTGGCCATGCTATTTATCATAAAACACCATTGGTGATTGAGAATACAGCTGAGGATGAGCGGTTCAAAGATAATCCATTGGTAACAGGGCCACCACATATTGTTTTTTATGCTGGTGTGCCACTGCGTTACCGCTTCAATAACCATGAATTTCTGTTAGGCACTTTATGTATCATTGATCATAAGGTCAGAACATTAAGTGAACTCGAACTAAAACGCCTGCAGATGTTTGCTTATCAGGTGGAATCACTGATTGGACTTCGGTTGTCCAGTCGGCGGTTAGAACAGGCCAATAAAGTTAAATCAGCGTTTATGGCTAATATGACACACGAATTACGCAGCCCGATAGCCGGCGTCATTGGTATGTTGGATATCTTAAACCTCAGTGAGCTGACAACAACACAGCAACGGCATCTTGAATTAGCCAGTAAAAGCGCCAAATTACTGCTTAATATCATCAATGATATTCTCGACTTTTCCAAGCTTGAAGCTAATAAAGTTGAAGCTCGTGAAGACAAATTTGATCTGACAAAGTTGTTTGAAGACGTGTTTGAAACCTTCAGTTTGCGTGGTAAGGAAACTGATAAAAACTATCATCTGTCGCTAGACTGGAACACGGATTTAATGGTCGTCGGCGATGCTACCCGTTTAGAGCAAATCCTGCTAAATCTATTAAGCAATGCTGATAAATTTACACAACATGGTCATATCCAGCTTAAAGCCAGCCTTGTTGAACAGTCAGAAAAAGATATCACGCTGTCGTGTCAGGTGATTGATAGTGGTATCGGGATTAATGCCAATCAAATAGGTCGCTTATTTGAACCTTTAGAACAGCTGGATAACAGTTCATCAAAAAGTTATGGAGGCACAGGTTTAGGCTTAGCGATTGCAAAAAAACTTTGTGAGTTAATGGGGGGAGATATCAGCGTTAAAAGCGAGAGCGGTAAAGGCTCTTGTTTTAGCTTCACCATTAAGCTTAAACGTATCAGAGATACAGAATCTGAATTGACTAATACCAAACCTGACAGACAAACATCCAATAAATCGAGTTTGTCAGACATTCATGTTTTAATTGCTGATGATGACTTAACCAATCGCTCAGTAATAGAGTTTTTTCTCACAAGGTTAAATGTTCATTTTACGTCAGCTGAGAATGGTGTTCAGGTAAGCCAGTTGCTAACAGAGTTCGACTCTTATGAGCCAATAAAGCTGATTCTCATGGACTGTCAGATGCCGATGATGGATGGTTATGCTACCAGCCGACAAATCCGTGAAGGTAAACTAGGCAAGCAATATCAGGATATTCCCATTATTGCCCTAACTGCTAATGCCATGAAAGGTGACGAAGAAAAATGTTTATTAGCTGGTATGAGTGACTATATGACGAAACCGATTCAGTTTGATCAGTTATTCGACAAAATGGTGTATTGGTCGACACGAAAACATAAAATGTGATTTATATAAGTGGCTCAGTACCTCGCTGGCGTTCAACACAAGCCTGGAAAATATCGTCATGTACTTCATCAAGAGGGGTATCTACGGGATAAATATAAACACGATGGCCGATCGTTAATATATCTTTGCGTCCTTGTGTATCTTTGTAGATCGATTTTATTTTTTCCTCAAATGTGGTCCAGTCATCGCCTTCAGTTTGTCTGATTTTTTGTATCTCATAGGCTGTTCCAGCCTGGTACGCACAACTAGTTATGGTATTTCGCTCAAGATCATCTGCTATGGCTAATGATGACATCAGGCACAACATCATCAGGCAATAAAGGTATTTCATTTGTGACCTCCAAATGCGTTATCAGCATAGTGAGTAATTGATTCTAATAGAAAAGCAGAGAAGTTTGCTGTTTTTCCTCACTAAAAAATACGATCAGTGTTTGTCATAGATGGCTCTTATGTGATAACAAAGGAAGTGTGTTTTGACTCGGAGCGATTAGCATGAGTAGAGAAACAGAAAAAAGCATGGTTGTTCTCGCACGGCATCGTCTGAAATGGTTAAAAGTAGCCTTGGCCGGAAGGAATGCCGATTTAAATCTTGTTCAAAATACATTTCATCAGCTGACAGGCTTAACCAGCCTGCGATTTGTTCAGGATAATGGCCTCAGCGATGAAACGATAAGAGAGTTAGCCATCATTGATAATCTCGCTACGCTGAATGTGCAACAGCAGCATCCTGAAGTACTGGATAAGCTCTCTAAAGAAGCCCAGGAATTATCTAAATACTTGGATATGCCTGCGCGTGACTTATTAGATTTACTGTTTAAACATGGCGCACGCTTTCATAATCAGGATGCCATCTCGGTCGCGCTACATCGTGGTCTGATTAGTGATATTCATCATGAAGCTGAAGCTTATGCACGTTTGCAAGCCAGGGAGTGTCGGGGGGAAGTTTAAATTTCTGCTATTAATGATTGACAAGCAAAGACGACCGGTCGCATTATGCAGTCATGAGCACTCAAAAAGACATTAAAAAAGAACAAATCCTTAATCATGGCATTCAGTTGCTGATGCGTAATGGCTATCACGGTACGGGTATCAAATTAATATTAGATACCGTGCAGGTGCCTAAAGGCTCGTTCTATAGCTATTTTGAAAGTAAAGAAAATTTTACTTCAGAAGCTATCAGTCATTACATCGCACCATTTATTTCGCGACTGCAATTTTTTCTAAATAAAACAGAATTAAATGGGCATCAGGCAGTCAAAGCCTACTTTGAATCACTTATCAAAGATCTGGAACAGTCAGATTACAGCGGTGGTTGTTTATTAGGCGATATGATGGGTGAAATCAGCAGTGCAAGTGAGTTATGTCGGCAGACATTGTTAGCTTCTGTGAATGACTATTGCCAACTCATTGCACAAGGGCTGAATGAAGCTCAGCAACAAGGCATTGTTCGACAGGATATGACAGCGGATGTAATGGCAAAACTGTTATTTGATCACTGGCAAGGCGCGTTACTACATATGAAAATTGAAAAGTCGACACAGCCATTAAAACGCTGCATGTCGCAATTGCTTGATGATTATTTTGTTCAACACTAAGTGTTGATTTTTTTGGGCGTCTATTAAAGACGATCGGTCATTTTTAACGAGGTAAAGAACCATGAATAAATATATTATTGAACGTGAAATTCCAGGTGCAGGTGAATTAAGTGATAATGAACTTGACCAGATAAGTGACAAATCCTGTTCTATTCTGAAAGATATGGGAACTGGCATTGAGTGGGTAGAAAGCTATGTCACCGATAATAAAGTGTATTGTGTTTACAAAGCTGAAAATAAAGATTTAATTATGCGTCATGCTGAACAAGGTGGTTTTCCAGCGAATGCAATCTCAGAAGTTAAAAATATGATAAGACCAAAATTCTGAGATAAGAAGACCCCTGATTGAAGGGAGAGAGAAATGAAAAACAAAACAAAAGCCTATATAACGGGCATCAGCGTTCTGTTCAGTGCCATTATGGCACTGAACGTATATGCAGATGACTATCCGTTAAAACAAGTCTCAGAAGGCATTTATTACCATCAAGGTGCACAAGAGGATGCCGATCAACATAATAAAGGCGAAATAGCGAATACGGGTTTTATTATGGGCGACAAGTGTATTGCTGTCGTGGATAGCGGGGGTAGCTATCTTGAGGGCAAAGCCTTACTTGGAGCCATTCGTGAAAAAAGTGACTTACCTATTTGTTATGTGATTAACACTCACGCACATCCGGATCATTTTTTAGGTAATGCTGCATTTAAAGATACCGGAGCTACGTTTATTGGTAACGCTAAAATGCCAGCAGCTATCGAAGCCCGAAAATCATTTTATGAAACACGTTTTCAAGAGATTCTTGGTAAGTATTTCAAAGGTACAGAGTTTATTGAACCGACGCTTCTAGTCAGTGTGGATAAGCCCATCACCATTGATTTAGGTGATCGTGAGTTAGTGCTAAACAGTTATCCCACCTCACATACCGATAATGATCTGACTGTTTTGGATAAAAAGACTAAGACCTTATGGGCGGGGGATTTATTATTTGTTAAACGTATTCCAGCACTTGATGGCAGTATCAATGGCTGGCTGGCGACGATTAAAAAATTAGAAGCCATGAAGTTAAACGCCGTTATTCCTGGTCACGGTCCTGCCCAATATAAGGACTGGCACCAAGCTTTTGATGCTGAAGAGCATTATTTTTTGACTATTCGTGAGCAAATCAGAGCCATTATTAATGATATGGGGACGATTACAGAAGCTACAGACTCTGTTGGCTTGAGTGAGAAAGGTAAATGGCTACTGTTTGATGATTACAACAAACGCAATGTGACTGCGGCGTTTACAGAATTGGAATGGGAATAAACAATGAAAAATTTATTTAATATTATCGCGATCAGCGGCTTGATGTTCTCTTTTATGATGCCGTCGATAACGCGAGCTGATGACCAACCTGAAGAACAATGGGAAACATTAAAAGAGATTTATTTTGAAAATAAAACGATTTTAGAAGATGCCGATGACTGGTTAGTGATAGAAGCGCCAAAGAGAGCAGAAGACGCGGCTATTGTTCCCGTTCATTTTTATTCGAAACGTCCACAAACAGATTCATCCTATATCAAAAGCCTGCAGATTTTTATTGATAATAACCCAATGCCATATTCGGCTAACTTTCATTTGTCACCGACATTGGAAAGCGTTGACATTTCCACTCGTATGCGTATCGATCAATACACGTATATTCGTGCTGTAGCAGAAATGAATGACGGCAGTTTGCACATGGTGAAACGCTTTGTGAAAGCCTCGGGTGGCTGTAGTGCACCAGCGGGAAAAGATCAGGCTGCTGCGATGGCGAGATTGGGTAAAATGCAGATTCGTTATCGTGATGGTGGCTCTGATGAAGCTAATCCTGTTCAGATTGTGATAAGTCACCCTAACAATAGTGGTTTGCAGATGGACTTAAAAACCCGTGGTTATATTCCAGCACATTATGTGGAGAAAATGGTTATTACACTTGATGATAAAGTGTTAATGGACGTTGATACCGGCATATCAATTAGCGAAGATCCCAGTATTCGTTTCGTTTTGCCCAAAGGAAAAGCTGGACACGGTTTGCTAAAAGCAGTCGTGACTGACAATCAAAAACAGATCTATACGATAGAAAAACAAATTTAGTTCCCTCCTGACTGACAAGGACGTCAATCACTAAATGGGTATTTCCAGTTGATTTGTTCTGTAGGCAGCATTTGCGTCACGCTTAAGCAAATCAACTAAGTATTCGTTTTGTATTTATTACCTAAAGGAAAAGCTGGACACGGTTTGCTAAAAGCAGTCGTGACTGACAATCAAAAACAGATCTATACGATAGAAAAACAAATTTAGTTCCCTCCTGACTGACAAGGACGTCAATCACTAAATGGGTATTTCCAGTTGATTTGCTCTGTAGGCATCATTTGCGTCACGTTTAAGCAAATCAACCCAATATTCGTTTTGTTTTGCCCAAAGGAAAAGCTGGACACGGTTTGCTAAAAGCGGTCGTGACTGACAATCAAAAACAGATCTATACGATAGAAAAACAATTTTAGTTCCCTCCTGACTGACAAGGACGTCAATCACTAAATGGATATTTCCAGTTGATTTGCTCTGTGGGCATCATTTGCGTCACGCTTAAGCGAATCAATCCAGTTGGATCACTGGGTTGCCCGATAACTACATAACGCCTGCCCGATTCGGTATAGCCTATCCCTTGCGTTTGTTTAAACTCAGTAATCGGACTGCTATTACGTAGTGTAAATGGAAGAAGCTCATCTTCCTCATCAGCAGGCTTAAAAGGCGGCACTGTTTCCGGACGTTGCCGGAGGCCTACAAAAATTTCTTCACCACTTGGCAGAATGAGTATATTCCAGTGGTACAAGGTCATAACAGTATTAGCAGCACGAGTCATTTTTTAGCAAGTTAGCGGCAGTGAGATAAAAAATAGACCTGACAGTCTTCAGGCTTGAGTGGGGGACTATGATAATAGCCCTGAAATATATCACAGCCCATTTCAGCTAACGCTTCGCGTTGTTCTATAGTTTCTACATACTCGGCCACAACAGAGACTTGCTGAGCCTTTCCCAAGTTGCTGATAGTGCGAATGATATCGGCATTGGTTGTATTAGTCAGCACATCACGTGTGATGGAGCCATCAATCTTAATTGCATTGACTTTAAAACGACGCATATACAGAAGAGATGAATAACCCATGCCAAAGTCATCCATCGCTAAATGAATGCCTATATCACTGATTTCTTGTAATATTTTTTCGACTTGCTTGGAATCAGAAATCTCAGATGATTCGGTGATTTCCAGTTCAATGTCTTGAGGATTAAGTCCGTACTTAGCAACACAGTTCGCTAAAAAAAACGGTAATGCATCATCATTTAATTGCAGGGGGGAGATGTTGATGGCCATAGTTAGATCCTGATGGCCCATAGCATTCCATTTTGCTTTAGTGATGCAACATTGTTCAAATACCCACTGATCTAATTGAGAAATATCTCCGCTATCTTCAGCCAACATAACCAGCATAGCAGGTGAGACAAACCCATATCTTGGATGTGTCCAGCGCACCAGTGCTTCCACGCCAATAATGTGGCCTACACGATTGTGCTTTGGCTGGTAAACAACAGTTAATTCATTATGATAAATAGCCTGACGTAAGTCATACATTAGATCTCTGGCAATCATGCCGACTTTATCTTGTCTGCTGATAATCTGTTGTTTGGCATGACCGCTATTAATGATTGTGTGAGTAGCTTCTTCGAAAGCCAGACGCTCTTGTTGTTGCCTATAAAGTTCTGCTTTACGAACAAAGGGGAGATAAAGCAGGGTACTAATCACAATTTCCAGTAATTGCAAAGCAACACCGTACCATGACCCTGTGAGTAACCATGCAGATAAAAGCGGTGGCGTTGTCCATGTCACACTGGATGGGTTCACCACACTAATGAAGCCTGATTGAAAAGCCAATAATGAGATGCCCATTAATAATAACGGCACCATCAAAAAAGGAATTAAATAGCGTGGATTGAGAACAATGGGTAAACCATAAATTAAAATATCGTTGATATTAAACAGGCTGGGAATCAAGGAAATTTTAGCTACTTTGTTTTGCACCCCTTGGCGGATAGTGAGCAAAATAGCAATAATTAAACCTAAGGTTGCACCAGACCCACCTATCAAAACAAAATTTTGGAAAATGGGGCGACTAACCCAATCTGCACTGAACACTGTAGAGGCACTAATAAAAAATGGGCCTTGTTGATTTGGGTCAATAGCGAGACCGCCATGAATACCAATAAACCACAAGCCTTGATTCACCAGTACTGCCAGTGTGCTTAATATCCAGGCACCATAACCATCTTTCTGTGCCCAGTGCGTAATTACACTGTATACACTAGGAAAATCGGGCAGTGCAGCAATAAACGCTGCTAATAAAAAAAAGAAAACCCCGACCAGAACTATGGTCGGAGTTAAGCGCATGGCATTATAAAATGCAGTATCAGATTCGACAGATAGGTGTAGTAAGTCCAGTAAACGTTTATGGGTTAACCAGGAAATTAATTCAGCCGTCGCAATACCTAAAATAATAGCAAGCACCATGGCTTCCAGACTAAAGGCGATAGCGGAATAACCAAGTAATGAAATGAATATAATAAAGTTAATAGCGGCACTAATGGCGACCATTAATGGGGTAGGTGCATCACTTTTAGTGGCGTTATTGCTATTTAATCGGTAGACCAGCTGCACAGAAATAATGGCTGTTAGAGCCAACGCATAAAAGTTAAATGTTGCCTCACCTATCTGGCCTAGTGGAGCTTTCCAGTTATCACCCAGCCAGTCATTCATAAAGCCTTGAAAAAAAGTGCTAGGGAAATTAACCAATAAGTCTATGGTGACACGGAGAAATATTAATGGAAGCAACGAAACAAAACTATTTCGCGTTGCTACTATCCATAACAGCATTCGATGCTTCAATATGTATCTCCTAAAGCTAGTTTTAAAATTTGCCAAATTAAAACATAGTCACAGAAACGAAGCTGTGCACGTGCTCATAAATTTATAAAAATCATTACTTAAACACGAAAACTTAATCTTGTGGTTAATCTTTAGATAAATGTATCACAAGTGTCTACATTACCGCTGTCATAACCTGTTTTAAACCATTTAACCCGTTGCGCTGAGCTGCCATGAGTAAATGCATCCGGCCTGACAACGCCTGTTGCCTGTTTTTGTAAAGTATCATCCCCGATAGCACTTGCTGCGGTTAAGCCTTCTTCCAGATCACCAGCTTCCAGCAAGTGTCTTGATTTATTCGCATAATGTGCCCAAATACCAGCAAAGCAATCGGCTTGTAACTCTTGCTTAACTGAGAGTTTATTCCATTGCACCTGACTCATTTTATTTCGTGCTGCGTTGACTTGTTGTGAGATGCCCAATAAGTTTTGGATATGATGACCAACCTCATGAGCAATGACATAAGCCTGAGCAAAATCACCAGGCGCTTTGAATTGATTTTGTAGCTGGTCATAAAAACTCAGGTCTATGTAAACCTGTTGATCAGCAGGGCAGTAAAATGGACCCATTGCGGCCTGTGCTGTACCACAAGCCGAGTTCACTACGCCACGAAATAAAACCAGTTTGGGAGGGGTGTAACGTTGACCATTCTCTTTAAAAATCGCTGACCAGGTATCTTCGGTATCGGCGAGGATGACGGAGACAAAATCGACACGCTCTTTTTCTTCAGCACTTTCCTGTAGAGGTTCAGATGATGTGACGGTTGGTGCCGAAGAGGGCATACCCAGAAGCGATAGTAGTGCAGGTAAATTCCCTGTTAATGTAGCAAAGACAACAATACCTATCACCAAAATAGCTGTGCCTTTAAAACCAAGTAACCGAAACACGGCTGGCAACAAACGGATTATGCCGCCTGAGCCACCACGAATCCCTGAAACACGCTGATTACGACGATCATCAATATTGCTACTTCTTCGGTTACCACGCCATTTCATTTTGTGTCCTCAGCAAAAGGGAACAGAGCTTAGATAGTGTCGATATTACGGCATTTCGGATATTGACTACAGCCCCAGAAAAACTGACCTGCATTGTCACCTTTTCTGCTTTGGCGTTTTACCATTTTATGACCACAGCGCGAGCACAGCGTCACGTCCATATTTTTACGTTCAACGAGCTGTTTTACATGAGCCACGTGTTCTCTGTTTGTTTTTAGACTACGTGAAAGACGGCCTGATTCAATTTGAGAAATAACGGATTCTTTCTCTCTCAATGTCAGCACAGGATTCGTTTTAGACTTGATATAGCGGACATAGCCAAGACCATAAGTGACATTGTCCGGCATGGCTGTTTTAAAGTGACTATCACCGATGAAGACGATAACGGAAAACACCTGTTCGTCTGCTAAGTTGAGCAATGTCTGAAGTGTTTTAAGATGTTTATGATTTTGATGCAGTGGGTTCTGAAAGCGGTATTTATGTTTGTAGAGTTGCTGGGTCCAGTTTTTCTGTGCAGGGTTGCCAAATATCCAGCCACGGATGTTTTTGGTCTCAACCACAAAAACGCCATAGACCGAGACGATAATGTGATCAATCTGAGTAGTGCCATCTTCGCTGGGCAGAGTGACATTTTTGATTAAATGATAATGCTCTTTGTCTAATTGCCATCGGGCGATAACATTAACCATAAATTCACCCATGATGCTTTTAAACCAGGCTGAGCGAAAAATAGCCAGACATAAAACTAACGGGATGAAATACCAGAAAGACAGTAAAGACGAGAAGAGCGGAGTGAAGTCCATTTCAGCACCTTGGGTTGAGTCGCCAAGATCATACAATGCACAACAATTTAACGGGAAACAAGTACTGAAAATAAAAAGAGGAGTTTTTCTTGGTGGGTGCTGAGGGGTTCGAACCCCCGACCCTCGCCTTGTAAGGGCGATGCTCTCCCAGCTGAGCTAAGCACCCCAAGAAAGCGTGGCATTCTACAACATCTTTTTCATATTTGCTCGAAAAAAATGAAGAAATTTTTATCTTTGTTTTGGATGCTTTTTAAGCAGATTAACTAAGTTATTGATTCACCATTTAAAGCCTGATTAAAACCATTTTTTCCAACGAAACAAAAACAATAATAAAACGGCCACCACACAGAGAATAACGATGACATCCGTAAAGGCATGACTGTCATTGGCACCGGGAATACCACCCACATTAATACCCAATAACCCTGTGACAAACCCTAAAGGCAGAAAGACGGCTGCAATCACCGATAACACATACATACGGGAATTAAGTTGCTCAGAGGTTTTGCTATGCAGTTCTTCCTGAACCAGCACAGCACGCTCACGAACCGCGTCCAGGTTCTCAATATAACGGATGAGATTGTCACTGATTTCATGGATCTGGATACGATCATAATCAGATAACCAGGAGATCTTTTCCAGCGTCAGACGAGCCAGGGCATCTCGTTCCGGTGCTAAATAGCGACGCATTTTAATCACTTGACGTCGTAAATGTGCAATATCGTTGTGTAAGTTTTCCGTATCGTCTACTAAAACGGCATCTTCGTAGTCGGCGATAACATCTTCGAAACCGGCAACCGTATCAGACATACCATCCACCGTCAGATCCACTAACGAAATGAGAAACTCAGCACTGTTTTTAGGGCCATTACCTTTGCTCAGTAATTTATCCAGTTCTGCAGCAGAGTAGGACATTTCACGTCTGGTAGTGACGATAATACGAGTATCAATCCACATGCGAATTGAAATCAAATCGTCGGAACGGGCATCCTCATAATGATTAATACCCCGTAAAGACATCAGCAAACCATCATTAATGGAGGTCGTACGAGGTCGCGTTTCTTCCTCTAATAAGGCATTAGCGATCACATTATCCAGACCAGACTGCTCAAGTAACCAACGTTCAGCATCAGGGTGGGTATAGTCAAAATGTAGCCAGAGAAGGCCATCTTCAGCCTGCCATTGCGGCAGATCACTCTCACTGATACGGACACTTCCACCCTTACCATTGAGTAAATGGGCATAGGCTAAACCTGATGGATTGGACATGACAATAACGTTCCCATGCAATTAAAAAATTTTGAGCTTAGCATAACAGGAGTAAGGCATTGCCAGTATTTCAGATAGATAAATGACTCATCCGATCTCAATAGGAATCGTCACTCAAGCGCAAACTGGTATCCAGTCCGAGCCTTGAAAAATAAGCCGTTTAATTCTCAAGAAACAGTTATTGCTCGAAGGCCCGAGCTGGATGCCAGAACAACTCTGGCATGACAGAGCGTATTTAGCGTAGTGTTCTGCTGAACAGATTTAATGCCAGTTGGTAGCCAATTTGTGCCGTTTGAGCATCGTAACGACCACCATCACCTTCATCACGCATAAATGCATGTTCGGCATTAAACTCATGCCAGGTGAAGCTAATATCGGTTGCTCTTAATTCTTGATAGATTTTTAATAAACCATCAGCAGGCACATGGTTATCCTGTTTACCCCAAATCATTAATAACTCGCCTTTGATGTCATCCAGACGTTCCATACTGTGTTGGCCTGGTTTGTTTGGGATTTTCTGAATGTGTAAATCAGTCGCGTAGAAACAAGCTGTGCCTTTGACTTCAGGTTGTAAAGCAGCACGGAATGCTAAGTGGCCACCAATACAGTAGCCCATGGCACCAATATGACCGTTACACCAAGGTTGGGTTTTTACAAACTCAATCATTGCAGCATTATCAGAGTCATAACCCTGAACATCTTTAGCTTCTTTATCAGCATTACCTTTGTCACGGCCAGCATCGTCATAACCTAATACTGTGCCAATAGGGTTCAGCTCATGAAAGACTTCAGGCACCAATACGGCATAACCATGGCTTGCCATTAGTCTGGCAGCACGTTCAATGGGGCCGGTTTGTTGGAAGATTTCAGAATAGAACAAAATGACTGGGTAACTACCTTCACCAACAGGGCGGTGGATGTATGTACGCATAACGCCAGTGGGAGTATCAAGGTCGACAAAGTGGCTTTGAATTTTCATATTAGGCTCGCTAGATTGCTTGAATGTCTGAAGAATGAAAGGACGCTATTGTACAAGAACTCACTTGGTTCATCATGGCTGTATTTATCCGTAAATTTTAAAGGGGTATTTATTACCTGAATAATAATGCTGTATTCAGACTGAAAAAATGGAAAATAGTTAATATTTAAAAAAAACAGGGTAAAAACCTCCCAAAGCGGCTAAGCAGGGATTCATTTTTTATAAATGGTTTAATCTTCGTAATTTTAGGATTTTTTCCTATATTTACTCAATACGATGCGTAGTAAATTTACCTTACCTTATGTGAATTTTTGTGAAGATGCTCGCAGAGTTTACCCAGAACATGTGACTAGCAATCTTACTGCAAACCATCAATAAACATAAGGTATGCACCGTTTGGCAACTTATGTAGTAAGGGGAGCAGGCAATTGAGTAATATAGCTCTATATCATGAATCAGAAGTCAATATTCTGGGTAATCTCAATGCAAAACGAGATTCAATCGTCACCGATCTTTATCGTGCACACAATAGCTGGTTATTAGGCTGGTTACGTAAGAAACTTGGTTGCAGTTTCGATGCAGCTGATTTAATGCAAGATACCTTTTCTAAAATTCTGCAAAAAGACGATCTATCGGGTATCAAAGAACCCCGAGCCTATCTCACCACGGTAGCCCATGGCTTAATGGTTAATCATGTCCGTCGTCGAGATATTGAAAGAGCCTATCTCGATGCCTTAGAAAATATGCCTGAAGTCGACGTACCTTCCCCTGAATCAGTCAATATTATGGTGGAGACCTTAGCCAAAATAGATGAAATGCTCGATGGCTTACCTGCTCGGGTTCGTAGCGCCTTTCTATGGTGTCAGCTCGAAGGACTTTCACACGCAGAAATTGCATCGAGATTATCAGTTTCAGTCAGCTCAGTTAGACAGTACATTGCTAAGGCATTGCTACATTGTTTAAACATGAATAGTTAAAACTTTTTTTCATGGCCCGTTCTAATAAAGATGCTATCTATGAAGCGACCAACTGGTTTGTTGAGCTGACTTCTGGTGAAACCACAGATGCAGACCGGAAAGAATGGCAAAGATGGCTAAATGCCTCCTCAGAAAACAGGCACGCATGGGAACAAGTTGAAGCTATCACCAACTGTTTTATGGGGCTGGATTCAAAAACCAGTATCACCGTATTAAATCGTCCGATTGATACCAAAGACATCAAATCACAGGAACGTCGCCAAGTCATTAAAACCCTCAGTCTCATGCTGGCTGCTGGATCGGCAGGGTGGTATGGCTATAAACAAAAGCCCTGGTATCTATTAATGTCAGATTATTCAACGGCAGTAGGTGAAATTAAACGTCTCACCTTAGCCGATGGCAGTCTACTTGTTTTAAATACTGACACCAAGGTAGCTATTGATTTTAGTGACCAAGCTAGAACAATCAGGTTACTGCAGGGTGAAATCTACATTGAAACGGCACAGGAGCAAGACCGGAATTATCGTCCTTTCAATGTAATTACTGATCACGGTACTGTCACCGCATTAGGCACTAAATTTAGCACTCGACTTAAGTCTAAACACAGCTCTGTCCAAGCCCAAACCAGAGAAACCTAAAAAGGTTGAGAAGCCAAAGCAAGAGAAACTCGTGGTGAAACCTAAGGTTGCTGAGAAGGTTGAAGTGGTTGAAACTCCGACTGAAGTAGTAGACGCTCCCAGCGCCGAGGTGTCAGAAAACCCATCGACAAGTTCTGCGGAAAGCAGTGAGACAGCATCCAATACCAATGCCACAGGTTCAGGCACCAATCCTGATGAAAAAAATCAGGGTGGTACCGCTGAAGTGGATCGCAATATGGCATGGAAAGGCTATGGACAACTGCTTTATGCGATGGTCTCTAAAAATAAAAACTATCCGCAACTAGCGATTCGCCGTCACCTTGAAGGGACTGTGATGGTGAGTGTGCGTTTTGAAAAAGGCCGGATGGTTGGCATTAGTGTGGTCGGTCAGGGAAGTGGCCATACAGTATTAGATAGAGCAGCGCATGAAATGGTGGAAAAGGCCGTAAACGCCTTGCCTGTGCGTGGTAACTTATCAGGTAAATCCTTCAGCGTTGTTGTCCCTGTTAACTTTCGTTTAACAGATTAAAGCACTTGCTAAAACTGACACCCTAAAATTAGACGGTTTTTATCATGGCTATAGTGATGTATAGCGCCATTGAAGATATGATAAAGTGTGTCACACCTGTTATGGAAACCCAGCGTTACAGAATCTCTGAATCAACATGACCATTGAGGGTCGTTGATTAACGCAATAGTCGAAATTATTCATATTTCATACTACCTATTGTCACCAGCCTGACGCGGGTTATGCGAGCACTTTTGATAGTGATCTTGCAATTCAAAATCATGTATTTTTAAGGGTTTAGAATGTCGAAAATTATTTATACCAAAGTAGATGAATCACCTGCGTCAGCAACATACTCCTTGTTGCCTATTATTCGTGCTTTTACTGCCGATGCGAATATTGATATTGAAAGCCGGGATATTTCACTCGCAGGACGTATCATTGCTAACTTTCCAGATAATCTAAGCGACGAACAAAAAATTCCTGACCATTTAGCACAATTGGGCGCTTTAACTCAGGACCCGGCCACCAACATCATCAAGCTGCCAAACATCTCTGCCTCTATACCGCAGTTGAAAAATGCGATTAAAGAATTACAATCAAAAGGTTACGACCTGCCTGATTATCCGGAAGTACCTAAAAATCCAGCCGAACAAGCGATTAAAGATCGTTATGCCAAAGTGTTAGGTTCTGCTGTGAACCCGGTGTTACGTGAAGGTAATTCCGATCGTCGGGCACCGGCAGCAGTCAAAAATTATGCACGTAAAAACCCGCATAGCATGGGGGAGTGGAAAGCAACTTCAGCTACTGATATTGCACATATGGATGCGGATGATTTTTATGGTAGTGAATTATCAGTGACATCGCTACAGGCAGATGACTTTAAAGTCAGCTTTATCGATAAAGCTGGCAATGAAACGGTGCTGAAAAAATCGATTCCGGTGTTGGCTGGCGAAGTGGTCGATGCCACACGTATGCGTGCAAAAAGTCTGCAAGCGTTTTATGCCAATGCTATAGCTAAAGCAAAACAAGAAAACGTATTACTTTCTCTACACTTAAAAGCCACCATGATGAAGGTGTCAGATCCTTTGATGTTTGGTTTTGCCGTCAAAGTCTTTTTCAAAGACTTAATCGAAAAACACAGTGCCTTATTTGATGAGCTGGGTGTCGACTTTAATAATGGTTTAGGTGATTTATACAGCCGACTTGCCAAGGTCGACGATGCTACCAGACAAGCTGTCGAAGCTGATATTGAAGCGGTCTATGCCAGCCAGCCAGATGTGGCAATGGTGGACTCGAATAAAGGTATTACTAACTTCCATGTCCCGTCTGATGTGATTGTGGATGCCTCCATCCCGGCGATGATTCGCGCCGGTGGCAAAATGTGGAATAAAAAAGGCGAGCAGCAAGATACTCTGGCGATGATTCCAGATCGCTGTTATGCCGGTGTTTACAAAACAGTGGTTGATGACTGTAAACAAAAAGGTGCTTTGGATCCGGTGACTATGGGAACGGTGCCAAATGTCGGCCTGATGGCACAAAAAGCTGAAGAATATGGCTCACATGATAAAACCTTCCAGGCGAAAGCAGATGGCAAAATTATTGTCACCAACCAACAGGCTGAAACGGTATTTGAGTTTGATGTGGAAGCAGGCGATATCTTCCGTATGTGTCAGACCAAAGATGAGCCGATTCGTGACTGGGTTAAATTAGCCGTTAGCCGTGCGCGTTTATCAGACACACCGGCCATTTTCTGGTTGGATGAAAAGCGGGCACATGATGCTGAGTTGATTAAAAAAGTGAATGCGTATTTACCTGAACACGATACCAGCGGCCTGGATATTCGAATTCTGAATCCAGAAGTTGCCACCCAACTTTCTCTAGACAGAATCCGTGCTGGTAAAGATACGATCTCTGTGACCGGTAACGTATTACGTGATTACAACACCGATTTATTCCCGATTCTGGAATTAGGCACTTCGGCGAAAATGTTATCGGTAGTGCCATTAATGCAAGGTGGCGGTTTATTTGAAACCGGTGCCGGCGGTACAGCACCGAAACTATTGGACCAACTGATTGATGAAAATCACCTGAGCTGGGATTCCTTAGGGGAATTAATGGCACTGGCGGCCTCGCTGGAACATCTTGCCAATACGCAAGACAATGCAAAAGCTAAAGTGTTAGCCGATACGCTGGATGCTGCGACAGGTAAATTGCTGCAGGAAAATAAATCACCAAAAGATAAAACTGGTGAATTAGATAACCGTGGTAGTCATTTCTATTTAGCGATGTATTGGGCTGAGGCATTAGCTGAACAGACAGATAATGCCGAGTTAAAAGCCGTATTTACGCCGATTGCTGAAGCTCTGATAGAAAATGAAATCAAGATTGTGGGTGAATTAAATACTGTGCAGGGCAAAGCCGTTGATATGGGCGGTTACTATATGCCTGATGACGATAGGATGAACGCGATTATGCGCCCAAGTGCAACATTAAATACGATTTTGTCTCAGCTTGTTTAAGTCAGGTTCTTCAATAAAAAAAAGCCCCAGTTTTGGGGCTTTTTTTGTTTTATAGAATAGATGACCTCGTCATTCCAGCGTAGGCTGCAATCGAATCTGGGCTTAATTGGAACCGTCATTCCAGCGCAGGCTGGAGTCCAGTCCGGGCCATGAAAAAATAAGCCGTTTTAGTTTCAAAAAACAGCTATTGTTCGAAGGCCCGAACTGGATGCCAGAAGAGCTCTGGCATGACGCTGAAGTCGCGGATCTATGACTATTCAAAACAGGTGACCCTGTCATTACAACAGATGCTGGAATCCATTCCGAGTTTAATAGGAACCGTCATTCCAGCGCAGGCTGGAATCTAGTCCGCGCTATAAAAAAATAAACTGTTTTAAACGTCAAAAAGCAGCTATTGTTTGAAGGCCCGAACTGGATGCAGCATCCCTGCATGGCAGTAATTTTGCCGCTTGAGGTTATTAATAACGGCGATAATAATAGTGATGGTTGTCGTATTGATGTTTTCTGTGATCGTGCTCTATGGCTCTGCGATATTGTCGATATGCACGTGCTTGTTGCTCACGGTATCTGGCCTCTATACGTGCCATTTTTTGTTTGTATTTCCAGTACTTTTTATTGTAGTGCTTATCATGATGATAATGGTGGGAGTTATCATGGTACCGGTTTGACGTGACCTTGGTGTTTACAGCATAACCCAAGGCACCGCCGAGCGCCGCGCCCACAATAGCGCCATTTTTACCACCTACCTGGTGACCGACGACCGCTCCTATAGTGCCGCCGATGACGGCTTTGACGGCATTGTTATCTGCCATGGCTGTTCCTGACATCAGTGTTAATGTCAGCAGTAAAACTATTAAGCTCTTCATATCTACCTCCTGATTATTGGTATTCACTTTGGTAAATAAAGTGAAAAAAGCCAGATATCAGTATTGTTGTTTAACAACGTTGTATTACTGTGATGTCAGGATGAGTTATAACAATCAGGAAGTTAAGCCATGGTTAACAAATGTAAATTTCTATTAACTCATATTGTGAAGGAAGTGGCTGTCGATTTGTTGTTGGATAGTAAACCATTCTTGCTCAAGGTGTTTTTCACCCATAACGCTGCCTTGAATAACAAAAAATTTCAGCGAGCTGATGCCGATGGTTTCAAATATTGTTTTAGATAATTTTGTAAAAAATCTGGTTGATTGCCATCAAGCAAGCCGCCTGCTGATATAGCGATATAAACGGGGCGATCAGCCAGCGTTCCTATTTTTCCTTCCGATGTGGCGGTAAAAGTTTTTCCTATTCTGACCACATGATCTACCCAGGCTTTCAGGCAGGAAGGAATGGTAAAGTTATGCATCGGCGTTGCGATGATAAGGACATCAGCTGATCGTAACTGCTCAATAAGCGTGTCGGATAAAACCAGACTGGCAGACATTGCATCATCATTATGACGAGACCGCAGACTTTCGGCATAATCTGTATCAATATGTGGCAAGTCATAGGCATTTAAGATTTGCACATTGGTTTCAGCGTGATAAGTCTTCTGATACGTTTGTAAAATCATATCTGCCAGTTGATTGCTGATGGATAATTCTCTATTGCTGGCTCTGATAAGTAAGATATTCATACAAGTTGGCTCAGTCTGTTTCTAAAACGTATGGCTTGCGTCAGTAGACCCTGCCGAAAATAAAATTTCTGGGCGAGGGCCATGGATAAACCGGTATCTAAAACAAATTCATCACATTCATGATGTTTGGCTATTTCCATTACTGCCCGTAATAAACGTGCACCGTAGCCAGCAGATCGTTGGGATTCACTGATGACTAAGTCATCGACATAAAGATACCGGCCATAAAGCAGGTTTTCTTGTATTCGGTATCCTGCCAAGCCAATGATGTCGTCTGCTTCTATCATGGCTAATAAGACATAGTTCTGCAGCTGCTGACGTTGTATTTGTTCAATAAACTGTTTTTCATCAAGTAAGTGTGGTCTTAACTGTTTCATGACTGGATAGGCCATGTGAAAGTCATGTTTATCTGTTAATGGCTTTATCTGCATAACTAATTTAATCCAGCTTTGTTTAGGCCATAAATGACATCTGCAGAACCCGGTTCTACTTGAAACGCTACGCCTAAGCGATTCCAACCATTAATTAAAATAATGAGAAAGCTGAGATCTGATATCTCTTTGTCGGGAAGCACCTCCTGGACTTGTTGATAGATTTGGTCAGAGACACCTTTTGCAGCAAGATGAGTGAGTGTTTCAGTCCATAATAAGGCGGCTTTTTCGCGTTCACTGAATAATGGTGATTCATGCCAAATAGCAATGTGATGAAGTCTTAACTCTCGCTCACCTGTTATTTTGGCTTGTTTAATATGCATATCCAGACAAAAGGCACAGCCATTGAGTTGTGATGCTCTGATAGTAACAATGTCATTGAATTCTTTTGCTGTTTTATTCTTTTTTAGAAACAAATTGAAATTCATATATTTAGAATATAAATCAGCTGATAATTCAGGATAGTTCAGTCGTTGTGACATAAGGTTTCTCTCTGTTGTAAAGTGCAGAGAAATAATCGCAATATATGGCGTTGGCATACAGAGCCATATTTGACGTTTTAACCTAGGCCATAAATCAGCAACTTTATCAGAGCGTAAGTATCAAGCCGATAACAAATGACTCAACAAGCAAAACCACTACTAACTCTCGACAAGATAACGTCTGAACCCATTCATCTTCAGATATCTCAACGTCTTAAACAAGCTATTGCCGATGGTAAGTTAGAACATGGCGAACGCTTGCCATCGACGCGAGTGTTAGCCAGTCAGCTGAATGTCGCCAGAGGGACAGTGGAAAATGCTTACGCTTTGTTAATGGGAGAAGGCTTACTTATTACAAAGGGACAGGCGGGCACGTTTATCAATGTTTCTTTTAATAACTCAGCTAAGACAAAACCCGCTCGAGCAAAGCAAACGAAATTTATTAATAACTCTAAAAGAGCGGTTACAAAACAAGAAAACACTTTTTTGTTTCAGCCAGGCTGTCCGGCATATGATGCTTTTCCCAGAAAGACCTGGGCAAGGTTGGTGTCATCTCAGGTCAGACAGCAGTCATACAAAGAGTTATCGCATTCTGATGCAATGGGGTATTTACCACTCCGGCAAGCTTTAGCCAACTATCTGCGTTTGTCACGTGGCGTCAACTGTGAAGCAGAACAAATCATTATCACGGCAGGCTATCAAGGTGCTTTAGATTTACTGATAAAAAGTTTGTCACTGGCTGGACATGATGTCTGTATGGAAGATCCGGGATACTTGTTTGCCTCCAGGTTATTACGTGCTTCTGGTGTCAATATTATTCCAGTGCCTGTTGATAATGATGGGCTGGATATCAATAAAGCCAGGCTGTTAACAGAGAATCCTAATCTAATTATTGTGACGCCATCTCACCAAAGTCCGCTTGGCATGTCTCTATCACCAGAGAGGCGGGTCGGGTTATTAGAGTGGGCTAAACAAAGCGGTTCGTGGATTTTGGAAGATGATTATGATGGTGAATTTCGTTATTCAGGCTATCCATTACCGGCATTAAAAAGCCTGGATGATGCCGAGCAAGTCATTTATGCCGGTAGTTTTAGTAAAACGTTATTTCCTGCCCTTAGACTGGGGTATATGGTGTTACCTACACCATTGGTTGAGATTGCCGAAAAATATGCATCACTGTCTTATCAATCTTTACCACTGCTATCACAGCAAGTTGTGACAGCCTTTATGGCAGAAGGGCATTTTGCTATGCATTTAAAGAAAATGCGTGAGTTATATGCTGAGCGATGTGAGCTGACAGCCAATGCACTGACTACTATCTTAGGTGATTATCTGCAGGTCAGTACTTATAAAAATGGTATGCATTTTGTGACTGATGTGCATACTCAGCAAAATGATAAACAGATTGCAGAGCAATTCAATGCCCGGGGATTTGCTATCCAGGCCTTATCAAACTGGACGACTGAAGTGATATACAACGGTCTTATCATTGGTTTTACCAATGTCAGTAATAAAACCGTAGCAGAGCAAACGGCAGTAAAGTTAAGGCAATGTTTTACTCGCTAAAAAGCTGTTGTATCAAAACTATTGCTAACACTTAATCCACAATATTCTTTTGTAGCAGATCGGTGACTATTTCAGGGACAAATGTGCGTTTAATAGTGATGGCATAAAAGTGTTCATAGACATTAGGTAATATTTGGTATTCGGACAAATTACCACTGGATATTTCATCTTTAACGACGACGGCGGGTAGGGCAGTGATGGCGCCTGTATCACGAACCAGAAGTCTTAACATCGCCATATCATCCGCTTCAGCAATAATATCGGGCTCATAACCAAGCGTTGCACAATAGGCATCAAAAGCCGAACGAATTTCGGTGATTTTGGTGGGCAGAACCCATTTCAGTTTTTCATAACCTTGTGGAAAGGTTTTTTGGGGATTTTGTTGTGCTGGTCCGATAATCGATACCGATTGTCTCGATACCAACTGACTCTGCCATATCGCATCATCATTTTGTTGACTGACAGAACGATTAGTCAGTACCAGATCCAGTTCATGACTGGTGAGGCCGTTTAATAAATTGGTCATACCACGGGTGGTCAGCGTGAAACTGACATTAGGCTGTTGTAGTAACGGGCTGATGAAGCTTTCCGTGAAGTTTCTGGATAAGGTTGTCAACACACCAATATTAATGTGTTTTTGGGTGGCAGTGCCGCCTTTATTAATAAATGACTGTAGTTCTTCACCTGTCGTAAAAATTTCATCGGCATAAGTCAGCACTTTTTTGCCTATATCGGTTAATAACAATTGTCTGCCGGCACGTTCAAACAATCTGACGTCCATTGTGGTTTCCAGCTGTTTGATTTGTTGTGACAGTGCGGACTGTGAGACATGGCATTCTTCAGCCGTTTTAGTGATACTGCCAGACAGGGCTACACGCCAGAAGTAATAGAGATGATGATAGTTGATTTTTGCCATGGTTAAGTAAAACTTATCTATTTGTTAATAAATATCTATTTTATTTATATTAAAGCATTTGCCATACTTTCACCATCTTAAGGAGGAATGTGTGTGAATCTTGATCTGACAACCGTTTTCCCATTACTTATTCCATTAACTTTGTCCATAGCTGGTCTATTCACTGGCTTGAGTCGTATCAGTGATAACACTCGTCAGACTATGCTGAAATTTATTTCACTGGCGGTGATTATCTCTGCAGTCATTATTAGCTTTGGTCATATTGAGGTAACTGAAAATCCACAAGCCTTATTAGCTATGAGTAATGTGAACCTGATGGTGTTATTGCTGGTGTGTTTTATGACGATTGTGCTGGTGAAGTTTTCCCAGCGTTATCTATTTGCCGAAAAAAATACCCACCGTTACTGGCGTTGGTTGTTTCTGAGTCTGACTTCTGTGTCAGTGGTGATTGTCAGTAATCATTTATTGATCTTCTGGTTAGGCTGGGTATCAATCAGTTTATGTTTTCACCGTCTATTATTGTTTTATCCAGATAGACCCCGTGCTGTCCTTGCTGCCCATAAAAAATTCATTCTGGCCAGAGTGGCTGAACTAGCTCTGCTGGTAGCGATTGTTCTGTTATATACACAACTGGGTACTTTTTACCTGAGTGACATAACGCACTATTACCTGACATCTGCGTCAGCTTCTGAGCTTAGTTTGGCAGAAAAAGTAGCGGCGATAATGCTTGCTATCACAGCATTAATTAAATGTGCCCAATTACCGCTTCATGGCTGGTTAATCCAGGTGGTAGAAGCGCCGACACCCATCAGTGCTTTATTACATGCTGGTATTATCAATCTGGGTGGTTTTTTATTACTTAGTTTTGCACCATTATTTACATTCAGTATCGCTGCTCAGTGGCTGATTTTGATTGTTGCTGGTTTGAGCACATTGCTCAGTGCCTTAGTGATGATGACTCGCATCAGCGTCAAAGTGAAACTGGCCTGGTCGACTTGTGCTCAGATGGGATTAATGCTTATTGAATGTGCTTTGGGTCTATACGAGTTGGCAATGCTCCACTTGATTTCTCACTCACTCTATAAAGCGTATATGTTCCTCGGTGCCGGTGATGTGCTTCAGGAATATAGTCTTAAGCAATTAGCACCTCAGAAAAACGTTACCTTTATTTCTGCGTTGTCGAGTTTGTTACTGGTGATTCTAAGTACCGCCAGTATTGTCTATTTCACCAGTTATAGCGGCCCTTTAAGTGTCTGGTTATTAGTGAATACCGCCTTGGCTTTATATCTGGTGTCTGCTGTCAGAAATGGCACTATCCTGCAGTTTTTAACATCGTGCCTGACAGTGTTATTACTGATTGGCTTTTATATGGGGGGAAAAATCATGCTGAGCTGGGTGATGCCAACATTGCCTGCAAGTGTGATGTTTGATGCCATGGATATTTGGCTGTCTATTTTATTTCTTGCCTTATTTGTTTTAGCTGTGCAGGTGCGTGTATTCCCACAAGCTAAAGCGACACAAATCTTATATCGATGGTTATTTTCAGGTCTGTATTTAGATGAGTTAATGACCCGACTGACATTGTTTCTGTGGCCTATTACCTTACGACCCGAACCCTACTTTGAAAACAATAAGCAGACGCTTACTAAGGAGTCCACGCCATGAATAAGGTCGATGCCAAATTAACCGAACTGAGTGCTGATCATGCTGCTGCTATCAACAAGGCAAGCTCACTGATTGCTCCAAGCTGGCCACTAGATCGTTTTATTGCTGTGAATGCATTATGGGAGTTTCGTGATCAGCCTATTGAAACTGCTTCAGCCAGAGTAGGGGCATTACAAGGTGTGAAAGCCACCATGTCAGCCGAGTATTATTTAGACTTATTTAAGCAGGGTGAAATAACTGAAGCAGCATTACAAAAGTCGGCAAAATCTTATGGTGTCGATCTCTCAGTCGATCAGTTAAAAGCCACATTACTTCAAGCAGAGCCTGAAGCGGCTTTAAGTATTGCTGAAATTGCTGATTTGAGTCGTGATCATCACAGAATGCGCTGGCAGGACGAGATTGTGCATCAAGTCAGTCAGTTTTGTGGTGAGTATGTTAATCAGGAGCCAGAGAGTTTAGATGCACTTTACTCAGCATGGCTCGAATTTACACGCCATGATTATGGTATGTCATTGCTGATGGGCGAGAAAAAGCTGCGTCATGCTTTTACTGAATTACCCGATAATATTGAAAGTCTGTTCGCTGAAGCGGTCATTGAATTGGAACTCTCGCCTGAGGCTCTGGAGTTATACGCGCATAAATTATTAATGTGTATTAATGGCTGGGCTAGTTACTTTGCATGGCAACGTTGGGAAAGCCAACTCAATAACCAACAGACGGCTTGCGTTGAAGCTTTACTCGCTATCAGAATTGCATGGGACTTAATTATCTGGCGTCAACTGAAAAGTAAGGCTGGTCAAGTTGAATTCAAGGCTTTGAAACAGCAGTGGTCCTTGCAAAAAGAGGCGTTAAACTCTTGTATTGCCGAGCACCATGACTATGCACGTCATTATTGGATTTGGGCGTATGCCGCAGAGCTGACTTATCAACAAGATTTACAAACAACCTTAATTAAACCTGCCCAACCGCTCAGTAAGTCGCCATCCTTACAAGCTGTATTCTGCATTGATGTACGTTCGGAACGTATGAGAAGATCATTGGAATTACAAAGCGAGGGCATTCAGACAATCGGCTTTGCTGGCTTTTTTGGATTACCTATTAGTTACCAACCCGCCAACACTCAGGCGAGTCGTCCACAACTGCCGGGTTTAATCGCGCCATCAGTGCAGGTTAGTGAAAAGACAGCAGATCAGAAGAAGCTGACAAAAGTCAGTAATGCAAGTACCTGGAAAAACTGGGCAAGTTCACCTGTTTCATCATTCACGATGGTGGAAACCATGGGCTGGAGCTATGCCTATAAACTAATTAAAGATAATTTCTTTAGTAAAAAGAAAGAAAAATTACTTAATGAGTTCAGCCACCATCAGGATTGGCAATTAAGCAGAAATCGCGCTGAATTAAGCCTGGATGAAAAAGTGTCGATGGCGTCTGGTGTGCTGACCGGAATGGGGCTGACCAAGGTTTTTGCGCCAACCGTTTTATTATTAGGCCATGGTAGTGAAACACGGAATAACCTACATGCATCAGGTCTTGACTGTGGTGCTTGTGGCGGTCAAAGCGGCGAAGTCAATGTCCGTGTCTTATCTGGTTTATTGAATGATCCCGCGGTGAGGCAGGGACTTAAACAATCAGGTATTGATATTCCAGAAACAACACGATTTATTGCTGGGCTACATAACACTACTACCGATGAGATTGTCTGTTTTGAGCCGTTAAATAATGACAATATTGAAAGCTGGTTAAAGCAGGCAGCGAAGCATACTCGTCGTGAACGTGCTCAAACAATGGATGCGGCTTTAAAACAACTTGATGATAACGCCTTAGAGCAATCACTTAAAGATAGAGCAAAAGACTGGTCAGAAGTACGTCCTGAATGGGGCTTAGCCAATAATGCGGCATTTATCGTGGCGCCTCGTCAATATACACGGGCACTTGATTTAGATGGTCGTACTTTTTTACATGATTATGACTGGCAGACGGATACTGACTTTGCCTTATTAGAGCAAATCATGACGGCACCTATGATTGTGACGCAATGGATTAATATGCAATACAACTTGTCAGTTACTGACAACACCTTCTTTGGTAGTGGTAATAAGTTATTACACAATGCCGTGAATCAGCATGTCGGTGTGTTTGAGGGAAATGGCGGTGACTTGCGTATTGGTTTACCGATGCAGTCAATTCATGACGGTGAAAACTGGCGTCATCATCCGGTTAGATTGAGTGTATATATTGCTGCTCCCAAACAAGCGATTGAAAAGGTGATGGCTAAACATAAAGCAGTACGTGATCTTGTCGACAACGGTTGGTTATTTATATTGCAGTGGTCCGATAATGATGAAATAACATGCTATCAGAACGGTCATTGGCATAACTAGATCTTTCAAACGGCGATTATTTTTGACGCATTACGGCTAACTTGAGTAGTGCAGCCACTGACATCGCATCAATGATGTCGCCGTTCATTGCCATATCTATGGCTGTGTCGACAGGGACTTTTATCAACTCGATATCTTCTGTTTCTTCAAGATCTTGCTTACCAGCGGTCAGCTCAGTTGCCAGAAAAATATAGGCTTTTTCATCTGTCACAGAGTTAGATGTTCGTAGTTCCATTAATGGCTGCCAGTGAGCGGCAGTGAATCCTGTTTCTTCCTTGAGTTCACGTTTAGCCGCTTCAAGCGGAGGCTCGTCTAACGGACCACCTCCTTCGGGAATTTCGATAGTGGTTTCATTGTTCGGGTAGCGACTTTGTTTTACTAGCCAGGTGTTATCGTCTTCATCAATGGCGACGACACCAATTGCCCGGGATTTGAAATGAACAACGCCATAGATGCCTTCTGAGCCATTGGGTCTGATGACTTCTTCATGACGAATTTGAATCCACGGATTGTCATAGACTATCTGTTGTGATTTTTGTCTCCAGCCACCAATTTTTGTTTTTGTCATATTTTGGGAATTTAATTTATAAAAAATGTAAAAATAGTACTTTAGTACAATAGTTTTTTACTTGCAGAGAGAATAAAATTTAGATAATCATATATAAGGAAGGCTTAAATGCGTATATCTAAACTTGCCATGGTCGGAGTGGCCGCTCTAAGTGTTAATCAGTTAGCTTATGCTGATGCTGTTGAAATAGACGCAATGTCTCTTCTTAATCAATACAACCTTATTACCAGTGGTAATGTCATCAGTACCTCTGAAATAGATGGTAACGCATTAATCGGTGGTAATGTCACTGGAGGCATGTATAACATGCATGCAACCTCCAATGCAGTCGTTCCTTCTCTGACTGTTGGTGGTGACCTTAATGGTGGTGTGCAAACAAAAGGCAAGGGCGTTAACATCGGTGGCAATGTATCAGGCTCGCTTAATATTAACGATGGTGGCGATGTTTATGTGCAGTCTGTCTCCGGCACGGTGCAAAATAGCGCTAACGGCCATGGCTCAACCTCAGTCGTTGGCAATATTTCAGGCACGGTAAGTACTAATGGTGGTAACACTACTTATGGTGGTGTTAATACAGGCACTGCTGCTGCTAACGGTGGTGGTAATGTTTATAACCAACCTGTGTCAGTGCCATTTGACCCAGCTGCTGCAGCGGCAAATGCGGTTAATACATTAGGCCAGTTTTCAAACCAGTTAGCAGGTACTGATTTCAATAGTGACTACACTATCTCTCCTAGTGGCAAAGTGACTTTTACTGCCACACCAAATACAGATGGACTGGCTGTGTTTAATATTAACGATGGCGAGAGCTTTTTCGATAGTGTTAAAGAGTTTTCATTTAATCTAGGCAGTGCTACCAGTATTTTGTTTAATGTCTTTGATGACGCGCTTTCTGAATACGATATTAGTGTGAATTTCCTGGCAAACTCAGCAGTTGATTTAGCCGATATGATGTTATGGAATTTTGTTGATGCAGACAGTCTTCATATCACATCACAATTCGGCGGTAGTATTTTAGCACTGGGTACGGATGTCGTTACTCATGGCAATATTGAAGGTACATTAGCTGCTAGAAGCCTGAACCAAAATGCTGAAATTCACTCACAACCTTCTGGTTTTATACCTCCATCAGCCGTGCCAGTCCCGGCAGCTGCATTTTTGTTTGCGCCAGCTTTACTTGGTTTCTTAGGTCTGCGCCGCAAAGCTAACGCATTGAAAGCAGCTGCTTAAGTAAGCAACGTAGTTCATATTAAAAAAGCCACCTTAACGGTGGCTTTTTTTATCAAGCATTTTTCTCAATGTTTATTTTTGTCTGCTTAATGTGGCACAGCCTGCGGTTGCATGTTCCCATGTTTCCACATAACAAGTGCCAATGGTGTTGTCATCAAGAATACGACCATGCACAAACCCATGGCTTGGTGTTGAAACCCAGGTGAATGATTTGTTATCTGGATAGATAACGCCAAAAAAGTTTTTAGTCCCGTCAGCATAAGTAAATGTGCCGCGAAAACGGCGATCCTGCTGTTCTGTAATAGTGACTGTTTTATCATCCCAGGTTTTATAACCTTTTTCATCTGATACCGTCAGATTGACGCCACTCCAGGTGCCGACCAGATTAGGGATCTGTTTCGCTTTGATTTCAGTGTTGTAATAGTAATAAGCGATTCCCGCCGTATTCACTAAAACGAGTAACCACAATAAGAATTGTGAAGAGGCATTACCGGATTGTTTTTTTATCATTCTATTTCTCTCTTTAGGTGAAAAGTAATAACTACGAACATCATAATAAAGTAAATCTAAGCTCGACTTTTGACGTTTCACTTAATGATTACGCATCAAATAAAAACATCTTATTTTTAGAATCTTGCCGAAACTGGCGGGGTGACAGACCAAATTGTGCTTTAAACGCCCGACTAAAGTGGGCCATATTATTAAATCCGGATTCCAATGCGATTTCGGTAATAGTGCGATGCATAAACTGCCGGCTGTTTAATTTCCGATAAACACTGTTGAGTCGTTGCTGGGTGACGTACCGCATTAACGAGGTATGCTCAGCCTGAAGGAGATTATTGATGTAACGCACTGACAGACCAACAGCCTCAGATATCATTTTTGGTGATAAATCATGATAGTGGCAGTGTTGATTGATATACCGTTTCACATGAAATAAAGTTGAGCTTTGTGTGTTGGATAGCTGAACTGATTTAGGCTCCAGTTGATTCAATGATAAGGTCAGTAAATCAACCAGTGGATCGTGCAGAGAATGAAAGGTGTTGCAATCCAGTATGTCCAGCTGCTGTGTCAAAGATTGAATACAGGAGGCAGTAATAGCCGCTGTGCCTGATTTAGTAGATATTTTCTTTGCTGTCAGATTACCTATATGGCTGATCCGTTGTCTGAAATAGTCTCGGGGCAGCGATATAATCACTTTTGAAACGGCCTGTGGCATGGTAATACGATGCCACTGTGTTGCATCGTACAAGGTCATATCGCCTTTTTCTAAAAAGACTTCGCGGCCGTCTTGTTCGAGTTTGTACTTTCCTTTAGTGACTAAGACAGCAAAATAACAATCCTGACTGATATTCGTTGGTTCTCTTGATAAACGCTCTATCTGAAGTGAGTGGGTTTTAATAGGCGAAAAGCGCACACCATTTGACCATGGATATATCGCCATTTCATTAAATACAGGCTCATCATTAAACGGGGTGACATCGACATTGGCGTACTCACGACCAATCACTTCTTTTAACCAATCCAGCCGGTGTGAATGTGGTTGATCATCAGTACAAAAGCGCTGCCCATGTAGTTGGTAAAGGCTAGTATTCATGCTTCTCTCTCTTATATTGCCCATCGCTCTATCAGTCATGTTATTGCGCCTTTTGAGTCAAGACGTCATTTTTTATAAGTGGATAATAACACAGAAAAAAATAGAGATTTCAGGAGAGAAATATGCAGAATAAAACAGATAATAACGTGAATATAGTTATGCTCAGAGGGGCCTGTTTATGGATTCTGATGGCATTAGTTCTTGCGTGGTGTATCGTGGGCTTATACAACCAACTTGGATTCTTACAGGAACTAATACCTGGCTCACCTAAGCGTGTGTTACAGGCACACCTGGATTTTCTTATTATGACTGCGTTGATTTTGGGGTATTACGCTGTCAAAGTCCCTTTACCATGGCATGTTCGTTGGGCAATGGTCGTGGGCGCTTTCACCAACTCAAGCCTGTTTCTGATGTATGCCTTGTTTCCCGTTTTAGATCCTTTACATGATGTATTTAACCCTGCGGTAACTGGAGCAGGGGTGTTTAATATCTATTTGTATACCAGTTTATTGATGACCAGTTATGGCTTTGGTAAAGGGGCAGTGATTATTTTGAAATCAACTTTTACAGAAAAAACAGAATAACGGTGAGTCTATTAATATTGGCAGTTTATATCTTGAACAAGTATTGACGCAGTGTGAGTAAAGTCACTGACATTTCTGATAATCAGTGACTTTTCTTACCGCCATTTCGACTAGTACTGTGGTTGTCTTTTTTTCCACGGCCAGAGCCGGATTTATTACCACCACCAGATGTTTTATTGACTGTTGCCCAGGCAATTCTTTCGGCTTCTTTTTCTGAAACACCCTGTTCTTTGTAACTTTCTTCTATATGTTCGGCTTTGCGTTTTTGTTTGTCGGTATATTTTTCTTTACTGCCTTGTGTCATGACTTACTTCCATTAAAAACTAAACAATTTTACTGAAGCTGACATTGGAGGTAATTGATCGTTTCTGTGAGATCAGGTCCTGTATTTGTCGTGATCATGGCGCGTTACCAAAAACTCAAGACCAGCACCAATATCTTCCTCGCCACAGGCAGCCATATCATCAGGACTACCGGCCAGCGCTTCCTGATGCGTTAATATCAAATCTCATTGTTCGTTAACAGACTTACTGTCACTGTCTTGCGAATTATCAGGATGGAGTATTGAGTTTTTCTGCATGGCAATATCCTGTGGTGATTGAATGTTCTGTATTAACGTCTGACATCGATATGATTTGTACAGACGACATTTATAAGACTAATTAGCCCATTTCATCATGACCACAGCCATGCGGATTAGTTGTCATAACCAAATAAATGTTGTTGTTTTATTTTCTCAGCAACTACTTCGGGGACCATAGACTCCCATCCTTGTTGCTTATCCATGATCATTTTTAATACATCAGGTGAGAAGATAGGTAAATAGGCCTCAGTAAACTCATCGAGTTGTTGCACGTGTTCACCATGCTTCAGATATTCATAGAGGTAGGATTGTTTAGCATCGACTTCAAGATTATCTACCTTATACAAAGTATTGGTCTGCGTATCCTTGTATGGATAGATATAGAGTTTGACATTGTGTTTGAACAGGCGCCCAAAGCCTTCAAGAATACCGCCTTGTAAATGGCTGTAATATTTATCATTAAATAACTCGGCGAGACTGTGGGCTCCCATTGTTAAGCCGATACGGCGATCGGTATATCGGGAAAGGTAGGTCGCTAATCGATAATACTCTGGATAGTCGGAAATCAAGACGGTGTGTCCAGTTGCCTCCAGCACATCAGCACGGCTGATAAAGTCCTCCAGATCAATACTGTCGTTTTCACCTTGCAGATTATGCATGGTGATTTCCATGATAGAAATGGTGTCTTCGGGCAAGGCTTTATTATCTGCATCAAACTGTTTTCGTGCTGAGTTGAGCATATCAATATTCACGTGAGTGACAGGTCTAAAACGACCGCGTTCGACCAGCACATTTTTCTTACGCAGATGTTCAGATGGTTGCAGTACTTTACCGTCTGCAGAGAACATAGCTGCATCGCTTAAACCAAGCTGTACCAGACGTAAACTGATGACGCGATTATCGACATGTAAAAAGGCGTCACCGTGCATATCGACCATATCCACTTCAATCCGATCAGTCGTCAGATTATCCAGCAATGATTTCACTAATAGATCCGGGCTTTGATAATAGTGGAAAGCACCATAAACCAGATTGACGCCGATAATGCCGAGTGCTTCTTGCTGTAATGAGTTTTCATTATCCAGCATACGAACATGAATAATAATCTCGCTTGGTGCGGCGTGGGGCTCTGTTTGAAAACGCACTCCCAACCAGCCATGGCATTCATTGGTGCCGTGATAGTTACGGGCGGACACGGTATCGGCAAATGCAAAAAACGCCGTGGTATCACCGCGTTGTTCACTTAATCGTTCAATATTCAGCTTATATTCGAGGTCAAGCATATCCTCAAGCCGTTCACGACAAACGTAGCGGGGGGCTTTACCGTAGATATCATCACTGACTTTCATGTCATAGGCTGAAATGCTTTTTGCAATGGTCCCAGCTGCACCACCCACTCTGAAAAAACAGCGGACAACTTCCTGTCCGGCGCCAATTTCTGCAAATGAGCCATAACGGTTATTATCAAGATTCACTTCGAGTGCTTTTGCACCTGGGGATAGAATTTTGTGTTCCATAACTGACCTTCGAGTGCGGGTGAGAATAAGACGATATCTATTGTGTCTATGAACAAGCAGACTTATGGCGTAAATGACTTTGTTATCTGAAAGCCAAGGCCTAACCTAAGTAGATAAACATCATCACTTAAGCCATTTTTCACATAATTAGTGAAAGTATTCAACCTTGATAAGTTTATGAAGACATTATTAATCGATGAATCTATTTCGATTAAGCATAGTTTGAATAAGTGAGAGTCAGTTTTGCATTTCAGCGAGACGTTCTTCGACGGGTATTTGAGCCAGCACTCTGGCAGTAGTTGGATATAGCTTCCGGCTAAAATTCACTACAAAATTGAGACGTTTTATTATGATGAACAAAACCAGCATCAGGCACAGCATTTTTGTGTGTAAAATACCTAACAAGCTGAATTTGCCTTACTGTTTATCCGATGATGCGAAATAAATCCATGAGTAATACATCCATCAAAATCCGACTTCATCATCATGACAATATTGCATTTGGGCCGGGTAAGGCTGATCTGCTTGATGCAATAAAAGAATATGGTTCTATATCTGCTGCTGGCCGCAGTATGGGAATGTCATATAAACGTGCCTGGGATTTGGTTCAGACCATGAACCAGAGTTTCAAACAGCCGCTTGTTACTACATCGAAAGGTGGCAATCAAAAAGGCGGAGCAGTTGTGACTGACTTGGGCGAAACCGTCTTGCTTCAATACCGTGAAGCGCAAAAAATGGCTGATATAGCAACAGCTGAACAGCTAAAAATCCTGTCTAAGCTGCTTTCAAAATAAGACTACTTCCTTAACGTTTGTTTTTATATTCCGATATGTTTTGAGAAATATATCTGATATTATCTGCCATATTCCGGTAGGTGTTTCTATTTTGTGTTCAGCCAATCAGGCTGCAATAGCAAATTTTTATAGCTATCGATATGTTTTGTTATATATATCGGAGAAAGAATGAAAAAGTGGTTCCCAATATCAGCATCTAGTTTGTTAACGTTGCTAACTGTTAACTCGGCACTGGCGGAAAGCTTTGAGCTTGGCAAAATCGAGATCGTGTCAGAATCACCATTGCCAGGTATTGCTGATGCAACTGTAGATGCAAAGGCGATGCGTGAAGAAAACCGAGAAACAGTTGATGAAGCCTTGGATCGTTTGCCTGGCATCACAGTGTCACAAAATGGTGGCAGAAATGAGGCTATGGTCAATGTAAGAGGGTTTGATTTACGTCAGGTGCCTGTATTAGTGGACGGTATACCTGTCTATGTCCCTTATGATGGTTATGTCGATTTAGCTCGCTCTACGACATTCGATTTATCTGAAATCAATGTGTCCAAAAGTTTTAGTTCACCGTTACTGGGGGCTAATACATTAGGAGGGGCTATTAACCTTGTTAGTCGTCGTCCAGTTGAACAACTTGAAGGGGAAGTAGGGGCAGGATATAACACTGGTGATCACACCAATAGTGAAGGTAAGCGTAGTTGGATTAATATTGGTAGCAACCAAGGTGTTTGGTATGGGCAATTAAGTGCCAGTTATTTGCAGCAAGACAGTTTTTCAGTATCCGATGATTTTGACGGGGCTGAAAATAACTCAGGCCAAGGTTCAGGTGTTCGTGATAACGCTTACCGTAAAGATAGCAAGGTAAACATTAAGCTCGGATTAACGCCAAATGACACGGATGAGTATGCTGTTGGTTATATCAATCAGGATGGCGAAAAAGGCACACCACCATCGACGATAAGTTCGAAACCACGTTATTGGCAATGGCCATATTGGGATAAAGACAGTATCTATTTCTTAAGCACTACATCGTTGTCCGATAGCAGTTATATCAAAACACGTTTATATCGCGATACCTTTAAAAACCAGCTTTCCAGTTATGATGATAATAGCTATAGCAGTCAAACTAGGCGCTCTGCTTTCAATAGCATTTATGATGACACAACTTATGGCGGCAGCATTGAATATGGAAAAACATTGGGACGTCATCAAGTAAAGCTGGCTGCCCATTACAAACTTGATGAGCACAAAGAGCATGATAAAGGTGAACCTGAAGCAAAGTTTCGGGATAGAACAATGTCGTACGGCATTGAAGACACCATCAAAATGACTGACAAACTAAATCTGGTCCTTGGTGCGAGTTATGACACCCGGAAAATTATTGAAGCCTACAAATATGATAGTGACTTAAGTGGATTTGAATATTTCAGTCATGATAAAAATCAGGCGTTCAACCCACAGATTGGTTTGTTTGCGAAACTGGATGAGAAAAATGATGCTCGGGTGACACTGTCTCAGAAATCCCGTTTTGCCACAATTAAAGATCGCTACAGTGGTAGCTTTGGTTCACGCTTGCCAAATCCTGATTTAAAGCCAGAGCGTGCCACAACGATGGAGTTAGGCTGGAATCATAAACTGGATGATTTTGGTCGCATTCAATCGACAGTTTTTTATAGCCATATTAAAGATTTAATTCAGTCTGCAGCACTGACTGCTGCCGAGTTAGCTGCTCATCCAGATCTTGATTCTGATGCCACACAAAATCGTAATATTGGCGAAGTGGATGCAAAAGGGCTCGAAATAGCTGCGGACTTTTGGTTTAGCCAGTGGGAATTTGGTGGTAATTACAGTTATTTAGACCGTAATAACAGAAGTTCAAATGCCCGTTTACTGGATACGCCACGTCATAAACTGTTTATCTATGCCAACTGGACAATATCGCAAGCTTTAAGTCTTGGTGTCACCACGCAGTATGAAAGTGAACGCTACAACGCCACAGATGCCTCACGTCAATCAGCGGGCTTCACTGTCTCTGGATTAAGAGCGACATATAAGACGTCATCTGGAATAACAACAAGACTGGGCGTGGAAAATATCTTTGATAAATATTACAGCTATGATGAAGGTTTCCCAGAGTCGGGCAGAACGTATTACGCCAATATGAGCTATCAGTTCTAATGGGTGTGAAAATGTTGAGAAAATTATACGTTTTAATAGGCTTATGCTTGCCAGCTAGTCATGTCGACGCTGACATATTGAATATCATGACCAGTTATCCTCAGCCAGTGGTATCAGCATTTCAGCAAGCTTTTGAAGAGACTTATCCTGATGTTGAGTTAACTTTTTTCTGGCGTCGACCTGATGATGCCTTGAATACATTACTGCAAAATAATGCAGAGGATGTTGATGTGATTTGGATGCCATCTGTCACCACATTCAAATCACTGGCTGACCATCAATTATTACAAGCAATCAATATCGACCTCACCGGTTTACCGCAAGCCATTGGTCATATGCCAATTTCAGATCCTCATCATCGATATCTAGCCTTTGAGATTGCAGGTTATGGAATATTTATTGATAAACAATCACTAGAAAAGGAAAAACGCTCAATACCACAAACATGGACTGATTTAACTGCTCCAGCATGGCAAGGGGAAATAGCTTTACCTGTGCCGTCAAAAGTGGGGTTTGCTCCTATGCTGATTGATCAGTTAATTCAAGCTGAAGGTTGGGAAAAGGGCTGGATTACTTGGCAGAAAATAGCCGCTAATAGCAAACTTATCAGCCAAAACGCACCTTTTATGACCGAGCGTGTGCAAACCGGTGAAGTCAGAGCGGTGCTTGTGATGGATTTTTTTGCGTTTACTTCCATGCAGCAAACAGGGAATTACCAATTTATATATCCCAAACAGACAGCATTTAACCCAGCTCATATCGGCATCACGATAAATAGTAAACATACTGAACTTGCAGCTAAGTTCGTTGAATTTATGTTATCTGAGCAGGGCCAAGCTGTTTTGTTGGCACCGGATGTCAAACGTTTACCTGTGCGTGAAGCCTTATATGATGCTAATCATATGATGGTGAATCCATTCAAGCAGATCTCAACACAAGCTTATGATTACCAACTTGGTAGTGCTCGTCGTGGATATATCAGCATGATTTTTGATGCTGCTATCAGCGATATTCATCCATTTTTGGTGAAAGCCTGGACGTTAGTGAACGACCTGAAACAACAAAAGTTGAATGATGCTGCTGCCAAGCAATTGGTGTTAATTCAACAACAGCTTGAGTTATGGCCGATTACGCAAGCAGATAATACGTCCGAAATGGTAAAAGCATGTGAAACAAGCCAGCAAAATACTCTGTGCATGCAAGAGCATCATCGTATTCGTGTGCTATTAGAGACTCAATATCAGCAAGCAATCCAACAGCTTGAAACATTACGTTTTGAAAGTGAAACTCACTCGTGATTAGAGTTTTGGTGATGCTGATTTTGTTGATGCCACAGTCAACATCTTGGGCTGATGACAGTCCATATACAGAAAATCGTCACCGTTTGGCTTTAAAGCAATCGATGAAGACAATGACGGCTGACCAATTTGCTGAATTTAGCCAGGGAAGACGTTTATTTGAACAAATGTGGGTGATTGCGCCGTCATTAGATGATGATATTGATGGCTTAGGTCCACTATATAACAGTATCTCTTGTTTACAATGCCATCCAGCAAATGGCCGTGGTCATGCCCCAGATAAACCCGAGCAAAAACTGGATGCGATGTTAGTGCGCTTGAGTCAGCTGGATAAGAAAGGGAATATCATCACACCACATCCCGTCTATGGAGAACAATTACAGGATAAGGCCGTACCAAGTGTCAAAGCTGAAGGACATGTGAGTATGGCATATCGCTATTTTAATGTGACTCTGAAAGATGGTACGGCAGTGCCTATGCGTGAACCCAAGGTGATGTTATCTCAAGCTGCATATACTGATTTTTCTGATGTACTGACCTCTGCACGAATTGGCCCAGCGTTGATTGGGATGGGGTTTATTAATGCGATACCTGCCGAGCAAATTATTGCTAATGCTGATCCTGATGATCTTAATGGCGATGGTATCTCGGGACGAGTTAACTGGATTAAAGACTCTATGACAGGGCTAACTCATATTGGCCGGTTTGGTTATAAAGCCAATGTGGCGTCTTTGAAAGCACAAGTTGTTAATGCTTTTCATGGTGATTTAGGCATAACGTCTTCTATTCATCCAAAAGAAAACTGTACTTTAGTTCAGAGTGACTGTTTGAAAGCCCTGAGTGGAGGAGAACCAGAACTCAGAGAAGCACAGCTCAATGCCGTCACTGTTTATATGCAATTACTGGCAATCCCCAAGCCTTTGTCCATTGATAATGAGCAATTATTGCTTGGTCAACAGATGTTTAATAAATCAAATTGTCTGGCTTGCCACCATGCCAAATTTACTACCAGCAAAGAGACAAAACCTCAGCAGCTAGCTTCAACGACTATCAGTCCTTATAGTGATTTTTTATTGCATGATATGGGCGAGGGACTCGCTGATGGTAGGCCGGACCAAGGTGCCACAGGCAGAGAATGGCGTACAACGCCACTATGGGCAATAGGGCTATCAAAGATAGTGAATAGTCATGCGAACTATCTACATGATGGCCGAGCCAGAACGTTGCTTGAAGCCATTTTATGGCATGGTGGTGAAGCACAAGCCAGTCAGCAGGCGGTAATAAACATGTCTTCAGAACAACGGGAAGCCTTACTGAATTATCTTCAGCGCTTGTAATCTGAAAATCTTAATATTAGTTTAACGCGTCCTGTGTTACATTGCGCGCCTTTGCAATAAGCCATCAAGCACATGACCTCTACAGATACATCATCACCTTCTTATTCATTGCCTTGGGTGATTTTTGCCCTCGCGGTTGGTGGCTTTTGTATTGGCACCACGGAATTTGTGGCGATGGGACTGATTCAGGAAATCGCTGCTGATCTTAAGGTGTCGATTCCGTCTGCCGGGCATTTCATTACGGCTTATGCTTTAGGGGTGACTGTCGGTGCACCAGCCTTGGCTATTCTGGGCGCTAAGTTACCTCGTAAAACCTTATTGCTGGGTTTGATGGTGTTTTATGGTCTGGCTAATGCGATGACGGCATTTGCCGATAGTCCGATAACCATGTTGCTCAGTCGCTTTATTGCTGGCTTACCTCATGGGGCCTATTTTGGTATTGCGTCATTGGTTGCGGCTGATTTAGCGGGGCAACATCGCCGGGCAACAGCGATTGCTCAAGTAATGATGGGCTTAACCATAGCCAATGTAATCGGCGTACCGTTTGCTACCTGGCTGGGGCAGTCTTTCGGCTGGCGAACTGGCTTTGAGTTTTCAGCGATGATTGCACTGGCGACCATTCTAGCCATCAGCTTTTTTGTACCGCGTATTGATGCACATCCATCTGCCAGTTTTCGCAGTGAGCTGGCGGGGTTTAAAAACATCAATATGTGGCTGACATTAGCTATAGGTGCAATTGGTTTTGGTGGTATGTTTTCTGTTTACAGTTATGCATCACCCATTCTGACGGAATATACCGGTGCCAGTATAAAAGTCGTGCCTATCGCCCTAGCAGTATTTGGTACAGGCATGGTCATTGGTGGGCTTGTGGCAGGCTGGTTGGCTGATAAACATTTGAATAAAACGATTGTTGCCGTTTTAGTCAGCTCATCGATTGCATTCATTATTGCTGGTCTCAGTATGACGCAGCTTTATTCAGCGATAGCGGCCATGTTCCTAATCGGTTTTACCGTAACAGGCTTAGCAGGTGTATTACAGATTCGGCTAATTGATGTGGCCGGTGAGTCACAAGCCTTAGCCGCATCACTTAACCATTCGGCATTTAATGTTGCTAATGCTTTAGGCGCCTTTTTAGGTGGCTTTGTACTTAGTCAGCAAATGGGCTGGATTGCGCCAGTTTGGGTGGGTTTATTGTTAAGTTTATCCGGCCTTGTGGTGTTTAAAGTAGCGCTTAGCGTTGAAGCCCGAACAATTTAATAAATGCAGCTATTGTTAAACAGGGTTTATCAGATAGTGTTAGTGAATTTGAATGCCATTTTTCGATAATAACAATTCGAAGTCATGGCCGGGAACGGGCTTGGAAAACCAGTAGCCTTGAGCATAATCGCAGCCAACCGATTTCAAAAAGTTTAACTGTGCTTCGTTTTCAACGCCTTCAGCAATGACTTTAATTTTCAACTTATGCGCCATCACAACAATGGCTTCACACATAACCTGATCATCTAGATTGATATGAATATTCTGGATAAAAGTGCGATCAATTTTTAAATAATCAACATTCAGCTTTTTTAAGTAAGCTAATGAAGAATATCCCGTACCAAAATTATCAAGTGAAATTTCAATCCCCGCATGTTTTAACATGCCTAATCGTTGTTCGGTCAACGAGCCTTCATTCATCATCACCCCTTCAGTAATTTCCAGGGAAATCGCCTTATTGCTAAGTGCCTTTTGTGATAAAAAATCTATCCATTCTTCCAGATCACAAGATTCGTTTTGAAACTGTTTAGGCGATATATTGATGCTGAGCTGAAAGTTTTCTATATATTTTTCCTGCCAGGATTTCACTTGAGATGCACTCTGGCGAAATACCCAGTCGCCTAACTCACAGATCAGTCCAATATCTTCGGCTATAGGGATAAACTCATCCGGGCTGATGAACCCGAGTTCTGGATGTGTCCATCTAAGTAAAGACTCCGCTTTATCAATCATGCCTGTTTCAAGGTTAACTATGGGCTGATAATGTATTGAGAACTGGTCTGAACCCATTGAGTTTCGTAGATGTTTTACGATCTCTGTTTTATTAAGGGCATGCTGAGCCATGGAAACATCGAAAAAAGAAAATTTGTTACGACCAGAGAATTTTGCATGATACATAGCCTGATCAGCGTGCTTGAGTAATTCTTGAGTTGATTCACCGTGCTCAGGGTATAAAGCAATGCCAATACTAAATGAGAAATACAGTCTTTCTTCACCTAAAATAAACGGTGATGCCATAGCATCGAGAAGTTTTTGTGCGACAGTACTCGCATCGTCTACTGAGGTGATGTCGAGCAGGCAGACGGTAAATTCATCTCCTCCCAACCTGGCTATCAGATCATCTTCACGAATACATGTTTTTAAGCGTAATGCCGTTTCTTTTATGACGGCATCACCGACATCATGGCCCAAGGTGTCATTGATATCTTTAAAGTTATCAAGATCAAGAAACAAAATAGCGCATAATTGGTTGTCTTGCCTGGCAATGGAAAGAGTGTCTTCCAGGCGTTCCATAAACGCACGCCGATTAGGTAAATCAGTTAAAGGATCGTTATATGTCAGTCTGCAAATAGCTTCCTCTGCAGCTTTACGTTCGGTGATATCGGCAAATATTGAACAATAATGTGTGATTTCACCAGCACTATTGGTAATAGCATTAATAGTTATCCATTCGAGAAATAACTCTCCATCTTTACGTTTATTCCAAATCTCACCGCTCCATTTCTTATCACGAGAAAGTGCAGTCCACATCTCTTGATAAAACTGTTTATCGTGCTTACCTGAACTGAGAACTCTCGGATTTTTTCCAACAATATCATCTTCCTCGAAGCCTGTGATTTCAGTGAAGGCGGTATTGACGGCCATGATCTTATTGTCATGACTCGTTATTGTCATTGCCACTGAGCTATGAAAGAAAGCAGATGAAGTGATGTTAATGAGATCAGTGTTATCTGATTCTTTAGAGTTATCTGATACTGCGTTGAAGAGGTTGTCCAAACTGCTAAGTCTTAGTGGACATTGCTCCTTGGCGAGGCAAATCAAATGGAGATGAAATAATCTCATATTGTTCGTTGAGTAAAACGATATTCACGTCAGGATTGATACGACGTAATTTATGAATAGTACATTCAGGCATCTGGCTGAGAAAGTACGTATCAGCAATTACCACATCAACTAAATTCGTTTTGAATAATGAGAGCGCTTTTTCACAATCCTCAGCGATAAGATAATTGCTGATATTAGTGCCGAGAACATTCTGAACTTTATGTTCTAAATTTTCATTTTTACCTAAGTATAGAACGTTGAACTTCGTCTTACCGAAGTTGCTGGGATGTCGGATTGATGCCATAACTTTAATACTCAATTAGTCTGTTAGCTGATGATTTCTTTATCGTGTTGGGGTAATGATGTGTATTTAAATTTAGGGGCTGATCCAGATAATACTTAAAAAGGTATTATCTGAGCATGAGAAAAAGCCGATTGAGCTGGTACAAGCAACAGCGATTAATTG
>NZ_FOSH01000009.1 GCF_900114205.1 Methylophaga sulfidovorans
GTGAAACCTGACAGTATTGTCTATACCGATACTTGGCGCAGTTATAATGCGTTAGATGTAAGCGAATTTAAACACTATCGTATTAACCATAGTAAGCTTTTTTCCGATAAGCAAAATCATATCAATGGTATTGAGAATTTTTGGAATCAAGCTAAGCGCCACTTACGGCGATTTAACGGTATTCCAAAGGAGCATTTTCACTTGTTTTTGAAAGAGTGTGAGTGGCGATTTAATAACAGTGACCCAAAGAGTCAATTAAAACAATTAACTCAATGGGTTAAAGCGAATATGGGCTAGTTATCTGGATCAGCCCCTAAATTTAATAAAATAAATAAAGAACTTCTTGGTGAGTGTTTGGCTATGGCTCAGCACTATTTATCCCTCAATGTGCTAGTTGATAAATTGTCTTTTTAGACATAATTCACATACTTTTATTATTGATAAATAACCATACAAGTAGAGAGGTTGTCAACAAATTTTAACTCTGGAAATTTAGCAGAAAAAAGTGGCTTTAGTTAGGTTTAAATTTGTAAGAATAATCGAAAACGAGAAATAAGTTGAGATCGTAAATTTTCACTTTACCTGTGTTGATAAATATCAATGTGAAGAGACGTATATTGAAGAAGCATGCTCTGGAGGTAGAGAAAAGTTTTCTCTTAAATACTTTGCTTCCTGAGCGGGTGTTCGATTAAATAGCCTTTTGAATTCACGATTAAATTATGACTGGCTTTAGCGGCTGTCATTCCTCTTCAAACCATAAATAATCTCGCCTGATGCAATCTGACCGATTTCAAATACTGTATTGGGGATTCAGATGTGATCGCTTTGAAATAATAAAGGGCAGCAGTGCTCATTCCTGCTGCATTGGCCAGTTGTTGAATAGTAATATGATCTTTATAGGCATGATGAATAAGCTGAATGGCTTTTCCCTCTTTTCCCATTTGTTTCTGCATGGTCAAAGCGAAACTGACTGAACAGGCTCAGCAACGTGATAAATGAGAGAAACTGACGTTTTCTACCGATAGTTGATTAGGTTTTGTATAGATTTAAGACTCAATACAAGTCACCAAACAAGTCTAAATGCGTGAGATAAAGCCGGACATCAAATTCGAGTTGGTGATAGTCCGGTTCCATATGTGTGCAAAGTTTATAAAACGCTTTGTTATGGTCTTTCTCTTTTAAATGTGCCAGTTCATGTACCACAATCATATTCAAAAATGCGATAGGCGCGGTTTTAAACACCGAGCCAATTCGCATTTCATTTTTGGCTTTTAATTTACTGCCCTGGACTCGTGAGACATAACTGTGTAATCCCAGGGCATTATGAAGTACATCCAGCTTGTCATCATAGACCACTTTACTGAGCGGACTGGATTGACGCAGGTTCTGGTTCTTTACTTCCATCACATACGCATACAAGGCTTTATTGGTTTTAATGTTATGTGTATCCGGGTATTTCTTTAACAGAAACTGCCCGAGTGTTTTTGCTGAAATGGCGGCACTGACTTGATCCAGAACAGAGGCAGGGTAGCCTGATAAATATTTTAGTGACGACATACTCATGCAAATTGATTCAATTGGTAGGTTTTGTGAAGTGAATTGTAAAACAAATGGCAATGGGGGAGTGACACTTGAATATCATAGCTCTTTTTAAAGCGATCTTATTCCTTGACTATTTAATCTTGAAAAGCCATAAATGAACATATTTTTTACTGAATAGCTGTGTTACTGGAATACAATTTCTGTTGAAAAAAGGAAGCAAAATGCAGAAGGGTTTAGCGAAAGAATCAATGAAGTTTCTTAAGCTTGGTGCTGTAGGATTATTGCTCATCATTGTGCTTATACTGGCAGGCGAGAAACTGAGTGGTATCGATGCACTGATATTGGGTTTGCTGCCCTATGTGATTTATCAGATTTATTCCGCTATCCAGTCAGCTAAGAAAGGCAAGAAGAGATAAACGGATATAACGTTATTTACGTTAATCAAGCGGTCACAACAAAACGAACTTCGCCAAAGAATAATTGTTTTTGCCCTGACGTTTAACATCATACATCGCTCTATCTGCAACTTTGACCAGGTCATCAAGCGTACTGCCATGGTCAGGGAAAAAGGAAATACCGATACTGACACCAATTTTAACTTGCTTGGTTTCATTGTTTGAAAAAGTGAAGTCAATGGGTGCTTTCAGTTCATCAATCAGTTTTTGAGCAATGGTTTCCACGTCAGCACGATCTTTTAGATCATCAATCATGATGACGAACTCATCGCCACCAATACGTGCTAATTGATCTGATTGGCGCAATATATGAGTAAACCTTTGTGCTACTTGTTGCAGTACCTGATCGCCAGCATCGTGACCCCAAGAGTCATTGACTGATTTAAAGCCATCCAAGTCTAAAAACATAATGGCAATTTGTTGATTTTGTCGCTTCGCTTTAGCTAAATAGTCACCGGCATGCTGTTGTAAATAATGTAGTGAGGGCAGGCCGGTAATTGCATCGAAATGTGCCTGTTTTTTCAATTCGATTTGAGCATGATTGGCTGCATCTAAGGCTTGATGAAGCTCACTGACATCATATTCGGTGACTAAGATTAAAAATTCAGCCGTTAATGGATGACGAGTTATACGAATATCAAGTGTATGCTGACGTAAGCCTGCACTGGTTCTCATCATATGAGTCCAACGCCCAACGCGCTTTTCAGTAGCTTCTTTTAGACGTTTAATCCCTTCTTCGGGATGTTCAAAGCGAGCAGTAAAGGCATTTTTATCATCACTAAGTTGTTGTGGAATGATGTGTTTATAAGCTTCGGTTGCTGCCGGGTTTTCAATAACAATCTCACCAGAGAAGGTAAAAGTGCTGACCAACACAGTGGTATAGCGCATAGCTTCTACCAGTAATAAATTCTCAGGTGTTTCCCCCAGTTCTACCTGTTCATTCACATAAGCAATGATGGCACGATGCCGTTCAGGACCAATTAAAACAGCTTTATGCAACATATAAAGTGTTTTGGCTTTACCGTTTGGATAGGTGGTCCAAGGGTCAATGCTGATTCCGTTTTTAGCTGCTAATTCAAAGGTTTGAAGCATCCTGTCGCGGGCGCCTTGTGTGTCACCCGATAGATCTTTATTTACCAGCTCATCAACTGAGTTCAATCCCCAAAAAGTGAGCGCTGCTTCATTACCCCACCACCAACCATGTCTATCAAGATCAAAAATCCACACTATAGTAGGAATCAGCTCATAAAGAGCGAGCTCATCTAAACTTTTAATATGTGTAAGGTGACTGTAATCAGCGGTCATGGATGGAGTAAGTTGATTGTTTGCATGCTAGTAAAGTGTTAGCGGCATTATCGCATATGCAGACATCTAAATTTCGTCAAGAAAAATGGTGAATCCAGTCTTGAGTGCAGTACAAGGTAAAAATACATCCTAAGACGCCATATATTTAGATTATTGATAAGCAATCAGGGATAACTAAAAAGAGCTCGCTGATTTTATTGAGGCAGGAGCGGCTAGTGATGCCGAAAAACGTACAGAATCAGCTTGTTAGAGTGAATAAAAAGTTGGCTGTGTTTTGCGGAAGGTATCAGGTGAAGCACAATTATTTGTGCAAAAAAAGTGTAGATGGCTTAGATCGGCTTCTGAATAAAAGCCGATCTAAGCCAAGTTTTTTATTTCAGTGACTTAACGATATCGGCAAGATTAACATCGAAGCGTAGACCCAAAATAAAAATATTATCTAAGTCTTTTTTACGTCCAGGCTCAGAGAATTGATCGGGATTGATGATGTATTGAATATTTGGCTGAACGCGAATTTGTGATGTTAATTGATAACCATAGCTCAGTTCCATCATGACCTGATTATTTGCTGGCGTCCCTGATCCACCATTTAGTTTTCTTGCCAGTGTTAAGTCTTTAATCGCTTCCTGACTATAGTGTTGTTGGGATACGACAAAAGCGACCGTATCTTCGTCTCAACTATCAAAAGTGCCACGCTTAACGAAGCCACCTTGTAATTGATAATCTACTGCTAACTCTCCAGAGCCCTTTGTTAATGCGGCTCCGAATAAGGTTAAGCTACGTTTTGAGTCAGGATCCGGGCGATAAACGACTTGTTCAAAGCGAGCAAATATACCGGAACGTCCGTTTAATTCTGCGTATGGATTGCCTGTCTCGACCGCATTATTACCCGCACTATCTTTTAGAGGATCTGAGTAATCTGTTTTGTCATACCAGCCGCCTAATTCATAGGTACGAGGGTAGCGATCAGTGTCCCAGCTGGTTTTGTATCCCAAAGTGAATGGAACGATAAAGCCGTTTGATTCATGTGTATTCCATACCACGCCATGATCACTGTCATCTTGATGCCCGCTATTGTCTTCATACACACCGATATGGGCGTATACGTTTGGCGTGATCCAATATTTGGATCGAGCAGCCCAACTGGATACTGGCCACCAAGTAAAACTACTGGTACGAAAAACAAAGGTTGGATTGCCACAAGCGGCATTATTTTGAAAAAACTGACAAAGTTCAGACCCTAAGAAGTTAATATTGGCCACCATCCGGCCAGCCTCAAGTTCAAGTTTGCCATCTAATAAATGTTTTTCCAGTGAGAATAAAACCAGACGAGATCCCTGACCGCCATAAATTTCCTGAACAGAGGTGCTGTTACCGAGCGCTTTTTCAGCAAGATTATTACCATGTCGATTGGTTGCCGCTAAATGCAGCGTGGTGTCTGTCCAGCCAAAGGCTTTATCAAGGTTAATATCGGCACCTAGATAAAGTTGGCCAGCGTAAGCACTTTTTTCTTTTTTACCACCATTGATATTGCTGGCAGCTTCGCCAGTATAAGATGCGCTCCATTTTACTAAATTAGTATCGAATGACTCTGCCATTACAGGACTTACAAGACAGAAATAGATGAGTGAAATAAGGGCTGTATAAATACGCATGAGAGATGAGCCTTCCTGTGTTTTACATCATTCAGATATTTTTTTTCGTAAGAAATAGGCTAAGAGCCGTAATAACGCTGCCAACAACTATTGCTAATGCATACATCCCTACATGGGTGACCGCATTCGGAATACCTAATACAAAAATGCCGCCGTGTGGCACTTTAAGCTCTACGCCTACAGCCATAGAAATGGCCCCTGCAATTGCAGAACCGAGAATCAAAGCAGGGATAACACGGAAAGGATCGCGAGCAGCATAAGGAATCGCACCTTCGGTGACGAAGGCTACGCCGAGCACAGCCGCTGCGTTGCCAGCTTCGTGTTCCTCTTTATTAAATTTCTTAGGAAATAACTTTGTTGCTAATGCCAAGCCAAGTGGTGGTGTCATTCCATCGGCCATCACGGCAGCCATAGGTGCAAATACATCGCTGGTTACAAGGCCTGTGGCAAAGGCATAAGCAGCTTTGTTAACAGGCCCGCCCATATCAAATGCCATCATTCCACCCAATAACAATCCTAAAAATACAGCACTGCCAGCTTGCATACCCTGCAGCCAATCTTTCAAGCTAGACATGATTTCAGCCACCGGTGCGGCAATAACGAAATACATCAAAAGCCCTGTGATCATGGTTGTCAGAACGGGCAGTATGAGTACCGGTTTTAAGCCATCAAGGCTTTTGGGTAGTTGGATTCCTTTATTAAGGGCGACAGTGATATAGCCAGCCATATAACCGGCGACAATGCCACCGAGAAAACCGGCGCCAAGATTAGCGGCTAGCAAACCACCGACCATACCGGGAGTGAGTCCTGGCCGGTCTGCAATTGAAAATGATATGTAACCGGCAATAGCTGGCACCATAAGCACAAAAGCGCCTTTTGCTCCAATTTGGTATAGCGCATAAGATAGGGTACCGGCATTATCCTCTTGATAGGCATAGATACCGCCTAAGGCAAACGAGATAGCGATGAGTATTCCGCCTGCCACAACAAAAGGAAGCATGAAAGACACCCCTGTCATCAAGTGCTTATATGCACCTGCAACTCCTTTTTTCTTATCCTGTTTTGCCGCAGTTTCATTTTTAGTGACTTCTGCTGTGCTACTGGCGGAAGCTTCGTTAAAGGCTTTTTCTATAAGCTTGGCACCATCAGCAATAGCGGGCTTGGTACCTGATTTGAAAAGTGGTTTTCCTTGAAATCTCGACGTGTCTACAGTCGTATCTGCTGCGATAATAACTAAGTCAGCCGAGGCTATTTCTTCAGCAGTTAATTCATTCCTGGCACCTACAGAGCCTTGTGTTTCGACCTTTATCTCATAACCCAGATTTTTGGCGCCCAGCTGTAAGCCCTCGGCAGCCATGAATGTATGAGCGATACCCGTTGGACAAGAGGTGATGGCAACAATTTTTTTCACTTTTTTGGGCGAGCTATCAGAGCTTGCTGATAAGCGCTCCAGTACCTCAGATGGGGTATCCAGTACCTCATTAATACTCGCTGTGATCGTTGGCAGATTAGCAAGAGTTGGGTCATCTATTTCAACATCGCCCACCAGAAGCAGAGATTCTGCATCATTGATCATTGCTGGCGTTATGTCGGTAATCACGCCTTGAGGGGTACGCACTTCAATACAAAATGAATGCTTAAGTTCTGAAGCCGCTTTTCTTAACACTTCAGCGGCAAGAAGCGCGTGTGTTTCTTTATGTTTATCATCGACAATGATGAGTAGTTTTGACATCTTCATCTCTCCTGTAACCTTTTTTGGTGTAAGGCTCTGATTTAATTGTTTATATGGCTTGTTGTAACGGATTTTGCCAAAGAGTTAATGCGCTCTTTCGATGGTAGGTTGGGTCCATGCAGCTCTAATTTTCCTACAGCGAAAGCCGTTGCTAGTTTTGCCATTTCTTCTAAATTAAGATTATCCAATGCGGCAGCAACCAGGCCGGCGACCATTGCATCACCAGCACCTACAGAGCTTGCACTGGTTATTTTGGGGGGGCGAGCATGAAGCGCTTCTTTATTAGAGAAAAATAATGATCCCTCAGAACCTAAGGAGACAATGACATTTTCTATACCACGATTAGTGAGTTCTTGAGCTGCTTGAATGATGTCGCTTGTTTCTTTTAAGTCCCTACCCACAAAGGTTTCAAGCTCGTGTAAGTTAGGTTTAATCATAAAAGGAGCAGAGGCATGACCTGTCAGAATAGAAGACAGTGCTGGGCCACTGGTATCAACAATAATACGTAAATTCTTCGGAGCCAGTTCTTGCATTAAATGTGTGTAAAAATCCTCGGGGCAACCTGGGGGCAGGCTTCCTGATAACACCAGAGTAGAACCATTTTCGAGGGCACTCAGTCTTTGTAAAAGTCTGTCCAGATAGACTTTGGATATGTTCTGACCAGACATATTCAGATCTGTCGTTCCACCGCTGCTCTTATTGACGATCTTGATGTTTGTTCTGGTTTCTCCGTCAAAACGAACAAAGTTATCTCGAATTTTTTTCTGTTTAAAAAGCCTGGTGAAAAGTTCTGGATTATCATTGCCAAGCAGGCCGGAGGCACAAACATAAATACCCCAATCAGCCAGGCATGAGGCAACGTTGATACCTTTACCTCCCGCATTAGAACAAGCGCTATCTACACGATTAACCTGATCAACAGTCAAGTGGTCGACTTCCAAGGTTTGATCGATAGCAGGATTAAGCGTCACAGTGGTTACCGGGTGTATCATTATTCCGCCTCCTTAAGCTGACGAACCGCTTCCGAGGTTTCGGCTTCGAGTGCTTTCTGGGCTAATGCTTTAAGTTCATCCATTGAATTTTGGCGAAGGCGGGCTTTGACAGCGGGAATATCAAGGGGTGACATGGATAACTCAGTGACACCCAGTCCGGACAGGATGGCCGCACCATGCGGATCCCCTGCAATACCGCCACAGGCACCAACCCAGCAATTGTGATCCTTTGCTCCATCAACTGTTAGCTTGATAAGTTTGAGAACGGCAGGGTGCAGGCTATCTGCTTCAGCAGCCAATGTCGGATTTTGTCGATCCATTGCGAGACAATATTGGGTTAAATCATTGGTACCAATAGAGAAGAAGTCAGCATGTTTTGCCAATACCTTGGCTTCGAGTGCGGCGGCTGGCACTTCAATCATGACACCTATCGGGCAGCTTGGCGCTGCCATTGATTCTCGTACATCTTCACAGATTGCCCGTAGCTTTAAAAACTCACCCACTGAAGTGACCATTGGGAACATGATGGATAATTTAGCCCCATCTTTCAGTGCACGATAAAGCGCACGGAGTTGTGGCTGGAGCAGATCAGCACGCCGAAGCAGTAGTCGAGAACCCCGCACACCTAAAAACGGGTTCTCTTCTTCAGGTAAGGCGAGTTGTGGCGCTTGTTTATCACCACCAATATCAAGCGTACGAACAATCAGATCACGTCCTTCTAAATTCTTGCTCATGGCAAGGTAAGTTTCGTACTGCTCGTCTTCAGAAGGCTCATCATTTCGTTCAAGATATAAAAACTCAGTTCGCATCAAGCCAACACCTTCAGCGCCTTCAGATATTGCTTCTGCTACTTGATCGGGTAGATTAATATTGGCACCGATGAGAATTTGAGTACCATCTGTGGTTTTTGCAGGTAGTTGGCGGGATTCAGCTTCTTTTGCCTGTTGAGCTTGAAGCTTTGTTATCCACTCTTGTGCTGAACTTATATCATCCTCGTTCGGATCGATATAAATACGTCCTGCTGTACCATCAAGAATAAGCTGCGAGCCATTAGCGATATCCAGTAAGCCCTGACCGCCACCAACTAAAGCGGGTAAGCCTAATGTTCTTGCTAAGATAGCGGTATGAGAGGTGGGTCCGCCCTCTGACGTCGCTAAACCAATCACTTTAGTGGTGTCCAGAGCAGCTGTATCTGAAGGGGTGAGATCATCACTAATGAGTATGTATGGATGATCGGGACAAGCTGTCTCGGTGGTATTTGATAGCTCAGGGGCGATGTGAAATAAGACTCTGTTGCCAACATCTCTCAGATCAGTCGCTCTTGCAGCTAAAACAGGGTTACCAAGTGCTGACAGACGGTTTGCCATACGCTCAATACCGGTATTCCAGGCCCAGGCAACACCATGACCATCAGCCATTATCTGACAGACAAGCGTAATGAGATCGGTATCGTTTAATAACTCGATATGTGCCAGGAATATTTTAGCTTCTTGCTTTCCGAGTTGTTGCTCTGTCTCTTGCGAAAGAGCTTGTAGCTGTGCTTTTGTTTCTCTCAGAGCTTTATGAAGTCTTGATGCATTATCAGACAGTGATCCGGTTTCATCAGGTACGTCGAGTGTGTGTGTTATTTTTCGGTAAACTTGTCCGACCACCATGCCGGGGGCTGCTGAGGCACCAATGATGGCAGCTAAATCTTCTCTTGCTTGCCAGGAGGGACTGGATTTTTGTCGTTTTAATGCCAGTTCTGCATCCGCTTTTTCTTGAGCGGAGAGGCTTTGCATAAGTGTATGCATTACTGACAATGCTTTATCAGCATCAGCTCCCTCAGCAGATACAATAAGTGAGGAACCTTCACGTACTCCCAAGCGAAGTAAGGCAATTAAATTTTTTGCATCAGCGGTTTTATCTGCATGACGTATGCGAATTGACGAATGGAATTGTCTGGCAGTTTCAATCCATTTTGTGGCTGGGCGAGCGTGTAAGCCATTGGGATAATCCAGCGTCCATTCGATTTTTTTGCAAAGTCCGGCAAGACTTCGTTCTCTTCAGTTTCTTCACTTGAGTTATTGAGTGAAGTGACGATTAGCTGCTCGTCATCAGTTTTAAACAATTGTTGAAGTTGTTCGTCGTTTTGTAATAGGCCTGTTAACGTTTGGAGCAATGTAATATGCCCATCAGTTTGAGCCGCAATAGCAACCACCATATAGGCTATCTGACCTGGGTTCCATTCCACACCTTGAGGAATTTGAAGTATTGCGACTGCATCTTGTTTTATCAGATGCCGATCTTCAGCAATACCATGTGGAATAGCGATACCTCTGCCAAGAAAGGTATTGGCGCGTGTTTCACGCTCTTTCATACTTTGTGCAAAAGCGGGATCAACACAGTTATTCTCCACTAGTAGCTGTGTTGCTTGTTCGATAACGGTTTCTTTGTTAGATGCGCTGACGTTGAGCTGTACTATTTGTACAAGATCTAGCTCGCCATTCGTTTGCTTCATTACAAGCATCGTTTTCTCCTCTCTATTTACGCCACGCTTTTCATGTCTACGTGAACAGATATTTCTGTTTTGTTGCATTGAAAACGTTTTCATATTAAATGTCAAATTATTTGATGGAATAGCATTTGAATATATGATAATGTCTTAATCAAACATTGATATCTATTGGTTTTTTTTGTTTTAACTAAATTGGAAACGTTTTCTTATATGGCTGTCGGAATTAAAGATGTAGCGAAAATAGCTGGTGTTTCACCAGCTTCAGTTTCTAGGGTATTAGGAGGAGGTTCTGTTAGTGATAAAGTACGAGAGAAAGTACTAAACGCTGTAAAGGCCACGGGATATCGTCCTAATATGGCAGCGAGACGGTTACGTTCAAACCGTACAGAGACAATTGGGTTGATCGTAGCTGATCTGGTCAATCCTTTTTTTACAGCAATCACTCAAGCAGTAGAATCTGCCGCCTATAAGGCAGGCATGCGAGTTATGTTTTGTAACACGGGTGAAGATCCTGAACGTGAAGAAATGTATCTCAGATTTATGCAAGAGGAACGCGTTTCCGGCTTGATTGTCGCACCCACAGCGCAAGGCTTGAAGTCGCTGAGCAAATGGAGTTTTGACTTCCCATTAGTGCTGATTGACCGTGCTAGAGATAAAGAAAAATTCGATGTGATTGTTATGAATAATCACACGGCGGCTAGAGAGCTTGTTACTCATCTTCACAGCCAGGGATATCAGCGTATTGGTGGCTTATTTGGTGCGACAAGTATTACCGGCGAGCAACGAAAAGAAGGGTATATAGAGGCTATCCGTTCTCTCGGTCTTAAGCCTGAAATCAAGAGTCTGCCATCCACTGCTATTGTTGCTCAAAAAGAACTTGAAGCATGGTTTTCATCAGCTGACAGACCAGATGCCATTATTCTCAGTAACAGTCTTTTTACCCGTTCAGCCTTGATGGCTGCCAGAGCAACAGGATTGCAAATTCCCGATGATATTGCCATTGCCGGTTTTGATGATGAGCCATGGTCATCATTAGTTGATCCGGGTATTACTGTTATTCGTCAACCCGTTGAAATGATGGGGAAAGAAGCTGTTTCAGCGGTTATTCAACGTATTGAATCACCGAATGCTCCTCTACGTCGGCTTATGCTGTCAGGTGAGTGTGTGATTAGAGGTTCAAGTCGGAAGCGGTAGCGTCATCAATAAAAATGCGTATGAGTGATGTGGCCTGATCACCAGCATATAAATAATCGAATATTCACTTCGACTCAATATAAGCCAAATTGACAGGAGACTTTTATGTCATCTATTGGAAAATCGATAAATCAATTTATGAGTGAGCAGCAGAATGAGACTGGCTCAAACACCGATGACTTATCAGGTCTTATTGCTGATATAGCGAGTGCCTGTAAAAAGATTGCTCATCTGGTCAATCGCAGTGCCATCACAGGAATAGGTGGTGTGAGCACGTCTGAAAATGTACAAGGCGAAGTCCAGAAAAAACTCGATATCATCACTAATGATGTCATGGTTGAACACCTTAATCATCATGGGCACCTGGCAGCTATGCTATCTGAGGAAATCGAAGACATTATTCAGATTCCCGAACATCTTCCCAAGGGGAAATATCTTATTGCTTTTGATCCACTGGATGGTTCATCCAATATTGATATTAATATCTCTGTGGGCACTATCTTTTCAATATTACGTTGTACTGATACCAGCAGCGATGTATGGTCAGACGACTTTTTGCAAGCAGGTACAGAACAAATCTGTGCTGGTTTTTGTGTGTATGGTCCCACGACCATGATGATTCTCACGACTGGTCATGGTGTAAACGGTTTTACGCTGGATAGTGATATTGATGAGTTTGTTTTGACTCATCCTGATATGACCATCCCAGAAGATACCGCTGAATTTGCGGTTAATATTTCGAATAAACGGTTCTGGGAAACATCTGTTCAACGCTATATTGATGAATGTATTCAAGGCGTTGATGGTGACAGAGAAAAGAATTTCAATATGCGTTGGGTCGCGTCCATGGTGTCAGATGTTTATCGAATACTGATTCGTGGTGGTATTTTTCTCTATCCACTCGAGACTAAACCGGCGAACTCAAGTGGCAAACTACGCCTGATGTATGAAGCCAACCCGATGAGTTTTATTGTTGAACAAGCCGGTGGGCTCAGCACAACAGGGTATCAACGAATTATGGACATAAAACCAACAGCGCTACATCAACGTGTGCCAGTTATATTGGGGTCCAAAAATGAGGTGGAGCGAATAATACGCTATCACAAAGAAGAAAAATTGAGCTGAGTCATTCAAAAAGAAATGCATCAACTCACTGACATATAGATTGCTTAGAGTGAGTAGCGAAACTGAAGATGAGTTGGATGGAATAAAACACCATTTCTCTCAACCAGGAGCTTCGTGCCATCATATTTTGAGCTTTTACCGATAATGCCATCGCCGATAAATTGATAAATACGCTTTAGGAGAAATCTTTTATATGAACGAAACTATCGCATTACTGAAAAATCATCGTTCAATTCGAGAATTCACACCGGAACCGGTAAGTGATGAATTAGTGCGTGAGATTATTGATGCAGCAGGTTGGTCAGCCACGTCTAATTTTGTTCAGGCATACACGGTTATTCGTGTCAGAAACCCACAAACACGCCAGCAGATTGCAGAGTTGGCAGGTTCGCAGAGCTGGGTAGAAAACAGCCCGGTATTTCTGGTTTTTTGTGCCGACCTTAAACGAAATCAAGCTGCTTGTGCTTATGAAAACATGGAGATGGTATCCGGTTACACCGAACAGTTCATTATTGCGACAGTGGATGTGAGTCTGGCTGCACAGAATGCGATGATTGCTGCAGAATCATTAGGTCTCGGTGGTGTCTTTATCGGTGGCATCCGTAATAATCCAGAAGAAGTGTCTGAATTACTTGAGCTTCCTGATCAGGTTTATCCAGTCTTTGGTATGTGTCTTGGTTATCCGGCAGCAGAACCTGAGCAAAAGCCAAGACTGCCAGTCGATGTGGTTTTGAAAGAAGAAACATATCAGCAGGACGTATCAGAACTGGAACAGTACAACGAAACGTGCAAAGCCTACTATCAAAACCGTTCCAGTGGTTCCCGTGATGAAACATGGACTCATCAAATAGCGACGATGATGAGTAAGCCAATGCGAGCTCATATGAGGGAATTTCTGCAGAAAAAGGGCTTTAAGTTTAAATAAACTTTCGGGCAAAACAGTCTGTGCCATCTCTCTTGTGCTCAGCTGGAACTATCAACCGACAAAAGAACCAAACAACTATCCAATGATGGAAGCAGGTTTTCTGGTGTCTGGTGATCATGCTTTTTTACATGCGAAAGTAGCTCCCAGCTTGCTGAATAATATTCTTATTGCAATACAAGTCAGGAGGAAGCATGACAAACTCGAACAATAAAAATGACCATTCCTCTATGGGCCAGGATCCCAATACACCATACGATAAAGGGCCCGCCGGTGGCTGGGGATCGCTTCGAGGTGTGTCGGAAATTTTTGGCGAAGTTCACGGTTCTACCGTAGCAGCGAAAATTCTATCTACGCTTAATAAGCCCGGTGGCGTTATGTGCAGCTCATGCGCTTGGGCTAAACCGGCCAATCCATCTAAGTTCGAGTTTTGTGAAAATGGTGCCAAAGCCACTTTGTGGGAATTGGACGAGAAGCGGGCAGATGCTAACTTCTTCGAACAGCACAGCATTACTGAATTAAAAACGTGGCATGACCATGATCTGGAAAAAGCTGGGAGGTTGTCCGAGCCACTTCGTTATGATGCAGAACGCGATAGATATGTACCCGTCAGTTGGGATGTAGCTATACAGGAGATTGGTGCCAAGCTTGCAGCAATGGATCCTAAGGAAGCGGTATTTTACTCCAGTGGGCATGCCGGATTGGAAGCCTCTTATCTCTATGCACTTTTTGCAAGAGCAATGGGACATCAGAACTTGCCCCAGTCATCCAATATGTGTCATGAAACAACCAGTGTGAATCTGAAGACCTTTGTCGGCACCCCCGTTGGCACTTGTACACTGGAAGATTTTGAACATTGTGATGCCATTTTCTTCTTTGGACAGAATACGGGTACTAACTCACCACGTTTCCTGCATACACTGAAAGCGGCCGTTAAACGAGGCTGCAAAATTGTTACTTTCAACCCGATACGCGAACGTGGCCTGATTGAATTCGTCGATCCACAGAACATCATGCAGATGATAACCAACAACCCCACCGAGATTTCCAATAAATATTATCAGGTGAAACCAGGCGGCGATATTGCCGTTATTGCTGGCATGATGAAGTATTTGCTGGCACGTGAAGAGATGGCTCCAGGTGCCATACTGGATCAGGACTTTATTGCTGCTGAAACAACTGGCTTTGAAGAAACCGTTGAAAAGGTCAATGCTTTCGATTGGGATGATATTGAAGCAGAGTCTGGCCTCAGCCGTACCATGATTGAAGAAGCTGCAGAAATCTATATTCAGGCAAAAAATGTCATCGGTATTTATGGCATGGGGCTGACACAACATGTCGACGGTTGGCTCAATCTGGGGATGTACTGCAATCTGCTACTGATGCGTGGCAATATCGGTCGCCTTGGTGCAGGCATTTCGCCCGTACGTGGGCATTCCAATGTGCAGGGACAGCGTACGGTTGGCATTGGTGAAAAATCTTCCCATATGCCGGCTGACAAATTACATGAATTATTCGGCATAGATGCACCTGCAGAAAACGGCAAGAATATTGTGCAAGCCAGTCAAGGCGTGTTGGATGGCAGCATCAAAGCCATGCTCTCACTAGGCGGGAATCTGTTACGAGCTTTACCTGATAATGAACGTCTGGAAAAAGGCTGGTCAAATCTGGATCTGACAGTTCATATCGCCACCAAACTTAATCGTTCTCATCTGGCCCCAGGTAAAGTCAGCTATATTCTTCCTTGTCTTGGTCGTACCGATATCGACCAGCAGCAAAATGGCCCGCAGGCTATTTCTATGGAAGATACCTTTAGCCATATTTATGGCTCGATTGGTACAGCAGAGCCACCCAGTGATCAAGTCCGCTCCGAGACAGCGATTGTGGCTGCTATAGCGAAAGCAACATTACCAGCCAATCCTAGGCTGCGTTGGGATGACTGGGCTGCCAACTACGATTTGATTCGTGATTTGATTGCTGAAACATTCCCTCATGATTTTAGTGACTTCAATAACAGAATGATGCAGCCCGGTGGTTTCTATCGTGGTAATCCGGCTCGCGAAAGAGAATGGAAGACGGAGAGTGGTAAAGCACAATTTACAGCACCAACAAAACTGTCTTCACTTGGTCAGCATCCCAGCGGTGATAAAGCTTTCACGCTAATTACATTACGTTCCAATGATCAATTCAACACCACCATTTACGGCTTTTCTGACCGGCTCCGTGGTTTGGAAGGAAGTCGTGAAATCGTGCTGATCAATCGTGAAGAAATGGCGCGACTTGGCTTGCAGGAAGGACAAATAGTTAGCCTGTTTAGTCAGGTAGAAGATGGCAATGTGCGTCAGATCGACGGCCTGAAAGTGACTCCTTACGATCTGCCTGATGGCACGGTAGCCGGATATTATCCTGAACTGAATCCACTGGTTCCACTGTCGTATCACGAAAAAAATTCGCTGACGCCAGCATACAAAGGCGTGCCTGTGGAAATAAGGCAATAATGATGTTGTTATAGCTTAGATTAAATTAAACATGGAACAATAAGTATTCATGTCGTTACGGAGATAGTAAGGTCTGGTTTATTAGACGACATTTTTTACCTTAAAAATGCGTCTTTTATTCTCAGGCCTTGCCAAATCTTCTGGGGAACATGATTTAGCGAGTAGTGACTTCACTCACTAACCAATCTCTAAAAGCACTAAGTTTATTGAGCGTGGCGCTTTCGGCTCGATAGACAATAAAATATGCCATCGAAGACGAGTAGCTTATTTCAGGAAATAATCTAATCAAACGTCCTGATTTAAGGTCATCTTCAACCATAACGCTTCTGGCTAAAGCTATCCCTCGATCATCCATAGCGGCCTGAATCACCGCAGCCGAATTATTGATTCTCAATCCATGCCTTGCACTATCAAACTCAACATTGACACTTTTAAACCAGGCGTCCCAATTCGGAAAATTAGTTTGTTTTTCCATAGAGTCATCGTGGATGAGAGTTTTACCCGTCAACTCACTTGGACAGGTTAAAGTCGGGTTCTCCATAAGAAATGTTGGCGAGCACACTGGAAATACGCTTTCATCCATGAGTTTTTCTGCAATAAGTCCTGGCCAGCTTCCCGAACCATAACGCACACCTATATCTACTCGCAATGCAACAAAATCCACAGGTCTAAGGTGTGTTTCCAGACGAACATCCATCTCTGGCCATTTACTTTGGAACCGATGTATACGAGGTAACAGCCATTTAGCTGCGAAGGCCGGACTTACCGTCACAGTCAATGCCTTTTCAGCAGGGTCCACTTTCAGTTTTTCTAATCCAGCTGTGATTTGCTCAAAGCCAGCTCGAATATCAGGCAGTGCAAGCTCAGCTGCTTGAGTCGGAATCAGACGGAAACGGCCCTTATTAACTCTTTCGAATAAGGCAACACCCAGCCAGCTTTCTAATGTACGAACTAATTGACCTACCGCAGCAGGAGTCACATTAAGCTCATTGGCTGCAGCAGAAAAGCTCTTATGCCGGGCGCTTGCTTCAAAAGCACGTAGTGCATTGAGATGAATTGGTAATGTCATAGTGGTAAAGAAAATCTTTTAATCTATATCAGAAAAAGTCGTTTGCACGAATTAGGTTTAAAACGAAGAATAGCATCAAAATCGGCTTGTTAGTAATAGGCAATACAAAGCACTAGAGGCCTGGTTAAATTTAGTGAGAAAGAAAAAGTTTTAACTATTAAATAGGTCAGATAGATAAGGTTTAAACGCTCACAAAAAATGAGCTGATGAGGAAACATGCTGATTAACAATGATTTCACTGAACTTGCCGTTGTGAAAAACAATGAGTACCAATGGCATTCATCGCCGCAAGTAGGGATAGAAAGAGTCTATTTGGACAGGATAGGTGAAGAAGTCGCCAGAGCAACAAGTCTGGTTAGATTTGCAGCAGATTCAATCCAACCACGACACACACATGACGGCGGAGAAGAAATATTCGTACTCTCCGGTACCTTCTCAGAAGGTGATAAAGATTATCCTGCTGGCTACTATCTACGAAACCCGCCTGGTTCGGAGCATCAGCCGTCTAGTCGAACAGGTGCGCTTATTTTTGTAAAGCTGAGGCAAATGCATTCAGACGACAAATCCATTATTAGAGTGAATACCCAAAACCACGCTAACTGGATCGAGACACAAGGGACTCAACGTTGCCCGTTATTCTCCAACCATTACGAGGATGTTTACCTTCAACGTTTCCCTGCAAATAACGTATGGCATTGTGAATTAGAGCGGCTGACAGAGTTATTAGTGCTGAGTGGCGATATCAGCATCGAAGGTGAACATTATGATGAAGGAAGCTGGATTCGATTTCCTGCTGACTCATCGCTAAAGATTTGTATCGGGCAACAAGGGGCAAAGCTCTTTGTTAAACACTATGAACTCGCATAAACGCGTAGAGTGATCTGAAAATGAAAAATAAGAAAGTAGCCATTATTGGCGGCGGATTGAGTGGCGTTTATGCTGCTTACCTACTGGAGCAAGCTGGCTTTGATGATTATGTTTTATTAGAAGCTAAGGAATACCTGGGTGGACGTATTTTGGCTACGCCGTCCATAAGTGAGGCCAATGCACTTGATAATACTGCATCACTTAATAGATTTGATCTCGGTCCAACATGGTTCTGGCCTCAAATACAACCTCAGTTGGCGGAATTAATCAGTGAACTAAAGCTGGAGACATTTGAACAGTATGATGACGGTGACATGCTTATCGAAAGAGAGAGTAACCGCCCTGTATCGAGAATGCCTGGCTATGTACACAGTCCTATTGCTAATCGCTTAGTTGGCGGTATGTCGTCACTTATTGATGCACTCTCAGCAAAACTTAATAAAGACAACATTGTGACTAATTGTCAGGTTAAAAGGTTAAGCATCAAAGGGGAGAGTATTGAACTGCTTGCTGTGGACAAAAATCAAAATGACGTGACCTACTCAGTGAATAAGATCCTACTCGCACTACCACCTCGACTCACTGAAAACGCGATTGAATTTATACCGTCGCTACCAGAGAAAACAAAACATCAATGGCGTTCAAGTGGAACATGGATGGCGGGGCAGGCTAAATATGTCGCTGTCTATGAAAAGCCGTTTTGGAGAAATCAGGGATTTTCAGGTCATGCGGCAAGCCTCATAGGAGTCATGGGTGAAATACATGATGCAAGTGCGTCAGATGATGTTGGTGCCTTGTTTGGATTTTTGAGAGTCCCTCCAGCATATAGAAATAGTCTCTCCAATGAAGAGCTAAAATCATATTGTCGAACCCAGATAGTGAATTTATTTGGGCCAGAAGGGGCATCACCCAAGGCTGATTTTATTAAAGACTGGGCACAAGACCCGTTTGTAGCAACAGATTTAGATATACAAAGTCATAATGGCCACAGTCCTGCTCCAGAAACAGCCGTATCGAATGGCCCGTGGGAAGGAAAACTAAACGGGATTGCGAGTGAGTGGGCAACGATATATCCCGGTTATTTGGCGGGTGCTATTGAAGCTGCATCTAAAGGTGTGAATAGAATCATTCATACGAGTCTGGTGATGTAAGTACATTTCCATTCACGTTCTGTTTGTATTTTCTGAACCGGGAAAGATAGATGAAAAAGACATATCGAGCGATGCAAGTAGCTAGCGCAGGGACTTTAGAGCTGGTTGAGCATGAGCTTCAGCTACCAGAAGCTGGGCATGTACTCATCGAAGTTGAAGCCTGTGGTATTTGTGGCGCCGACAAGAATGATATAGAAAAAGTAGTCTCTGCTCATGATTCCCCGAGAGTGCCTGGACACGAGGTTGTTGGCAAAATCATAGCGGTCGGTGACGGGACACCACCTATTTGGAAGCTGGGTATGCGTGTCGGTGTTGGTCGCTTAGGTGGTCATTGTCATTACTGCGAAATGTGTGCTCAGGGAAAGTTTAATCTCTGCCAAAATCAGCCCATTATTGGCTCATCGTGTGATGGTGGCTATGCAGAAATGATGATTGCACGTTCTACAGCACTTGTTTCTATACCCGCTGAATTAAGTTCTGAGGAAGCCGCTCCTATCTTATGTGCAGGTATTGCCACATTTAATGCACTAAAAAAATGTGGGGCAGAAGCTGGAGACACCGTTGTTATTCTGGGAATAGGTGGCTTGGGGCATATGGCTATTCAGTATGCCAGTAAAATGGGATATAGAACTGTCGCCGTAGGTCGAGGCAATGATATTGCTGATATGGCCATAAAATTAGGTGCGCATGACTACATCGACACCAATATCAAAGATTATGAAAAACAGTTGCAGCAATTCGGTGGCGTCAAAGCTATCATTAGTACTGTTGATAATGCAGAGTTCACATCAACGTTTCTAACCGGTTTGAGTCCAGATGGTCGTCTGGTCCTTCTGGGCTTAGGAAAAGAACCTTTGAGTATCAAGCCAGGTATGTTGGTCGGAGGGCAGCGAAGTTTGTTTGGCTCTATTACAGGCACACCTAATGAAAATGAGAAAGCACTGAAGTTTAGTGTTTTAACCAATGCGAGACCAAAGATTGAGACATTACCTCTTGAAAAGGCAAATGAAGCATATCAAAAAATGAAAGCAGGTAAGGCTGAGTTTCGTATGGTTTTAACTATGAAAAATTAACATATCGTAGGATTTTAAAGTGCCTTTATTCACCAGAGAAAAAGCCAATGTCCTCATATTAGTTATTTGCCAATCACTCTTCATTATAGCGGCGATCACGGTGATGACATTGAGTGGTGTGGTTGGCTATAAAATGAGTCCAAATCCTACCTATGCCACGTTACCTATCGCACTTATGATGATTGGAACGGTGATTTCAACACTGCCTGCGTCATTGTATATGGCCAAAGTGGGTAGGCGCGTTGGATTCATTACAGGGGCTTTATTCGGCGGTGTTGGTGGTGCGTATTTATCCGTTCTGGGTATATCACATAATGCGTTCTGGCTTTTTTGTCTGGGCAATTTCTTATTAGGTGTCTATCAAGGTTTTGCCATGTACTACCGATTTGCTGCTATCGATGTAGCAAGTCCCGGTTTTAAAAGTCGTGCACTTTCTCTCGTCATGGTCGGTGGTGTTATTGCTGCTTACCTCGGCCCCTGGAATGCGAGTGCATTAATTAACTTAATAGAAGCAACTCCTTACGCAGGGCCATACCTGATACTGGCGATTCAATCAGTTTTAGCCATTTTTTTACTCTCTCTACTCAGAGTGCCTCCTTCAGGTGAGCCGGAGCCTGGCAGTTATGCACGCCCATTAAAGACAATAGTGAAGTTACCCAGTGTCAAAGTGGCAATGATAGCGGCTGCAATCGGCTACGCGATAATGATTCTGGTGATGTCTGCAACACCATTAGCGATGAAAAATGTAGGGTTTGATATGACGGTAATAGCCCACGTTATGCAATGGCATGTGTTGGGAATGTTCCTGCCTTCATTCTTTACCGGGAGCTTAATTAAACGATTTGGCACAGCGACAATACTCCATACTGGCAGTCTCTTACTTATAGGCTCTGCACTGACAGCCAATACCGGTCAGACCTTGACGCATTTTGAAATATCACTTGTCTTACTGGGCGTTGGCTGGAATTTCTTATTTATTGGTGGCAGCACTTTATTAGCAACAATGCATACAGAATCAGAGCGAGGCAAAGTGCAGGGGAGTAATGATCTCATTATCTTCACTCTGGTTGCTATCGGTTCTTTAATGGCTGGGAAGCTATTATTTACACTAGGGTGGGAATCATTAAATTTATTAATGCTTTCACCCGTCTTTTTTGTCATTTTTGCTACCCAGCTATGGGTAATCGGGAATCGAAAAAAAGTATTGAATAATGTTCTGTAGCAGATTTATAGAACAGCATAATTAATCACCTAGCCGGTAGAATCATAGCCATAACGAAATCCAACATTTTGATGATTTGAGTGGGGGTGATATTTGAGCCTGTTTGTTGGGTTTCATACTTCAACCCAACCTACGAACTTTGAATTATGCAGTTTTAAATATGCAAAAAGGTGTTGTATTTATTATCCTTGGCTTTCTAGCAAATATGTAAAAGAGTGTTGAGCTGAACAAGGATGTATATGGAAAAGTTTGAGGGATTATTAAAGTTAGCTGCAACAGCAGTGGCACTACTCGTGCCATGTATTTTGTTAACAGGCTTCAGTTACCATATTGGTCATATTTTTACCTTTGGTTTGAGTCACGAGCTTATTAATAAAGATATGTCCGATGTTCTGGTAGAAAGTTGGTACATCGGTATTTTAGGAGCAGGGTGGTTACTTTCTAAATGGCCGTTTTTACTTGGTGTTTTCCTTTTTTATGTTTTATTTGTTCTAGCTGTTTTTTTCTTTCTAAGACATGCTAGAGAAAATGGTAAAGACTGGATATTTGAAGAAATTACTAAAGAAAATCAAGGTAGAAAAATATTAGGTATTACTCAGTGGCATTGGTGTCTACTGAGTGAGATGATTGGAACGATTTCATCATGGATAGCTTATCCAATACTAATCATTTCTTTAATCGTATCGCTTTTAGGTGGTGCTTATCTAAGAGGTCAATATGATGCTGAGAAACAAATGGAAATATATACAAACGCGGGATGCCAGAGTGAAGAAAAAGTTGGCCGCTGCACGTATTTGCTCGATACCACTAAAAATAATCAAGTGATAGCAAAAGGCATTCTTATCTCAGCCAATGATAAGAAAGTCGCTCTATATAACAACAAAGTAGAAGTCTGGCCTTTATTAGATAGTTATCTAATTAGAAAAGATAAATAACGTACTCGTAGGTTGGGTAGAGCGATAGCGAAACCCAACAATTTATAATTTAAGTGATTTGTTGTTATTTGAAGGGACATCTGTTGGGTTTTATGCTTCAACCCAACCTACGAGGGGCATCAATGCTTGTTTGTAGGTTGGGTAGAGCGATAGCGAAACCCAACAATTTATGATTTAAGTGATTTGTTGTTATTTGAGGGGGCATTTGTTGGGTTTCATGCTTCAACCCAACCTACGAAAGATATCAATGTTTGTTTGTAGGTTGGGTAGAGTGATAACGAAACCCAACATGTCCAGGACGGTATAAAACTCAATTCCTCTCACCAAATGTTTTCATATCAACATTCTCATCATATCCCCAGTTTTGATCAATTATTCCATCACGAACAAATTTATGAATGCTGGAATAAGGCCAATCGATGGCTTTATCGACATATCCATGTTTAACCGGATTGTAATGAATATAGTTAACATGATTTCTATAATCTTTTTCGTCACGAATTAAATGTTCCCAATATCGACGTTGCCAGATACCGCGTTCATTTTTCGAGTGACGAGTTTTGTTGATATGTTCATCCTTGGGGAAGCCTCTCGAAAATGTCGATTTAATTAATCCCCAACGCATCGCAAAATCGGCATCAGTTTCAGGTAAAGTCCAAATGGTATGTAAATGATCGGGCAAGATAACAATCGCATCGATGTGAAATGGATGAGATTGTTTAACGTGGTGGAAAGATTGTTTTAACAGAATGATATTATCCGTTAATAACGTTTTATGGCGCTCCAATAAAGTGATCGTAAAGAAAAAGGTGCCACCAGGCACAAAGGCTTGTCGATATTGCATTGTTCACCATCCATGTGAAACAAAAAGTAACCATTATTGTAGGTTGGGTAGAGTGATAACGAAACCCAACATTTTGATGTTTTGAGAGGTGTTTTGTTATTTGAGGTGTTGTTTGTTGGGTTTCATGCTTCAACCCAACCTACGGGCTGACTCCTTGATGTGCTTTATGTGCAAGGGGCTATTTTGATTTATTATTCGTACTGTTCGTCTCTGCCTGTATTTTCATAGAGCATTGAATATGATTCGCCAGGTAAGGGAAGCGAACCACTGTAAAGTATGTCTGATTCAATGCTTTCAGCCTGATCTTCATTTAGTTCTAGGATAACTCGAATCCTCAAAAACTCATCAACTACGGAGTATGTTTCATCATGATTGATACTCAAGAAATTTCGCTCAACTAACCAGTTGAGTGATTCCGTTCCAATATTATTTATGACATTATTCCTTTCTACTATGCTTGGAAATGAGCCGCCTGTAAGTTCTATGAAAGTACAATAGTCTGAAAATTTCGATTCACTCTTCATAGAGTTAATCATTAAATCGTAATCTCGGCCACGTGATTCATAACAAATCTTTCTGAGCGACCCAACAAGATCTAACGTGTCAATACATCCATCTGGATCTTCATATTCATGCTCAATTACATGTGAGCCAAGAAGTTGTAATAGATGAGGATGGCCTCCAGAGATTGCAGCTATTCTATCTATTACATCTGGATTGATTTTGATATTCTCATCACCAGACTCAGCATTTTCGACAACTTGCCTAAACTTATCTTCTAGAAGTGATGCCGAGGTGTCAGAGTCGAAAGGTTGTAGATGGAAAGTCTTGTATATAAATCTTGTTACACCACGATCCTCTTCTGCCATATGTTGGTAGAAAGGGCTAACACCAGAAAGAACAAACCTTAGATTCTTTATTCCTTGATGTTGTACCTCAGTACACAAAGTTCGCATTAACCTGGCAATCGCAGGAGCACACTTTTCACATTCATCAATAGCAATTATGAATTTCTTTGCATTGTTGATTTGGGCACTAAATGTTTGATCAGCGACAATTCTAGTTAATGCAGCTAAATGTCTACCAGAATTAAAAAAAGAGAACGCTTCGGTTGATTCATATGTAACAAGTTTCGGTATGCCGATTGTGAGTTTTTGTTGATTTGAATCAACAGTAACTAACTTTTCAAGAATAAGCAGTGCCGCATCATCAACTGTCTTGATATCACTATGGCCCACACCCATAACAAAAATACAATTTTCATCTGAAGCGAATCCATCCATATGAAGTAATGTACGTGACATGAAAGATGATTTCCCAATGCCAAATGACCCCTCAATACAAACGGAGCCTTGGTTAATTGCACGTGCTAATAGGTCTATTTCTCGTTCTCTTCCGAAAAAGTCTTCAGGTAGGCTGGCAATTTCAGAGGGGGTGAATGGGTTGAGCATAGATAAGTCCTTTTTTTAATTTAAAAAAAGCCGACATAAAAGTCGGCTTTTCCATTAAATCATCAATCCCATTTCAAACCACCACCAGTTTGATACTCGGTGACTTTGGTTTCGAAGAAGTTTTTCTCCTTCCGCATGTTAGCTTGTTCATCAAGCCAGGGCAGGGTGGCTTCGGCACCTGGGAACGGTTCTTCAAAACCTAGCTGTTTGGCACGACGGTTAGCCGTGTAACGGAACTGGCCGTGATGCACTTCTTTTGAGTAACCTAAAATTGGGTCACGCAGAATGTAGCCCGCATAGGTTTCTTCAGCAGCATCAGCTTCTTCAAACATCTGTTGGACTTTTTTCGGGTCCAGCGTGATGTTTTCTTCTTTCATGATTTGCTTACAGACGCGAATACCGAAAGAGGCGTGCATGACTTCATCACGCATGATGTATTGCAGCTGTTCAGCAGTACCTTTCATTAGACCACGACGTTGCAAAGCAAAGATCGGGCTGAAGCCGTTGTAGAACCATGAACCTTCGAAGATGCCGGCGAAGAAGGCATAGGACATGACAAAGTTTTCTAGTTCATCACGGTCATGTAGATCGATATCACTACGCATAACAGTGTTTAAACGGTCATTGGCCAATTTAATTTTTTGGTAAATCTCTGGCACCACGCGGTAGCGGTTGTAGATTTCTGACTGATCAAGACCAATGGTTTCGATACAGTGCTGGTATGTCCATGTGTGCAATGCTTCTTCATACACTTGGCGTGCTTGATAGATTTGCAGTTCTGGCGCTGTCATTTTTTCCATGACCGCCAGACCGATATTACGCATCGCTAAGATGTCTGAGGTGGTCAGGTATGACAGCACGTTTTCATAGACATGACGTTCTTCCAGCGTCAGTTTATGACGGTAGTCATGAACGTCTTGCGCCATGTTGATATCCAGCGGTGTCCAGTGATTCTTGTTGGCATTGAGGAAGTAATTCCATGCCCAAGGATATTTGAACGGTGCTAATTGATTAATATCAGCTTCACCATTAATCACGCGTTTGTCGTCAGCATTGACGGGTTTGGCGTTCATTAATGGCATTTTTTTGATCTCAGCAGAAGACGGGGCTTCGCTGAGATCGTTAGCCGCTGGCGCAGCAGACTGTGCTGCTGCTTTTTCTTCGGTTTGTTTTTTTGCTTCCGCAGTACCGGCTATCGGCGCTGAGAATGGATCGTCCCAATTCAACATTACTGACATGCCTCACAATCTGGTTCTAAAATTGAACACGCTTTTGGCGCTTCCATACCTTCACCTAGAACTAAATCGTCAATACTTGATGACGCGCTGGCAACCGGCGCTGGCGTGCTCGCGGTGGCAACTGCTGTAGGCTTGCTTGGTGCAGGCGCTTCAGTTGCTGTGGTTGGTGCTGTGCTGGTTTTCTCTGCACCTGTTGCCCCCATAGAACGGAGGTAATAAGTGGTTTTCAAGCCACGAACCCAAGCCAGTTTATAGAGGTTGTCCATCTTCTTACCTGATGGTTCAGCCATATATAAGTTAAGGCTTTGAGCTTGGTCCAGCCATTTTTGGCGGCGTGATGCGGCTTCAATTAACCAGCGTGCATCCATTTCAAATGCCGTGGTGTAGAGTGATTTCAACTCGGCTGGAATACGGTCGATGCTTTGCAGGCTACCATCGAAGTATTTCAGATCGTTAATCATCACGTCATCCCACAGATTACGTGCTTTCAAGTCTTCAACCATGTATGGGTTGATAACAGTGAACTCACCTGACAGATTCGATTTCACAAACAGGTTCTGATAGGTCGGCTCAATAGACTGGCTGACACCGCAGATGTTTGAAATTGTCGCTGTTGGTGCGATCGCCATCGTGTTTGAGTTACGCATGCCTTGACGTTTGATCTTGTCACGCAGCATGTCCCAGTCCATGGTTTTGCTTTCGTCTTGTTGCAGATATTCGCCACGCGCTTCTTTCAAAATTTTGATTGAATCGATTGGCAGAATACCTTTGCTCCACAAGCTGCCTTCGTAAGTTTGGTATTTACCACGTTCTGCAGCTAAATCAGATGAAGCATCGATAGCGTAGTAGCTGATTGCTTCCATTGATTCATCAGCGAATTGAACGGCTTCGTCAGAGCTGTAAGGAATACGCAGTTTGTACAGTGCATCCTGGAAGCCCATCAGACCTAAACCAACAGGACGATGCTGTAAGTTTGAGTGGCGTGCTTGCGGTACGCTGTAGTAGTTGTACTCAATAACGTTATCTAACATACGCATCGCAGTACGAACGGTTTTTTGCAGTTTTTCTTTGTCGAGCTTACCGTTTTCATCAATATGTTTCACCATATTGACACTACCTAAGTTACAGACAGCAATTTCTTTATCTGATGTATTCAGAGTGATTTCTGTACACAGGTTTGAGCTATGAACGACACCAACGTGCTGTTGTGGGCTACGCAGGTTACATGGATCTTTAAAGGTAATCCAAGGATGGCCTGTTTCGAACAGCATGCCTAACATTTTGCGCCATAAGTCAGTCGCAGGCAGTTGTTTGAAGTTACGAATTTCGCCACGAGCGGCTTTTTCTTCGTAAGCTTTATAGGCTCTTTCAAAATCAAGACCGGTTAAGTCGTGTAAGTCATCCACTTCTTCTGGTGAGAATAAAGTCCATTGACCTTCTTCAGCTACACGTTTCATGAATAAGTCTGGAATCCAGTTAGCTGTATTCATATCGTGTGTGCGACGACGGTCATCACCGGTGTTTTTACGTAAATCGAGGAATTCTTCAACGTCGATGTGCCATGTTTCTAAGTAAGCACAAACAGCACCTTTACGTTTACCGCCTTGGTTAACAGCAACGGCAGTATCGTTAGCGACTTTCAGGAACGGTACAACACCTTGTGATTTACCGTTAGTACCCTTGATATGAGCACCCAGACCACGAACACGTGTCCAGTCATTACCCAGGCCACCGGCATATTTTGATAATAAGGCGTTATCACGCATCGCGTTATAAATACCACTTAGATCATCAGGTACCGTTGTCAGGTAGCAAGAAGATAATTGCGGACGCAATGTGCCTGAGTTAAACAGGGTAGGCGTTGAACTCATAAAGTCGAAGCTGGATAGCAGGTTATAGAACTCGATAGCGCGTTCTTCACGGTTTAATTCATTGATAGCCAAGCCCATAGCGACACGCATATAGAAGGCTTGTGGTAATTCGAAACGTGTACCGTCAAAGTGAATGAAGTAACGGTCATATAAGGTTTGCAGACCCAGATAAGTGAACTCAAAGTCCAGTTCTGGCTTAAGTGCATTACCCAGACGATCTAAATCAAACAAACCTAATTCAGAGTCAATCAGTTCTTTTTCAATGGCTGTTGAGATGTAGGTTTTGAAATAGTCGTTATATAACGCGCCCATTTCTTGTTGAGAGGCTTGTTTTGGTGTTTTGTAGACAAAAGTCAGGGCTTCACGACGAATACCATCCATCAGCAGGCGAGCAGCCAGTGTGCTGTAGGCAGGATCTTTTTCGATAAAGGTACGTGCTGACATGACCAATGCTTTTTCAACGTCAGCTTCTTTAACGCCGTCAAACAGGTTACGTTGAGTGTCACGCAAAATCGCATCACGGTTAACTTCTGCTAAACCTTCACAGGCTTCTGTAATCAGATTGTGTAAACGGTCAATGTCGAGAGGGTGACGAGTGCCATCAGCTGCTGTGACGTGCAGGGGAGATTCGTTAGCAGGCTGCGGATGTTTCTTTTCTTCTTCAGCACGTTTTTCTGATTGTTTTTCACGATATACAACGTAAGAGCGAGCGACTTTGTATTCACCTTCACGCATAAGAGCCAGTTCAACTTGATCCTGAATATCTTCGATGTGAACAGTGCCACCATCATCAATACGTCGTAAAAGGTTATCAGTAACTTGTTTGGTCAGTTTTGCCACAGTGTCATGAATTCGACGACTGTCTTGTGCTGAATCACCCTCAACTGCTAAAAAAGCTTTGGTGATAGCGACAGCAATTTTGCTGCTATCAAACTCGGTGACTTTACCGTTGCGACGGATAACGCTGTATCCACTTTCAGATGCTGATGAGGTATAAACGGGTTGTGCTGTTTCGCTCGCCATAATGAAAATCCCTGCAATAATGTTTAAATAATCAAAAAACATAAAACCACTAGAAGTTGTGGTTTTGAAATGATTGAACCACAAGATAGTGTGTTTTTGAAGGCTTGGCAAGTGGAGATTTTGCACATAAATTGTGCACTTTTTGTGGATAACTTACTGCGTGCTTAGAGCTAAGTCAGCTCCTATGCGGGATCACAGCTTTTGTGACTTTTTGGTGCTGCAAAAAACTTTTTTTATTACAGAAAAAAACGCAGATTTAGTTGTGTCTGGTCCCAGCGGGACGGGCATCATACTGGTGCTGATTGTTTTGTTCAACCAGCACCAGAAGACTTTTCGCTAAGCAATTAAGAACTAGAATGTTTCTGTGACAGATACAGCTGTCGGATGCATTAATTGATGTGCTGTTTTCAAATTTTTGCGCCCGTCTGTCTGCACAATCAGTGTCCATAAATTATGACGCTTTGCGGAGACCGTTTCATTGATTAGCGGATCATGATCGGGGCGTAGTGAGAGTAATCCGGCAAACAGCAGTCCAATAAAAGTGCCCACAACAGCCAGTGCTATATAAGTATAGAGTGGGCTGGATTGAGTCATCATTGGGCCAGAAGCGACCAGCGCACTGGCAATAGCCAGACCAACTAACAAACCTACACCACCTAATATCAGGTGAGAACGTGTAATAAAGCGGGCAATGGCTTTAGATTCTGGTTCAATCTTCTTACTGGTATTTTTGTCTTTAGGTTGAATCACCTCAATATCTTGCTGATTAAAGTGACCTACATTGACAAGTTTTTGCTTGGCCTCGACCGCTTTCTGCTCGTTATCAAACACGGCGGCCAGCTTACTTGGTTTACTTTCTGGGTTGATTTGCATATCCATAAAGCAATCTCCTTTTGTGGTAAACACAATATAGGTGACAGTAGAAATAGAGCAGATATCCCTATCTGCTTAAAATTTCTAGAATTTATCGTGTACTGACGCTGAAAACACCAACCAGTTGACTGAGTTTTTGTGCGGTATTTTTTACCATAACTGAGCGATGTTGCAGTGCATTAACGGCTTGTGTCATCAGGCTGGCTGACTGTCCGACATTCCTAGCGGTGTCACCATGTAACTGACTATTTTGATCAAGTTGTTTAATGGTTGAGAACATTTGCTCAACAAGTTGATGGAGTTGTGTATTTTCAGATGAGGCTTCTTCTGTTTTCTTTAAGCTGCGATCCACATTTTCGACACCAGACTCCATGAATTTATAGGCTTCCAATGTTTCGGACTGGATGTTTTCAATCATTTGTTGAATTTCATCTGCTGATGTTGCTGTTCTCTGTGCCAGGTTACGCACTTCATCAGCAACAACAGAAAAACCACGTCCATGCTCACCAGCCCGCGCAGCTTCAATAGCAGCATTCAGGGCAAGCAAGTTGGTTTGATTAGTGATTTCAGTAATGACACCAATAATATTGCCGATTTCAGCTGTTCGACTATGGAGCGACTGTACTGCTTTAGCAGATGTTTCCACTACATCACGTATTTCCTGCGTACCACTTCTTACGGATTCATATTGCAATCTCGCTTCTTGAACCACTTCATCCATGGCTTGTTTCATTGCTTCAGCTGTGGTGGATGCATTACCGATATCACGGATTTGATCTTCTAGCAGTTGCAACATTTTTTCTATAGCAGTAGCCACTTCGTTGGATGCGTGGAAAGCTTCTCGATTGGTTTCGAGCATAGCTTCATTCGTATGACTAACATTGGTACTTGTTTTAATGACCTGGCCAACAATGCCATCTAGATTATCTATAAAGCTATTTATCCATCGGCCCATATCGCCTGTTTCATCGTTAATAAATTTCTTGTTATCTAATCTTTGAGCAAGATTTCCTTCACCTTCAGCAATGGTTTGAATAACGTTAGTCATTTCTTCGAGACGGTCAGCGAGGGGATTGGTTGTCAGCTTTTTGTACATAACAGCAATCACAGCAATCATGACTATTGATATTGCATTTACTCCGATAACAGGCAAACTGGTGAACGCATGTAAAGCCATATTGGTTCCAAGTAATACAGACATTGACAGGATGAACCCTTTCATCAAATTCACGTTGACTGAACGACGTCTGTAGACTTCTTCAAGGTCACCTTCACACATCATTCCCCAACGATCTGGTGAACCTTTTAATTGGAAGGTGACACCTTTACCGATAACAGGGATATGTCGGTAATCTGAATAACCGGGATAAGTGACAAATAGATTTTCGCCATTACGTATAGTTTCGCGAACGCCTGGGTGAAGTTTATTAGTTGCGGGATCGGTAAAGCGAATTTCAAATTCTGTATGCCGTTGAATCTTTACCGTACCAAAGCTTGTGTGAATACCACTTTTCAGGTTTTCACCATGGGAAAAGGTATCATCCTCAAACCGAGAGCGAGAGAGAGCAATGCCTTGTTGCAAGCCAGAGTCGAACTTTGATTCCACCATAAAGATGTAATTGTCACCTGACTCGGTATAAATATGTCCTGCTTCGCGCTGAATAAGGTCACCTAAGACATCATTGGGCACACGAGCACACACAGCACCGACAGTTTCACTATCGATGATAATTGGCTGGTAAAACATAAGTGTAACTTCGTCATGAAACTTAGAACTTGAAGGGCCAATATCGAGAGTTAATTTATCGATATAGGGGCCATGTAGAAAAGGGCTTGAAAGGCCATGTTGTACGGCTTTGTGAGATAAGTCGGCTTTATTAATGTGTGAAGAGTAAGTTGATTGTGTCACCGTTCCATGAGTATTGATGATAAAGACTTCTGAGAAGTCAGGTGCCGCATGTAGCCGGTCTTCTAATAAAGATTTTGGTAGATCTGGATAACATCCCGCTAATTGTTCAGCTAAAAATGTCATCTGATTCCAATGGTTTTCTACCCATTGTTGAAGAATCTTTACACGCGTGGCAGCTATTCCCTCAAAAGTCTTTTCTACAGCAGCATAATTATGTCGATTGAGATGGCATGACCAGGACATTGCCAGTTTCCCGGTCGGGCCAAACCAAGGCAGCCACGTTTTTTCTTTGTGGCTTAAGTTCATGGATGTACTTCGCAATTGATTCATTGTTACCCCTAACAGTGTGATTCATTTATGCGAGGCAAAAAGCAGACCAAAAGCGAAAGTTACCTATTTAGGTGTACCTACAAAGTAGTATTGATAAAAAGTGCACAAAATGGGTGCGAACGAAATTTGTTGCTGCGCCAATATGGACTCGCTAACAGCAAAAATTAAGCAAACAGCATTTAAAGATTCAGTATGGCTTCTTTAACTTGATCCAGATGTTCTTTGACTTTCACATTTCGCCATTCTTGTTGAAGAATGCCATTTTCATCGATTAAAAATGTGCTTCTGACAATTCCCATATATTCCTTGCCGTAGAGCTTTTTAAGTTTGATAACGTCAAATAGTTTGCAGGCTTCTTCATCAGCGTCAGATAACAAATCAAAAGGAAAAGATTGTTTCGTTTTGAAATTTTCATGCATACGAAGACTGTCACGTGAAATACCAAAAATAACCGTGTTATGCTCGTTAAAAAAGTCGATATTGTCGCGGAAATTTTGTCCTTCTAATGTACAACCTGGCGTATTATCTTTGGGATAAAAATAAATTAAAACGCGTTTACCTTTAAGTGCTGAAAGTTGGAATGTTTTTTCGCCCGTGCTTGGCAGTGTAAAGTCTGGGACAGCTTCGCCTACTTGTACTTGTGTCATCTGAATCGTCCTGTTTGAAAAGATTTAGAAAGCAAAGTACCTTACACAATTCAGTCGGATCTTGTCATCAACAGGCAGGCAAAGTACCATGCCTGTTATTTTTTCGGAGTCATTTAAATATGTTTAGCGGCAGTATGGTAGCTCTTGTCACACCCATGCAGGCAGATGGTGCGTTGGATGTTGACAGCCTGCGTAAGCTGGTCGAGTTTCATATCAGCCAGGGCACAGATGCCATTGTCGCTGTCGGTACGACCGGTGAATCTGCAACCTTGAGCGTAGAAGAACACTGTGACGTCATTCGTCTGGTAGTAGAGCAAGTTAATGGTCGTATTCCTGTTATTGCAGGTACAGGCGCTAACTCCACCTCGGAAGCAATCGAACTGACTCAGTCTGCAAAAGACTTGGGTGTAGATGCCGTTTTACTGGTCGCACCTTATTACAATAAACCGACTCAGCAGGGCATGTATCTGCATTTCAAAGCGATTGCTGAAGCCGTTAATATTCCGCAAATTCTCTATAATGTACCTGGTCGTACTGCGTCTGATTTATTACCCGAAACAGTGGGAAGGCTTTCCGAGCTGTCTAATATCATCGGTATTAAAGAAGCCACTGGTGATGTCTCTCGTGTTCAACAAATTAAACAATTATCACGAGAAGGATTTGAACTTTACACAGGTGAAGATGCCAATACTGTCGATTTTATTCTGGCAGGAGGTCAGGGCGTCATTTCTGTCACCGCAAATGTCGCACCAAAACTAATGCATGAAATGTGTGAAGCCGCTCTTGTCGGAGATGAGACGCTGGCACGCGAAATTAATTTAAAATTAGTCGCGCTGCACCAATTCTTATTTGTAGAGTCAAATCCCATACCCGTTAAGTGGGCTTTGAGCGAAATGAGACTTATTTCTAGTGGCATTCGTTTGCCAATGACGGTATTGTCTGAACATTATCATCAATCTGTGCGTGATGCATTGAACACTGCCGGTGTTCTAAACTAAATTCAAGTGAGTGAACTGTATTAAATGAACGTAAAATTATTTAAACAAACATCGCTGGTTGTCATGATGACGACTGCTCTAACTGCTTGTGGCGCTTTTTCATCATTGGATGAGGTGGTTCCTGATAATACTCAGAAATACCGTAAAGCTGAAACTATGCCACCTCTTGATGTACCACCGGATCTAAGCACAAGCCGTATTAAAGATGATATTTCCGGTAATCAAACTAATACAGCGACTTACTCTGAGTTTGAAGAAGCAGCAACCAACCCTCTGGCTGCAAAATACAATGTTACTCCTGAATCAAAACCTGCACTTGCTGGTGAAGGTAAAGATCGCCATCTGGTTGTACCTGGTGATCGTGAAGTCACCTGGCAACGTATTATCGATTTCTGGGCAACAAAAGATTTAGGGATTGCTCGTGCTGACGACCGTATTGGCTTGATGGACACTACTGCTGATGCAGATGGTTATGTCTACCGAATCAGAATGGAGCGCGGTGATACGTCTAAAATGACAAATGTCTATTTAGGTAATCCTGATGATGAGAAAGCCAATAAGCAAAAAGATGAAGCAATGCTTCGTCAACTGGCTGATTATTTAGGTACGCTTTATCAACAGGATATGGAACAGTTTAAATTAGCTACACCGGCACCACCACCAGAAGAAACAGCACGTGTCTTACTTATGGATGATAGCAATGGTCAGCAAAGCTTATTGATTGAACAGGATTTCCAAACAGTTTGGGGCCGTGTCGGACGTGTCCTTGATAGTAAAGGTTTCTCTGTAGAGGATCGTGACCGTAGCAAAGGCCAGTACTTCGTTCGTTATATTGATCCCTTCAAGAAAGCTGAACAAGAAGATGAAGGTATGCTTGATAAGCTGGCTTTCTGGCGTGATGATGTCGAGAAAAAACCAGACGAATACTACTACATTAAGTTGTTGTCGGATGCTAATCAAACACGTGTAATGGTATTGGATTCAAATGAAGTCCGTACTTCTGATGAATCGGCTAAACGTTTGTTAGATCTGATTCAGGAACAACTTGCACCATAATGCGTTTTGCTTCCCTCGGAAGTGGTAGTCGCGGAAATGCGACACTCGTAACATCAGGAAAAACCACGGTCATGATTGACTGTGGTTTTTCTGCTCGTGAGGCTGAAAAACGTTTACGTATGTTGGGCGTAGATCCACAGCAACTGTCAGCTTTGTTAGTTACCCATGAGCATGCGGATCATATGGCTGGCATCCGGGTAATGGCGCGTAAATATCGCTTACCGGTGTTCACAACGCCAGGAACGGCAGGGTGTTTACCTGAGGATGTTGCACCTTACATTAAAACGTTTAATTGTCACGAAACCTTCAGCATTAACGATCTGGAAGTTGAACCTTTTCCTGTTCCGCATGATGCAAGAGAGCCTAGCCAGTTTGTTTTTGGTAACGGCCAGCACCGTTTAGGTTTGTTGACTGATGTAGGCTCAATCACACCGTTGATTGAAGAAACATTATCTGGCTGTCATGCATTATTGTTAGAAGCCAATCACGATATGATGATGCTGGAGCAGGGCGAATATCCTGAACATCTTAAGCGCCGTGTAGGTGGCAGACTAGGGCATTTAAATAACGTGCAATCCGCCTCATTACTTGAGAAAATTGACACCACAAACTTGCAGCATATTATGGCAATGCATATTTCTGAAAAAAATAATTGTCCGTCAATTGTTGTGCCATTGCTTGCTGATGCACTGGCATGTGAACATGACTGGATTGGCATTGCAGACCAAGAGGCCGGTTTTGACTGGCGTGAAATAACTAACCGCTAAGAGATAGCTGATGCAAAAGAAACAAGAATTGTATTCTGGTAAAGCCAAAAGTGTTTTTGCTACAGATAATGAAGATTATGTCGTCCTGAGCTTTCGTGATGATACGTCTGCATTCGATGGTGAAAAAGTTGAACAGTTAAACCGCAAAGGCATGGTCAATAACAAGTTTAATGCTTTCATCATGCAATATCTGGCTGATAAAGGCATTCCAACTCACTTTGAAGAGCTGTTGAACGACACCGAATCATTAGTTAAAAACATGAAAATGGTGCCGGTGGAATGTGTTGTACGTAATGTGGCTTCCGGTAGCCTTGTTCGTCGCCTTGGGGTTGAAGATGGACTTGAGCTCAATCCACCCGTGTTTGAATTTTTTCTTAAAAATGATGCATTACATGATCCAATGATCAATGAGTATCACATTGAAACATTCGGCTGGGCAAAAGCCGAAGATATAAGCAAAATGAAAGAGTTAACGTTTAAAGTTAATGAATATTTACAGAAGCTATTTGCTGATGCCGGCATGATTTTAGTGGACTATAAGCTGGAATTTGGTCTGTTCAAAGGCCAGATATTTTTGGGTGATGAGTTTAGTCCGGATGGCTGTCGCCTTTGGGATGCAGAAACACGTAAAAAGCTGGATAAAGATCGTTTCAGACAAGGGCTAGGTGGTGTGATCGAAGCCTACGAAGAAGTCGCTCAACGTATCGGTGTTAAGCTATAAATTCACGTTATCAAAGGTTCATTTTTACTCAAAATGAACCTTAATTTTTATTGTATAAACATAAGTATTGAATTTATTTCGATGAGATGAGACTAAATCATGTGCACAAAATAATTGTGTGACATATGATTGTCTTATTTAATAAAACTGGAGTTTTATATGAAAACACCAGATTTACCTCAAAATGAACAAGAAAGATTATCGACACTAAAATCGCTGACTATTCTTGATTCTGCTCCAGATGAACGCTTTGATCGTCTAACAAGAATCGCCACTAAATTGTTTGATGTGCCAGTTGCACTTGTCAGTCTTGTTGATAAAAATCGCCAATGGTTCAAATCATGCCAGGGATTGGATATCACTGAAACTCCTCGGGATATATCCTTCTGCGGGCATGCTATTTTGGGAGAAGGTGCCTTTGTTGTGGAGGATGCCCATAACGATGAACGTTTCATCGATAACCCGTTATTAATAGGTCAAAAGCATATACGTTTTTATGCTGGTTATCCCATTCGTTATCTTGATGGCAGTAAGTTAGGTACCTTATGTATCAAAGATGTGAAGCCGAGACAGTTCAGGGAGGATGATCGACAACTACTTAAAGATCTGGCGACAATTGTTGAGCATGAAATTCAAGCTGTTGAATTGGCTACGATGGATGAGCTTACAGGGATATTAAACCGGCGTGGTTTTAATATGTCGGCAGAAAAATCATTGAATATCTGTAAACGTGGTGCGCTTCCCGTTGCTCTTGTTTTTCTCGACCTTAATGAATTTAAACCAATCAATGATAAGTTTGGTCATGCTGAAGGAGATAAAGCGCTCCAGCAGTTTGCAAGCATACTAGATGACGTTGGCAGAGATTCAGATATTGTGGCAAGAATGGGCGGAGATGAGTTTGTCATTTTATTAGTTGATGCTGATAAAAATGCCGTTGATGAGGTTATGAAACGATTTTCACAACAAATTCAACGGTGTAATGAGCAGCAAGCGTTGGGCTATCACATCACCTTTTCTTACGGAATCGTACTCTTTGAACCTGAAAAACACGCAACAATAGATGAATTGTTATCTGAAGGGGATGCGCTGATGTATCAGCGCAAGAAAAGTCGTTAGATTAACTAACGACTTTCCAGTGTATTTGATTTCCTGCACGCATCGGTACCAGTGAACTGTCTGCAAAAGTTAATGTTTCAGGTACATCCCAACTTTCTTTTACTAAGGTTATCTTATCTTCATTTCTTGGCAGGCGATAAAAGTCTGGCCCGTTAAAACTAGCAAAACTTTCTAATTTATCCAGTGCATTTGCAGCTTCAAATGCTTCAGCATATAACTCGATTGCCGCGTGAGCACTATATATTCCTGCACAACCACAGCTGGCTTCTTTACCAGCACGAGGATGGGGTGCACTATCGGTGCCTAAAAAGAATTTTTTACTGCCACTGGTGGCTGCTTTGATTAAGGCCTGTTGATGGGTATTTCTCTTCAAGACAGGTAAACAATAATGATGTGGATGAATACCACCTACTAAGAGATCATTTCTGTTTAACAAAAGATGATGCGGTGTGATGGTCGCAGCAATATTATCGGACGCACTGCTAACAAATTCCGCTGCATTTGACGTTGTGATATGTTCAAACACGATTCTTAATTCAGGAAAGTCATTCATCAGTGGAATTAATACCTGATCAATGAATACTTTTTCACGGTCAAAGACATCAATGTCAGCGGCAGTGACCTCACCATGAACAAGTAAATGCATTCCTATTTTTTGCATAGCCTCTAATGTCTGATAACAGTGTTTTAGATCGGTGACACCGGCATCTGAATTAGTTGTTGCACCAGCTGGATAGAGTTTTACGGCATGAACAATGCCACTTTCTTTGGCGCGATAAATTTCATCGGCAGAGGTGTTATCAGTGAGATACAATGTCATTAAAGGTTCAAACTGACTATTAGCAGGTATGTTTTTAACTATTCTGTTTTTATAGTCGAGTGCCAAGGCAGTACTGGTCACAGGTGGACGAAGATTTGGCATGACGATGGCACGTCCAAATACGCTGGCTGTATCAGAAACAGTCCTTTCCAGAGCCAGATCATCGCGCAAGTGTAAGTGCCAGTCGTCTGGGCGGCTTAATGTTATTTGAGTTTGATTTGATTGTGTCATAGCGGCGAATTATGCCACAGCAAATGCATTAAGCATAAATAGTTCTTTTATACGCAGAAAGGCGACAGACCTTATTCTTGACCTTATCGTGCATTACAAGTAACTTTACACGTTTACAATTTTTTAGCTCACTAAAAAGAACGGCATACATATAAGGGGAACACGTGGAATTAAGTGGTGCCGAGATATTAGTTCAATGTCTCAAAGACGAAGGTGTTGAATACCTTTTCGGGTATCCTGGTGGTGCAGTGCTGCATATCTATGATGCGCTATACAATCAGGAAGATGTCAAACACATTCTAGTTCGACATGAGCAAGCTGCAACACATGCTGCAGATGGCTACGCTCGGGCTACAGGTAAACCTGGTGTGGTCTTAGTCACATCTGGTCCTGGTGCTACAAATGCTGTCACTGGTATTGCAACAGCATATATGGATTCCATCCCAATGGTGGTTATCACTGGTCAGGTTAGCACTGCCGTTATTGGTAGTGATGCTTTCCAGGAAGTTGATGCGGTTGGGATCACTCGTCCATGTGTTAAGCACAACTTTTTAGTTAAAGACATCAACGATCTCGCTGAGACAGTTAAAAAAGCATTTTACGTTGCTTCTACTGGTCGGCCGGGTCCTGTTGTTGTTGATGTGCCTAAAGATATCACTGATCCGTCTATTAAAATCCCTTATCACTACCCAGATAAAGTGGCGATGCGTTCTTATCAGCCAACAGTGAAAGGCCACAGTGGTCAAATCAAACGTGCTGTTGATCTGATGTTATCCGCCAAAAAACCAATGGTTTATACCGGTGGTGGTGTTGTATTGGGTAAAGGTTCAGATGAGTTGCGGAAATTTGTTCGTCATCTGGGATTTCCTATTACCAGCACATTAATGGGCTTAGGTGCTTATCCTGCAACGGATAAACAGTTCCTGGGTATGCTTGGGATGCATGGTACTTATGAAGCGAATATGGCAATGCATGACTGCGATGTGCTGATTGCTATTGGCGCCCGCTTTGATGACCGGGTTACAGGCAAAATTGCCGAGTTTTGCCCACATGCACAAATCGTACATATCGATATTGATCCATCTTCTATCTCTAAGACGATCACAGTGGATATACCGATCGTGGGTAGTGTTCCTGATGTACTTCAGGAAATGAATCATTTGTTGGCAAACAGCAGTAAAAAGCCACAAAAGAAAGCCCTGGAAGAATGGTGGAAAATTATTGATGGCTGGCGCTCTAAGCTATGCATGAGCTATGACCGTAACAGTGACAAAATTAAGCCACAATCGGTTATCGAAATGGTTCACGAAATTACTAATGGTAATGCGTATGTGACCTCCGATGTTGGTCAACACCAAATGTGGGCGGCTCAGTATTACGGTTTTGATGAACCAAATCGCTGGATTAATTCTGGTGGCCTGGGAACCATGGGCTTTGGTTTACCTGCAGCCATGGGTGTTCAATTAGCATATCCGGAAGATACGGTTGTTTGTGTGACTGGTGAAGGTAGTATCCAAATGTGTATTCAGGAGTTATCAACCTGTCTGCAATATGGATTGCCAATCAAAATTGTTGCTTTGAACAACCGTTACTTAGGTATGGTTCGTCAGTGGCAAGAATTTTTCTATGAGAACCGGTATTCGCATTCTTATATGGAATCATTACCAGACTTTGTGAAGTTAACGGAAAGTTATGGTCATGTCGGTATTCGAATTGAAAAACCTGAAGATCTCAGAGCAGAACTTGAACGTGGTTTTGCGATGAAAGATCGTTTAGTTTTCTTTGATATCGTGACAGATCAAACAGAAAATGTTTATCCGATGATTGCTCAAGGCAAGGCACATAATGACATGCATATGTCACCATACAGTGCACCTGCACAAGATTCTGAAAGGGAGCTGTCGTAACCATGCGCCATATTATTTCTATCCTGATCGAAAACGAAGCAGGGGCTTTGTCGCGTGTGGCCGGACTTTTTTCAGCACGTGCATACAATATTGAGTCACTCACTGTTGCACCTACGGAAGATCCATCACTGTCACGTATGACAATTGTGACTAATGGGACAGACCGTATTATCGAACAGATTGTGAAACAACTAAACAAACTGATCGATGTTGTGAAACTAATGGATTTGACTGAAGGGCCACATATTGAGCGTGAAATGATGCTGATTAAAGTTAAAGCAGCAACCATGGCTCAAAGAGAAGACGTTAAACGTCTTTGTGATATTTTCCGGGGACATATCATTGATGTGACCTCATCAACGTATACCATTGAATTGACAGGGGCTGTCAGCAAGTTGGATTCTTTTATCGAAGCCCTTGCTGAACATAAAATTATTGAAACTGTCCGTTCAGGTGTCACAGGTATTGCTCGCGGCGAGAAAAGCTTGCACCTGTAAACTGAATTTAATTCGTTCAAGAAAATCTAAGGAATTCAATCATGAGTTTGAACATTTATTACGATAAAGATTGTGACTTGTCTATCATCCAAGGGATGAAAGTCACCATCGTTGGTTATGGTTCTCAAGGCCATGCCCACGCATGCAACCTGAAAGATTCAGGTGTCGATGTCACAGTTGCTTTACGTGCTGGTTCTTCATCTATTGTAAAAGCACAAGGCGCTGGCCTGACTGTGTCTGATAATGTCGGTGAAGCAGTGAAAGGTGCTGATCTGGTGATGATTCTGACACCTGATGAGTTCCAATCTCAGTTATATAAACAAGAAATCGAACCTAACCTGAAAAAAGGTGCTGTTTTAGCCTTTGCTCATGGTTTTGCGATTTTATATAACCAAATCCTGCCGCGTGAAGATTTAGACGTCATCATGATTGCGCCTAAAGCACCAGGCCATACAGTACGTAGTGAATTTGTTAAAGGTGGCGGTATTCCTGATTTAATCGCTGTTGAACAAGATGCTTCAGGTAGAGCAAAAGATATCGCTTTATCTTACGCTTCAGGTGTAGGCGGTGGCCGTACAGGTATCATCGAAACTACATTCCGCGATGAAACTGAAACTGATTTGTTTGGTGAACAAGCTGTTTTATGTGGTGGTGCTGTTGAATTGGTTAAAGCCGGTTTTGAAACTTTAACTGAAGCGGGTTATGCACCTGAAATGGCATACTTCGAATGTCTGCATGAGTTAAAACTGATTGTTGACCTTATGTATGAAGGTGGTATCGCCAATATGAATTATTCGATCTCGAATAATGCAGAATATGGTGAATACGTCACTGGTCCTCGTGTTATCAATGAAGAAAGCCGTTGGGCAATGCGTGAAGCACTGAAGAATATTCAGGAAGGTAAATACGCTAAGCAATTCATTCAGGAAGGCCAAACTGGTTACCCTGAAATGACAGCAATGCGTCGAATCAATGCTGAGCATCCTATTGAGCAAACAGGTACGAAACTGCGTTCAATGATGCCTTGGATTCAAAAAATTGTTGATAAGTCTAAAAACTAATCAATAATAGCTTGAAAATAGACGGGGGCGGTTGTGAAAACAATCGCCCCCGTTTTGTTTGTGCGCGTGAACTGTCATAATGTAAGCACTAATCAACAGGAGCCTGGTTTTTATGATTAATAGCGAAAAGCCTCAAAATCGCGGTATCTATTTACTACCGAATTTATTTACAACAGCTGGTCTGTTTGCTGGGTTTTACGCCATTGTCGCAGGTATTCGAGGTGACTTTGAAACCGCATCTATTGCCATTTTTATTGCGATGATTATGGATGGGTTAGACGGCCGAATTGCACGTATGACCAATACCCAAAGTGCTTTTGGTGCAGAATATGACAGCTTAGCTGACATGGTTTCTTTTGGTATGGCGCCGGCATTGGTTATTTTTCAGTGGTCGTTGCATGGTATGGGTAAGTTTGGATGGATGGTTGCATTTATCTATGCTGCCTGTGGTGCATTACGACTGGCCAGGTTTAATACCCAGATAGGGACACAAGACAAACGTTATTTTCAGGGTTTACCAAGTCCTGCGGCCGCAGCAATTATCGCTGGTTGGGTATGGGCTGGTACAAGTAATGACTTTAGCGGAAATATGATTGATATTTTCACCATTCCTATTACTTTTGGTGCTGCCATACTTATGGTCAGTTCGATGCGTTACCATAGCTTTAAAGAGCTCGATTTACGAAATCGGGTACCTTTTGTGGTGATGTTGGTACTTGTACTGATTTTTGCGCTGGTCGCTATTGATCCACCGACAATTCTGTTTAGCGTATTCTTAATCTATGGCTTATCCGGCCCGGTTTTTACCCTATTAAAGCTGCGTCAGCATCGCTCAGAACGCGCACAGGCAAAAGAAGAATAAAATAAACAATACTCTTGATAATCTGGTTCACACATTTATGACTGACAAGCTAATAATTTTTGATACAACCTTACGCGACGGTGAGCAAAGTCCGGGCGCATCAATGACAAAAGATGAAAAAGTCCGCATTGCTAAAGCGCTTGAGCGCATGCGTGTAGATGTTATTGAGGCCGGATTTCCAATCGCCAGCACCGGCGACTTTGAAGCCGTTCAAGCTGTAGCCAAAGCTGTAAAAGATAGTCGAATTTGCGGTCTGTCCAGAGCTTTAGATACAGATATCGACAGGGCTGGTGAAGCACTTAAGTTAGCTAATGCGTCACGCATACACACCTTTATAGCTACTTCACCTATCCATATGAAGATGAAACTACGTATGGAGCCAGATCAAGTCATTGAGAATGCTGTCCGCGCGGTAAAACGTGCCCGACAATATACAGATGACGTCGAGTTTTCTCCTGAAGATGCTGGTCGCAGTGAAACCGATTTTCTGTGTCGAATCCTTGAGGCGGTCATCGACGCTGGCGCTACGACTTTAAACATTCCTGACACGGTCGGTTATAACTTACCTCATCAGTTTGGTTCATTAATATCGACATTACGTGAGCGTATTCCTAACGCTGACAAAGCAATATTTTCTGTACATTGCCATAACGATCTGGGGTTGGCTGTTGCCAACTCCTTATCGGCAGTTATGAATGGAGCAAGACAAGTTGAATGCACCATTAATGGTCTCGGCGAACGTGCTGGTAACGCTGCTCTTGAAGAAGTGGTTATGGCCGTCAGAACGCGTCAGGATATGTTTCCTTGTGATACCAATATTGATACGCAATATATCTTATCTGCATCACGACTAGTGTCTGGTATCACAGGCTTTGTCGTTCAGCCTAATAAGGCTATTGTTGGTGCCAATGCCTTTGCGCATGAGTCGGGCATACATCAGGATGGTGTTCTGAAAAATCGTGAAACCTATGAAATTATGCGTGCAGAAGATGTCGGCTGGAATACCAACAGAATGGTGCTTGGCAAACATTCTGGTCGAAATGCTTTCCGTAGCCGTCTTCAGGAATTAGGTATTGAATTAGCTTCTGAGACAGACTTGAATGCCGCATTTACACGCTTTAAAGAATTGGCTGATAAAAAACATGAAGTCTTTGATGAAGATATTCAGGCCTTGGTAAGTGATACTGTCGCCACTGCTGATGAACGGGTAAGTCTAATATCAATGAAGGTTTGCAGTGAAACAGGCGAGACACCTTTTGCTACAGTGACATTGTCAGTCGATGGTAGAGAAGTTCAGACACAAATGAGTGGCGGTGGACCTGTTGATGCAGCTTATAAAGCCATTGAATCTATTGTACAAAGTCAAACAGAGCTTCAATTGTATTCAGTTAACAGCATCACAACGGGAACGGATGCGCAGGGTGAGGTTAGTGTTCGTCTTGAGAAAGGCGGACGAATTGTGAGCGGCCAAGGTGCTGATACAGATATCGTTATTGCATCAGCAAAAGCTTATCTCAATGCGCTTAATAAAATATTAAGCCCGGTTGACCGAGCCCACCCACAAGTCTGATGGCATTATCTGAATATCAATATTCAGTATTGTCTGAAATGGGCATACCTGTCTGGACGCAACGACAGAGTAAAACTACTGAAATAATAACGGCGACTGAATCGCAACCATTGGATAATTTGCAGAGTAACACTCTGCAAATTCCTAATGATGTCCAATTGCTTATTATTGTTGAAACGACTCAACTTGCTACTGTTGAACAGCGTTTATTAAGCAGTATTCTCAAGGCTGTTAGCTTAGATAACAGACGACAGTTCTTGATTGAATCACAGGACTTAAGACAAGTGAGCGAAGATGATTTCCATAGTAAGACAATTATTACTATGACTGAGGCTGAATACAGTTTACCTGAGGGTATCGAGTGTGTTCAGTTACCATCTTTAGCTGCCATGGTAAAGCAAACCTCTTTAAAAGCGATTGCCTGGCAACAATTAAAACGCTATCGCCACGCTTTTAATTAACGGACAAAAATATGGTTTCCCCGAGAGTGATGACGAATAAGGACTTGCAACTAGTTCATAATATTGAATGCTCTGCAAATCAGTTTCCGTGGACGCTTAAGAACTTTTCCGATAGTCTTGATGCCGGACATTATGCATGGGTCTATTCTGATGCTTATGATGTGGTTTTGGGCTATGCCATTGTGCAGTTAGTCCTGGATGAAGCACATCTTCTTAATCTTTGTGTCAGACCAGATATGCAAAGACAAGGATATGGTCGATTTATACTGGAACATATCATTGATTTTTCTAAAGCACGATCTGCTTCGATTGTGGTTTTAGAAGTTAGAGAGTCAAATAAAAAAGCACAAAATCTTTATGAACAGCTGGGTTTTAATGAAATGTCTGTCCGCAGAGCTTATTACCCAGCTGAGAATGGTAGAGAGAATGCAATATTAATGGGCCTGGATTTATCTATGTTATCGATTTTCGGTGATATATAAGTAAACTCAAGAGCTATAGCACTTGATATCATTTGAGTGCTCTTTTAGAATAATTGACTCAATTACTCGGTTATTTTTCACATATTAGGAGATAAAAATATGGCTTATGAATTGCCACCACTTCCGTATGCTATGGATGCATTAGAACCAACAATTTCTGCGGAAACACTTGAGTATCACTATGGTAAACATCACCAAACTTATGTGACTAACTTGAATAACTTGGTGCCGGGTACTGAATTTGAAGGTAAGTCATTAGAAGAAATTATTACAAAAGCTTCTGGTGGTATCTTCAACAATGCAGCACAAATCTGGAACCACACTTTTTACTGGAACTGCATGACGCCAGATGCTAAAGGTGCACCTGCAGGTGATTTAGCTGCAGCTATTGATAGCACTTTTGGTTCTTTTGACGAATTTAAAGAAGCATTCAGCAAATCAGCTGCTACTAACTTTGGTTCAGGTTGGACTTGGTTAGTGAAAAAAGCTGATGGCAGTATTGCTATTGTTAATACCAGTAATGCAGGTTGCCCATTAACTGATGGTGAAAAACCATTGCTGACTGTTGATGTTTGGGAACATGCTTATTACATTGATTTCCGCAATGCGCGTCCTAAATACCTGGAAGCATTCTGGGGCTTGGTTAACTGGGACTTCGTCGCAGAAAACTTCGCAAGCTAAGAAGTCGTGATATAGAGTAAATTTGTTAATTACTTTATAACATTATAAAATACACGATTTTTGATAAATGGCAGTTTCTTATGAAACTGCCATTTTTCGTTTATTGGCCCTAAAAAGCCGTTTATTTAATGCCGTCAGGGCAAGGAGTACAAGCCATGACAGAATCGGTCATGCCCACATACGGACGTCTAGACGTCACTTTTAGTGAAGGTAAAGGCGCTTGGTTAACTGATACAGATGGAAAACGCTATTTAGATGCGTTGAGCGGTATTGCTGTATGTAATTTGGGGCATTGCCATCCTGCGGTGACGCGAGCGATTCAGCATCAGGCTGAAACCTTAGTGCATACATCCAATATGTACCATATCGCTCTGCAGGAAAAACTGGCCGATAAACTGACCAGCTTGTCTGGCATGGACCAAGTGTTTTTCTGCAACTCCGGTGCAGAAGCTAATGAAGCCGCAATTAAGATTGCACGTAAGTATGGTCACAGCAAAGGCATTGATAAGCCAGTTGTGATTGTCATGGACGGCAGTTTCCATGGACGTACAATGGCGACGTTGACTGCCACAGGAAATGCAAAAGTTCAGGTGGGCTTTGATCCTTTAGTGCCAGGTTTCGTTCGTGTGCCATACAATGATCTTGATGCGCTGCGCATGGCGATCGGTCATTGGCCTGAAGCTGTTGCCGTGTTACTTGAGCCTGTACAGGGTGAGGGTGGCATTAAAATACCAGACAGTGAGTATTTAGCTGGTGTTCGGGCAATCTGCACACAACGCAAGTTGTTGATGATGCTGGATGAAGTCCAGACAGGTATTGCCAGGACGGGTAAATGGTTTGCTTATCAACATAATGCTGAACTCATACCTGATGTGATGACATTGGCGAAAGGGCTGGGCAATGGTGTGCCTATCGGTGCTTGTCTTGTCGCTGGTAATGCTATTGGTATTTTACAAGCAGGTAATCATGGCTCGACTTTTGGTGGCAATCCACTAGCCTGTAGTGCGGCGTTAAGTGTTTTAAACACAATTGAAGAAGACGGCATAATTGGCCATGTTAATGCGCTTAGTAAACAAATGCTTGATGGCTTTCAACAGAAACTTCTGGGTAAAGCGGGTGTGAAAGATGTACGTGCTCATGGCTTGATGTTTGGTATTGAGTTATCAGTGCCTTGTGTTGAGTTAGTTAAAAAAGCACTAGCAGATGGCTTGCTGATTAATGTAACAGCAGAATCCGTTATTCGTTTATTACCGCCGTTAATCCTCAATGTTGAGGAAGCCCAAATTATCGTAGATAAGGTAAGTAAACTCGTGATCGAGTTTCTATCTTCGCAACAGGTTGAGAGCGTAGCCTAATATGAGACATTTTTTAACTTTAAAAGACTTGGCTGCTGATGAGTTAGAAGCGTTAATTAATCGTGCATCTGAGCTTAAAGAAATGCAGCATAAAGGCGAAATCTACCAGCCTTTGAAGAATAAAGTACTGGCGATGATTTTTGAAAAATCATCTACACGTACCCGAGTTTCATTTGAATCAGCAATGATACAGTTTGGTGGTGGCTCAATATTTTTATCACCGGATGATACCCAGCTTGGCCGCGGTGAGCCTGTGGAAGATTCCGCCAGAGTAATTTCTTCCATGGTTGATGCGGTAATGATCCGCACCTTTGAACATGCCAAGATTGAAACATTTGCAAAATACTCATCTGTACCGGTGATTAATGCGTTGACGGATGATTTTCATCCATGCCAGTTATTGGCAGATATGCAAACCTATCAAGAGCATCGTGGCTCGATTAAAGGTAAGAAAGTGGTTTGGATAGGGGATGGCAATAATATGTGTCATTCATATATCAATGCCGCGCAACAATTTGGTTTTGAGCTGCATATCGCTACTCCCATTGGTTACGAGCCGAAAGCGGATATTGTGTCATCTGTCGATGCCACTGTTGAGTTATTCAATAATCCAGCAGATGCGGCAAAAGATGCTGATCTTGTTGTTACTGATGTATGGGCCAGCATGGGCCAGGAAGAAGAACAACGTAAACGTGAAGAAGCTTTTGCTGAGTTTCAGGTCAATAATGACATTATGAAACTAGCGGCAAAAGATGCTTTATTTATGCATTGTTTACCGGCACACCGTGGTGAAGAAGTTACCGCTGATGTAATTGATGGTAAACAAAGTGTTGTCTGGGATGAAGCTGAAAATCGTCTACATGCACAAAAGGCATTATTAGAATTTTTATGTGCCTAAGCTTAGAGCAAGAGCTTGTTTAACTAAGCTCTTGCTCTAATGATTCAAGGCGCTCAAGCGTGCCGATATCAGACCAACGACCATCATATAACTCTGCGGTCATCCTCTTATTTTTTATCGTTTCTTCAAATAATGGTCTGAGTGCTTTGCGTTCGACTTTCATATGTTGGAACAGTCGTGGATGGTAGAGACCAATGCCACTGAAGGTAAATTTATTCTTACCCTCAAGGCTGACTAAACTATCCGCTTCTATAGCAAAGTCGCCATCAGGATTATGATCAGGATTGTTTACTATAATCAGATGGCAGTCAGTATCAGCTTCCAGCGTACGTCTGCTCAGTGCAGAAAAGTCATAGTCAGTCCAGATATCACCGTTAACCACGATAAATGGTTCATCACCCAGCAAACTTAATGCTTGAGTTATGCCACCTGCTGTTTCCAGACTGCCTGAAGTTTCGGGCGAATAAATGATGCGACAACCGTAATTGTCACCATTGCCAAGAACAGCAGGAAACTGCTCACCCAGGTGGGCATAATTAATCACGATTTCACGGATACCTGCAGATACCAAACTCTCAATAAGGTATTCAATCAGTCTTTTCTTTCCTGCATAAACAAGTGGTTTTGGCGTGTGATCAGTTAATGGTCGCAACCTTTCACCACGGCCTGCAGCTAGAATCATTGCTTTCATTTTATTGCCATAATTTCAGGTGTACTGGTAAGAAACTCATAGAGCGTTTCAAGCTCTTTGTATCTTTCACAGACTTCCAATACATAGTGAAGAGTAAGAGGTAAATCATTAAGGTAATTCGCTTTACCATCGCGATAATTGAGACGACAGAAGATGCCGAGCACTTTAAGGTGTCGCTGCAATCCGGTCAAATCAAACCAACGTTGTAAATCGTTACCCTGGGACGTCGTAATCAGTTTGTTATTGATGGCTTGTTCTTTGTAGTAATTTAACCATTTTTGCTGCTGTTCAGCTGGCCACTGAATGTAACAATCTTTTAGTAATGACACCAAATCATAGGTAATAGGGCCTATTACTGCATCTTGAAAATCGATAATGCCAAGTGTGTTGTCAGCACACATCATCAGATTTCGGCTGTGATAATCTCGGTGAACGAAGCAGCTTGGTTGTTTTTTTATTTCATCAATAAGAAAGTCATAGACAGCTGTTAGCGTTTTCGGTGCTTGCAAGGATAAATGTCGAGTCAGAAACCAGTCAGGAAACAGTGACATTTCTTCACGTAATTTTGCTTCATCATAATCAGGCAAAGTTGTGTTTATCGTATTTGTCTTTTGCATTGCGACAAGCTCGTCAATGGCTTTACGGTATAGCTCATCTGCATTGACTGATGTTAATGATTTTAAAAAGGAAGTATCGCCAAAATCACTGAGTAGTAAATAGCCATTATCTTCATCTTTGGCATAGAGATGTGGCACCGCTACATCATATTGTGAAAGAAACTCATCAACGTTGATAAAGCTGCTTATATCTTCATGTTCTGGTGGCGCATCCATGACGATGTATGAGTTGTCATTTTGTTTCAAACGAAAATATCTTCTGAAACTAGCGTCGCTAGAAGCAACGGTTATCGTTAAACGATCATCAGGAAATAGTTTCTCTACCCAGGATTTAAGTTGCTCGAATCTGGCATCATTAGTCACGTTGTTCATGTAATTGGTTACTCAAAATCTATGTGTTGGTTCTTTAGTTATAAATTTAGCTTGTGATGACATCACCCTGCTTATATGAAAATAGGGGTGTGAATATTATTTGTATCTGGCGTATTATCGGGAATTATTTCCTAACTCATTAGTCCATCTGATGGGTGTTAAATAATGCTTTAGCTACAATGGAGTCGCAATGAAAAAATTTTTAATATCGGCACTTTTATTAAGTGCATCGTCAGTTGTTATTGCCCAAGAGTATGTCACACCTGGTGATATGTCAGAAGAAGCTCAAACGAAAATGTTTTCTATCCTTACGGATTACAATAAATGTATGATGCAAGGACATCTAAAATTTAGTCATACAGCTGAAAGCCCACAAAAAATGGCTGAAGACATTATGCAAAGTTGTGAAAGCCACCTTGATGAATTGAAAGCGCATTTAATTTCTAATGGTGTCGAAAAAAGTCTGGTCGAAGGTATGGCTAAGACAATGCGTTCAAAAGCCGCTCGTCAGCTTATGACAAAAACAATGAATAATTATGCAGCACAAGCAGCGGCGATGGCCAATGCTGAAAAACAGAAAGAGCAGTCAGCAAACGAATAAATTTTTTTACTCATTGGGTTGGAGAACATCAACGCCTTCATTGTTCAACAACTCAATGAGTTTTATCAGCGGTAAACCAATTAGACTATTTGGATCATCGCCCTCTAACTTAGCAAATAAGCTAATACCTAATCCTTCAGATTTAAAACTGCCAGCACATTGATAAGGTTGTTCTCGTTCAAGATAATAACGAATCTGCTTTTCAGTTAAATGTCTGAAATGAACAACAAAAGGCTCGACCAAATGCTGCATGGTATGGGTTTTAGCATTGTATAAGGCTAAACCAGTATAGAAAGTAACAGCCTGACCTGAAGCAGACATAAGTTGTTTTACAGCTGTTTCATGATCACCCGGTTTACCTAAGATTTTTCCCTCTATAACAGCAACCTGATCAGAACCAATAATAAGTGCTTGAGGGTAATCTTTTGCAATGGCTAATGCTTTTTCCTGTGCCAGGCGTTCAACCAGTGATGTTGCTGTTTCGCCCTCAGATACTGACTCATCTATATCAGGTGAGTACTGTATAAAATTAATAGCCAGCTTTTTAAGTAACTCAGCTCTATATGGTGAGCTGGAACCCAGAATTAATGTTTGCATGATAGTTGGGCTTTACAAGGTTTAGGTGATCACTGTTGGGGCGGTTCTACCCGTAAGTTCAACTATCTTGGCTAATTGATTTGCCAGATCGATAAGCTCGGATAAGGCTGTTTGTGTATCCTGATTAAGCCGAGCGGGTCTGTCTTCGTATGACTCGATATATACACGTAATGTTGCGCCTTCAGTTCCTGTGCCAGACAATCTATAAATAATCCTGTCACCACCTTCAAAACCAATACGAATACCTTGTTTTTCAGAGACGCTGTTATCTATTGGATCATGGTAGCTAAAGTTATCTGCATAACTCACAGTTCGTTCTGCAAACTGTTTTTTTGGCAACGTAGAGAGCTGAGTCTGCAGATGTTGAATTAAGGCTTCTGCCTGTTCAGTAGGCACGCCTTCATAATCATGTCGAGTGTAATAATTGCGGCCAAATTGTTGCCAGTGCAGGTTTACTAACTCAGCAACAGACTGCTGTTTCACCGCTAAAATATTCAGCCAGAAAAGGACTGCCCATAAGCCATCTTTTTCGCGAATATGATTTGAACCCGTGCCAAAGCTTTCTTCACCGCACAGTGTGACGCGATTCGCGTCCAATAAGTTACCAAAGAACTTCCAGCCAGTCGGTGTTTCATGCGCTTCAATACCTAATTTCTCAGCAACGCGATCGGCCGCTTGACTGGTTGGCATTGAGCGAGCTATGCCTGTAATACCGGATTTATAAGCAGGGATATGCTGTGCATTGGCAGCAAGTATTGCCAAGCTATCAGACGGTGTTACAAAAAATTGCTTACCCAGAATCATATTACGATCACCGTCGCCATCCGAAGCGGCACCAAAGTCAGGCGCATCATCAGAAAATAATTCTGTAACGAGTTGTTCAGCATAGGTCAGATTAGGATCAGGGTGACCACCACCAAAGTCAGGTAACGGAATACCGTTTATGACTGTGCCGGCAGGAGCGCCTAAACGTTTTTCTAAAATCTCAATTGCATACGGACCTGTGACTGCATGCATGGCATCAAAGCGCATGGAAAAGTCACCGGAAGTCAGCAGTGCTTTTATGGCGGGGAAATCAAAAATAGATGCCATTAGTTCTGTGTAATCGACTACCGAGTCGATTACCTCAACAGTCATATCACCTAAATTTTGCAGGCCTAATTTATGAAGGGCAATATCTGCGGCATTGGATATTCTGTATTGGCTGATTTCAGTTGTTTGCTGATAGATTTGATTGGTAATGGATTCTGGTGCCGGGCCACCATTGCTGGTATTAAACTTTATACCGAAATCACCATCAATACCTGCTGGGTTATGACTAGCAGACAAAATCAAACCACCAAAAGCTTGGTATTTTCTAATTACACATGATGCGGCAGGGGTTGAGAGAATACCATTCTGTCCGACCCAGATATGAGAAAAACCATTGGCAGCTGCCATTTTCAAGATTATCTGTATTGCTGTCTGGTTATAATAACGACCATCACCACCGACAACGAGTGTTTTACCTTCACAGTCACCCAGAGCGTTAAAAGTCGATTGAATAAAGTTTTCCAGATAATGGGGTTGTTTAAATACACCCACTTTCTTGCGTAAACCAGAAGTGCCTGGTTTTTGACCTTCAAAAGCTGAGGTATTAACTGTCGAAATTGGCATAAAAACTTTCCTGAATGAAACATTTGAGCAGCATTATTGCTAGACTCACGTTATTTGAATTTAATCCACTATACTAAGTCCATGAATAAGCCTCAACACATTGATAAAGCGCATTTGATGCGGATGGCCACCTACGCTTCGGTGGTCACTGCTATCACCTTGATAATAGCCAAGTTATTTGCCTGGTTCTTAAGTGACTCGGTGAGTGTATTAGCCACATTAGTGGATTCCAGCTTGGATGTTCTGGCATCTATTTTGAATATGATTGCCGTCCATCACGCATTACAACCAGCGGATAGAGAACATCGTTTTGGTCATGGCAAAGCCGAATCATTAGCTGGACTTGGTCAATCAATGTTTATCGCAGGCTCTGCGGGTATTCTTTTACTTCAGGCGATTAATCGCCTGTTTAAGCCTGAAGCAATGGAGCAGGGGCTGACTGTGAGTCTCGCTGTGATGATATTTTCGATTGTAGCGACATTAGCATTAATGACTTTTCAGAATTATGTCATCAGAAAAACAGATTCAACGGCGATTAAAGCGGATGCCCTTCATTACAAAACAGATTTATTAGTCAATGGTGGTGTCATTTTGGCTCTTGTGCTTAGTTTGAATGGCTGGCATTTGTCTGACCCGATTATTGCTATCGCCATAGCGTTGTTTATTCTGCATAGCGCATGGGGAATTGTTAAAGAGTCAATTGATCTACTTATGGATCATGAATTACCGGATGAAGAACGGGAAAAAATTAGTGCATTGGTTTTGCAGCATCCGCAAGCACGAGGTTTACATGATTTGCGGACTCGTCGTTCTGGTACCACTGTTTTTGTACAGCTTCATTTGGAACTGGATGAAACACTCACTTTAAGAGAGGCACATGAGATTGCCGATAAGCTTGAGCATCAGATAGCTAACTTATTTGATGATGCTGAGGTGATTATCCATGAAGATCCCATCACGCATTTACCTCTGTAGCCTTAATATAAAGTGAATACAATACAATCACTATTTCGTATAATTAGCACACAACAATATTGAGGCCAGTACAATTATTACCTTCGATTTATCCACCCAAATAGCCATTGCTGTCGCAGTTTGTGTTCTACTCTGTTTACTGTTTGTGGTTAAACGCAATAGAAAACGTTCACGTTATACAAGAAAGCTGGAACGTTCATTACAGTCAATAAAAAAGCAAGAAGCGAAATCTATTATTATTCCTGATGGTTTAGGTGGGGCGATAGAAATTGAACGCTTACTCCTGATTGAGCAAGGATTACTGATTATTGAAACATACCCGATGTCAGGACATTTATTTGGTGCAGATCACATAGATCAATGGACACAAATTATCGATGGTAGGAGCTTCAAATTCACCAATCCATTACATAGAATCTATAACACTAAACACGCTTTACAATTATTAGCACCCAAAGTCCCTATCTTTTGCCGTATTGTGTTTTCAGAGAATAGTAACTTTCCTAAAGGCAAACCGAGTGAAGTCTCTGTTATCAAAACATTAGATGAAGATTTGCAGGGGCTTTCTAAAGAGCCAAGTATCAACCAACTTGGAGAGATTGCATGGGAGCGGATTATTAGAATCGCTCGTACTGACGGCCAAACATTGTTGAGGGATGTCAAAATATAATGGAAACCAAACCACTTGTTCTTGCTATTTCTTCCAGGGCTTTATTTGACTTGGATGAAAGCCATAGAATCTATGAAGAACAAGGCACAGAGGCTTATTGTCAATATCAAATCGAAAATGAGGATGTGCCTTTGTCGCCCGGTGGCGCTTTTAGTTTAGTGCGAAAATTACTGGCATTAAACGATAACAATCCAAATACGCCAAAAGTTGAAATCATTCTTTTATCACGTAATTCTGCAGATACTGGCTTACGTGTGTTTAATTCCATACAACATCATAAACTCGCGATTACTCGTGCGGTATTTACATCCGGAAGTAGTCCGTACAGATATGTAGCGCCGTTTAATGCGCATCTATTTTTATCAACGAGCTCTGAAGACGTTGGTATGGCTCTGGAAGCAGGTATTGCCGCCGCGACTATTCTGCCGTCTCATATCAGAAATAATAATGATAGTGATCAGCTGAGGATTGCATTTGATGGTGATGCTGTTCTTTTTTCCGATGATTCTGAGCGTATTTTTAAAGAAAAAGGCTTGAAAGCGTTTACCGAAAATGAGCAACAGACAGCACATGAACCATTACCTGGTGGCCCATTCAAAGCTTTCCTGATGGCACTAAATCAGATTCAGACGGAATACAGCGAGAATGAATCACCTATCAGAACAGCCTTAGTGACGGCACGTTCTGCGCCGGCACATGAACGTGTCATTCGTACATTAAGAGCTTGGGATATCCGAATCGACGAAGCCATCTTCCTCGGCGGAATGGATAAAGGTCCTTTTTTGAAGTCATTCGGCGCTGATATCTTTTTTGATGACCAGGAAAAGCATTGTCAATCAGCTGTAGAACATGTTGCTACCGGACATGTTCCTCATGGTGTAGCAAATCAAAAAAAACAGCAGGATTAACCCCCAATGGTCAATGCGTCGATATCTGATTGGTTAAAACAACTCAGTGAAGAGGATATGCCAATCTTTTCTGGGACAGTAGCCAATGTCACAAAAGCATTAAACAGTGGCAAAAGTTCAGCTTCCGATGTGGCTAATATTATCCTTCAGGATGCCTCTTTAACGAGCCGTGTTCTAAAAGCGGTAAACACCGTACATTTTAATCCTTCCAGACATAGTATTAGTACCGTGTCTCGAGCCGTAATGGTAATGGGCTTTGATCAAATAAAAGTCATTACTCTCTCAATGGCACTCATCGATAATCTGAGAATAGGGGAGCAGCGTGCTCAGTTGATTCAAGAAATGGCTTTTGCATTTCATGCTGCTACTCAGGCTCAAGAGTTTGCAAAACAGTTGAAGTTAGACGATGCCGAAGATATTTTTGTAGCCACATTACTTTCACATCTTGGTTATATGGCATTTTGGGCGTTTGCTGGCGAAGAAAGTCAGGCGCTGCTTAGCGAAATGCATGAAGGGAAAGAACCGGCTCAGGCAGAGTTGAAAGTGCTGGGTTTCAGACTAACCGACTTAACAAAAACCTTGTGCCACGACTGGTCATTAGGTGAGTTGCTTAATGAATATTTAAATAATCGCTTGTCAGCAAAAAACACTAAGGTTATTTCTCTGGCTGTTGATATTGCAACAACAGCACAGCAAGGCTGGAAGTAGGTGGAGCTCGAAACGTTATCAAAGCGAGTGGCTCAAATTTGCGATGTATCTGTTGAAAAAGCGAAAAACTTAGTTTTGTTCAACGTCAATAAATCTAAAGAACTGACACTGCTTTATGGCAGTGAGCAAATCAGCAGAGCAATTCTGTTGCCTGACCATATTGATGACGATGAAGATTTACCACAGCTTGATATCCCGAACCTTGTGGATGATTTTGCTGAGCCAGATTTTGATTATCTGATGAAAGTGTCACAAGAGATGGCCCAGGTAGTACAAGAACTACCACCACCCTCTATTAGTATTGTTTTGGAAATGACACTGGAAGGACTTACACGCGGTTTGGGTATGGATCGCGCTATATTTATGCTGCTGAACGAAACGCGAACAAAATTAACCTGCAAATCAGGCCTAGGAAAACAAGTCGATGAACTCAAGCAACAGTTAATCATTGATTTGGCCACCAATCAGGCATTCAAGAATGTAGTTGAGCAGCGTCAGCCATTATTGCTGATGAAAAATGATAAAGACTACTTTCAAACAAATCAGAGCAATAATAGACGGCTCAGCTTATTTGCTCATGCCAGTGGTGTTAAAAAATAAAGTCATTGGTCTGTTTATGGCGGATCGTAGCTCAAGCAAACGAGATATTTCCCAGCAAGAATTCATTGCATTTCAGCAGTTTTGCCAGCAAACGAACATGGGAATTAGTTTTTTAGCACTTCAAGGCTAGTTTTCTCGAAACGTTATCGCTATAATAGCCGACTTCTTTCAGGCATCAGGCATGTCTGATAAATGAATATGCGAGAGTGGCGGAATTGGTAGACGCGCTGGATTTAGGTTCCAGTAGGGTAACCTGTGAGAGTTCGAGTCTCTCCTCTCGTACCATTACTACAAATAGGCGGATGGCGAAACCGCCATGCCTAAATCCCCATGTTTGAGGTTAGAGAATGCAAGTTACTGTAGAAAACGTGAGCGAACTTGGTCGCCGTATGACCGTCACAGTCGAAGATGCCAATATCGAACAAGCAGTACAGGAACGCCTTAAGTCAATTAGACCTAATGTGAAAATGGCCGGTTTCCGTCCCGGCAAAGTACCGATGAACATGGTCGTTAAAACACATGGCCCATCAGCACGTCGTGAAGTGATCGACTCTCTTGTTCAGGAAAGCATGCGTGAAGCCTTCACTCAAGAAGGTGTTAACCCAGCAAGCCCTCCACATATCGATAGTATGGATGAAAAAGGCAGTAACTTCGTCTATACCCTCAACTACGAAGTCTTCCCTGAAGTAGAAAATGTCAAACTTGATGACATTACCCTGGAAAAAACAGTTGCTGAAGTGACTGATGAAGATGTAGACCGTATGCTGGAAACCTTACGTGAACAGCGTATGTCATGGGAACCATTAAAACGTGGTGCAAAAGAAGGTGACGGCGTCACTATTGATTTTGTCGGCACGATTGATGGCGAAGAATTCCAAGGTGGTAAAGGTCAGGATGTTCTTTTGGAGCTAGGCGAAGGTCGTATGCTGCCTGAATTTGAAGAACAACTCATTGGTAAAAAAGCTGACCAGGAAGTTGAGATTACATTAACTTTCCCAGAAGATTATCGTGCTGAGCACCTTCAAGGTAAAGAAGCTAAGTTTGCTGTTACCGTCAAACAAGTCGCTAAGAAAAAATTACCAAAGCTTGATAAAGAGTTTGCTGCATTATGTGGTGTTGAAGAAGGCATTGCCGCTTTGAAAAAAGAAGTGCGTGCCAATATGGAACGTGAGCTGAGTTCAGCTTTAAAAACACTGAATAAGCGTAAAGCAATGGATTCTATCGCGGAAAACAATGAAGTTGCTCTACCTTCAGCGCCAGTACAGCGTGAAGCTGAATATCTTGTTGAACAAGCAAAGAACAATCTCCGCAATCAAGGCGTTAATGTTGAAGGCTTGCCTTTCAATCCAGATAATTTTAAAGATAATGCTGAAAAGCGTGTTAAGTTAAGTCTTTTGATTGGTAAGATTATTTCAGATAATGAAATTCGTCCTGATGAGGATCGCGTAAAAGAAGCTATTGACGCAATTGCTGCTAGCTACGAAGATCCAGAAGAAGTTGTCACTTTCTACATGAATAATCAAGAAAGACTGTCTGAAATTCAGATGACAGTTGTTGAAGATATGGTTGTTGAATGGATTTACGACCATGTTAAAGTAGAAGAGAGTACATCAACATTCTCAGACGTCGTTAATGCAGTATCTAATTAATTAACAACGCTGATATTGAATGCAGCCCGTACTCATGTGAAATGGGTATGGGCTGTTTTTTTATTGGGACCTTGAAATTAGGATGGTTATGACAAATAAATTTTCTGGTGAAGAAAGCAGTATGATTCAAAATGCACTGGTGCCTATTGTCGTTGAGCAAACATCTCGTGGTGAACGCTCGTATGACATTTTTTCTCGTTTATTAAAAGAACGTGTCATCTTTTTAGTGGGCCCTGTAGAAGATCAAATGGCTAACCTTGTGGTTGCCCAGTTGTTATTCCTTGAATCAGAAAATCCTGATAAAGATATTCATCTATATATCAATTCACCCGGCGGGGCAGTAACTGCTGGTTTAGCCATTTACGACACTATGCAGTTTATTAAACCTAATGTAAGCACATTATGTATCGGTCAGGCCGCAAGTATGGGCGCTGTGCTTTTAGCCGGTGGCGCTGAAGGCAAACGTTATTGTCTGCCTAATTCACGCATTATGGTGCATCAACCATTAGGTGGTTTCCAGGGCCAAGCCTCTGATTTTGATATTCATGCAAAAGAAATTCTGAGTATTCGTGATCGTTTAAACGGAATTCTTGCTAAGCATACTGGTCAAGATATAGAAGCTATTCGTAAAGATACCGATCGTGATAACTTCATGAACGGTGAACAAGCTGTCGAATATGGTTTAATTGATTCAGTATTAACAAGCCGACCTACAGAATAAGCTATATCGGCCGATAAAATTTATAGATGACGCGTAAGGTAGTAAAAATATGAGCGACGACAAAAATAACGATGATAAATTACTTTATTGCTCTTTTTGTGGAAAAAGTCAGCATGAAGTAAAAAAATTAATCGCTGGTCCATCTGTATTTGTTTGTGACGAATGCGTCGATCTATGCAATGACATTATTCGTGAAGAAATGCAGGAAATGGCGACTGAAGAAGCCGAAAGTAAATTACCTACACCTCGCGAAATTAATGACGCATTAGATAATTATGTTATCGGACAGGAACGGGCTAAACGTTACCTTTCTGTCGCGGTTTATAACCATTACAAACGACTTCGTACGGCTAATAAAGATAACGATGTCGAACTGTCTAAAAGCAATATTCTTCTTATCGGACCTACCGGTAGTGGTAAAACGCTATTGGCAGAGACATTAGCCAGACAGTTGAATGTACCTTTTACTATGGCTGATGCAACGACGCTTACTGAAGCGGGTTACGTGGGTGAAGACGTTGAAAATATCATCCAGAAGCTGTTGCAAAAATGTGATTACGACGTTGATAAAGCAGAAACCGGCATTGTATATATTGATGAGATAGATAAAATTTCTCGTAAATCAGACAATCCATCAATAACTCGCGATGTTAGTGGTGAAGGCGTACAACAAGCATTGCTGAAATTAATTGAAGGAACGATTGCCTCAGTTCCACCTCAAGGTGGTCGTAAACATCCTCAGCAAGAGTTCTTACAGGTAGATACAAGTAAGATTTTATTTATTTGTGGTGGTGCCTTTGCTGGCTTGGATAAAGTTATCAGAAATCGCACCCAAAAAGGCGGTATTGGCTTCTCTGCTGAAGTGAAAAGTGTTGATGACAATAAGCCATTAAGCGAGTCATTACGGACAGTGGAACCAGAAGATCTTATTCAATATGGTCTTATCCCAGAGTTTGTTGGTCGTCTTCCTGTAGTTGCTACACTTGATGAGTTGGATGAAAAAGCATTGGTTCAGATTCTGACCGAACCTAAAAATGCACTGACTAAGCAGTATCAACAATTATTTAATATGGAAAATGCTGAACTTGAGTTCAGAGACGATGCATTAAGAGCTATCGCCAGAAAAGCCATGGAAAGAAAAACAGGTGCCCGTGGCCTGCGATCTATTATTGAAAATGTCTTGCTTGATACTATGTTTGAGTTACCCTCAGCAGATAATGTATCCAAGGTCGTAATTGATGAAAGCGTGATTGCTGGTGAGAATTCACCTATTTTGATTTATGAAGATCAAAGTACGGATATGGCCTCTGGCGATAAATAATCAGTTAACTACACCGTTGTATCTGCACACTAAATCAAGCATACGATTTCTGTATGCTTGATTTTTTATTGTCTGTCCCCATATTGAATTCATGTCCTAAATTGGGTGTCGACAGACACATGTAAGAGGTTTGCCTTAATGGAAAATGAATTAACTACCACTTCAAACGATAACAACATAAAGGTTGTTCCTGTTTTACCTTTACGTGACGTTGTCGTGTATCCCTATATGGTGATACCACTTTTTGTCGGTAGAGATAAATCTATCAAAGCCCTTGAGCTGGCAACGGATGAAAGTAAACAAGTCCTGCTGGTTGCACAAAAAGACTCATCAGAAGATACGCCAGATACTGACGGTTTGTATGAAACAGGTACTTTGGCAAATATCTTACAATTACTCAAGCTACCTGACGGTACAGTGAAAGTACTGGTGGAAGGTGTGCAACGTGCAAATGTGATTTATTTCCATAATCACGATACTCACACAGAAGCCGAAGTAGCGCCATTTATTGATGATATAGAAGATGACCGTGAAGCCGATGTTTTAATGCGAACGTTGCTGGGTCAATTCGAACAATACGTCAAATTAAATAAAAAAATTCCACCTGAAGTGATTTCATCGCTTTCGAGTATCGAAGATGTGTCTCGCATGTCTGATACCGTTGCTGCTCATATGACACTCAAGCTTGAAGATAAGCAGATGTTACTTGAAATGAGTGACGTAAAAGCACGCGTTGAAAAGTTAATGGCTTTCCTCGAAGGTGAGATTGATATTCAGCAGATTGAAAAACGTATTCGCAACCGTGTTAAAAAGCAAATGGAAAAAAGCCAGCGCGAATACTATCTAAATGAACAACTTAAAGCCGTTCAGAAAGAGTTAGGCGAAATAGACGAATCTGCAAATGAAACGGATGAGCTTGCAGCTAATATTGAAAAAGCAGGCATGCCTGCAGAAGCACGTGAGAAGGCTGAATCTGAACTTAAAAAGCTTCGTATGATGTCGCCAATGTCGGCAGAAGCCACTGTGGTCAGAAATTATATTGAATCGTTACTGGAAGTGCCTTGGAAGAAACGTTCAAGAGTAACGTTGGATTTACATAAGGCCGAAGAGGTTTTAGATGAAGATCATTACGGTCTTGAAAAAGTAAAAGAACGTATTGTTGAATACCTCGCTGTTCAGAAACGTGTGAAAAAATCAAAAGGTCCAATTCTTTGCTTGGTTGGTCCTCCTGGGGTAGGTAAAACATCGATTGCACAATCCATTGCACGTGCAACGAATCGTAAGTTCACCAGAATGGCCTTAGGTGGTGTAAGAGATGAGGCTGAAATTCGCGGGCATCGTCGTACCTACATAGGCTCTATGCCAGGTAAAGTCATACAGAATATTTGTAAAACAGAAGTAAAAAATCCTTTATTTCTGCTTGATGAAATAGACAAAATGGCGCAAGACTTCCGCGGTGATCCTGCATCAGCGTTATTGGAAGTACTTGATCCTGAACAAAACTCAACGTTTGCCGATCATTATTTGGAAGTTGAATATGATTTGTCGGACGTCATGTTTGTCTGTACGGCTAATACATTGAATATTCCAGATGCATTACGTGATCGTATGGAAATTATTCGTCTTGCTGGCTATACAGAAGATGAAAAACTCAATATCGCTATGAAATATCTGTTACCAAAAGCGATTAAAGACAATGGTCTTAAAGCTAAGGAAATTGATATTCAGGAAGATGCCGTCATGGAAATTATTCGTCGCTATACCCGTGAGGCTGGCGTACGGAATTTACAACGTGAAATTTCAAAAATCTGCCGTAAATTAGTTAAACAAATTATTACCGAGCAGCCAAAAGAAAAAGTGATCGTGACAGCTGACAATATCGAAACCTATTTAGGTGTCTATCATTATCAATACGGTGTGGCTGAAGAAAGTGATCGTGTTGGTCAGGTAACAGGACTAGCATGGACCGAAGTGGGTGGCGAGCTATTAACGATTGAGTCTGCCATTATGCCAGGTAAAGGCAAATCTGCTTATACCGGTAAATTAGGTGATGTTATGCAGGAATCTATCCAGGCAGCTACCACGGTTGTTCGTTCTCGTTCAACGGAGTGGGGCATTAGTGAAGATTTTCTTCAAACACATGATCTTCATATCCACGTGCCGGAAGGTGCTACACCGAAAGATGGTCCAAGTGCCGGTGTCGGTATGTGTACCGCATTAGTTTCGGCAATCACTGGAATTCCTGTAAAAGCGAATGTAGCCATGACGGGTGAAATTACCTTGCGTGGTGAAGTATTAGCTATTGGTGGTTTAAAAGAAAAACTGTTAGCAGCTCATCGTGGGGGGATAGATACAGTATTAATACCTCACGATAACGTTAAGGATTTAAAGGAAATTCCTGAAAACGTTAAACAGGGTCTAACCATTATTCCTGTTAAATGGATTTATGAAGTGCTTGATGTAGCTTTACAGCATATGCCGTCAGCTAATAATGAAACAGGAGTTATTGCCTCTGATAAAAATAAGTATCATGAGGTAAACTCACCTAATCATCACTAATCACTGGAGCAGGCAATGACACTGGTACAAAAACAGCGCTTGATAGGGGCTGCCTTATTACTCTTTGTTATCGGTGTTATTGCTTGGCTACTATTAGCTTCGGTGGCAAAAAATGACATTGACGATATCGTTGATAAACCAATACCTTTTGATTCTATTATTGAACCTTTAGACGATGAACCAGAACGTGTTGAATCTTCTGTGCCAGAGCAGGAGGTTGCACCATCTAATCAGTTAGATAATCCGCCAGTAAATAAAGACAGTGAAAAACTGACCGAAAACGAACACACTGCTCCAGCTCCAGCTCCAGCTCCAGCTCCAGCTCCAGCTCCAGCTCCAGCTCCAGCTCCAGCTCCAGCTCCAGCTCCAGCTCCAGAAAAAGAAAAGTCTGCAGAACAAAAAAATGAGACTTTATGGGTTTTACAATTAGCCAGCTTTGGTGTCCGGAATAATGCTGATGCATTATCAAAAGAACTTGAGTCCATGGGCTATAACCCACTAATTGAAATTGTTAAAACAGATAAAAAACCGATTTATCGTGTGCGTTTACAACCAGTGGCCGATCGGAATAAATTAGAAAAAACAGCAAAAATGCTGAGTGAAAAGCTCAAGTTATCTACGCAAATTTTGCAATATCAGCCCTAGTGCTGGCATCTATAACTGACAATGAAATATAACTGTAAAAATACTGGGTTGTTGTTGGTTAATCTGTTAAAATTCACGGTTTAGATCGCAGCTCATTGCGGGGTAACTATGGTTTGGGTTGACTATCTGATAATAGGTCTTATTTTTTTGTCGGCCACTATCAGTATCGTCCGGGGCTTTATGAAAGAGGTGCTTTCATTAGCTAGTTGGATTTTAGCTTTCTGGGTAGCCATACTTTTTTACTCAAATCTATCTACCTTATTAGCTGACTATATATCGACACCATCCATACGATTATTTCTGGCTTTTTTTGTCTTATTTGCAGTGACATTGATTCTTGGCGCTATGGTCAATCACTTAATATCTCAAGTTGTTGAAAAAACCGGACTTACAGGTACTGACCGGGCTTTAGGGATTATCTTTGGCATGATACGAGGTGTCGCCATTGTCACTATCTTGGTTCTAGCTGCTGGTGCGACGCCAATGCCAGCAGACAGTTGGTGGCAAAACTCTATCTTGCTAGAGCATTTCATCAAACTAGCTGTTTGGGTGCGTGATCTGTTACCAACAGATATCGCTCAACATATCAACTACAATTAACTTCCTGACAGGGCAAACTATGTGCGGAATTATTGGTATTGTGGGTCACTCTGAGGTTAACCAGGCCTTATATGATGGATTGACCGTACTGCAACATCGAGGACAGGATGCTGCTGGAATTATGACTTGCGATGATGATGGCAAGTTTTTCCTACGTAAGGATAATGGGCTAGTCAAAGATGTGTTTCATACCCGTCATATGATTCGTCTTAAAGGTAAGATGGGGATTGGTCATATTCGCTATCCCACTGCTGGCTGTTCAACCTCTGCTGAATCACAGCCGTTTTATGTGAACTCACCATTTGGTATTGCCCTGGCACACAACGGCAATTTAACCAATACAAAAGTACTGAAAGACGAGTTGTTCCAGACAGATCGTCGTCACCTTAATACTGATTCTGATTCTGAAGTGTTACTCAATGTGCTTGCACATGAGTTACAAAACAGCTCAAAACTTACCCCACAGCCTGATGATATCTTTAAAGCCGTCGCTCAAGTGCACCGTCGTTGTAAAGGCGCTTATGCCGCTGTTGCGATGATTTCTGGTGTTGGTGTCATGGCATTCCGTGATCCATATGGTATTCGCCCAGCGGTTATTGGAAAACGTGAAACAGAGAATGGGACTGAGTATGTTGTGGCATCTGAAAGTGTCGCTGTTGATATTCTAGATTATGAATTAGTCCGCGATATTGCACCGGGTGAGTGTGTCTTTATCGATACCAAAGGCAACTTTTATTCTCAGCAGTGTGCTGAGAATCCCATCAAATCACCATGCATTTTTGAATATGTTTATTTTGCCAGACCTGACTCTATGATGGATGGTATCTCTGTTCATAAAAGCCGGATGCGTATGGGGACGAAACTTGCTCAGAAAATTAAACGTGAGTTTCCGGACCATGATATTGATGTTGTTATTCCGATTCCAGATACCAGTCGTAGTGCAGCATTACAATTATCATATGATCTAGGTGTGGTCTATAGAGAAGGGTTTATTAAAAATCGCTATATTGGCCGAACATTTATCATGCCTGGCCAGACAATGCGTAAGAAATCTGTTCGTCAGAAATTAAATGCTATTGATCTGGAGTTTAGAGGCAAAAATGTCCTCTTAGTTGATGACTCTATTGTAAGAGGCACGACTTCACAGCAAATCGTTCAGATGGCAAGAGATGCGGGTGCTAACAAAGTCTATTTGGCTTCAGCTGCACCACCGGTTCGATTCCCGAATGTCTATGGCATTGATATGCCGTCTGCAAATGAGTTTGTTGCTCACGACAGAAGTGTAGAAGAAATTTCAAGGGAGCTTGGTGTAGATTGGCTTGTATATCAGGACCTGCCTGATCTGGTCTCAGCTATTAATAAAAAGAGTGATGTTGAGCGTTTTGATACCTCATGTTTCGATGGGGAGTACATCACAGGTGACATTGATGCCAATTATTTATACTACATCGATGCGATGCGAAATGACCTCAGTAAACAGACATCTGATAAAAGCAATGCTGTAATTGAGCTACATAATAATTAATGTTATGAAGCCATATACGTATCCGTTTTGCTGTTTTTCGATATTTCTTATATAATCCCGTCGATTATGCACCAGCAATTGCCAAAAGAAATAGATCCGTTTCGTTTCGCCCATAATGGGCGAGAACTTGAAGGGGAGATTGAACTGACATCTTTGTCACGTTTAAAACCTTCTCTATTCAATGAAACGGGGACGGTTAAGGTCAAGATGCGTTTTGATATTGATCAGACCGGGACTCCCTATATGCAAGGGCAGTTTGTCGCCGACTTGTCGTTGACATGTGAACGTTGCTTGGGAGAGTTGCTCTATCCAGTGACAATAGAAACATTGTTAGGACTGGTAAAGCATGAACGCTTAGTCAGTAAGTTATCTGAGCAATATGAGCCTTGGGTAATTGACGACTCAGAGTTTGTGAATCCTGCTGATGTTGTGGAAGATGAGTTAATTTTGGCACTTCCCCTAGTGCCTAAACATGATTTTGATTGTTTACCGAAAGAGGTATGGCAATCTGGGGACAAAGAGATAGAGGAGAAACCTGAAAAACAGGCTTCTCCGTTCGCAGTTTTATCTGCATTGAAATCAAAAAAATAATTTTGAATTTTTAAAAGGCTTTAGGAGTTTTTAGTCATGGCTGTTCAACAAAACAAAAAAAGTGCATCACGTCGTGGAATGCGTCGTTCACATGATGCCTTAACCGAAACAACATTATCTGTTGATTCAACTTCAGGTGAATTGCACCGTCGTCATCATGTGTCAGCTGATGGCTATTACCGTGGTCGTAAAGTTGTAGCGGATAAAAGCGAATAAGGCATAAAAACAATTGAGCCTGACGATATCAATTGATGCAATGGGCGGGGATCACGGACCTCAAGTCGTGATCCCCGCTGCCATATCAGCATTAAAAAAACATCCGGATGTCACATTAATTCTTGTTGGTGATGAACAAACAATTCATTCGCACCTGCAAAAAAACAATGTCAACAATGAACCCCGCTTAATTGTCCATCATGCTTCACAGCAGGTAGAGATGGATGAATTGCCATCGCAAGCATTACGAGGAAAGAAAGATTCTTCTATGCGAGTGGCGATTAACTTAGTTAAAGAGGGGCGCGCAGCTGCTTGCGTAAGTGCAGGTAATACCGGTGCACTGATGGCGACAGCAAGATTTGTATTAAAAACGCTGCCGGGTATTGAAAGACCCGCTATCGTTTCAGCATTACCGACAATGAAAGGGCATACCTATGTACTGGACTTGGGCGCGAATGTTGACTCAAGCGCTGCACATTTAGTCCAGTTTGCCTTGATGGGCTCTGTTCTCGCTGAACTTGTCGATGGTAAAGATAAACCAAAAGTGGGCTTACTCAATATCGGTTCAGAAGAGATAAAAGGTAATGAACGGGTAAAAGAAGCATCACGATTATTAGAGCAGACCGATCTTAACTACATCGGTTATGTTGAAGGTGATGGCTTATACCATGGTGAAGTAGACGTCCTTGTTTGTGACGGTTTTGTCGGGAATGTTGCTCTTAAAACCAGTGAAGGCGTCGTTCATATGATTCGTCACTATTTACGACAATCATTTTCTCGTAACTGGCTGACTAAATTAGCTGGTTTAATTGCTTCACCAGTATTAAAACACTTTCGTAATGAGTTAGATCCTCGCGCCTACAACGGTGCAAATCTTATCGGTTTGCAAGGTATTGTGATTAAAAGTCATGGTGGAGCCGATGAGTTTGCTTTTGCTAATGCGATTAACATAGCGATTATTGAAGCTGCCAAGGACGTACCAAAAAATATAACTAAACACCTGGAAGTGTTACTGGAAGGACAAGTATTGTGATGTATTCTCGTATCGTGGGTACCGGCAGCTATCTGCCAGAAAAAGTACTCAGTAATCATGATCTGGAGTCTATGGTTGAAACTAGCGACCAATGGATTACTGAACGGACGGGAATAAAAGAACGTCATATCGCAGCAGAGAATGAAACAACGACGGATCTTGCCTACCAAGCATCCCTTAAAGCTATCGAAGCTGCAGGCATCACGAATAATGAGATTGATCTGATTATCGTTGCCACCACAACACCTACTCAAATATTTCCAAGTACAGCCTCATTATTACAAGCGAAGCTTAATATCGCAGGTTGTCCGGCTTTTGATGTTCAGGCTGTGTGTACTGGTTTTGTCTATGCATTGACCATAGCAGATAAGTTTATTAAATCTGGTGGTATCAAGAATGTACTAGTCGTTGGTGCTGAAACAATTTCACGCATCATTGATTGGAAAGATAGAAATACCTGTGTCTTATTCGGAGATGGTGCTGGTGCTGTAGTACTTCAGGCCTCAGAACAGCCAGGTATCATCTCAACACATATTCATTCTGATGGTGGTTTCAGTCACTTATTACAAGTACCAACCGGTCCTGGTTCGGCGGTAACTGATGAATCTCCCTATGTCGATATGCAGGGCAATGAAGTATTCAAGGTTGCCGTTAAAACATTAAGTAGCATTGTCGATGAAACACTTGAGGCCAATCAAATGGATAAAAGTGCTATTGATTGGTTAATCCCACATCAAGCTAATATCCGAATTATTGCTGCTACAGCGCGGAAATTACAGATGCCTATGGATCGCGTTGTTGTGACTGTAGATAAACATGGTAATACCTCAGCAGCATCGATTCCTTTAGCCCTCGACGTTGCTGTTCGTGACGGTCGTATAAAACGCGGTAAAACTTTATTGTTTGAAGCCTTTGGTGGCGGATTTACATGGGGTTCAGCGCTTATTCAGTACTGATATATTCAGGGGTAATGAATGAAATCAGCTTTTGTCTTTCCCGGTCAGGGATCTCAATCTGTAGGTATGCTCTCTGAGATTGCAGCAGAATACAGCCTAGTGAAACAAACATTCCAAGAAGCTTCAGACGCCTTAGGCTATGACGTCTGGAATCTGGTCTCTAATGGTCCTGACGAACTCTTAAATCAAACCGATCGTACTCAACCAGCTATGTTGACAGCTGGTATAGCGATGTGGCGTGTCTGGCAATCAGTTTCTGATATCCGACCAGATTATTTTGCTGGTCACAGCCTTGGTGAATATACGGCACTTGTTGCTGCAGAAGCCATCGGCTTTAGTGATGCTGTCAAACTGGTTGAATTACGTGGTCAATTTATGCAACAGGCTGTGCCTGCTGGTGAAGGGGCTATGGCTGCAATCCTTGGTTTGGATGATGATGTGGTGCGTGATGTTTGTAATGAAGCATCAGCCATCGGGGTTGTCGAAGCAGTGAACTTTAATTCGCCTGGTCAGGTTGTTATTGCTGGCTCTGCCGATGCTGTCAAAAGAGCAACTGAAATCGCATCTGATAAAGGTGCTAAACGTGCTCTGATTCTGCCAGTCAGTGTTCCATCCCATTGTGCCCTTATGCAGCCTGCTGCAGAGCAATTAGCTAATAAACTCAATGAGATAGAAATACGACTACCTACGACACCTGTTATTCATAATGCGAGCGTGACATCTGCTGTTGATGTAGACACGATTAAGTCATTATTGGCGCAACAATTATATAGTCCGGTTCGCTGGGTCGAAACTATTCAGTGGCTTGCCGCACAAGATGTAAATCACATTGTGGAGTGTGGACCAGGTAAAGTTTTAGCTGGTTTGACTAAACGTATTGATAAGTCTCTTACTGCATTACCTTTATTTGATTTAGCGACGCTTGAAAAAACTCAGCAAGCATTAGGAGAATAGAATGAGCTTAGATGGAAAAATTGCTCTGGTTACTGGAGCTACACGTGGTATTGGTAAAGCTATTGCTCTTAGTTTAGGTGAGCAAGGTGCCACAGTGATTGGTACAGCAACTTCAGAAAATGGCGCTACGACGATTACCGATTTTCTTAAAGAGGCCAACATTAAAGGACGGGGTATCGTTCTTAATGTGACAGATGCTGATGCTATTGATAATGTTGTTTCCACAATAGAAAATGAATTCGGCGCACCAGAAATTCTGGTCAATAATGCTGGTATTACCCGTGATAATTTATTGATGCGTATGAAAGATGAAGAGTGGGATGACATCATCAATACCAATCTGACACCAATATTTAAGCTGAGCAAGCGTTGCCTAAGAGCAATGACAAAAGCAAGATGGGGCCGAATCATCACAATCACTTCTGTCGTTGGTGCCATGGGTAATGCAGGGCAAACTAATTATGCTGCAGCTAAGGCTGGTGTGATTGGATTTAGTAAGTCACTGGCTCGCGAAGTTGGCGCCAGAGGCATTACTGTCAATACTGTCGCACCTGGATTTATTGATACGGATATGACTAGTTCTTTACCTGAAGCACATAAAACGGCGATGCTTGAACATGTGCCGGTAAAAAGACTAGGCGAACCAGAGGAAATTGCTGCGGCAGTCAGTTATCTTGCTAGCGTAAATGCAGGATATGTGACGGGAGAAACATTACATGTCAATGGTGGCATGTATATGAGCTAATAGTCACTAAGTGACTATTAATTAAGTATTTTATTAATGAGTCAAGTTGGATGAGTGCCATTTAGCTTGTCTCAATGGTGCTGGCACTATAAAATGCCTGCACATTGTTTGATGTATTAACCACCAAAGGAAATATTAGTTATGAGTGATATCGAAGCTCGCGTAAAAGAAATTGTTGTTGAACAATTAGGTGTCAACGCTGATGAAGTAACTGCGGATGCTTCATTCATCGACGACCTGGGCGCAGACTCTCTGGATACAGTAGAGTTGGTTATGGCTTTGGAAGAAGCTTTCGAATGTGAAATCCCAGACGAAGAAGCTGAGAAAATCACTACAGTTAAAGAAGCCGTTTCTTATATTAACGCACATCAGTCTTAATATAATTAAAAGCGCTTATGATAGCCGTCTAGTGTGTGAAAGCATGCTAGGCGGCTATGTCATGTATACCTGTAGGTTTGAGGGGAAAACCTGATGTCTAAAAGACGCGTTGTCGTTACTGGTCTTGGTGCTGTTACTCCTGTTGGGGTAACGGTAAAAGAAAGTTGGGAAAATATTGTTGCGGGTAAAAGTGGTGTCGCACCACTAACCTTGTTTGACGTATCAGAGTTTAGTGTTCGCTTTGGTGCTAGCGTCAAAGACTTTGATGTGACTACAGTGATCCCTAAAAAAGATGCTAAAAAAATGGATACCTTTATCCATTATGGTATTGCCGCAGCTAAAGAAGCTATTGAAGATTCTGGTTTAGTGGTGACCGATGAGAATGCTGAACGAATCGGTGTAGCGATTGGTTCTGGTATCGGTGGCTTACCTGGCATTGAGTCTGGTTACGACAGTTATTTAAATGGTGGACCTCGCAAGATTTCTCCATTTTTCGTACCAAGCAATATTATCAACATGATTTCAGGCAATTTGTCGATCATGTACGGTATGAAAGGGCCTAATACAGCTATCGTAACGGCCTGTTCGACAGGTACACACTGTATTTCATCTGCAGGCCGGATGATTCAGTATGGTGATGCGGATGTGATGATCGCCGGTGGTGCTGAAATGGCCACATCTAAAACAGGGTTGGGTGGTTTTGCTGCTGCACGCGCTTTATCTACCCGAAATGATGATCCGGCTGCTGCCAGTCGACCATGGGATAAAGACCGTGATGGTTTTGTGCTTGGTGATGGTGCTGGTGTCATTGTCCTGGAAGAGTATGAGCATGCTGTCAAACGTGGCGCCACTATTTATGCTGAGTTAGTCGGTTCTGGCATGAGCAGTGATGCATATCATATGACTTCTCCATCTGAAGGTGGTGAAGGCGCTGCTCGTTGTATGGTGAATGCACTTAAAGATGCTGGACTTAATCCTGAAGATATTGACTACATCAATGCACATGGTACGTCTACACCTGCTGGTGATGCAGCTGAGACTCAGGCTATTAAAACAGCGTTAGGACATTCTGCTAACGATGTCGCAATAAGCTCAACCAAATCAATGATTGGTCATTTATTAGGTGCGGCAGGTGGTGTAGAGGCCGTATTTAGCCTACTTGCCATTCGTGATCAGGTGGCTCCTCCTACTATCAATCTTGATAACCAGGATGAAAACTGTGATCTTGATTATGTACCCAATACCGCGAGACAAATGAAAGTTGACGTAGCGATGTCTAATTCATTTGGATTTGGCGGCACTAACGGTACTGTCATATTTAAAAAGTTAAGTTAAGCAGAGTAAACCGGTGATTCTGATAAATGGTCAACCGGAAACAATGCTACAAGTAGCAGACCGTGGCCTTCAGTATGGCGACGGTCTGTTCGAAACGATACCATTTCGACATGGTCATCTTGAATACTTAACAGAACATAAAGAGCGTTTGTTACGTGGCTGTGAACGTCTGCAGATAGACTTTAATGAGATGGCAGCGTTACAGCGAGAGCTTGATATTGTTTGCAAGCAAGTCTCTGGTGATGGTGTTATTAAAATCATACTCACCCGCGGCTCTGGTGGAAGAGGTTATAAACCACCTAAAGACTCAATACCTCAACGCATTATTAGTTTCCATCCTCTGCCAGATTATCCTATTACTCATCAATCTGGCATCACTTTGCAATTATGTTCGACTCGTTTGGCAAAAAATCCATTATTAGCCGGAATCAAACATTTAAACCGTCTGGAACAAGTCATTGCCCGTAATGAATGGGATTCAGCTGATATAGCTGAAGGATTGATGTTGAACTATGACGATGAGCTTATTGAGGGAACAATGAGCAATGTATTTCTTGTCAGTGATGGCTGTTTATTAACACCCAATCTGAGTGACGGTGGTATCGAGGGGATAATGCGGCAACAGGTATTGGGACTAGCCTGTACTTTAGATATACCGCATGAGATAGTCACATTAACGCTGGATGATCTCTATCAGGCAGATGAAGTGTTTGTAACTAACAGTCTTATTAGAATATGGCCAGTGATAGCTCTACATGGCACCAATAAAAAATGGTCTCATGGGGATATAACAAAAAAAATTCAAAAAGCATTGGATACTGCTGAAAGCTGATATGAAAAATAATCTTTTACTCAAAACGCTGCTCCCAGCGCTTATCGCCGCTGCTATATGCACATATATTGTTATTCAATACAATCGGTTCATGACAACACCATTGAACATTACAGAACCTGTTCATTTTATTGTTACACCTGGCAGTAACCTTAAACGCATCAGTGAAGATTTGTATAAGCACAATATCACCTCAATTTCTCCTATCTATCTGCAGTTATACGGCAGGGCTAATGAGTCAGCGAGTAGAATCAAGGCAGGCGAATATCAACTATTACCTGGCGATACCTTACCTGATGTGCTTAACAGATTAGTATCTGGCAAGGTTATTATGAATTCAATGACCATTGTAGAAGGAACAACAGCACAATCACTGGTAGATATGGTTGAGGCAAACGTTAAAATAAAACATACCCTTGAACAGCCTGATGTGGCTGCCGTAATGGCAGCATTAGGGCAAGCTGACAAAGACGGTGAAGGCTGGTTTCTTCCTGAAACGTATCATTTCCCTACCGATACAACAGATATTGAGTTTTTAGCGCGTGCAAATAAACAAATGCAGGAAGTGCTGGATCAAGCATGGCAATACCGGGCCAAAGACTTACCATACACATCACCATATGAAGCCTTGATAATGGCGTCAATTATTGAAAAAGAAACCGCTGTAGCAGAGGAACGACCTGAAATTGCAGGTGTGTTTGTCCGTCGTCTACAAAAAGGTATGCGTTTACAGACAGATCCAACAGTGATTTATGGTATCAGAAAAAATTTCGATGGTAATCTACGCAAAAAAGATCTGACAACAGATACGCCTTATAACACTTATACTCGCAGTGGTTTACCGCCAACGCCTATTTGTTTACCAAGTAGAGAATCGATTAATGCAGCCCTTCATCCAGCAAGCGGAGACAGTTTGTATTTCGTGGCAACTGGAACAGATGGCAGACATATTTTTTCATCTAATTTGGCCGATCACAATAAAGCCGTAAGAAAGTATCAATTAAAAAAATGACAGGTAAATTTATCAGCGTTGAAGGTATCGAAGGTGCAGGAAAATCAACACAAATCCAGTTCATCAAAAGTTACCTAGAGAATTTCAATAAATCAGTTATCGTCACACGTGAGCCGGGTGGTACGCCTTTAGGTGAAGAAATTCGAGAATTATTATTAAGACCCAGAAAAGAAGGCATGAGTGATGATACAGAATTATTGCTCATGTTTGCTGCACGGGCTGAACATATCAAGCAAGTAATTTCACCTGCTCTGGCTGCTGGGAAGTGGGTTGTTTGTGACCGGTTTGTTGATGCGACATTTGCTTATCAAGGCGGTGGCCGAGGTATTGATGCACAACGTATATCATCTTTGTCTGACTGGACACTGAATGGTCTGAGTACCGATTTAACGTTATTATTTGATTTACCTGTTCATATCGGACAGCAGCGGGTTAATCAACGCCTTTTAGAAAAAGATCGTTTTGAGCAAGAAAAGACAGATTTTTTTGAAAAGATTCGTCTGTGCTACCTGGACAGAGCTGTGAATGAGCCAAAGCGAATCCAAATCATTGATGCTAGCCAATCAATTGATAATATTCAGCAACAAGTGTCTATATCATTAAATAAGTTACTTGAATCAGCATGACAGTATCACTCTATCCCTGGCATCAAACACCCTGGCAGCATATCGTTTCACTTTATCAAGCGAAACGTATTCCACATGCGATTCTTATTCATGGCATAGATGGATTAGATAATAATTTACTCGCCGGTAAGCTGACAAAAAGTCTTTTGTGTTTAAGTCCGACTGAGGACTTTGAGAGCTGTGGCACGTGCCATAGCTGTCAGTTATATGCAGCAGAAAGTCATCCTGATCATAGTGTTGTTGAGCCTGAAGAAACGGGTAAACAAATTAAAGTAGATCAAATTCGTCAATTGAAAGACGTGCAATCGTTGATGGCAAAAATCTCGCCAGCAAAAACAGTTATTATCAAATACGCAGATCAGATGAACACCAACGCCTTTAACAGTTTGTTAAAGTTGCTTGAAGAGCCTCAAGAAAACACCACACTGATTCTCGTTGCTGCATCAATGCGAAAGTTACCCATCACCATTAAAAGCCGCTGCCAGACAATTTCTGTATCAACGCCTGAGCGTACTATCGCGATAGACTGGCTCAAACAACACAGTGACTGGTCAGAACAGGATTTAACACTTTTACTTAATCTGGCACATGGAGCGCCTTTAGCCGCGCTTGAAATTGGTCAAGAAGGAATTGAGCAGAGTAAGAGTGTATTTAGTGGTATGGCGGCATTAATGCGGTGCAAGGCTAATCCTGTGCAACTCTCTGCTCAGTGGCAATCTTTTGATCTGATGTCAGTATTGCATCAGCTACAGGCAATGATACAAACCAAACTGTTATCAATATTAGATAAACAGGAAGAGCCTGAGCCTTCATTAATCAAGCATTACTGGGGGATTTCCGATTGCATCATCCATACAATGAAGTTACTATCTTCACAGAATAATCTAAATAAAACCTTACTGATGGAAGATTTGATGGTGACGATTATGCAACATGCTAGTCAGATTCAACATCATCAGCAATAAACAGGTAATACAATGGCTTCTAATCCAAGAAAAGGCATTTTGTCACTGAAAATTACCGATCAAAATATGCTTTACCATTCTTATATGCCGTATGTGAAAAATGGTGGGCTGTTTATTCCGACAACAAAGAGTTATCAATTGGGCGAAGAGGTATTTATCCTCTTATCACTGATGGATGAATCAGAAAAACTACCCGTTGCCGGAACCATTGTTTGGATTACGCCACGTGGTGCACAAGGAAATCAGGCCGCAGGTATTGGCGTACATTTCAGTGATATTGATGGTAGTGCTTCTGTCGTTAGAGGCAAAATTGAGAATTATTTAGTCGATAAACTTAAGTCTGATAAAGCCACTTACACCATGTAAGTAGCCTTTGTACGATTCCTTCCCTATATTTAAGTTGTTATTGTTTTATGTATATTGATTCACATTGCCACCTTAATTTACTCGCAGATGAAGAGGGTGGCATCGATGCCATGGTGAGTGAAGCAGAGAGCCAAGGTATTGAGCATATTCTGTGCATTGCCATAGATAAGAAAAGCACTCTTGAGGTTAAACAAATCGCTGAAAGTTACCCCAATGTCAGTGCAAGTGTAGGAATTCACCCAAATGTTGAGGCCGACGAGCAATACACTGTCGATGCCTTAATCGCTGAAGCCAATCATCCCAAAGTCATTGCCATCGGTGAGACAGGTTTAGATTACTTCAGAAGTGAAGGGGATTTGGAATGGCAACGCGATCGATTCAGAGTCCATATCGAAGCAGCAAAACACACTAAAAAACCGTTAATCATTCATACACGTGAAGCGCGTGAAGATACCATGACTATTCTCGAAAATGAGAATGCGCGTGATGCCGGCGGTATTATTCATTGTTTCACTGAAAACTGGGAAACAGCTCAACGTGCATTGGATATTGGTTTTTATATTTCCTTATCCGGTATTGTTACCTTTAAAAGTGCTAAAGAACTGCAAGAAGTGGCAAAGAAACTTCCTCTCGATAGAGTATTGATTGAGACTGATGCACCGTACCTTGCACCAGTGCCTCACCGTGGTAAAACCAATAAGCCTGTATTTGTTAAACATGTAGCTGAGTTTTTAGCTGAGCTTAGAGGTGATAGTGTCGAGAATATTGCTAATATTACCAGTCAAAATTTCAGACAATTATTTCCTTCAGTAGCAGCTTAATTAGAGATGCAGCAGATGAATAGAAAATGGAAGTTTCTTTTCTTTGTTATAACACTATTATTTTTACTGTCATGTTCTGATGAAAAAGAGAAAATTCATCTTACTGACTCTGCGGTTATATTGGCATTTGGTGATAGTCTCACTTATGGCACCGGTGTAGCCCCTGAGCAAAGTTATCCTGCTCAGCTTGCCAAACTGACAGGTAAATCAGTAATTAATGCTGGCGTACCCGGTGAAGTGACAGAAAAAGGGCTTGAACGATTACTTGATGTATTAAATAAGCATCACCCTCAGCTTGTAATCTTATGTCATGGCGGAAATGACTTACTCAGAAAGCTTAATATCGAGCAACTAGAATCTAATCTAAGCACGATGATCGATATGATCCAACAGAGTGGGGCAAAGGTGCTTTTAGTATCGGTACCTAAACCAGGCTTACTTCTAAATGCTTCACCTGTTTATTTACGTGTCGCTCAAGATAAAGATATTGCCATTGAAAACGATATTATGGCTGAAGTAGAGTCAAAAGCAGACTGGAAGTCAGATCCCATCCATCCTAATGCTATTGGTTATAAAAAGATTGCAGAAAAATTAGCAAGCTGGATAGATTAGTAGAGAAGAGTAGTTGTCTGATGGCCCTGCCATCCTTAGTTTCATAGCTCTTGCTATATCGACCGCAGCTAGGGTTAATTTTTAATAGCTAAATCATAGCGCTAGCTATCCAAGTATCATAAACAACTGAAACTATGATGTGGCTTCACGTAAGTAATTGGTCATAGCTAACTGCACTTCTGCCATATCCGAATTTAAGCGGCCGATATTTATCTCAATCTGATTAATATCATCATTACCAGCGGCAGTTTCGATATTAAGGGCATCCTCAATAATTTTTAAAGCGCCTACGGCTGATGCACTTCCTTTGAGTTTATGGGCAAGCGCTTTTACCGTAAACAGATCATGTTGTGCAGTGGCTGCTTCTATATCGGCCAGCGCTTGCTTGGCGGTTTGCAAAAACATTACCAGCATCTTCTGTAATAGGTCTTCATCATTAAGCAGCCTATTACAGGCACCGTCGCGATCCCATATCTCTTCTAACCTCTCTCTCTCCATTATTTATTACCTTATATTGTGTTTGAGGCTATTTGTTTTTATATTTTTATTTCAACATTAGATTTAAATGTAATATTGTCAAGTAGTTGTTGTATTTTTCACCAGGTTTATTTGTCCGTAGCCATCCGTAAAATCAAGTCGAGCATAATAGATGAAGCGCCAATGTGAGGTCTTAAAGTAATCTGAGTATCCGGATAACGTGCTTTTTGTGCTGCAATGATCTGTGGGATATCTTCGGTGACATGTCTGCCAGAATTTAAAAAGTAAGGCAGCACAATAATTTCTCTAGCACCCGATTTAATACATTGTTCAATGCCATCAGGAATAAGAGGGCTTGCCAATTCCAGAAAAGCAGACTCAACAAGATCAAAGTCATGTTTTGTATGTTCGCTGAGTTCTTTAGCAATTTGTGTAACTTCATCATTTGATTTTTGCCGGCGGCTGCCGTGAGCAATGATAAGTAACGCTTTCATTATTATCCTTGGTATTTAATTTGCCTGGTATTATCAGGTATCACGCTAAAAATTCGCGTGAAGAAATTAATTCATTTCTTTTAAGTCTTATTGGTAGTTGCAACTGGTCCTAAAGAGAGGATGTTATGAAGCACTATGTCACGCCTGTATTACTGGCAATATCGTTTTCTTTTCCCGCCTATGCCAACGATGAACCAGATAAACAATGCCAGCAAATTTCCAGTTTAACTGGTGATTACTTTGCTCAACGTTTGGAGGGTAAAACCATGGGTGAGATGCAACAAGCTACACCGCCTGAATTTATGCATACAAACTTTTTCAAAATGATTGATTTGGCTATAAACCTGGCATTCACTTTTCCTGAGTCACAAACAGAAGAGCAGGTCGAACAAGCAGTTTATGATAATTGTTTACAGCACAAACAGCATTAATAATGCATTTCACTTGAACGATGTTTATGGCAACGTGTGACAAGATTTCTACCTAATCGGAACTGACTGCCTTCGTCGCCACAGGTCATGCAACATTTTGCCGATCGCATTTGTGCCTGTTTGATAATCTCATTAATATCTTTAGTGCCATTTATGACATCACAGATGATTCTTCCCTGATGTTCTTCAATAAACACAATTCTGGGTAAAAACATACGCTGGCGATGTTTTTTGTTGATAGCTTGAGCTTCATCTTCTATGGCAGCACACATGGTGAACACAAGATCAAACCAGCCTGATGGAATATTGATTTCATGCTGGCGACCCAGCGTAATTGGACAGCGCAATTTTAAGCGGGCTAGTTGAGCTTTTTTCATAGCGTGAGTATCACAGTTATATTATTTATGATGGATTAGACACACTCATGATGAAAAAAGATTCTGTCATTTTACGGTCCAGACAAGTCAAATGCTGCCTGTGTAGCAAAAAACACAGGCAGCAGCTTTTATTAACCTATCCGACGATACTTAATACGCTCTGGTTGATGGTCTTTACCAAACCGCTTTGCATAATCTTCAGCGTATTCACTGTAGTTACCTTCGAAGAAGACAACAGATGAATCGCCTTCATAAGCAATGATATGGGTACAGATCCGATCCAGGAACCAGCGATCATGCGATATCACTACAGCAGAACCGGGGAAGGCCAGAATGGCTTCTTCCAGCGCACGAAGTGTTTCTACATCAAGATCATTGGTCGGTTCGTCAAGTAATAACACATTGCCACCCGACTTAAGCAGTTTTGCCATATGCAGTCGGTTACGTTCACCACCCGATAAGTCTTTAACAAATTTTTGCTGATCAGAGCCCTTAAAGTTGAAACGGCCACAATAAGCACGTGATGGTGTTTGGTAGTTACCAACCGTAATAATGTCAGCACCATCAGAAATTTCTTCAAATACCGTTTTTTTACCATCGAGTTCACGGGCTTGATTAACATATGCCAACTCAACGGTGCTACCAATTTCTATTTCACCTGAATCAGGTTGTTCTTCGCCAGAAATCATACGGAATAAGGTTGATTTACCAGCACCGTTAGCACCAATAATACCGACAATAGCGCCGGCAGGAATCGATAAGCTCAGGTTCTCAAATAATAGTTTCTCACCGTATGACTTAGTGACATTATTGAGCTCAATGACTTTATCGCCGAGGCGTGGACCAGGTGGAATATAAATTTCCTGGGTTTCATTACGTTTTTGGAATTCACGTGAATTCATTTCTTCAAACGATTTTAAACGAGCTTTTGATTTGGTTTGACGGCCTTTAGCACCTTGTTTTACCCATTCAAGCTCAGCCTTGATCGCTTTCTGATGAGACGCTTCTTCTTTGGCTTCCTGTTGCAAACGCTGATCTTTTTGTTCAAGCCATGAAGAATAATTACCTTCATAAGGAATGCCACGACCGCGATCCAGTTCGAGAATCCAGCCCGCGGCATTATCCAGGAAGTAGCGATCATGAGTGATAGCAACAACGGTGCCAGGGTATTCTTGTAAGAAGCGCTCGATCCAGGCGATAGATTCGGCGTCTAAATGGTTAGTAGGCTCGTCAAGCAGAAGCATATCCGGGTGGTCGAGTAATAAGCGGCATAAAGCAACACGACGACGTTCACCACCTGATAAGACCGAAACAGGCGTGTCCCATGGTGGAAGGCGTAAGGCATCGGCCGCTCGTTCTAAAGCGTTTTCAAGATTATGACCATCTTTTGCCTGAATTAGGTTTTCCAGTTCAGCCTGTTTCTTAGCTAATGCATCAAAGTCAGCATCCGGATCGGCATAGGCGGCGTAAATGGCATCAAGCTCATCTAAAGCACCTTTAACGTCAGAGACGGCTTCTTCAACCACTTCACGAACTGTTTTGCTGTCATCAAGCTCTGGTTCTTGAGGCAAGTAGCCAATATTCAAATCGGGCATTGGTCGTGCTTCACCGATATAATCCTGATCGATGCCAGCCATAATGCGAAGCAAACTTGATTTACCAGAGCCATTAAGACCAAGCACCCCAATTTTTGCACCAGGGAAAAAGGATAAAGAAATATCTTTCAGTATTTCTCGTTTTGGCGGAACAATTTTGCCCACCCGATTCATACTATATACGTACTGAGCCATGGTTAACTTTCCAAGAATTTGACGTGATAAGAAGCCGAAAATTCTACCTATTTCAGCCTTAAATTGCGAGAGGGTACTTAGTTAGAAACGTTGATAAATCGACTCATATAACGACTTTTCAAATTTCATCACAGGCCAACGGGACTGTTTTTCATCGGCAGGATGAAAATTAGTCACAATCTGGACAAATAACAGGTCATGATTGTTTTTTGTCCGAATCTTTCCTGCCAGATTATAGGTGCCATACAGTGTGCCTGTTTTGGCTTGTATCTGACCTTTTAATGGTGGTTTATTAACACTGCTGCGAAATGCCAGCGTACCACTTTCACCTGATACCGGAAGATCGTTGATTAAGCCTAATTCCGGATGTTTGAAAATATATGATACGACTTGTATTAGTTGTTCTACTGACAGTCGGTTGTTCCGGGATAAACCTGAGCCATCCACTAACATGGCGTGACTTAAATCGATATTCGCTTGTTGTTTCAGAATATGTTGTACAGCGGCTATGCCATTTTCATAGCTGCCTGCCTGTTTATAAAACACATGACCAATGATTTTTAACACATTGTCAGCAATAAGATTATCGGAATGTTTAAGCATCTCCCTGACCAGCGTGTCTAATGGTGCTGACTGATGTTCAGTAATTACCGTTCCTACTTTATGGTCATCACGCAGTATCTTTCCCTTGAGTTGAATCCCTGCTTTTTTTAACGCATCTCCAATATTGGCTTTTGCATAAGCGGTGGTGTTTTGCAGTGCAAATTTTAATTTAACAGGTAGGGAAGACTCATGGATACAGCCACCTATCTGGTAGTGGTTTTTATCATCAGCTAATAACTTCATCTGGCAATAATCGTCACTGGTGGCTTTAGTTTTAATGATTTCTAATGTGGATGTATCAATATGAATTGGTTTTTTTGCTGACAATAGGACTGATGGTTGGCTAGCACCGGGTTTGATATATAAATTGCCCGTTGCACAGTTTTTATCAATAGATACACTGCTGGATGGGGCGCTATAACAAACACCTAGATTATCCCAGGGAAGCCCGATAGCTCGCTCATAATCATCAAATGTCGAGCCATTAATATAAATATTACCTTTGATAACTGACTGGCTGGAGCGGAGTGATTGGAATAAGGCATCTAAATCATCAGAGCTGAAGTCAGGATCGCCACTAAAACGGATAATCACATCATCTTTGTGGCGTTCAAGACGAGTGATAAAGCGGAAATCATCTTTAAGGTAAAGCTTGGCTGCTAATGCCGTCACTAATTTTTGCAAGCTGGCCGGTGGCTGTAATTGATCAGCACGTTGAGCCACCAGTGTTTTCCCTGTCTTCATATCGATCAACTGAAAGGCAACATCCGTGGCTTTAGGGGTGTTCTTATTCGCTAATCCATCCACCGTTAAAGTTGCTGCAGACAGACTAAAACTGCTGAACAGCACCAGTAAGGCAGGTAGTTTGACTAGACGCTTGAGCATGCAGATATCCTGATAGAGTTAAGGGCTCATTGTGAGCGTGGTCGATGGTGATATTCAAGAGGCAGAGGGAATAAATATTGTTTTAATATTTGAAACGATAGCCAATTCCCTGCACAGTAATAATAAAGCGGGGCTGCATGGGATCATCATTCAGCTTTTGGCGAAGGTGACCTACTAAAATACGCAGATAATGCGTTTCACTGACAAAATGCTCACCCCAAATAATTTTGAGTAATTGCTGATGAGTGAGAATCCGTCCCGGCGTGACTGTTAGCTGATACAACAGCTCAAATTCCTTTCGTGATAGATGTATAGCTTGATTATCTAACCAGACTTCATGGCTTTGTGTATCAATCGTTAAATTATCAAACTGTATTTTGGCCTGAGTACTGGGTTGATTGTCATTAATCCGAATAAGTGCCCGAACCCTTGCCATTAACTCACTGATACCAAAAGGTTTGGTGACGTAATCATTGGCACCAGCATCAAGTGCCCTGACTTTTTCATCTTCGCTGGCTCTTACAGATAAAACAATAATGGGGATTTGCGAACGTTTTCTCAGTTCCTGAATAACTTGTTGACCATCTCTGTCTGGCAAACCTAAATCAAGAATGATGAGGTCAACAGGCTGCTTGCCTGCTAACTCAAGTCCTTCCGCAGCATTTGTTGCGATAACAACAGTGTATGACTGTGCTTCCAGACTGATTCTGAGAAACTGTCTAATCTGTGCTTCATCTTCAATGATAAGGATGGTTTTTGCTGCGATGTTCATTTTTCCGGACCATAGACGACAGGATGTTTGGGTAGGGTGACATGCATTATTGTGCCACCAGATGGATTATCTAAAACCGTAATATTACCGCCATGTGCAGCAATCATCCCTTTTGATATGGCTAAACCTAATCCTGTGCCGGTTTTGGTTTGTGAGTCGCCATGGGCTACGCTATAAAACATATCGAATATCTTTTCTTTTTCTTGATCAGCAATACCGGGGCCGTTATCAGAAATATCAATTTCAATGCAGTCAGTTGTCAGTCTGGCAGCTAAATGAATTTGCCCGCCGACAGGCGTCACACGTGATGCATTATCAAGAATATTGACCAGCGCTTGCTCAATGAGTAGACCATGTACCCAGATGATAGGCATATTGTCCTGAATATCTATCTCAACGTGCCGCTTATCTAATTCATCGTGGAGCCGGTATAAGGCACCAGCAGTAATATCTTTGATATCAACCCAGTCGCGTTTCAGTGTGACTTTGCCCTGACCAAAGCGTGTCATATCCAATAAATTCTGAATATGTCGGTCTAGTCGTTGTGACTCATCCAGAATGGTGGTTAGCAGTTGCTGTTGATCCTGTTGAGATAGTTTTTCATGATATTCGAGTAAGCTTGAAGCTGAGCCAATGATGGAGGAAAGCGGAGTTCGAAGGTCATGTGAAACCGACGATAACAGGGCAGAACGTAGCTGCTCAGTTTCAGATATCAATCGGGTTTTTTCCAAATCTTCAGCCAGTAATGTCCGTTGTAAAGCTAATGCTGCCAGATTAGAAAAAGTATGTAGAGCAGAGGATTGCGATTCAGACAATCGCTTGGATAGATAGATAAGTGCCAGTGTTTTATCAGCCGATCGTAAACTGAAAAACTGACCTTTTATATGTGGCAGCTCATCCTCTCTTTCATATTGCCAAATGCTATTCAGTATTTCATCGTCAGGTACTGAGAATGTTGATGGTGTGCAGATGAATTGTTGTTGCTGTTTTTCAATAAAACAAAAAGGCGTGGATGTTGTTTGTTCAACAGCATATTTCAACCTGCTCATTACCTCCTGACTTGTGGCGGCAGATGTCATTTTCTGACTGAAAGAAAAGAAACGATGCTGACGATCAAGTGCCTGTCTTGAATCAGCAATAGCCTGACGCATTTTCGACGCCAGATTTCCGGTAATCAAACTGACAGAAATAAATAAAAGTAAGGTCGCAAAATCATGGCGATGGGTGATATCAAGAGTAAAAAATGGTTCTGTAAAAAAGAAGTTGAAGACAGTAAAACTCAGGGCGCTGGCAAAGATGGCTGGTCCAAGTGCTGTTTTGGCTGAAATAAATACAATGCCAGCCATAAAAAGCAGTAATAAGCTGGTATGCGGTAGCCAGGGTGTTAATAATTCTGTGACAAGACTGATAACGATAACGGTTAATGTAGCAAGCCAATATCCTGTTATAAGAGAAGTGGTTTTAGTTATATTGAACACGTTATCTATCGCTTGTTTAGGTGATTTTTATATTATTTTTACAATGTCGTTATCTCTGCAAGGCATAATGCCCGGTAGAAAGCTGTTAATTTAGGTTTGTTTTTCATTGCTGTTGTTTGTTTTCACAGTCAGTCATACAAATTAAGGATAGTTAATCAATGCATTGGCGAGCCATTCTAAGACTATTTGGTATCTTATTGATGTTTTATAGTCTGAACTTCGTGCCATCCATCATAGTATCGCTGTATTACCAGGATGGCGAACTGAATGTCTTCTTGTTGTCCATGCTATCAGTCATTGCCATTGGGCTGGTATTGTGGGTGCTGAACCGGAACCAGAGACAAGAACTTTCCGTTAGAGATGGTTTTCTTGTGGTAACGCTGTTTTGGATTCTATTGGGCCTGGTCGGTGCTTTACCGTTCCTTTTTGGCTTGCATCTGGATTTGACCGATGCCGTATTTGAGTCAATATCTGGCTTTACCACAACCGGGGCTACAGTTATTACTGGCCTCGATCAATTACCCCAGTCAATCTTGTATCACAGACAACAAATTCAATGGCTTGGCGGCATGGGGATTATCGTACTTGCAGTCGCTATCATGCCTTTACTTGGGGTCGGTGGCATGCAGCTCTATCGAGCAGAAACATCAGGTGTGGCAAAAGATGAAAAGCTCACCCCCAGGATTGCCGAAACGGCGCGTTCCCTATGGATCATCTATCTGATTCTGACAAGCCTCTGTGGTATTGCTTATTACTTTGCTGGTATGACGGCTTTTGATGCAGTTGGACACGCTTTTACCACGGTGGCAACGGGTGGTTTTTCAACACATGATGACAGTCTTGGTTTTTATAACAGCCCACTTATTGAACTGATTGCGATTATTTTTATGCTGGCAGGTGGTGTTAACTTTGCTGTGCATTTTATTGTTTTCAGAAAAAAATTACTGTCTCCTTATGCTAAAGATCCAGAAGTCAGAACCTATGGTTTGGTATTTCTATTCGCCAGTCTATTTGTTGCGGCCAGTCTGTACCTCTCACATGCCTATGGCTCTGTTTTAGAGTCACTTCGTTATGGGGCTTTTCAGGTTGCTTCAGTGCTGACCAGTACCGGATTTGGTACAGCAACCTTTGCCACTTGGCCGCTGCACATTCCATTGATTATGGTGATTTTGTCATTTACTGGCGGTTGTGCCGGCTCTACAGCGGGCGGCGTTAAAGTGATGCGAGTTATGTTATTAGCCAAGCTGGGTTTAAGACAGTTATTTCACCTCGCACATCCCCGTGCTGTAGTCGTGGTTAAACAAGGTGAACGAGCTGTTTCTGAAGAAGTGTTGTATTCAGTCTGGGGGTTTTATGTGCTGTATATCGTGACATCACTTTTTCTGACCGTTGCGATGATGGCGGCAGGTTTGGATCTGGAAAGTGCGTTTGGCGCAGTAGTTGCCACAATTAATTTATTAGGACCGGGGCTGGGAGAGGTTGCTGTTAACTTTGTCAGTGTGAATGATGTGGTGAAGTGGCTCGGGGTCTTCGGTATGTTGGCAGGACGGTTAGAAATCTTTACCTTGCTGATTTTATTTATTCCCGCTTATTGGCGTCATTAAAAGCAGAGGAAAAACGATGAAAATTATTATTTTGGGTGCGGGGCAGGTTGGTAGCTCAACGGCTGAAAGTCTGGTGAATGAAGGAAATGATGTCACCGTCGTTGATACCGACAGTTATTTACTGGAGCGTATTCAGGATCGCTTGGATATCCGTGCGGTTAATGGTCATGCCTCATCACCGGAAACATTGATTACAGCAGGGATTGAAGACGCCGACATGCTGATTGCCGTCACTCAGAATGACGAAATTAATATGGTCGCATGTCAGGTAGCTAATGCCTTATTCAAAACCCCTAAAAAGCTGGCGCGGATTCGTGCTTCTGACTATGCTGAGTACCCGGCCTTATTTTCACCTGAAGCCTTTGCTATTGACGTTATTATCAGTCCGGAACAACTGGTTACAGCGTATCTGCAGCGTTTAATAGAGCAACCTGAAGTGTTACAGGTGGTGGAGTTTTTTGATGGCAAGGCACAACTTGTGGCTGTAGAAGTCAGTGACAAAAGCCCCATGTCTGGGCAACCCATCAGTAAATTACTCGATATGTTGCCTGATATAAAAATGCGTGTCGCTGCCATTTTCAGGAACAATGAAGTTATTCCAACGTCGGGTAAAGTAGCATTACAGCCAGGTGATGAGATTTTCTTTTTAGCACTGACACACCATATATCTAAACTGGTGAAAGTATTTCGCCATGCATACAAAACCTATGAACGTATTCTGATAGCAGGTGGCGGTAATATTGGTCGTCAACTCGCTAAACGGATTGAAGCTAATCATAAAATTAAAATTGTTGAGTCCAATCCCAAACGGGCCAGGTTTATCGCTGAGGATTTAAAAAGAACGGTCGTACTTCATGGTGATGCGGGTGATGCCAATCTGTTAAAAGAAGAGAATATCAGCAAGATAGATGTATTCTGTGCCGTAACCAATGATGATGAGGTTAATATTCTGTCTGCTATGCTTGCCAAACGCATGGGTGCAAGAAAAGTTATCTCGATCATAGGTAAAGCCAGCCACGTTGAGCTTGTCAGAGGCACTAGTATTGACTTGGCAATTTCACCGGCACAAATCACGATTGGCAGTTTGCTTACTCATATTCGGAAAGGTGATGTGGTCACCGTCCACTCTCTTAGACAGGGGGCAGCTGAAGCTATAGAGGTCATCGCTCATGGTGATTTCAATACCTCAAAAGTTGTTGGCCGCTATTTGGAACAGCTCAAACTGCCGGCAAGCGCTTCTGTAGCAGCGATTTTGCGTAAAGGTGAAGTATTATTTTCTGAGAAGTCCTTAGTTATTGCACCCGATGATCATTTAATCATTTTCATATCCAACCAACGCGATATCATGGCTGTTGAGAAATTATTCCAGGTCGATTTTAATTATTTGATGTAGGCACGATATTAAATAATGTCAATTTATTCACAAATAGAGTCACTATAGGAATAATTCCTAACTCCATAATCGGATTATAACGTTAGAATTCAGATTCAAAATTCTCCAATGAGAATATCGGAAACTGCGGCTCTGAGCCGTTTATGACATCAAGCCCATGACAGTGATTTACCTTCCACACTGGAAATATTACTAAATGAAGCTATCAGTAATGAACGAATTTCAATAGCTTAAATTGGTTTTATAAATTTTATTTGAAATGCATATATAGTTTGCATATTTTGTGTTTTTATGATTATTTGCATTTAATAAATAAATCTGTTTTTAATAAGTCGTAGCCACACACAGAGTATGCGTATCGCGTCATTACTTAACTTAATAACAGTTTAATTAAAGAAGGAAGGGATGTCAGTAAGCTCAGAATCAGGTTCTTATATTTCTGCCAGAATCAGTGAGTATAAGATGCCGCCACTGAAAGATATGCTTGTCATGGGCAAAGATGCTCCTATTGGCTGCATAGCAATGAAAAGGGCTTTGGATCTGTTAGTAAAAACACCCTACGAGCATATTGAAGTAGATGATGAGGTTATTGGCGATATCTTGATTCGACAGTCACTGTTAAGAAGAATCAGCCGTGAGCAGTTAATGGATTTTGTTTTAACTCATACAAAGTCGTTATTAGGTTCAGATGAAGTACTCCATATTGAGCTTAATATTGATGTGCATTTATCCAGAATAAAATGAATACGTTACTTGTCAGAGACTGCCTACAAACTGATTTGATTCAGTATGTACTTGATGAAGAACGACCGAGAAAGATTGATAAAAACACGATTTTTGCAGTATTTAATGAATCAGCTAGCAACGGCAAGTTTTGTGGTCTGGTCACTCTTCAAGAAGTATCTAAACATCCTGACTGGATATTTGCTGATTTATGTAAAACCTCTCCTAACGTTTTTGTCACACCAGAAACACCGATAGAACAAAGCTTGGCCATGCTGGATATCAATGGCCAGGAATTATTACCGGTTATAGAGCATGAGCGATTTGCTGGCGTGGTCACACGCAGTGGAATATTTGAACGTATCGTTAATAGAAAACAGCATCTACTCACCGAATCTCATATTTCACGCGAACAAATTGAAGATGAGTATCAACAGTTGCTTTCCTGGTCGAAGCGTTTGGAAGAACTTCACGATCGCTCGCGTGATTTATTGGCGTGTCTTGTTACTATTTCTGCTGGGCAGGAAGTCAAACAACAAGGTATAAAAGCCCTTGCGGAAATCGTGCAATGCCGCTCGGCTTCTATTCAACTTATTGATAATAAAAATACTATCACTCACTATGACGGTATTGGCTTTAATCAGGAACAATTAGCGACTATTCATGATTGTCTGACCTTGCACATGGACAAATTACCCGAGACTCCGCAACGCTTAAATTCATTATGCGATGAATGCCAAGAAGGCGAGTCTAGGGTTTCACCCATTCTTATTGTTCCAATTCGGCGGGACTTACATACCTTCGGTTATATACTGCTGAGTGAAAAAATATCAGGCGAGCAGTTTGATAAAAATGATGAATTATTTGCGTTAAGTTTTGCTCATACATTATCACTGGCACTGGATAATGCACAGAAGATAGAACAAGTCGAAAAAGCCAGATACGATTTAGATTATCTGGCACATTTTGATGCTTTGACTGGTCTGCCTAACCGGTCACTATTGACGGATAGATTGAAACAAGCTGTCATACTCGCCTCGCAGAAGAAGACTGCCCAAGCATTACTATTTATTGATTTGGATGATTTCAAACGGGTCAATGATTCTTTGGGACATATGGTAGGAGATTCACTTCTGTCAGCAGTAGCAAAACGGCTGCCCGAGAGCTTAAATAAAAACGATACACTCACCCGATTTGCAGGTGATGAGTTTGTTGTATTGATGACGTATATCAACGAGCCCGTCGACGCAGCGAATATTGCTGAGACAATAATCAGTAGTTTTTATGAGCCCTTTACCATTGGTATACATGAAGTTTATATTTCTATCAGTATCGGTATCGCCTTTTTTAGCGATGGTATCGAAAGTGTGGATCAGGCACTTTCAGATGCTGACAATGCGCTAAGACATGCCAAAGCTTTAGGTAAAAATCAGTACCATTTCTTCAGTGATGAAATGAATAGTTCAGTACAGAATCACTTTGAACTGGAAAATCGTTTGCGACGGGCTATCACTGATAATGAACTTGAACTGTATTATCAGCCCAAGATCGATATCGTTTCTGGAGATACCGTCGGTTTTGAAGCTTTATTACGCTGGCATAGTGCTGATCATGGTGATGTTTCACCAACCGTCTTTATTCCGATTGCTGAAAAAAGCGGGCTGATTGTCTCAATAGGCGAATGGGTGATTGATAAGGCCTGTGAACAGGCAAAACAATGGCTGGACTCAGGTTTTCCTGCTCACATATCTGTGAATTTATCGGCAAGACAATTTTTGCATACAGGCAAACCTAACAGACTTTTTGAGCTGATTGAAGCTACCTTGGAGCGTTATCAGTTGCCTGCGGAATACCTTGAGGTTGAAATTACAGAAAACCTGATGATGCATCATTTAAATGAGAGCTTTTCCATATTAGAAAAGCTCAAAAATATTGGTGTAAAAATATTTATTGATGATTTCGGTACGGGTTACTCATCACTCAGTTACATCAAAAAATTCCCGATACACGCCTTAAAGATCGATAAATCATTTATTGATGATCTGGTGAGCGATGACAATGACGCTGCGATTGTCACCGCTATCATTGCGATGGCAAAACAATTGAAGTTAGAAGTAGTTGTGGAAGGTGTTGAAACCGAACAACAGCTCGCTTTTTTTAAAGACAATAACTATGAAGTGGTGCTACAAGGCTATTATTTCTGTGAGCCTCTGCCGGCCAATGAAATTCGTTATATCTATGAATAAAGTTGCAGGCAGACACGGTTAAATCTGCCTTACATTCTTTTAAACATTATCTATAAACTCCACGTAAGATATTGCTTATTGTTTACCAGATGACGGGAGTTCTCATGATTGTTACATTTAAAACTAAGCCGTACGCCGATATCACCATGTTTGGTGATGTTGCCATTCATTTACTAAAACTAATGGGACACAGTGGTACTGTGCCAAGTGCTATTGTCGCTGAAGATGTACCAGCCTATCTGCAACGCTTAGAGCAAGCCGTCAACGACGCAAAAGCAAAAGAAGGGCAAGGCGATGACAGTGATGATGAAGAAAGCTCACAAATCTCCGTTCCAACACGTGCTTTGCCATTGATCGAGCTGCTTAAGGCTGCAGCTAATGCTAAGGCTGATGTTATGTGGGAATAAACGGCAGATATACTTTTTGCGCAACAATAAAATCCATAAGGCTTCAAAAAGACTTAATTGTATGTAATTAAAAAAATTACAATCCATACAATGACTTGTTTTGTATGTTTTTATTGCATACAAAGATAGCAAGGCATAGCATCTACTCCAAATTGTACGGCTAATGACAAAGGGGTAGACGATGTCTATGTGGTCACCAAGAATTGATACAAATGCCCGGGTTAAATACATCGGTATTGTGGAAGCCATTGAAGCGGACATAAAAAACCGCTTATTAAAACCCGGTGATCGTTTGCCTGCACAGAGGCAAATTGCTGATGCACTGTCTATCGATCTGACGACTGTCACACGAGCCATAAACGAAGCTGCCAGAAGGGGCTTGGTTGAAACCCAAAGAGGAAATGGCTGCTTTATTGCTCAGACCACCTTTTCTCACTACAACTCATCACAGCTTATTGAAGGTAAAACACTGGATTTAAGCATGAATAACCCGCCCATTCCAAGCGGATTGAATCTCGAGAAAAAAATTGCTGAAGCAATCAGTGAACTCAGTCTCTCTGGTATTTCTGCTTCACACCATCTTTGTTATCAGGAAACAGCTGGTCACCCGGATGATCGACTTGCCGGTCAGCAATGGTTGTCATCCAAACTTTCGGGGCTAAATAGCGATCAACTGCTGATTTCAAGCGGTGCTCACAGTGCTTTGTTTTGTCTATTAAGTTATCTCAAACGCAAAGGAGCAAAAACAATTGCTGCTCCTGAATTTTCTTATCCCGGATTAAGAGCGATGGCCGATCAGTTACAACTGGACGTCGTCGGTATCAATATGGATGAACAGGGAATCATTCCAGAACAGTTACAACTGCAATGTGCCAAACAATCCATTGATGTTTTATATGTGATTCCGAATATTGATAATCCCACGACTGCAACATTGCCTGCTCCACGCAGAGAGACAATAACCGCGGTAGCAGAGCAATATAACCTCACCATTATTGAAGATGATCCCTATTATCATTTCATTGATGAGAGATTACCGTCACTGTATAACCTGGCCAGACATCGTACCTGGCATGTCGCCACGCTCTCTAAATGTCTCAGCCCTTCATTACGTGTTGCCTATATTGCATCACCAAATATTAATGATGCATTAGGACTAACTGAAGAAATGCGAATCAGTCATTTAATGGCACCACCATTAATGACCGCCGTTGTATCGCATTGGATTACACACAATAAAATTGATGAGATTACTCAGGCGATTAAGGCTGAAAACATCATAAGACAATCATTAGCCAAGTCTATTTTTCAGCAAAGCGATATATGGTCACATCCTGCTTCACCACATCTTTGGCTAAAACTGCCTCATGGTTATAAAGCACTGGATTTTTCCGAACAAGCGAGTCGGATAGGTGTGTCTATTGTGCCTTCAACGGCATTTGTCATGTCGCGGAGTCGTAGCCAGGCCGTACGTATATCACTTGGGGCCAGCAGCGATTTTGAGTCATTAAAACAAGGGTTAACGTTATTGTCGGAGCTATACCGGCCTGGCTTAATCCGTTCAAAAACCATCGTATAACTATAAAAAACTACTCGTTTTCAGCATTTAGCCACAGAGGAGATCCTGTGATGAGCAAACTATCAGAAATACCTATCAAAGTTGAAGTTTATGACGCCTTATCCGACTGGGAAGTCCATACCGGTGAGGGGGAGAATGTCATTGCTAAACGAATGAAAGGGCGTTATCGAACATTAAAAAACTTCAGTATGTCAGTCTGGCTAATCTATTTTCTTGGCCCATATTTACGTTGGGATGGTCATCAGGCTGTATTGCTTGATATCCCTAAACAACAATTTCATTTATTTGGTTTGACCTTATATCCTCAGGATATATGGGTGCTGTCTCTAACGCTGTTGTTCTTCGCTATATTATTAGCTGCAGCGACCAGCATTGCAGGACGTGTATTTTGTGGTTATTTCTGTTTCCAGACTGTATGGACTGATGTCTTTACCTTTATCGAAAGTCAGTTTGAAGGTAATACGCCACAAAAGCAGCGTAAATTTAATACTGCGCCAATGACCACGAATAAAGCGATTAGAAAATTAGGTAAACATATTGTCTGGTTAGCTATCGCCATTCTTACTGGAATCAGCTTCTCAGCCTGGTTTACTGATGCGTATCAGCTATGGGGCGATATTTTTTCTCTTCAAGCCGCCACACCAGTCTGGGTTGCGATGGGCATATTTACTTTCTTCACTTACTGGTTCGCTGGTTTTATGCGTGAACAAGTGTGTTTCTGGTTATGTCCCTATGCACGTTTACAGGGGGTGATGTATGACCAGGAAACTGTGTTACCTGCTTATGATGCAGTACGTGGCGAACCAAGAGGTAAGTTATCTCGTTCAGGTACACAAGATGCCAATAAAGGCTCATGCATCGACTGTAAATTATGTGTGGCTGTCTGCCCGACGGGTATCGATATCCGTAAAGGTCAGCAAGAGGGGTGTATCACCTGTGGTTTATGCATCGATGCCTGTGACAGCATTATGGATAAAATCAATGAGCCCAGAGGCCTGATTCGTTACGCGTCCCATAAAGAGCTACATCAAGGTCAAGCTGAAGTCAGCCTATTTAAGCGCCCTAGAGTCATTGTTTACAGTCTGATCATGGCTTTTTCAATTATCGGTGTGGGGTATGGATTTACTCATTTTGACCCAACCGAATTTAATGTGGTTCATGAAAGAAGACCGTTATATATCCAAATGAGTAACGGTGATATTCAAAATAAATACACCTTAAAGCTGCTGAATAAAACAGATCAGCCACTTGTTGTGAACTACCACATTGAAGGTCTGTCATCAGCTAGCGTAGATGGTTTAGAGCAGGGCGTTACTATAAAACCAGGTAAAGTCGTGCCGGTCACCGCTTTGGTCAGATTACCTTCTGATACTACAGAATCAGGCTTACATGAATTCCACTTTATCGCTACCAGTGAGGGCAGTTCAGCCATCAGTAACCGCTATAAAGCAGTGTTTATCGCGCCTTGATTTGATATAGATATTACAGAAGGTTAATCATGTATCAGTATGATTTTTATAAAAAAGACTAGTTATCATTGGCGTTATTCAATACGTGATGATAGCTAAAAAAGAGCCCCACTAATGGTGGGGCTTTTTTTGTGTATCTAAATAATGTTTGGCTTTAAGCACGGCTTCCGTTCGGTTTGATACCTGAAGTGTATTCAAAATAGCACGGACATGAATTTTAACGGTGCTTTCACTTAAGCCCATATCTAAAGCAATACGTTTGTTCGATGCGCCGTTTGACATCATAGCTAATACTTCTTGCTGGCGAGGCGTGAAATCAAAAGCTTCCTGGTGTGTTGGGTTCTTAGGCAAAGTGGGATGAATTGAAATACCATGATTGAGTATTAATGATAATGCTTGAATTATTTCCTCGTTTTTCATGGATTTAAGGATATAACCTAAAGCACCGGCAGCCATGGCACTCTGTGTATCTTCTGGATTATCTGAGGAGGTGATGACAATTAGAGGTATATCTGGGAAACGTTGCTTTATCTGTTTTATGCCATCAACAAAATCAAGACCGGGCATATGTAAGTCCACAATAAATGCCGACCAGTCTTGTTCTGATTGCATTCGTTGAATCAACTCATCAAAACTCGTCGCCTCAGTGCAGCTATAGTCTGTAAAGTGTTGCATTATCAACATGACTAATGCGTCACGATATAGCTCATGGTCATCAGCAATCAGCAATTTCATGATGTTTATTTATCATTCCTTCAGGTTGTATGGCAAAGTATCGCATGACCGTATTTTCTTGTCCTGTTGAGATGACTTAATCTGATCGTAATGAATACACAGCAAAAGTGGTTTTTACCTGAACGAACGAAAACGATTGCGATCTGGGCTGCTGTTGTTATGGTGTGCGGCCTGTCATTTTCACTACTTGGATTTCTTGAATTACAAAAAATCACTCAGCAACGCTTGTTTGTGGAAAGTGAAAAAAATGTACGTTCGCATATCGAACAAATTCAGACCAACATTGATATTTCCTTAGATTCATTAACGAATGTCGCCAACCTCTACCAAGCCAGAGGTGACATCAGCACTGAACAACTGCAACGTATATTTAATACTGAAACACATTATCATGCCGGCACCCGTGGTTTAGCCTGGGTACCAAAGGTAACTGAACAAGCGTTGCCAGAGTTTGAGCAACGTGTTCGTTCTGAGGGGGTAAGGAATTATCATGTCTATGATGTAACAGGTCATGGCATGCCAAAACCGGTGAATGAACATACCGTCTACTTTCCTGTTCGGGCAGTGTATCCGCCTTTAGGGACTGACCTGAGGTATGGTCTTAATTTAGCAGCTGTGGCAACACGTGAGCATGTGATGACCAAAGCAAGTAATACACATAAAACAGCTATTACCGATCGTGTCTCGATTTTTTATCAGCAACAGCATTTATATGGATTTCAGGCTTTCCATCCCTTATTTGATAAAGAACAGAATCTGTTAGGTTATGTGGTTGGCTTATATGATTTTGATGGACTATTTGGTGATGTGTTCGATAACGATGATGTCGGGCTGGCTTTATACGATGGCAGTACTAATAGCCAACAATTGCTTTATAGCAAAAATACCGAATTATCCAGCGTCATTCAGTTAAGGAAAAGTATAGATCTGCACTGGACGTTTCCATTGCAAGTCGCTGATAAACAATGGCTTATCAGTATTTTTCCTGATGTTAGTGAACACCGCGCATCTGGTTCCTATATACCTTATATTGGGCTGATTGCAGGGGCCATAATCACCAGTTTACTGTCGGTATATTTATTTCTGGCTTTATTAAGAGCACAACAATTAGCCGAAATGAGTCACTACCTTGCAGGCACCCATCAACAACTCGATACCCAAAAACATTTAAAACAACTGGCTGATGAAGCCAATGAAGCCAAGTCTAACTTATTACGTGCTGCCAGCCATGATCTCAGACAGCCTCTTCATACAATCGGCCTATTGACCGAGCTATTAACTCAAAGCCAGGACTCTAAGCAGCAAAAATTACTGGTTGGGAAAATTCATTCTGCCGTCGACAATATGGATACCATGTTTGGTGCCTTGCTGGATTTGAGTCAGTTAGATGCAGGTAAACTCAATAGCCAAGCCGATGTTTTCCCGATTAGCCGAATTCTCGATAAGTTATTTGTTGAATTTGAGATTGTGGCAGAAGAGAAGGGGCTTGAACTTCACTATATCTATAGCTCAGCGGTTATTAAAACCGATCCTAATTTACTTGAACGAATGCTACGGAATCTGTTGAGTAATGCGATTCGTTACACATCAAAAGGGCGAGTGATTATTGGTTGTCGACGTCATTCTGACTTTGTCCGAATCTGTGTGCTGGACTCAGGTATTGGCATAAAACAGCAGGCACAACAACATATTTACCAGGCGTTTTATCGTGAAGATGAAGCCCGGAAAATGGTTGATAAAGGACTGGGACTGGGCTTGTCGATCGTGAATAAAACTGCTCAAAACCTCAACTTAAATTTTGCTTTTCAGTCAGTTGAAGGTAAAGGCAGTCTATTTTATATTGATGCTCCATATGCCGATGCTGCTTTAGTGATAAATACTAGCGTGACGCACTTAGCAAGTTTTGAACACTTGAACCTGACTATCTGGTTAATAGAGGATGATGCTGATACGCGTTATGGCATGCAACAGTTGCTGGCAAGCTGGAATTGTCAGTGTCAGAGTTTTGCCGATAAAACCACACTGTTAGATTATTTAAAAATATCACCTCTAAAACCCGATGTCATTTTGGCTGATTATCATTTAGTTGGAGATAATGGCCTCGAGCTGAGCCAGTTGATCTGCGATTTCTATAAACAAATCATACCGACACTGATGGTGACCGCCTCAGTAGAACTGGAGCAAACGATCAGGCAAGTCGCCAAGCTTGATGTGTTAATTAAACCTGTTCAGCCAGAATCGTTGTATCGGTGGTTACGCAATACACTTAGCTAGTCCGATCGGACTAGTCCATCAGGAGAATAGCTTTAAACCGTATGGACTGAAATAATCATAGTTCCTCAAAAAAATAATAAGGACAAGACAATGACAACACGCACAGTTTTAAAAACCGCATTAACTACCGCGCTGATGTTGACCAGCTTATCCACTTTTGCAGCAGGTAATTTATCCGTTGACGAACAGGTTAGCGTGAATGCCAGTCCAGCTACAGTGTGGAAAATGGTGGGGAATTTTAATGGTCTGGATGTCTGGCATCCTGTTGTGGTTGGTAGTGATCTCAAATCAGGTAACAATAATGAGGTTGATGCAGAGCGTATTTTATCCTTAGGCAATGGCGGGACAATTCTCGAACAGCTCACAGCTTATTCTGATTCTGATAACAGCTACTCATATGCCATCCTGGAATCACCTTTACCTGTAAAAAACTATGAGTCAACTATCTCTGTATCGGATGATGGCAAAGGTAAATCAATTGTTAGCTGGAGCTCAACTTTTGATGCCGCCGACGGTGTTGATGATCAAGCAGCGATTGATGCAATAACAGGTGTTTATAACGCTGGCTTAAACCAGTTACAAAAAGATTTTGCTCAATAAATAAACGTTTCACAGCATAATTGATTACGCTGGAAAGAGGGGCTTTCCAGCGTATTTCTTTTTAAGATTTGCTTATTATTTACTGTCTGAGTGATAACATGCACACTGATTATTCACACTTAGATGGTTCATGCATGACTCAGCCTCAGACGGCAACACAAACTCAACGGATACAAGTTATTACAGCAGGTATCTGTGCAGTCATCTTAACGGTCGGTATTGCACGTTTCTCCTATACACCATTTTTGCCACACATGTTAAGTCAGACAGACTTAACGATTGTAAACGGTGGCTGGCTGGCAACGTTTAATTACATAGGCTACCTGACCGGTGTGATATTAGTATCATTCACCAATAATCTCGCGTTTAAGTTTCGTTTTTATCAATGTTGTTTGGTGATTGCTGTTCTGTCTACCATTGCAATGGGGATAACAACAGAACTCTATGGCTGGGTCGCATTGCGGTTTATTGCTGGAGTGAGTGGAACTGCTGGCGTCATATTGTCATCAGGCTTTGTCTTAAGTTGGCTGAAACATCATCAATTCAAGCCTGAGCTTGGCTTACATTTCATGGGGCTTGGCCTTGGTATAGCAATACCGGGAACAGCTGTCGTGTTGATGAATCACTTTTATGCCTGGGATAGTCAATGGATCCTGATGGGGCTATTTGGCATTGTGTTTTTTATACCTGCCTGGCTATGGATACCGCCACCACATTCAACACAACATAAAGCCTCGCAAACACTGGCTGAGCCACCGCGTAGTTGGATGATAAAACTTATCTTAGCTTATGCCTGTGCTGGTGTTGGGTATGTAGTCAGTGCCACTTTTATAGTGGCAATTCTGGAAGACATGCCTCAATTAGCTGGCAAAGGCGACTGGATATGGGTAGTACTTGGCCTTGCGGCAACACCGGCCTGTTTTTTATGGGATAAAGTGGCTAATAAGATAGGGGAGCTCAATACCTTATTACTGACCTATGTTCTACAGATTGTTGCAATTCTGATTCCCGTTTTTTCTGACTCATTGCTGACCAATATGATTGCTGCCGCTATCTTTGGTGTTACCTTTACCGGCATCGTTAGCTTGATGCTGACGTTTATTGGTCACAAATTTCCCAAAAATCCAGCAAAAGCCATGGCGCGTTTAACCATTTGTTACGGCATAGCACAAATCATTGCTCCTGCAGCAGCGGGATATCTGGCTAGTCATAATGGTAACTATCATCTTGCTTTGATTTTGACGGCGGTGATTATGGTTGCGGGAATAGTCTTTCTAGTCGCAGTCAAAAGTGAAAAGTTTGTGACGACAAAAGAAACAGTATATTAGGCAGGCTTTATTAGCCGTCTCTGAGAGGCTTTGCAGCTCAAGAGAATAAGATCTTAGATTTAATCATATACCTGAGTAGAAATAATACATTCTTTTTTGTGCGCTAATTCATAATAATTACAATCACATATTGTGACTTGGACGATCTTTATCTACACTCAGCCATTCGCAATGGAAAGCACTCACAAAAGTACATTCAATTTTTTATATATATTTATGTCGTCCACTTGTGAGTGCTTTCCGCCCATTATTCTTAGCCAAAATCTCAGTCGGAAACTCAGCTTAATAGCGCTTTAAGTTTTAAACGGCCATTGATTGAAGCTGAATATCTTTGCTCGGTGGCTGACCAAAAAAGCGGCTATATTCCCGACTAAATTGTGACACGCTGGAATAACCTACGTGCATACAGGCGGTACTGACATCCATCATTTTTGACAGCATAAGATGTTTCGCTTCATAAAGACGTAACTCTTTTTGAAACTGTAACGGACTCATCGAGGTTATCGCCTTAAAGTGATGATGAAACGATGAGATGCTCATATTGACGCGTTCAGCCAGCTCATCCACTTTCATCGGTTCAGTAAAGTTTTCCTGCAACCAGGAAATAGCCGCCGAGACTTTTTGTAGATGGGAATCTGTGGTTGCAATCTGTACCACCAATTTGCCGATATGACTTTGTAACAGGCGAATATAAATTTCTTCCATCACTAATGGTATGAGCAACTCGGACACACCTGTTTGTGCTGACAAAGCAATTAAACGTGTAGTTGCTTCGATAATGTAAGGATTAGCCGGACCGATGAAAATAGGTTTGCTTGCAGTCGTTTTTGGTAGACCGTATGGAAAGACTTTTAATGCCGTTTCAGCCAGTTTTTGCTGATCAATATCAATGATCAGACATAAATAAGGTTCATCTTCACTGGCCTCAATAATCCTGGCAGAGACGGGCACTTCTGTGGAATAAACAGCCATTCTGGAATCATCATACTCATATACATCAGTGCCGATAATGGCGCGTTTAGCACCTTGAGCAATAACGCAGATACCAGGCTGGCTATTACCTCGAACAGCGACCTCGTCAATGTGTGATACACGAAAAACGCGGACACCGGGAATAGGTAAATCAAACAGGCCATCGTGTGGGGCATAGCGGCTAAGCAATTCAGCCAGAGGTTTTGTATTCATATGTGTTGTCAGAAAATGAAAAGGGCAGCCAAAACTGACTGCCCAGATACTTATTACGCTTCTAATGAGGCCATATCGATAACAAAGCGGTAACGCACATCAGAACGTTCCATGCGATCAAACGCCGTATTGATCTCATCCATTTTGATCATTTCACATTCAGGCAGAATATTCATTCGACCACAGAAATCCAGCATTTCCTGTGTTTCTTTGATGCCACCAATTAATGAACCGGCAATACGACGACGGCCAAAAATCATGGGTGCTGTATTTGGGCCTTCAATTGGCCCAATCTGGCCAACCATAACCAGCGTCGCATCATTATCTAATAAAGGAATATAGGGATTCAGATCATGGTTGACGGGAACGGTATCAATAATGACATCGAAGCCAGAAGCTGAGGCAGCCATGGCATCTTCATCTTTTGAGACCAAAAAGTTATGTGCACCTAGCTCTCTGGCATCGGCTTCTTTTTTAGGTGAAGTACTTATGACGGTTACTTCTGCACCTAAACCCACGGCAAGTTTGATGGCCATATGGCCCAAACCACCCATACCAACCACGCCAACGCGACTGCCTGGACCAACATTCCATTCTCTTAAAGGAGAATAGGTGGTGATGCCTGCACATAATAAAGGTGCCGCTTTAGCCAGATCCAGGTTTTCAGGGAGTCGTAATACAAACTCTTCACGTACGACGATGTGTTTAGCGTAGCCACCTTGAGTCATCTCACCGGTAATGCGATCCGGTGATCCATACGTCAAGGTGAATCTATTACGGCAATACTGTTCATGATCATTATGGCATTCATCACATTCCTGACAACTATCTACCATACAGCCGACAGCCACATTGTCACCAATTTTGTATTTAGTGACATTCTTACCGATAGCCGTGACGCGACCTACAATTTCATGACCGGGTACAACAGGATAAGAAGAACCACCCCAATCATTTCTCGCGACATGCAGATCAGAGTGACAAACACCACAATAGAGAATTTCCATTGCTACATCATTATCAAGCAATTCTCTTCGTTCGAAGTGAAATGGAGCGAGTGGGGTATCCGAAGAATGAGCGGCATAAGCAACAGTTTTCATAGATGAAACTCCCTTGAGTAAAAGAATTAAAGATGAGAATACTATAGGTGGAAAGGCAATATTAGACTTGCCTGATTCTACAACCTTTATGTGTATTACTACATGGTTATTGAGCTAGTAAATATCTATCCCCGCTATCAATGGGGATGATTTTTCACATATATCAGTAGTGACTAAACAATATTCAGAACGTTCCTGTTATGTCTTTTTAAGTACCTATAACACCATCATCATTTTTGGTGATGTGTACCGTGGTTGAACGGGGCGTGTTTTACCATCAGACGCGGGATAGTTTAAACCCGGATGCTGAATATCTTGTTAGGGTGAATAGCGTTATCGCGAGATGAAATAAGCTGGTGTTCTGGACAATATGATCAAGTTATTTGATCAAATTAATTATCACTGGGAGCACGTTTTGCACAAACGTGCTTAACATTCGAAGTTAGAGAATGTTGATACAGCGTTGTCTGATATCATTCAAAGGTAGACACTTTACGACATTGAGACTAACAAATAGCACTGGCTCTAATCGGGGGATAGCGACAATGAAAATAGACAGCGATACATTTCGAGTACATGCGGGAGATAAGGTGAACTTGAAAAAATGGCCTACTGAAATCAATGCTATCTATGACTCTAAAAAAGACTACAAAAAACAATTAAAATCACAGGTGACAATGTTAAGTGAATTACAACGGCGGCTTTATGCGTCCAACCGTTATTCCCTATTAATCATCTTCCAAGCGATGGACTCAGCCGGTAAAGATGGCACCATTCGTCACATTATGTCAGGCATTAATCCTCAGGGCTGTCAGGTTTTCAGCTTTAAACATCCCAGTTATTCAGAACTGCAACATGATTTTTTATGGCGCACTAACGAATGTTTACCTGAACGTGGCCGTATCGGTATATTTAACCGTTCCTATTATGAGGAGGTGTTAGTGGTTCGCGTGCATCCAGAAATCCTGCATAGTCAAAACCTGCCCGATAAATTATTGAGAGATGAGGCGATATGGCAACAGCGCTACAACTCCATTAATGACTTGGAAAATCATTTATTTCAAAACGGCACACGAGTGATCAAGTTTTTCCTGCACTTGTCTAAAGAAGAACAGCGTAAGCGTTTTATTGCACGGATCGATAAGCCAGAAAAAAATTGGAAGTTCACCTCGGCGGATATGAATGAACGAGGCTATTGGGATGAGTATATGACGGCTTATGAAAAATGTTTAACTGAGACCAGTAGTGAGAAAGCGCCTTGGTATGTGATCCCGGCAGATGACAAAAAAAATGCACGATTAATTACCTCGCAGATCATTCTTGATACGTTTGAATCATTAAAAATGGAATATCCGCAGGTCAGTAATGAACATCGTGCTGAGTTACAAGCCTGTAAAAAACAATTGTTAAAAGAGAAATAAAGCCATTACCTGTTTTAACACAGTTATTGTGGAATAACGCTAAGCGATTGGCTAAGAAAAAGAACAGACATGACAGGTCATTCAAAACCTGTCATGCCAAATGTATGTCTTTATTCAGCCACTATGTGCCAATAACACCGCCATCATTTTTAGTGATTAGCACAGTCGTCGAGCGGGGGCGTGTTTGTCCATCAGAAGCAGGGTAGCTCAAACCCGGATGCTGAATATTCACCCACATCGCTTTGTAATCAGGACTCCAGGTTATGCCTGTCAATTCGCACCCCCTCGGGCCAACCAAAAAGCGTTTGATTTCCTGTGTTTGTGGGTTGGCACATAACACCTGATTACAGCCCATATTGACCATAACAGGATCTTCATCATCATAGTCAGTCAGAATCCATAAGCGGCCATCACGATCAAAACCTAAGCCATCAGGAGAAGAGAAAATATCTCCTTGAATATCGCCAACTAAATGTGCTGGAACCGGCTGGCCTTTAGCATCTGTAGAACCCGCTTTTTCACCAGCCAGTACAAATAATGACCAGTTAAAAGTTGTTGCTGCCGGATCAGCCTGATCTTCCATGATTTTAATTATCTGGCCGTGACGATTATTGGGACGTGGATTAGCCGCATTGAGCTCAAACTCTTTACCACGTTTATTGTTGTTGGTAAGTGACACATAAACATCCAGATTATGTGGATTGACTGTAGCCCATTCCGGACGGTCCATTGGCGTTGCACCCAATATATCAGCAGCTGCACGGGCATTAACCAGCACTTCGGCCTGACTTGGGAATCCATTCTCAGCGGTGAGTCCTTCATTGCCATGTACTAATGGTAACCAGCGTCCTGTGCCATCATCATTAAACCGACCGACATACAGAGTACCTTCATCGAGTAGGTCTCGATTCTTCTGCATATCAGCTTTATCAAAACGTTGTGAAGGCACAAATTTATAGACATACTCACCCTTGGTATCATCACCTGAATAAAAAGCTAGTTGTCCGTTTTCAGCCATAGCAGGTGCGACACATTCACGGCAGAAGCGACCAAACGCAGTACGTTTGACAGGTTTACTTTGTGGGTCAAAAGGATCAATCTCAACTACCCAGCCAAAACGGTTAGGCTCATTGACATAGCCTTGATGGGGCAGTGAATCGTCAGGCGTGGCATCAAAGCGTTTATCGATGGTACTCCAACCGTAATAATTATCCTGTTTGCCAGTTGAAATGCCGTAACGCTTATGAGAAACACGTGACTGATAATCCTTTTTGTCATGATTCACAAAATAGTTATGCCAGTTTTCTTCACAGGCCAGATAGGTTCCCCAGGGTGTGAAACCATTCGAGCAATTATTCAAGGTACCGATAATCTCAATGGCATTTGGATCCGAAACGGTTTTGAATAAATCATGACCAGTTAATGAGCCACTAACTTTCATTGGCGTTAAGGTTGATATACGGCGGTTATAAAGAGAAGGGTAGACCCGTTGCCATTCTCCCTGACTATCTTTTTTGACTTCGATAACGCTGACGCCGTGAGCCGCTTGTTCTTTTTTGACATCATCAAGCAAGCGTTTGCCCTGTTCATCATAGCTCAGGCCATCTGTGTGCAGGGTCGCATTGATATATTCATGATTGATCACCATCAGACCACGGTTATTATCATTAGGGAAAGCAAAAAAATGCATACCATCATGATTATCGCCAGCCTGTTTTAGCTGTTCCTGCCAGCTATTACTGGCATCAGCTTTCCATTTTGTCGCACCGGTTTCAACAGGATCTCCCCAGGAGAAAAAGGCCTTTGCCTGATAGCCATCAGCCACCACAACTTCGTCAAATAAAGGATCGGTACGTGGCTGAATATGTTGAAAACCAATATATGGTGCAGGGGGCAGAGCATTATCACCGGCAAATGCTAAACGACTTGATAGATTCAGACCTAAAAAACCTAAAGCAGCCGCATTTAAACTGCCTTTTAATACATCGCGACGTGACATGGCGATGTTATTCAGGCTTTTTTCTTGAGTCTCATTAATTGCCTCATCATCGTATGACGCCAGACGTTGATGAAAATCTGATGATGTTGAGTGTGTCATAAGCGTTTATCTTCCATTAGTGAATACGGTATTCAAAAGTATTACGAACATTTGTTACAGCTACAGCTTTGCCATTAACGATACGTGGCGAATAACGAAAAGTTTTGGCTGCAGCTAACGATGGTCGTTTAAACAAAGGGTGACAACCGGCTAATACTTCAGCTGACTCAACCCGACCTTGTTTGTTAACGGTATATCGCACTGTGCAATCGCCTTCCAATCCTTTTCGTAAAGCACCTCTAGGATAATCCGGTGCCTGTTTTTCAATCGGTTTATAGTGTTCTACAGAAAATGTGTCAGTTTCTACCTCATTTGAACTTATTTGTACTTTTTGAGCTTGATTAGCACTTTTATTCGTTGCCACGGCCTGTTTATTAGGGGAGGGCTTTAGCCGTTTTTCCTGATTAACGGTTTTAGTCACTGGTTTAACAGGTTTTTTTTCAACGGTTTTTGTTACCTTCTCTATCTTCTTTTGAACCGTTTTTTTGGGCACAGGTTTCTCTATCGGTTTTTTGATAGGTTTCTCAACTCGCTTGAAGGCAAGGTTATTTTTCTCAATCGCCTTTTTAACTGCCTGCTTGGGTTCAATAACTGGTTCGGGCTCAACCGGTGGAGGCGTCTTTTCAAGCACTTTTTCTTCAATAGGGTTGTGTTGTTTTGGCAGTTCAAACATTTGAATATTGATTGTTTTTACCGCTGGCTCATGTTGAATGGCAGGTGTCCATGAGCTAAGCAATAAGCCAGCAATGGCCAGATGAAACAAACCCACTTCCAATAAAGCGGATTTATTGAGTTTAGCTGAGGAAAATGGCTGACTCAGATACTGCTGTCCAGGCATTGCTAATTCAGGCATCGGGCGACTCCGTAATCAGACCGACATCCGCAATCCCGACTTTTTGTAATGCAGCAATGGCTTTCACAACAGAGGCATAATCAGTACTTTTATCACCACGGATAAAAAATAATAATGCCTCGTGTTGCAGCTTGATTTGTTCTATTTTATTGATCATCTCATCTAATGAGACCGCCTGATCAGAACGTGATTGAATATCAACCTCGGGGCCGACATTCCAATAATAACTACCATCGGCGACCACGGATAAGGTCAAAATTGTCTTTTGACTATCAGTGGGTAGCGCTTCTGACGCGATTTTTGGTAACTCCAGTTTCACGCCTTGTACCAGCAGGGGAGCAGTGACCATAAAAATCACTAACAACACCAGCATGACATCGATATAAGGCACCACATTCATTTCTGCTTTCAAGGCATGTTTGGCAACAGGTTTTCTCAGCATGGTAACCTCACGCAGCCTTTGCCAGTGGCGTGCGATGCAAAACACGCTGTAAGCGAGTGATAAACTCATTACCGAAATGATAATAACGGGTGCTGATATCACCTGCGCGTTTACTTAATTGATTGTATGCCACAACGGCTGGAATAGCCGCAAACAAGCCAATAGCTGTAGCAATCAAAGCCTCAGCAATCCCCGGTGCAACGGTATTCAATGTGGCCTGTTCAACCTGAGATAAGCCAATAAATGAATTCATAATGCCCCAGACAGTGCCAAACAAACCGATATATGGGCTGACTGAACCAATCGTGGCAAGATAGGACAATCCTTTTTCTAATTCGGCTTCCTGCTCGCCAATATTGACCAGCATGGCACGCTCAACATTTTCGACCTTTTCATCTTGTGACATAGAAGACACATGCTGATATTTTTCATACTCCTGCCAACCGGTCTGAAAAATAGCAGGCATCGCTTTATATAAGGTCACATCAGTTGTTGCAGCTGGTAATACACCCATATCAGCTGTTTGTCTGAATTGTTGCTGAAACTGTTTGTTTTGTTTCTCCAGACGACTTAGTACATTTGAACGCCATAGAATCAAATACCAGCTCACCATCGATGCTACGACCAGAATTAACATCACAATTTTGACTAATACACTGGCATCACTCACCAATCCCCAAATAGTCATTTCATGCATTGTAGTTTCCATGATTGACTCCTTATTTACTCTGCTTAGTCAGGCCGAGTTGATCAGCAATCACCGACCATGGCACATATTTAAAGTTTTGATTTTCCAGTGGCATACGATTACGGCCATCTTGCACAACCAACATGCCTTGTTGCCATGGCTGACCAAAGTTGACGCTGCTCACATCCAGACCGTCGGTTTCTGAAACACCGTCAATACCGGCAGCTGTATTAAAGCCAATACGAAATACGCCGCGATAGGTAAATGGAGGTAGGGCGTCCAGAATGACATAGCTGTCATTGCCCTGACTGGATATCAACAAATAATCCTGTTTATCACTCTGATATAAACTGATGCCTTCAATATCATCTTTCAGATGCTCGCCAACCGACATGACTTGGGTCATTACCGTAGATTGATCGGCCCGGGCATCAAGTGCCCATACCGCTCTGTCTTCTTCACCAATAAACAGTCGATCATGTTTATCATCAGCCACACAGCCTTCAGGTTGCGTAGCGACTTTAAATTCACGTACCAATTCACCGGCAATACGGCCATGGTCTTCTTTCATCAGGTATTGGAAGAAACGACCATCTTTATCATTAACAATAGTGTAGATATCACCCTGTTTATTTTTATACATACACAGGCCGTAAATATCCTGTGCCGTAGTGGCAACTTCACCCAGTTCAGTGACAAGTTGATTTACTGGATCAATTGCAAACACGTGCAGTGAGTTATGATCACGGTTACTCGCAACCGCTAAATCAATCTGTTTACCATTGAAATCAAAACCATGACGGACATCGACATTATTCAGTCGTCCAACCGGCAAAAACTGCTGGGTTTTGCCTTTTAAATCATAAACAACTAAACCGCCTTGTTTATCCGTGCCTAAAACCAGACTTTGTTCAGGATGAGCTTTATTAACCCAAATAGCAGGATCATCAGCGGCATCCCCTAAACTCGGAACGGGATCGGTTTGTATTGCTGGTTGAACCAGAGGAATAGAGGCCGGTGCTGCCAGCGATTTATGCGGCCATGCTAAGGTGTAGAAAGCTAAACCAGCATCGTGTTTGATGGCAATCTCTAACTGTTTCCCATCCACTCTGACACTAAGCGCTTCAGGTTCGATAACATTGTGTAGAGCAAATTCTGATTGATGCTGCCACTTTCCATTATTATCAAGGTATATGTGTAAAACGTTGGCTTTTGCATCCAGAACTAACAAGCCACCAGGTACGATAGCCATTCCGGCAGCACTATCTGTTAGCTGACCAAAGGGTTTAGTAAGTGCAATGGGGTAGCGGCTCAAATCAGCTTCCGGATGAGCATCATAAGACCAGATACCGACATTTTCTTCATTGATATACAGTCGTGATTGTGAATCATCCACCTGACAGTATTCACTATCAGGTGGTGTGCTCAAATGGCGAATTAATTGAGGGAGAGCAATGGGGGAGGAGGCATCAGCTACCAGCCATTGCTCTCCTTGTCCCTGTTCACCAACCAGAAACAAGAACCCATTTTGTGCCTCATCCTGATACAGGCAAACACTTTCAATTTTAAATGCTGGTTTTGGCAGATATGTGGTTGCTGTCCAGCTATCAGAGACGTTGTTAAACAAAGTCAGCATTGCCTGTTGGCGATCCAGATCAACGGTCGCTACAAGTAAGCCTTGTTTCAGCTGACGCTCGTCAAGACTGCCGAAGTTACCTTTTAACAGGCTGAGTATTTTTCCCTGTTTGTTTTCAAGAGCAATGCCTTTGTGTTTATAAGACACAAGACGATCAGCCTGAGCAATACCTGTTTTGTTAACTAGCTGTGCAGATTCTATATGTGAATTAGCTGCTGAATTCACTGCTTTCAAAATGTCATCTGCAATTGCAGAAAGGGGTAAAAACATCATCAGGGATGACGCTAATATTGTCGGTTTTAATGTTAAGTTTTTCATTTTATATTTCTTTGTTTATCAATATGTTTTAGAAGTTTGTTAAAGTGAATCCAATTTTTATAGTTGGACCGTATTCTTCATATTGATTGTTGTATGTACTGCTACCGGTATAAACATAGTAGTGTTCATCGGTCAGGTTTTTCGCTTCCAGGCTGATTTGTGCATTTTTGCTAATAAAGTAGCTGCTGCTGAAATCAAGAAAGACCTGATCATCGACATACTCATCATGTTGTTTATCACTAACCGCAGCCACTTCTTTTAGATAAGATGATTTGTAATTAGCAGATAAACGCATGCTGACTTTTTCATTTTCCCAACCGAGCATGACATTACCCACTCGTTTTGATTGACCGGGTAAATCGATACTGCGTTTTGTATTCTGGCCTTCAATATCCGCTTCGGAATGACTGATGGTGAAGTTGGCACCGACTAATAAACCGTTCCAGGGCGAGGGTAACCAGCTTAATTTTTGGCTGTAGGCCAGTTCTAAGCCATAGACTTTTGCGGTATCACCATTTTTGAATGTGTTGGCTTCTTTGAAATTCTTGAATGCACCTGTGCCTGATATATCCGTTTCATACACAAAGTCAGAAATATCTTTATAGAAACCATAAGCGGAGATAGCGCCTGCATGGCCCATATAGTGTTCGATGCCTAAATCAAAGTTTTTAGCCGTCATTGGATCCAGACTAGGATCACCAAAACTGGCCTTATCACCACTTTCGATAGAAAAACCAGGTGCCAGGGCTTCAAATGTCGGTCTGACAACGCTATTGGTCCAGGCGGCTCTTACTTGCGTATTATCATCGATGTAATAACGGGCATGGAGGCCTGGTAACCAGTTGTGGTAACTGTTTTTACTAGATATCTCCTGGAAAACATCATCGCGAATACCGGTGCCTTTAGCTTTAAAGTCCGTTTGTTCATATCGCATACCCGCGATAATGGTCCAGTTATCCAGATCCAGCGTATTCATTACATAGGCTGCATTGATATCTTCATTCATGACGTAGTCATTAATGCGTGATTCTTCTTTATCGATGTTGCTGTCAAAATCCAGCTTTGACAACAAATTCTTTACAGCCGAACTACTGATACCAGGCCCATAATTATTTAATGAATAATCGACATTACTTCCAGCAAACGCAGCTAAACTGGTATCGTTCGAGCCAAAGTTTTTAAACTTCCAGGCATTGGTATCATTATCTTTTTCACGACGAGATAATTTGCCACCAAACTTCACTTGTGATGCATAGTTGTGAATAGTGAAATCGCGTGCAAGATCAAACTTTACGTTTTTCTCAGTATCAGTCGTTTTTTGTTCTTCCCACTCGATTTTATCCAGTGAGAAACTGCTGGGATCGTAATAATCAGCCCCGGCAAATAATTTTGGTTTTGATGTGCCTGTGAATCCGACATTATCGAAGCCGCCTTCGAATTTGGCTCCACCTATATGACCAGGTGTATCCTCACTTGCACGGCTATAACCAATTTGGCCATCAATCTTCCATAAACCAATGGTTTTTTCACCACCAAAAACATACGATTGAATTTCTTGTGTTTCTTTACGATCTTTTAATTCACGATATCCGGTTGCCCCATTGCCAGATTCACTTGGCAGTTGTGGGTTATCAAACTCCATACCTGCTGCATTACGAGTTTCTGTATCGGTGAAACGACTATATAAAGTACGTAAGTAATAGTTTGTGTAAATATCAGCTTTATAATCGAAGTTAACCCCTAAACCTAAGCGTTCACGTTCAATTTCATAATCACGTTGTTCGAGTTCTTCCAGACGTGGCTGACCATCAAATTTCCATTTACCACCTGTTTCTACATTATCTGAACCAAACTTACGTTTTTGCCAACTTAATGCGGCAGCTACGCCGAAGTTATCAACGCCATCGCCGATGCTAAAGATATTACTCACTGCACCAGAGCCTTTGGGGCTGGTTTTATCGATATTGTCATCGTGGCTGCCTTCAGCTGAGAGGGTGTAGAACAAGCCGTCATGATCAAATGCCGATAAACTTTTAACGTTAATGGTGCCACCGAGTGAGTTCGCGTCCATATCTGGTGTCAGCGTTTTGACCACAGACAATGACTGGATTAATTCACTGGGCAATACATCAAGCGCAACCGCACGGGTGCCACTTTCGGGGGACGGCACATTGGTACCATTGATATTGACGGCATTAAGCTCAGGAGCCAGACCACGAACTGTGACAAAGCGGCCTTCGCCCTGATCGTTCTCAACTGAGACACCTGGCAAACGTTCTAACGCTTCAGCAGCATTATCATCAGGTAACTGGCCGATGCCATCGGCATGTACAACACTTTCAATGCTATTTGAATTACGTTGTTCTTTCAGGGCTTCATCAATCTGTACTGCCTGACCGATGACGCGTACTTTTTCCAGATTGATATCATCATCTGCATAAGCAGAGTTCATAACACTGGCGATACCGAGTGCAATCAAACTGAGTTTGAAATTCGGTCGCTCAATATTTCTGTCTATTGTTTTCATAACTACCCTTGTCGTCATAGTGGTTTGATGGCGGCAAGTGTATGGAGGCTAAATGACAGTTAGATGACAGTAAAAATTTAAAATGTTTGAAATCAATAACTTATAAACACTTTCTGTTAGCCGTTGAGCTGATATGACTTAGGGTTTATAAAGATTTTCAATGCTGAGCTATACTGAGTTATGACTAGGTAAGTCCTATGGAAACAATGAGATACCTGTTTTTTTATAACTGACAACAGCCTAGAAAAATAAAAAAATAACCATTTTTTGTGAGCTGATTTGACTGCACAGATTGTCATGAGTCTGTCATTTTTTTCGCGTAGTGTCGCCGACATTCGACTAATTCAATGAGTCTGAGCTTGGTTAAATCAATGAAAAAAAGACCCTTTTTAAACACCTCGTATTTCTCAGGCCTTTTGCTAACCGTTATTACTGGCTTCACTATTATGAGAAGCTGGGGAGAGGTAAAAAGCATATCGGCAATTAACTGGCTCGATGTTATGTCAGAAGGAGGTATGGTTTTGTTGGCCTGCTTCTGGCTGGCATTATTGTTACGTAGTCGACCAGCAGGAAGAGTCACACAGTTATTAGCATTGGGTTTATGTGGGATTGTTTTTTCATGGTCCATGGATTTCTTAGACGAATTCATTCATATGCCTTCGACATTAATCTGGCATAACTGGCTGGAGAGTATGCCGATTCCCTTTGCATTAATTCTGTTAAGTATTGGTATTTATCACTGGCATCAGGAAGAGATTGCTATTAGTGCTCAAATGGTAAAACGTGAGCGTTATTTCCGTGAGCATCGTTTATTTGACAAGCTCATTCCCATCGGTGGTGCAGCCTATCTTAAAAAGCAGCTCAAATTATCCCTCAGTGAAAGCAAAAAACAGCAGCAACCACTGGCTTTAATAGCGATTGATTTGGACGACTTTAACGTCATTAATCGTTTGTATGGGGTAGAGGAAGGTGATCATATACTGCAACTGGTTAGCCAGTTATTACTGCTGAATCTTCGTGATGAAGATTTAATCTGTCGTTTGGCAGGAGATCGTTTTATTATCTTGCTGCACAATACTAATGAAACAGAAGCAAAGCAGTTAAGTCTCGATCTGCAAAATGCCGTGGCCAGTTTTGCCTATCGCACCAAAACCCACCATCAGCGCGTTTATCTGAGCGCGACAAGTGCAATCACTATGGCAAAAACCGATGACTCTGATTCACTTATCAAACGTTTAAATTTACAGTTGAGTCAGCTTAAACAACGTTCGCTTGCTGCTAGTTAAATTATGGCAAAACTTGTTAAAACATTGGGGTATGAAACTGATACGCCATGCTTAGTACCGCATTATCAGCCTGCGGTATTAGTTGAGTTGACGCTTTCACGCGATGTTTCTGACTACCACTTATTAAAGGGGACACGTTTAAAGCTTGATGATTTTGAGTCGGCTGATAAACGGATTAGCCCAGATCAATACCTCAGCTTAATCAGAAACTGTCAGAAACTGACCGAAGCTGATGACATCAGTTTTTTATATGGACAACGCTTGTTACCAGGCTTTTATGGTGCGGTGAGTCAAGCGCTGCAACAAGTGACTAATTTACGTCAGGCAATTGATATTCTTTGTGACTATCACGTTATTCTGTCACCACTTTATACGCCGCGATATTATGAAAATGGCGAGGAGCTATTTTTATATTGGACTGACAGTACGGGTAGTCATGAACAACATGCTTTTATTATTGAGTCCACTATGTCGGCATTTGTCTCCATGGTCTCATGGTTATCCGGTGAAAAAATGCCCTGGCAGTATGAATTCAGCTACGACGAGCCAGAATATATTGAACAGTATTGGGTTAACTTTGGGCAAAACATTAGCTTTAAGCAGCAGATGAACCGTTTACGTTTACCGAAACAATTTCCGGATAAACCCTGGCCTAACGCCTTTAAACTGGGCATTCACGGTGCTTTAAAAGAAAGCGATAAGCAGTTAGCAGAGGAATATAGTCAATACAGTTTTCTCGACCAACTTTATGAATATATTCAACTGCATATCAATGAACCGCTTAATCTGGATAAGGTGTCATTTGCTTTTGGAGTCAGTCCGGCATCAATGAAACGTAAGCTAAAAAAACATCACACCAGTTTTCAGCAACAACTGGATTTAGTCAGAAAGCACACAGCTATTTATTTATACGAAGTGCAACAAATGAATAGTCAGCAAATTGCTGAATATCTTTGTTTTAATGATATGAATAATTTTCGCCGTGCTTTCAAACGTTGGACTGGTATCTCTCCTTATCATTTATTTGCATAATAATTCGAAGTGGTTAACACATTTTGTTTTATTGCTTGCTTACTTAAGCTTTGCTTAATCTCGTTCAGCAAGAATTCAGTTTCGTAGGTTTATAACAGAACTGTAGCTAAGCATTAGCTCAGTCAATTTAAGGAGTCATCCTATGAACAGATTAAATACTTTTCTCTCAATCAGTGCTTTAAGTTTAGCCAGTTCAGCCGCTGTAGCTGTTGCCGACGACAACAAAGGCTTTGAATCCAAAAAAGCAGATAGCATTACCAGTAGCCTTGTTGATGACCAACAACAGACGAAGAATCAAACAGATATCAATAAGTATCAAGAGTTAACCAAAAAATAACTTGCTAATGATGACCTTGTAACTGTTACCGATACCACTCCTCATCGGTAACAGTTTTTTTTATGGCTTGTAGTAACAATCCATTTTTCTACTGTATTATCTCAACAGCACACCGACAACGACGTCTTCAATTCTGACTCAAGTGATCGGAGAAATAGATAATGCGTCGTTCTGAAAAAACTACCATCAAGACTTCCTGCCCACGAGACTGTTATGACAGTTGTGGCATTTCAGCTATTGTTATTGACGGCAAAATTAACCGAGTTCTTGGTGACAGTGATCATGAAATGACCCACGGTGCACTTTGTGCCAAATGTGCCTTTGTCTATAACGGTGTCTGGATTGATCCCCAAAAACGCTTAAGCCATCCATTACGGCGTACAGGTCCTAAAGGTACACATTCATATCAGGAAGTGAGTTGGGATGAGGCCTTAAGTGATATTTCGCAACGGCTTCAGTCAATTATCGAACAGTCTGGTGTCCAATCAATTTTCCATACCCACTACACCGGGATCTGCTCGCTTATTGCTGGTAACTTTCCTTTACGTTTTTTTAATCGTCTCGGGGCGACAGAAGTGGATCCCGACACGGTCTGTAATAAGGCCGGACATGAAACATTGAGCCTGATGTTTGGTGACTCAATGAATGGCTTTGATCCCCGCACAGCAAAGGATACGGATTGCCTTATTATCTGGGGAGCCAATCCTTCTGCCAGTGCACCTCATGTGCACAAACGTTGGCTACCGGATGTTAAACAACATGCCAAAGTCATTGTGATTGATCCTATTCGCCATGAAACGGCTGATTTCGCTGATTTACATCTGCAACTCAGACCGGGAACCGACGCGCTACTGGCGTTTGCCTTATTGCATGTTCTTGCGCGTAACGATAATTTGGACCAGGACTTTATTGCCAACTCGGTATTAGGTTGGGATGAAATTGTTGATGATATTCATAAAACCACACCTGAAGTCGCTGCTGCGATTACTGGCCTGTCAGTCACTGATATCGAAACAGCTGCAGAATGGTTTGGCTTCGGACGGTCAATGTTGTGGTTAGGACAAGCATTACAGCGGCAAACTCACGCAGGAAATATCATGCGTTCTGCCAGTTTGTTGATTGCCGGCACAGGTAACATCGGCAAGCCCGGTAGCGGATTTTTGTATATTAATGGTTCTGAGTCTCGTCAGATTAATCTTGACTGGCTAAGTGGTGCGGCTTTGAACGCTGCTCCCGCTGAGGCTATCAGCCATATGGATCTGGCTGAGACATTGGCCGATCCAGAAAAGAGCAAGGCCTTGTTTTCCTGGAATAATAATATTGCTGCCTCTAACCCTCAGCAGAAAGCATTACATCAGGCGCTAAGGCGTGATGATTTATTCCATATTGCTATTGATCTGTTTCATACCGATACCACAGCTTTTGCTGACTATATCCTGCCAGCATCTTCATTTCTTGAATTTGATGATGTCTTGTTGCCTTATTTTCACTATGACGTCTCAGCTATTAATAAAGTCATCGAACCTATCGCTGAGAGCTTACCTAATCAGGAAATATTTCGCCGTTTAGCTGCAGCAATGGGCTTTACCGATACAGCATTATTTGAGTCCGACCAAAGCCTGATTGATCAGATCTTCGAACAACTTGATATGCCCATCAGTTTTGATGAACTGAGAGAGAAGGGCAGTATGCCATGGTCTGAACAACCGCTTATTCACTATGCTGATGGTGTCTTCCCAACAGCCAGTAGCAAAATTGACGTCGCATCAGATAACTGGCTGGCAGCTGGTTTAAGCCGAAGCCCTACAGCCATTGCAGATCAATCACCAAAATCCCATTATCTACGACTTTTATCACCAGCCGATCCTTTTCTGATGAATTTCAGTTATGGCAATGATGACAAGATTGCCATGAAAATTGGTGAAGCCACCGTTAGCATTCACCCACAAGAACTTGCAGACAGACAACTCGTTTCAGGCCAGAAAATCACTCTGAGAAATCACTATGGCACGCTTGAGGTTGTTGTTGTCGCTAGTGATCGAGTGCCGCTCGGGGTGGCTTTATTACCGAAAGGTCGATGGCCTTCCTTGGAAAAGTCTGGCGCAAATATCAATGTTCTTAATGATGGTGCAAAGACTGATATTGGCCAAAGTAGCGCCGTACATAGTATCGAAGTTGAGCTGGTGTCAGTTTGAAACCAGGCCTGATGGTCATTCACTTAATTTTCTTATCAGATAAAAAATCGTTTTAAACGTAGCCAGTAACAGGCTTTTCTCGCTATCCTATACGGTCAACCTTTGTTGTATCTCTTCGTGTGTGACGTCGTAAATGTGGAGCAGTCAATGCAAACCGGTAGTTCAATATACCTAGATTATCAGGCAACAACGCCATTAGAACCTCGCGTTGTTAGCGTTATGGCACCCTATAATCATGAGATTTTTGCTAATCCACATTCGACAGCACATGTGTTAGGTCAGCAATCAGCGGCAGCGGTTGAGGCCGCGCGTAGCACGATTGAAAACTGTATTAATGCCTCTTCTGAAGAAGTGATTTTTACCTCTGGTGCGACAGAGTCAAACAATCAAGCGATTGCCAGTATGATATTTGGAAATACTACAGATCGCCGTGACATTCTTATCAGTGAAATTGAGCACAAATGCATTAAAAATGCTGCCCATTTTTACGCGGCTAAATTAGGTTACAAAGTTAAAGAAATCCCGGTGCATAGCTCGGGTTTGATTGATGTTGATGCTTATCAATCTTTATTGTCTGAACAAACCTTATTGGTCTGCATTATGGCCGTCAATAATGAAATCGGCACTATTCAGGATGTAAAAAGGTTTGCTGAAATGGCCCATCAATCAGGTGCTTTATTTCATTGTGATGCCGCACAAGCACCTGAAGCTATAGATATTGATGTGAAAGACTGGAATGTCGATATGCTGAGTTTGTCTGCCCATAAAGTCTATGGTCCCAAAGGCATCGGTGCGCTTTATATTAAAAATGATCTGCAGGCAGAGCTACCACCGTTCATTCAGGGAGGAGGGCAGCAGTTTGGGATGCGTTCAGGCACCTTGGCAACGCCACTTTGTGTCGGTTTTGCTGAAGCTATGCGAATCACCAAACAAGAAGCGAAAAGTAACCGTGAAAAGTTATCGCATCTAAAACGTTTCTTTCTGCAACAGCTGGAAGAAGCGAATATTCCATTCAAACTCAATGGCACGCAAACTCAGTGCCACCCTGGTAACCTTAATGTGCAATTCATCGGCTGCGATGCAAACAAGCTCTTAGAAAAACTCCAGCCCAATGTCTGTGCCTCTACTGGATCAGCATGTAATAGTGAAATGGTCTTGCTTTCACATGTATTAAAAGCGATTGGTCTGACAGATGAGGAAGCCGGCTCGTCATTACGTATCAGCCTGGGACGTTTTTCAGATGAATCACAAATTAAACAAGCTGTAGCCTATATAAAAACGGCGATAGAAAAATAATATCGCTTTGTTTGAATGTGATAACCATTTCTTAACTCTCTTCAGCGTAGTCTAAAAATCCCAATCAAATATAAGAGGGATTCACGATGAAAACATTATCAACAGCACTTTTCTCAGTATTAGCCGCCATGGCTATTAGTTCGGTCACATTGGCTGATCCAGCCTCAACTGATGCAATGGCAAAACATGACAAAAAAGGGTATTTCGCTCATATTGATACCAACGGTGATGGCGTTATCACTAAAGACGAAGCCACAACTGCAGCATTAAAACGCTTTGAAAAAATGGATGCCAATGGTGATGGCCAGGTGACGAAAGAAGAAGCCAAAGCCGCCCATAAAAAATATAAAGACGAAAAACGTTCGTGCAAAGATAAAAAAGCGAAGTAATTTCTTATCACATGCTATTTAAGAGGGAGTCATTGACTCCCTTTTTTATTGCTTATTTTATTTTTCTCACAAAATCATACTTTTGGCTGATAGTCGCTATAACTCCATTTCATTATGATCGGCGTGTTATTTAATCGGCCAAACTTGGTGTGAATCAGGGACGGAAAGCTACAGGCCTTGTTGTTTAACAAGGTGGCTGGGTTGCACAAACGCAAGGAATCCGAGTGATGATAAATAAACAACGACAGTTTCTGTCGCTCTCTACTACGTTGCTGTGCAGCTCATTTTTACTGGCACCATCAGTTGTGCATGCTGTCACAGGACTCCATGGTACAAACACATCCCCCATCACCGTCAGCGATGGTTATATCGGCTTAGATGGATATAAAAACGCGAGTAAAATAACTATTACAGCAGGTGGCAATCTATTTAAATCGGGTGGTGGTAATAGTTTTGTCAATATGACTTCTGGCACTGTAATTAATAATGGCTTAATCGATAACCGGGGTTGGATAAGCAATGAGCACTTAATCGAGAATAATGCCACCTTTGATAGTTATAGAGGCAAGATTCTGAATAAAGCGGCTATCCAGAATGGCCGTAACTCCGTCTTTAAGTCTCATTACCTTGAGAATTCTAGTGGCGGTTATATCTCTACCAATGGTAGATGGGAAATGACCGGTGAGCATCGTAACAGTGGCAATATATTCATTGACCAAGATGGGGTGGTAACAAATAACGGTACATCGCTGCCCACGATGAAAAATTACGGAAAGATTACAAACGCCGGTCTATACGAAAATACGGGATTGTTTTTTAATAACAGTTATGGCCAAGTTGAGAACAGAGCCTCAGGCATATTTCAGAATAATAGATTTCTTCATAATAGAATCGGTTCATCTTTTAAAAATGAAGGTGTTTTTCAAAATGACTCTAGCGTAGAAAATGAGGGTATATTCCTTAACTCAGATCAACTAAACAATAACACCAGTCATTCATTCACCACATTTTATAAATTTACGAATACAGGTTTGATTACAAATGATGGCAATTTCGTAAATAGAGCTGGCTATACTTACCTTGATAACGAGTATAAAAAGGGTAAGCTAGAGAATAATGGCACAATAAACAACAATGCCACGATGTCTAATGAGAAGGATGCCACGTTCAATAACAACGGAGTAGTTAATAATAACAGTGGTGCTCAATTTACCAACGCTTCTGCCTTCAATAATCAAGCAAATGGTATCGTACATAATCACGCAACTTTCAACAATCAGCAAACTGGCAGATTCGACAACGCTAATATGGCTAGTTTTGTTAATCATACAACAGCAAGTTTGAATAACAATGGCATACTCAGCAATCAGACCGGTGGCAACTTAACCAATCACGGCATTATCAGAAATAACGAAACCGGCACACTCAATAATGCGGGTAGCTTGATTAACTCAGATAGTGGTCAATTTGCTAATGCTGGCACTTTAAATAACAACGAAAACGGGCAATTCCTCAACAGCGGTGTGTTTGCCAATGGCGGTGTGCTGAACAATAAAGGCACATTTACCTTCACTTTATATTCCACAATGGCAAATTATGGCGATATCAATAATCACGGCCAATTTATTGAACAGGGTAAGTTTGTTAATAGCGCCACAGTAAATAATTACAGCCAGTTTTTGATTGATGACTATGCAGACTTTACTAACGTTAATACCCTCATCAATAAATCTGATGGCACCCTTAACCTGAAGGGTAAATTACTCAATCAGAAAAATTCACCCTCGAACATCACCAATGAAGGTGAGTTTAATATGAGCTATTACAGTCAGTTTGATAATGAAACCTTACTCACCAACAGTGCTTCGGGCACTTTAACGAACGATGGCACGCTGAATAACTCAGGTACCTTAGCGAATAATGGCGCCTTGATTAATAACCGACAAATAAATAATACCGGTGCGTTTTCAACCAGTGGCCAGTTAACTAACTATAATTACATCAGTAATACTGGTTCGGCTGAGATGACACTGTCCAGTACGGGCACGATGACAAATCGGGGAATGCTGTCAAATGAGGCTCGGCTGATAAATTATGGTGTTATCAATAATGCGGTTAACGGCACAATCAATAACACGGAAGAGTTTTTAAACAATGGCACCTTGAATAGTGAAGGGGCAATTAACTCTGTCGGCCTTCAAAATACGGGGACTATTGCCAATGCCGGCACGCTGACAAGTTATTGGCTGCTGGATAATGAAAACACCATTACCAATACTGGCGTGATAAATAATAATGACAGCAGTACGCTGAATAACTCCGCTACCATCACAAACAAGGCTGGAGGCAATATTGTTAATAATGGCGTGTTTGTAAATAGCGGCACCGTTGAGAATGCTGGCACACTGACTAATGCCTCTGTCTTAAAAAATAAAGTCGGTGCGACGATCAATAATACCGGCGTGCTCAATAATAACGATGAGTTCAACGTAGAGGGGTTACTGAACAATAGCGGTCAGCTGACCAACTCAGCCTCCGGTGCTCTTAATGTGGCTTCATCCGGCCAAATCAATAATAGCGATCGATTCATTAGCGATAATAGACTCACTAATGCAGGTCGCATAACGAATAACACTGGTGCGCTTTTTAATAATACCGGGGAGTTTTATAACAACAACACATTTGCTAATGCCGGTGAGTTCAATAATCTTGGCATGGAGAATACCGGTGTCATCACTAACACTGGTGAGTTTAATAATCACTGGCTTTTGTATAATAAAAATAGCCTCTCCAATGAAGGAAAACTGACCAATGCCTCCACTGGTTCGCTATCGAATACCTCAAAGATAAGCAATAAAACTAGCGGTAACTTCACTAACTTTGGTGTGGTCAACAACCAAGCAGTGATTGAGAATGCAGGTGTCTTATCCAATCAAGGGACATTAAAAAATAACGGCATCATCACTAACTCTGGTCAATTTGTTACGACAGATGGTCACATTGTGTCTGGCAGTGGTGAGTTTATTCAAACGGCTGGCAGCACCACAATAAATGGCAGCATGAACCAAAAGAACGTCAAGATTAATGGCGGTAACTTGAACGGTCACGGCGTGATTAATAGCAATGTGTTAGTGAACGGCACCAGCTATACCAATTATGCCAGCCTGACCCCAGGTAACTCTATCGGTAAACTGACGGTGAATGGCAATTACACCCAAGGTACATTTGGTGTAATGAATATCGAGTTTGATGGTAACAGTACGGATGTATTTGCTGTAAATGGTGTGGCGACATTGGCGGGTGTGTTGAGTTTTGATTTTATCGGTTCAGAACTTAAAGCCGGGATCTTCAACTTTATGACCTTCAGCAGTTTAGTCGGCAATTTTGATAACATCATTCTACCGCTGATGAGTGGGTTCGATTTTGATGTGGTTTTCGGTGATACCTTTGCCAATCTGGTGATTACTGAAAGTGTCAGTGCGGTACCCGTACCGGCAGCCATTTTCTTGTTTGCACCAGCACTGTTGGGATTTATCGGTATACGTCGTCGTATGAGTCAAGGTTAAATTCAACATTCAACGCATGCAAAAAGCCGTCATCAATGGCGGCTTTTTTTCAAGTTCGGACTGGATTCCAGCATCCGCTGGAATGACGGGTTATTGTTGTTAGGTCTGAATTTCAGCATTCGCTGGAATGACCAGGTTATCTGGAATGATTAGAACATTAGAAATGACGGGGTATTTGCCCTGCACAGCGCCTAAAAAAGGAACGTCATGCCAGAGTTCTTCTGGCATCCAGTTCAGACCTTCGAACAATAGCTGTTTATTAGTGCTTAAAACGGCTTTTTTTCATTTAAGACTAGGCTGATTTTTCAAAATTATGAATAATGACCAATAACAATAATAAAAGACAGAGGCTCAGACGTGAAACTATTACTGGTTGATGACCATCAGTTATTTTTAGATGGCTTAACAGCCTTACTTAGCAAAGCCGATAGCATTGATATCATTGAAACGGTCAATAACGGCCAAGAGGCTTTTGATAAGTTAATGTCGGGACAATATGACGTTGCGTTGATTGATCTTCGTTTACCGATAATGGATGGTTTTGAACTGTTACAGTCTTTATCGGATTCATCCTGTCTGGTGCCGATTATTATTGTCTCAGCTTCATCCGATCCGATAGATATCGATACCGCATTTAACCTCGGCGCGATGAGTTTTATTCCTAAATCTTCTTCAGGTGAAACCATTCTTAACACGATTGAAAAAGTCATGTCTGGGCAGAAAGTGTTTCCGGACAATGCTGCTTCAGATCTAAAACCTGGAGCAGAGGAGTGGGCAAGACAGCACAATATTACAAAGCGACAACTGGAAGTTTTAAGGCTGATGAGGCAAGGCTTCTCTAATCAGGCGATTGCAGAACAATTATCGGTCAGCATGCCGACAGTGAAGTCACACGTCAGTGCTATTTTTCAGGCACTGGGGACACAAAGTCGTTCCGAGTCCAGTAAAAAAGCTCATCAGCTTGGTTTGGATTAATGTTTCGACTCACCAGTCAGCCAGCATCAAATGATCTGGGGCCTTATCAGCAACAGATAGATATTGAAAAAATCCTGATTGCCCACCGGAATTGCCCAGCGACACTTATTGGTAACGCGCTGGGTGCGATACCGATGACATTAGTCATGCAGAATACACCGCATTCGTTGATGGCTATCATGTGGTTTAGCGTGTTGTGTCTATTGATTGTTGTGCGTTGGAAACACTATCTAAGCTTAGACTCGCAGAAAGCACAGGCTGAAGAAATATTTCGTTATGGCAAAGTACAGGTGCTGCTAGCAGGTTTATCTGGATGCATTTGGGGAAGTGCTGGGATTCTGTTTTTTGATCCAGCGAATATTTCAATTCTGGCATTCATTATCCTGACCTATGTTTGTATGCTTGCTGGCAGTCTGGCTTCATTGTCGGCCAGACCGTTAGCTTATGTTGCATTTTCTCTGCCTATCATGCTCCCGCTTAGTATCAATATGTTATTGCAGGATAAACATTTTTATAATTGGATGGGCTTCGGTGCTATTGTTTATTTGGCTGCAACGTTCGCATTCTGTCTTAATCTCTACAAAGTCATCACGCAATCATTGAGATTACAATATGAGAACTTAGACCTTATTACAGATCTACAAGAACAAAAAGAGCTGGCCGATAAGGCTAACCGTGATAAGTCGCGCTTTTTGGCCTCAGCCAGTCATGACCTTCGCCAACCTTTACATGCGATTAGTCTGTTTACTGAGTTGCTCAGTCAAAAGCTAACAGTTCCCACACAACAACAAGATTTAAGTAATATCCAACAGGGGCTTCAATCATTGAATGAACTATTGGATGTTTTGCTCGATATCTCTCGACTTGATGCGAATATCGTTCAGGCCAATAAAGTTAGTTTTGATATACGTAGCTTGTTAGACAAGATAGAACCGCAATTTCGACTTGATGCGATGAGACATCATCTCAGTCTGGACATAGAAAAAACAAGGCATATCGTTTTTAGTGATCCCTTACTGATTGAACGAGTCATAACAAACCTTTTAGTGAACGCCATTCGGTACACAAAGCAGGGTGGTATAAAGGTTTTCATTTCTGAGAAAGATAATAAACATATCCAGCTTCATATTGTTGATACCGGCATTGGCATACCAAAAGACTCGCTTAATGATATTTTTGACGAGTTTGTGCAGCTGGATAACCCTGAAAGAAACAGGCAAAAGGGTTTAGGTCTGGGGCTAGCTATCGTACGTCGTATCATGTCTTTACTTGAACATTCACTTCAGATTCATTCAGAAGTGAATAAAGGGACGGAAATAACTTTGTGTTTGCCCCTCAGTAGTGAACAAAACGTCAGCCAATATCAAGAAACTGCCGCGCCACAACGCTTAAATAAACTGCAAGATCTGAAGGTAATGATCGTAGATAATGAAGTTAAGATTGTTGAGGCGATGACTGAATTACTAGAAGGATGGGGCTGCGATTACCATACTTATACGTCTACAGAAGTCGCTATTGAAGATATTAATGCTGGTAAAAAACCAGACTTTTTACTCGTCGATTATAGGATGCCTGGTCAATATAATGGCTGCAGTTTCGTATCACATATTGAGACGATAATTGGAAAAACCCCCACCATTATTATCACCGGTGATACCAGTGAAAGCGTTGTTAACGAGATTAAACAACAAGACTTTTTACTATTGCATAAACCGATTAAAGCGGTTCAGTTACGATTGCTAATGGAAAAAATGCTCAAAGATGTTACTGCCTAAAGCCATTTTTTTAGTATATCTAACAAGGTATCGGGCATAATTGGTTTTGTTATATAGTCAGACATACCAGCCGATAGACATTTTTCTTTTACGCCTTCCATCACATCGGCTGTTAAAGCAATTACAGGAATAGACAGATTTAAATCGCCAGCGTGACCATCGCGTAAGCGTTGTGTTGCAGTAAAACCGTCCATAATCGGCATCATGCAGTCCATTAACACCATATCGTAGTGTTTTTCACGTAGTTTATTTAAAGCTGCTTCACCATTTTCAGCTATGTCGACACTAATACCGTATTTTGCCAAAATGCCTTTTGCCACCATTTGATTTATCTCATCATCTTCAACTAATAGTATTATTGATGAAAATTCGGGTTGCACTGGCGCATCAAACTGACTGTTAGTTTCCCATGTATGCTGTGCTGTAAATTGCTCAGTTAATGAACAACTGGCATTAAACAAATCTGAAGCACCAACAGGTTTAATGACCGTCTCGTCAGACAAGTCATTTAATATAGAGTGACTAAAGTCATCTGCTAACGATGAGAGTAGGATAATTTTGATTTTTTTTGATTTGAGTTGCTTTAGTTTTGTTTCATTGATGTGATTCAGCATGGTGCTATCCACAAGTAAAACTAAGTCATTATCTTCCCGATTAACGGTGCTTTCTATCAATAATAATGATGATGTGAGCTGTAACTCGCTTCCCCATTTTGAAAATAAACTGCTTAGATATGCGCCAAATTTTTCATCATTAGTGTAAACAAAAAACTGTGTAGAACTGGCTGTCAATTGACGTGGTACGGTATCCTCAATTTTCTTTACTTCAATAGTAAAGTAGAAAGTGCTACCTTCACCAACATTGGACTTAACTTCGAGTTTACCGCCCAACATACTGACTAGCTCTGCACTAATGGCTAAACCTAAGCCTGTACCGCCGGCTTTTCTTGTAAGTGCTGAGTCGAGCTGACTAAACCGCTCAAATAGATTTCCCAACTCATTTTCAGATATACCAATACCGGTATCTTTTACTGAAAAACTAATACTCAGTGAAGATTCATCTACTGACTTAATTATCACGCTCAGTTCGATGCTGCCACTCTCGGTAAATTTAATAGCATTAGAGAGGAGGTTTAGCAGTATTTGCCTGAGTCTTACGGAGTCAGAAATAATATGTACATTCTCAATTGCATTGGCAGGGCAGAGTACCTGCAGGCCTTTATTATGTGCGTTGGGTTCGACTACTCTACCAATATCTGAAATCAGTTTTTCTAGATTAAAGGACGTTTCTTCAATAGAGAGCTTGCCAGACTCAATTTTTGAATAATCCAGAATATCATTAATGATTCGCATCAATGATTCGGCACTGATTTTAATATTGTGGGCAAACTGATGTTGTTTTTCCGTGAGCTGGGTATCACTTAACAGATTAATCATGCCAAGGATACCGTTCATTGGCGTTCTTATTTCATGGCTCATATTGGCTAGAAAAGCACTTTTTGTATCAGCGGCTAAGTTAGCTTTCTTGGCTGACAACTCAAGCTCTACTTCTCTTAAACTTAAGGCTTTGGCTAACTCTTTGGTCTCATTCAGTAACCGCTTTGTCTCATCAGCATTTTGTTTGAAGAGAGTAGCAGAGCGAGCTAGTGTACCGATTTCATCCTGACGATTTATACCTGGAATAGATTTTATCTCTAGGCCTTTACTAATATCTCCAAAAGTTTTGCTAATATCAGATATCGGCTTTGTTATGGCTTGACTGACACGACTAGAAATCAGAATAGCGATTAACATTAAGAAAAAGGAACCAACGAAAGCGATGAACTTATAGAGTTTAAGGTTATCGTTCGTATCACTGAGTAGAGAAACCTGCCTTTCAATTGAATAGTCTTTTAACTGAATGGACAAACTTTTTAATTCTGAAGCCTCGCCAGCAATAACCACATTAACTAAAAACACAAAATTACGATCAGCCTGTACAGTGCGAAAGAACGTTTTTTTTAAGGTATCTAATTGATTATTTAGTTTAGTGAGTAATTGTTTTTCTTTCTCGGAGGTTGTTTCTAACTCTGAATAGCGTGTGATATCAGTCTTGGCAATATTGAATTTTTCGATGAAATTCAAACGAGTTTTATTTGCGCGACTTTGAAAATACTGTGTGATTTGATTTTGGGCAAAAGCTATAGAAGAACGTATTTCATATAGTAAAACCACATCTTGTGTTTCTTTGTGCTGTTTGGTCATAGTGTCGAGCATGTCATACACATTGTTAAAACCATTATCTAGCTGAATGTGTAATTGCTTTAATACTGTTCGTTCGTCATTTAACTTAGCAATTTTTTCATATAAATTTTCAATCGATAACATGAATTTGGGATAAATCTTTGCTGCTCCTTGGCTAGATTCAGAGGACACGGAGAGTGTTTTTATACTTATTTTTAAGCTTTTTAAAAGCTTCTGAATATCAGCAATAGACGACTGACTATCTGTGATACGAAAAACTAATATTTTTCGGTTAAGTTCAATGATATCGGCTTCAACTTCAGACATCAGACGTGTATAAGAAATTGATTTAGAGTAATCGCCAAATAATTTTTCTACGTTTGTTAGTGAGAATAAATTCACAATTACAATAAAGAGAGAGATCAACGCAAGACTAGCAAAGCCAATAAATACACGCTTTCGGATAGCTAGCTGGTTTAATACGGTGGATTGATACCATTTACTCATGCCAGTAAAAACTCATACCGTTTTTTGTAGAGAATAATCATAATTTGGCATAACGGTATTCCAGATAGCGATATTACTTAACCTTTTAATATAGGCTCCACCCGTACGAATATCACCTGCTTGTATTGAAATCTTGCCATCAGTTCCTTTAAGTGGAACTGTGGTTTCTTTACCCTCATACCAGTAACCCCATTCATTTTTGCTTAATAGTGGTCTTGAGCGTTCGGGTGTAGAAATATAGTACCCCTGACGGGCAATATAGGCGCCTGGCCAACCACTAAGCCACCAGTTCATATAATCATAAGCTGCGTCTTTTACATGTCCTTCACATTCGTTGGATAAACACATCACACCATGCCATGCACGATATCCTTCCCTTGGAGCAGCATAAGTGACAGGAATACCTTGACCATTGAGTGTAGAAACGGCTGGAGAAAACATACTTTCGAGATACACCCTATCTTGGAGCATATAATCAATTGACTGAGGAACTGAATTCCAAAAACCAGCAAAATGCTGTTGTTTTTTATAATCCAGCAGAATGGAAAATAGTTTGTCAATTTCTGATTGTGACATATCACTCATATCATTGAATTGGATTAAACCCTTGCTCTCAGCTGCAAGCGCTAAATCAAATATGCCGATAGTCGGTGAATTAACGATGGCGACTTTACCTTGATATTGCTCATCCAATAACCAGGACCAGCTTTCCGTTTCATAAGGAATGCCTTTTTTCACCTTATTTGTGTTGTAACCGAATGAGTCAACATTATGAACATAAGGGACAAAGCTTATCTTACCTGTGAATTCTTGCCCTAAACTACCATCTGCTTGCACATTCAGAATCTTATGTGGCGCATCACCCAGACCAATGTGTGCTTCTGGTGAAACCTTTCCTGTTTTTGATAGTGCGTTGATTTCAGGCCAATACGTTAACCTTTCAGTGTCAATAGGTTGGATAGCCGAAGCCTGCCAAAGCTGGCGAATACTATCTGTCCATTGTTCATAGATATCAAAAGAACCAGGTTGAGTAGAGGCTTTTTGGATGAGTTCAGCTTCTCCCCCAGGTTCAAAAATGATATCAATTCCGAGATCGCTCATGGCTTTCTGGCGAATATCTTCTTGCAGTGTGACATGCGTGCCCATCACACGTAATGTCGGTTTTGTTCTGGCAAAAACAAAGGGAGCTTTAGAGGATAAAGCCGACATGCCAGCCAGCAAAGTCGATTTTTTTAGGAAATCACGTCTGTCTTCAGAGATGCTCTCGCTAATACCCGGTGAAGTTTTTTGTTGATCAGTCACGACTAACTCCTAAGAACGCATACCACATTCACTATTTATCGACAGGGTTTTGCTTAATTTGAGTGTCTAAAGTTTTTTATTTGTAAGCCAATAGCAAAAATATAAAAAATATAAGCGCTACACTTGATAGTTAAACGAGACGAGTAGACACTTATACATAAATATTAGCTTCATGGATGCAAACATGCATGTATTAATTGTCGATGACAACGAAATAGACATCATTACGACTAGCAGCTTTGTTCAAAAAGCTGAGATGAATCTATTTGTGGCAGATAGTGCAACAAAAGCGCTGGAGATCATTTCAAACAGAGAAACCACGCCTGAAATTATTGTTGTTGATTGGATGATGCCTGATGTGAATGGTCTTGAATTATGTCAAAAAATTCGGGCTCTTAACCTTGCGGTTACCCCTTATATTATTATGGTTACCTCTAATTCACTGGGCCAAATAGAACAAAAAGCACTGGATGTTGGTGCTGATGATTTTATCGAAAAACCAATACACGGGGCAGTATTTATCGCCAGACTCAGGGTAGGGGCTCGTATTGTTGAGATGCAAAAAAAACTTTTATCCTTGGCGCATACCGATGAACTCACCGGTTTATTAAATCGACGTGCGGCTATCAAAGCTTGCAAAGCACATATTGTCCGTTTGTCTCGAGCAGATATGCCATTAAGTCACTGTCTGATTATTTCGGATATTGATTTTTTCAAAAGCATTAATGATACCTACGGCCATCAGATTGGCGATAGAGTACTGGTTGATGTCGCAAAGCGCATGCGAAATAGTATTCGCCCATTTGAAACTGCAGCCAGATTTGGTGGCGAAGAATTTCTAATCTACTGTGAAGCAACGGAGGAAGAAGCTGAGCTCATATTAAGCAGAATGCTTAAAGCCATTTCCTCATCACCTTATATCTATAACGACTTATCGCTAAATGTGACGATGAGTTTTGGTGGTGTGGTGATCAGTAAACACGATACACAACACAACATTAATGATTTTATAAAAAAAGCGGATAACTTGCTTTATGAAGTAAAAAATAACGGTAGGAATAATTATAAAGTCGTGCCGTTTTCATCGGTATAACCATAAAACACGTTCAGAATAAAAATAAGACAAGATGCTATTAAATGGATAAAAAGCATGAATTCTGAGAGAAAAATTTTAATCGTTGATGATGACCCAGTGATTATTCTGGAATTATCAACATTATTAAAAAGTTTAGCTGATATTTATGTGGCAAACTCTGGTGAAAGTGCGATTGCTATAGCCAAAGATATCATCCCAGATATTATGCTGTTGGACATAGGTCTGCCTGATATTGATGGGTTTAATGTCTTAAGTGAACTGAGTAATAATGAGTCTCTGAGACATATCAATGTGATCATTGTGACTGCACACGGTGAATTTGATAATCATCTCAAATCCTTATCTATCGGTGCGGTTGACTTTATCAGCAAGCCTGTCAACGAACAGCTTTTGGGAAAAAAGATTCGTTCGGTACTGATTAACCGAACCAATATTACTAATACGGTAAAAACACGCTCTCAGACTCAGCTCGAACAGCTCAATAATCAGTTTATACATTTATTAAGCATGCTCACCGAAGCCGTCATTATTACCGATCCTAAGGGCAAAATTGAGCTGGCAAACGATTATAGTCAATCGTTATTTGGCTACGATGACTTAACTGATATAAACATTAATCTTATTGTCCCTGAAAAGCAGCTTGCACATCAGGATATGGTGTCAACATTAATTAACCGTAATGACTTCACACCTATTTTCAGGCAAATGACTTTGTCAAAACATAATGGCCAAACCATTGAAGTTGAAGTAGGCGTTTCATTACACAAAAACGAGATGGGTTATCATTTTCTCTATGTTATTCGTGACAAATTTGAGAAAAAATTAACCCAAGCTCGTTTATTAAAAGCCGCCCTCTACGACTCACTGACAGATGTTTATTCCAGAGAAGCGTTGCAGCTTGATTTAGAAAAGACCTACGGCAAAACAAGCAATAAGGCGTGTTACGTTGGCTGCTTGCTTAATATTGATCGCTTTAGCGAACTCAATGCTGTTTATGGTCATAACCACTGTAATCAGTTGCTTACAAAGGTAGCTCATGAACTCAAGCAATTATTACAAAATCAACCGCTGAGGATATATCGGGTTGGTGGTGATTTATTTATCATCAAATCTACACAGCCTATTGAAAAAGTGAATTACGTTAAAATTAAAGAGGTGATACAAAATGCCTTTTCAATTTTATTAGATACACTCAGTGAGCAACTTGAGCATAAACTTTCAATCAGTGGTGTGATGTCTTTCTTTGCCAGTGATATTTTAAGAAATGGGGCGATGGTGCCCATGCTGGAAGATGCCCACAAAAACTATAAACTATCAGGCAAGACTGGTGAGCTGGTTTTTGTAGAAAACACCACTTATAGCCGTACTGTGCAAGTTGCAGAGCTAGCACAATCGATGTTATCTGGTCTGGATTACGCATGCTTAAGCGTCGTTTATCAACCTAAAATTGATGCTGCTAATCAAGTCGACTCTGCGGAAGCGTTACTACGTTGGCATAATCCTAGAGAAACACCATTGAATTTATTAGACTTTATTGGTGTTGCTGAAAGTACTGGCGTGATTACCGATATAGGCTATTTTGTGCTGGAGCAAGTCTGCGATATGCTCAACACAGTTCGGAAACGCGTTCCCGATTTTGACAAAAAGATATCCGTCAATTTAAGTATTCGTCAGCTCGCGGATCCCAACTTGGTCGAAACATTTGAAGGTATATGCAAAAAGCATCATATTCCAGCACAACAAATAATATTTGAAATTACTGAGTCAGTGATGGCAGAGAATATCAATCTTTTAACCTCTGTCATGCATAGTCTGAAAACAGTCGGCTTTGGCATTGCTATCGATGATTTTGGTACCGGACAGTCTAATCTTAGCTATCTGAGTCAGTTGCCAATAGATGAGTTGAAAATTGATAAATCATTTATTGATAAAATTAACGCTGAAAATGGCGAATATCCGATTGTTGATACGGTGATCACCATGGCTAAAGCGATGAAGCTTAAAGTAGTCGCTGAAGGTGTCGAAACTCATATTCAGGCTAATTATCTTCGAGCTAAGTCGTGTGATTTAATTCAGGGCTATTATTTTTACAAGCCGCTCACACTGACAGACTGGCTTGAACTCAATCAACAGTTAGTGGAATAAACTGCTACTCTGGTCGCTAATTTTCAGGCCATACAACGCTTGAGGGTTTTATATTGTGCGAGTGATTTCCAATTGATGAGAAATGACGGGATGAGATTAATTACACATGGCTGAGACGCAAGTATTCTGTGCTGCAATCTGCCCGTTATGTGGTGGACCAAATGCCTGTGGCAATCTATCAGCCAATGGTAATCCGGCTGATTGCTGGTGCCATCAGCCGGATATGATATTTAGCCGGGCTTTGTTAGAAAGTGTGCCTTCAGTGGACAAAGGCAAAGCCTGTATTTGTCAGCAATGTGTAATAAAGCAAGCAACAGATAATCAGGACAAGTAGCGGTGGTTACTTGCTAAAGCTGTTTTGGCTCTGATATTACGGTTGCTGAGATTTTACCTGCCAGCCACCACCTAGTGCTTTATATATAGCCACTAAGTTAAGTCCTGAAGTGGTCTCGCTGCTTGCCAGCGTATCTTCTGCTTCCAAGAGCGTTCTCTCAGCATCTAATACATCCAGAAAATTATCATAACCACTATCAAAACGATTTCTGGCCATGGTGGCTGATTGTTTTGCTGAAGCGGCGGCTTGCTGCAATTCAGCACGGCGTTGTTCTTCGTTAGAGAAGTCACTCATGGCAGACTGAATTTCTTCAAATGCGGATAACACCGTTTTTTCATATCGTGCCAAAGCCGCATTCGTTTGTGCATCCGCCCGATCCACATAGGCTTTTAGACGGTCACGATCAAACACTTGCCAGCTGATCGATGGTCCAATTGAACCAGCGAGCGCAGAGGTGCCAAAACTACTCAGATTTGTCGAAATAAACCCTAATGAGCCGAGAATACTCACCTTGGGAAATAAATCCGCTACGGTCAGATTGTAATCAGCAACACTTGCTGCCAATGAACGCTCGGCTGAACGAATATCCGGGCGTCGGTTAAGCAGTTGTTGAGCATCACCGACAGCAACACTAACAGGTAAACTTGGCAAAGCTTTGGACTGAGAAAGGCTGCTACGCAAGGCATTCGGTACTTGCCCGGTGAGCACAGACAGACTATTAATAGTGGAATCTATCTGCGCTCGAAGCGGTGGAATGGTTGAGCGAGTTAGACTTAATTGAGTTCTGGCACGACTCACATCCAAAGCACTGGCTCCACCAGCATTGAGTATTTTTTCTGTCAATTCAAAGGTTTCGTTTTGATTCTCAGCATTACGCTGAGCAATATCAAGCCGATATTGAGCACCACGCAATATAAAGTACTGTCTGGCAACCTCAGCAGCGACACTCACATACATCTGTTGTAAATCAGCAGCGATAGCTTGTTCCTGAGCAAGCTGAGACTCAATGCCATAACTGACGCGACCGAAAATATCTAATTCCCAATTAGCATCAAAACCAGCTTCATACACATCGGCTGCACGTGTTGATGGATTTTGTCCTTCTTTTGAATACAGGTTACGGCTATAGCCACCATTAGCATCAACAGTGGGGTATCTATCTGAGCCAACCGCTCTGGATAAGGCTCGGGCCACTTGCAGATTTGCCAGCGCAATACGTACATCCAGGTTATGCGATAAAGCCTCATCAACTAATTGAGTTAATTGAGGATCGTGAAAAGCCGTCCACCAGTCTGCAATCGGTTGCTGTGCGGTAGCAAACTGGTAATTAGCATCACTTAGTTGAGTCGCTTCAACTGAAGCATTTGCCGTGGGTGATTGATAATCACGAAATTGAGCACAGCCCGTGACAGACAGACTAATTAATGTACAAAGCATCAATTTTTTCACGATTTTTCTCCTGTCGTCTGTTCATGTTTAGATTCAGGTCTGAAGTGAAGCGCGACCCGACGACAAATCACATAAAACACGGGGGTAAATATCAGTCCGAAGAAGGTCACCCCAAGCATGCCTGAGAACACAGCAATACCTAATGCCTGACGCATTTCAGCACCGGCACCTTCAGCCATTGCCATTGGTACAACCCCGAGAATGAAAGCAAACGAGGTCATCAGGATAGGACGTAAACGTAATCTGGCTGCTTCCACAGCCGCATCCCAGACCGAACGCCCCTGACGTTCCAGCTCTCTGGCAAATTCAACAATCAAAATGGCATTCTTTGATGCTAAAGCGACCAGAACCACCAAACCTATTTGGGTCAGGATATTGTTATCCATATGGGCCAGATAGACACCGGTGATGGCAGATAACAAACACATCGGCACAATCAGTATGATAGAAAACGGCAGTGCCCAGCTTTCATATTGTGCGGCCAATAATAAGAACACAAAAACCACGGCCAGTAAGAAAGCCAAGGCAGCTGTATCACCTGTTGATTTCTCCTGATAGGCGATTTCTGTCCACTCATAACCAATGCCATCAGGCAGAATTTTGGCTGCTAAGTCTTCCATCGCATTGAGCGTTTGCCCACTACTATAGCCATCAGCACTACTACCCATAACACCAGCAGCAGGATACAAGTTATAGCGTGGAACGCGAGAAGGCCCCGAAGTATTTTTCACCGTGGCAAAAGAGCCTAACGGCACCATATCACCATGAGTGCTTCTGACACGGATTCTGAGTGCATCATCTACCGTTAAACGATCTTCTGCTTCAGCTTGAGCAGTCACTCTAAATGTCCGACCTAAGTAATTGAAATCATTAACATAGACAGAGCCAATAAAGACTTCTAAAGCTTCAAATACATCCGCGACTGGGACATTAAGGCGTTCAGCTTTATTACGATCAATATCCAGATAAATTTGTGGATTATTAGTATTAAAGAACGAATACACCGCTGTTGTGGCAGGGCTATCAGGACTATTAGCTGCCGCCGCCATATCGGCTGCGGCCTGCTCTAATACTTTTAAGCCACGACCGCCACGATCCTGTAGCATCATTTTGAAACCACCAGCACTACCGATACCGGGCACAGGAGGACGTTCAAATACCGCTACCTTAGCTTCCTTAAAGCCAGCAGCAATCGTACGCATATCACTGAGGATAGTGTGATAATCAATGCCTTCAGCAATACGATCTTCAAACGGCTCTAGCGGTGTAAATACAACGGCTGCATTCGATTGAATGGTTCTGGTTGCACCCGAAAAGCCAGTAAAGCCCACAGCGTTTCTCACGCCTGGCACCTCTAACATCTGTTCAGTGACAGCCTGAACTACTTTATCCGTTGCATTAAATGACGCCCCATCAGGCAGTGTGATGGCTACGATCAAAGAGCCTTGATCCTGTGTCGGAATAAAGCCTGTAGGCACTCGGTTAAACTGAAATGCGGTTAAGGTCATCAATCCCGCATAAATAACGAGCATTATCACCCCCATACGAATGGTTTTACCGACAAACCAGCCATAGCGGCTAGACAAACCTTCCATACCACGGTTGAAACCATTAAAGAACGCTTTAACAGGTGAGCGATACCATTTAACGGGTTTCTCTGGTTTATCCTGATCATGAGATTTCATCAGAATAGCGGCTAATGCCGGTGACAAAGTCAGTGACACGGCCACTGAAATCATTGTCGCCACAGCAATGGTAATACCGAAGGCTTGATAGAATTTGCCTGAAATCCCTTCAAGGAAAAGGGTAGGTAGGAACACGGCAACCAATACCAGTCCCATAGCGATTAACGCGGAACCGACCTCATCCATGGTTTTACGTGCTGAATCACGTGGTGACAGACCATTTCTAAGGTTACGTTCCATATTTTCGACGATAACAATCGCATCATCGACCACGATACCAATGGCTAATACCAACCCAAATAGCGTCAGGTTGTTTAATGAAAAACCAATGGCAGACATCACTGCAAAGGTACCAATAAGCGATACCGGGATGGCCACAATTGGGATAATCGCCGCACGCCAGGTTTGCAGGAACACCAGGATAACAATCACCACCAGGAATACGGCTTCATACACCGTCATTTTCACTGCCTCAACAGATTGTTCGATGAAGTCCGTCGGATTATAGGCAAACTCATAGGTCATACCCGGTGGGAATTCGGCAGCAATATCTTTCATTTCAGCTTTAATTTGCTTTGCTGTTTCAATCGCATTGGTGCCTGGACGTTGGAAAATTGGTAAGGCAACCGCTTGTTTACCACCTAAATAACCTTTAGTGATGTATTCCTGAGCAGCTAATTCAATGCGAGCGACATCACGTAAGCGAACAATACGACCATCATCACTGGCTTTAACAATAACTTCACCAAACTCTTCTGGTGTAGTGAGTCGTCCATGCGTCTGAATAATATATTCGTAATAGTTCTGATCGGGTTGTGGTGCGCGGTTTAAGGTACCGCTGGCAACCTGAACGTTTTGAGTACGGATAGCCGATATCACATCACCCGCAGCTATATCATAGGACTGCAGTAAATCAGGTTTTAGCCAGATACGCATCGCGTAATCTGAGGCACCGTAAACCGGGACATCACCGACACCGTTAATCCGGCGTATACGATCACGGATATTTAACACACCATAGTTGGCGAGATAGTTCTGATCGTAGGTACCATCCGGAGAAGATAGATTGATAACGATCATCAGGTCCGGCGAGTTTTTCTTAGTTGTTACGCCCAAAGCACGAACACTGTCTGGCAGTTTTGCTTCAGCAATAGCAACACGGTTTTGTACTAATACTTGTGCTGTATCCAGATCAGTCCCAAGCTCAAAGGTAATGCTCAGTGTCATCGAACCATCGGCAGATGATTGAGAGTACATATATAGCATGCCCTCAACACCATTCACTTCCTGTTCAATAGGTGTCGCCACGGTTTCTGCTACGGTTTCTGCTGTCGCACCAGGGTAGGTGGCAGAGACTTGTATGGTCGGTGGTGCAACTTGTGGATATTGCTCAATAGGTAAACTCAGATAGGCCATATAACCGATAATGACCACGATAATGGACATTACTGAGGCAAAAATCGGCCTATCAATAAAGAATTTTGGGAAGTTCACAGTCGCTTATTCCTTATCTGTATCAGTCAATTTTTCTGAGTCTGTGCTAGCTTGTTTGCCAAGCACATTAAGCGGTTTCCACTCAAGCTCATGCATATTCGGTGTTACTTCCTGACCGCTCGCTCTTATGCGCTGTATGCCATTGATGACCACTTTTTCATCACCGGATAAGCCTTTGTTAACTACGATCAGATCATTTTCAAGTAAATTGCCGACAGTCACATACTGACGTTTGATGGCATTATTCTCATCAACTATATAGACGAACTTTTTATCTTGGTCGGTATTGATCGCATTTTCCGGTACTAAAATGCCATCGTAATTAGCACGTCCTAATAAACGGGCACGACCAAACAGACCCGGATAAATAATGCCTTCATCGTTATTCACAGTAGCCGTAGCCTGGATGGTGCCGGTGGCATCATCAACCACGTTATCGACAAAGTGCATTTTGCCTTCGTGATAGAACTTATCTTCATCCATCAGTCTGATATAAATAGGATTAGGGCTGGAGTCACTGCTAGGGCGTTGGCCTGCACGATCAAGGCGAATGTATTTCAATAAATCGCCTTGTGATCCCTCAAAACGGAAGTGAATAGGGTTAGTGCTGACGATACGCGTCAAAATCGTCTGATTTTCTTCCACCATATTGCCGACATCAACGTAGCTGTCACTAACCTTGCCATCAATGGGGGAGGTGACTTTGGTAAACCCTAATTGCAGCTTGGCGTTGTTTAATGAAGCCTCTGTAATTTGTAATTCCTGAAAGCGTCTGTCGACTTCTTCTTGTGAAATCGCATTAGATTCACGAAGTAGATGAGCCCGATCCAGCTCTTTTTGCGCCAGCTCATATTGCGCCTGAATTCGTTTTAACTCATAACGAAAAGGACGTGGGTCGATGACATACAACACATCACCTTTTTTAACTTGCTGACCATCTTTGAATTTTTTCTCAACCAGATAGCCGGTAACCCGTGCCCTCAAATTGACGTTATCGATGGCTTCAAAACGACCTGTAAACTCGTCCCAATCCGTCAGTTTGTGTTGCAGAGGAAGTGCCACATCAACTTCAGCAGGCTTGGCTTCCTGTTTAGGGGCCTGACTTTCTGGCTCTGAGCAGGCAACTAGCATCAGGGAAAAAGCAGAAATGAGTGTTAAAGGAATGGCTCGCATGATAAACATCTCTTAATAAATTAAATTCAATCGGGTTGTTTGCTTCAGCAATGAAGGGCGAATATATACACGGTGAGGTGTAATTTTCATCAAGTCTATGTGCTAATGATTAGCCGTACATTAGGCTGATCTTAATGTTCACTTAATGTTATTAACCATAATAAGTGTGTAATTATTGGGAATCATGTATGTATATTTTACTGGTTGAAGACAATGACATTGTCGGCGATGGCATTAAACAAGGTCTGGAAACGCTGGGGCACAGCACAGATTGGGTCACAGATGCTAACACCGCCAATCAGGCTATTCAACATGTCGATTATGATGTTGTGATTCTTGATTTAACATTACCAGATTACGATGGTATGACCTTACTGACCAACTGGCGTCAGAATAAGATACTGATTCCTGTACTGATTCTCACCGCACGAGATGCCATTCCAGACCGAGTTACCGGGCTATCAGCCGGAGCTGATGATTACCTTACTAAACCGTTTGATTTTGATGAGTTGGTCGCTCGCCTGCAATCTATCACTCGTCGCATTGCTGGCCGGGCAGATAATGTCATTACCTTTGCTCATATCAGCTATAACCCTACTAAGGGTGAAGTGAAAGCCAATGGTCTTCCGGTCAAACTCTCTAAAAGTGAACTCATTGTATTAGAAGCCTTAATGCATCAACCGGGTAAAGTCGTTAATACAGAACAACTTCAGGACCGACTATATGGCTGGTCTGAAGGGGTGGCGAGTAATGCTGTAGCCGTGCACATACATAATTTGCGTAAGAAACTGGGTACGGATCTAATTAGTACTGAACGTCGCTTAGGCTACTTTCTGGCAGGTGATAAAAAATGAAAGGCAGCTTAAGAAATAAGTTATTGCTCTCAGTACTGCTGGTGACCAGCATTTTATGCCTGATTATTGGCCCCTTTATGTATCACACCATTAAAAGTGATGTGAAAGAGATTCTGGATGATCGTTTAGCAGCATCAGCAAAAATGTTATCGAATATCGTGCATCAGTACGATGTGAAAAATGAAAAGCCGTCGTCTTCTCTGACTAATGAACTGCTACAACACATTGAACAAAAGAAAGACAATACTGAGATTATTGTCTGTAATGTCACACGTATCGATGGTGAGTTAATTATTAGCACAGAAGATGGTAATCAAGATGTACTGACCTCAGTGAAAGATGGATACAGTTTTATTCGTGACAATGGCACGATATGGCGCGTGTTTAAACTCACCGAGCATGGTATTTCAGTGACTACGGCTGAAAAGCTGGATAAACGTCGTCAGTTATTCAACATTGTTCTGATTGGGGTTTTAATTCCCTGGATTCTGGCTGTTCTGACTTTAATCATCTCCCTGTATTTTATTATCCAGCGTGTGTTTAAGCCGATGACACAGCTACAGGATCATTTCGATAAACACACGGGCAATAGTTTAACGCCGATTGAAATTGAGGATGTGCCGAGTGAAGTCAAAGGCGTTATCGCCGGCTTTAACGCTTTACTCGCCCGAGTCAAAGCCGTATTGGAAAGCGAACGCCGTTTTACTGCAGATGCGGCTCATGAACTGAGAACACCATTGGCGGGTATTACTACCCAGCTACAGGTAGCCATGCTAAAACAAGGCGAAACGGTTGATAACAATCTGAAACAAGCGAACCTGGCCGTTAAACAACTAACGGAATTACTGGACCAGTTATTAATGCTCGCACGACTGGATGCCGAGCAAATGGCGTCCATTACTGCCAGCAGCACGGCGAATGAGATTACCTCAAAAGCATTATTGCCACTGCAACACATGATTCAGGAAAATCAAATCCAGATTCACAAAATTATTCATAGTGAACAGGACTTGTTTTTACCACAGGAGTTAGTAGTGGTTGCGATTAGAAATGTGATCAAAAATGCCATTCAGTTTTCCTCAGCCGAACAGTCAGTTTCTATTCTGGTCACCGAGCAGCCTGACTATGTTACTTGGCAGATAACGGATGAAGCAGGAGGCATTGACCCTGATTTATTACCTAATGTGACTAATCGCTTTGTACATGATAAGAAAAAAGGTAATTTTGGGCTGGGATTGAGTATTAGCAAAGCGGTCATTGATATTCTTAATGGTAAGTTGACCATCAGCAATACAAAAGCGGGCTTACGCGTGGATATTTCACTGCCATATTCCAGCCATGAGCTGAATTTAGATCAGACTCTCAACTGAATTTTTAGGATGAATAACAGCTTGAAAACTCTTTGTATTCTACTGGTTTCCGTATTTTCACTGAGCGGCTGCACAACAAAAGATTGGCGAACAGCCAGCCGTGAATCAGCTGGTATTGCGGCCAATCCTGCGACAGAAAAACAAGCGATTATCGAAGTCTATGCGGCTGATGCCTTTAGTTGGCGTGGCTGGTTTGCAGTGCATAGCTGGATTGCTGTAAAACCACAAAATGCGGCAAGCTATACAGTGTACGAAGTCGTTGGCTGGCGTGTTAAGCGTGGCTTACCTGCATTACGCGAATATCAAACCACCACACCTGACACCTATTGGTACGGTGCCAGACCGGAAAAGATATTATCGATAAAAGGGCCAAAAGCCGCTAAGTTGATTCCTGATATTAAAAAAGCAGTTAGCCAATACCCATGGGCAGATGAATACACCTTGTTTCCAGGACCAAATAGCAACACCTTTCCAGCCTGGGTTGGCTTGCAAGTCAAAGAACTGGGTTTGAAAATGCCATTTCGTGCGATTGGTAGTGGCTACGCCGATTAGTCAGCTGCTTTTTTAGGTAATAGTCTTAGAAAATTATCATGAGCAATGGCATTGGCAGCATCTTCTGGTAAGGCATTCAATACCGGATAAAATCCGTGCATGATTTTACCGACATTATCAAAACTACCTACCACATCACTGCCAATCACAAACCGGCTAGGGTACTGCTTAAGTAATGCCAGCCACTTCGGTCTGGGCTTGCCTTTTTCATCCAGCAAATACGGTTCGATCATTGTCCACGACAAATCAATGGTCAGATTATCGTATTTATCTAATAGTTCTTTTAATAGTGGTCGGATAAAGCCCAGCTCCTCCTGATGACGATGTAATTCTTTACTGGTGCCGGCATGTGCCCAGATAAATTTCACCTCAGGATTCTTGCCAAGAGCTTCTTCCAATTCTTCTAAATACAGTGGGTTACGCTCACGTTTTGAAGTAATGTTACTGTGTAGTAATACAGGTAAATCAAACTCGGCGGCCAGTTTATAGACTTTCATCATCGCCTCACTATTAGCCCGTGGTGCACTACCATGAATCAAAGCAGTGAGATCATCATGGCGGGTGAACACTTCACCGATGCCTTGCCAAAATCCGGGGTTAAGTTCTAATGCCCGTCGGATGTGATTAACCGCATTTTTATCATCCGGGTTGAAGCCAGATAAAAAGGGAATAAAGCGTTTTTGTTGTTCAGGGTTTAGGTTTTCTATAGCAGCATGTAATTCAAGATCAGTGCCACTATACCAATAGATTGGAGCATCATCGCCTGCGTAATAGCGTGGTTTTTTAGGTTCATTTTCATCCCAGGTTTTGGCAACTGGAATCCCCATAATGACGGCTTGCGTGATATCACTTTCATCCATGACCTTAAGTAAGGCAGGCATGCCATCTGTTTCCTGAAAAAAATCGACGTAATGTAAATGTCCATCTATATATTCACGTGCTGTAACGAGCTGACTTGTTAGCAGCAATGAAAAAGCGAATCCTGTTTTTAACTTCATTGTTGTGTGTTTTTATTATTAAAAAGTAATCTGAGTATAAATACATGTAAGAGTTCACATGCATTGTCCGACAGTCATGATAATCTTATCGCGCTGAAATAATGAATGGAGTATTTCCACAATGGAAACGACGATCAAGAACGTATTGAATGTGACAGCCACTATTACAAGTTCTGGTCAGCCTACCATCAAGCAGTTCGTAAAAATTGCCGAGCAGGGTTACCAAGTTATCATCAATCTGGCAATGCCTGATTCAAGTACAGCAATTGAAGAAGAAGGCGCTATAGTGGCTTGTCTGGGAATGACCTATATTCATATACCAGTGCCATTTGATGCCCCCGATCAGAAATATTTGCAGCAGTTCTTTAATATCATGAAAGTATTTTCAGCCCATAAAGTTTGGGTTCATTGTGCCTTGAACTATCGTGCATCTGCTTTTTTATATCTTTACCTTCGTATCGTTGAACAACAATCTGCAAAGCAAGCAAGTTCAGCACTGTTGCCCTCATGGGAACCGAATGAAATTTGGTCTGAGTTTTTAAAAAAAGCAGAAATGGACTCATCATTAGTTAAGCAATAAAAATTATCTTTGGGGCTGATCCAGATAACTAGCCCATATTCGCTTTAACCCATTGAGTTAATTGTTTTAATTGACTCTTTGGGTCACTGTTATTAAATCGCCACTCACACTCTTTCAAAAACAAGTGAAAATGCTCCTTTGGAATACCGTTAAATCGCCGTAAGTGGCGCTTAGCTTGATTCCAAAAATTCTCAATACCATTGATATGATTTTGCTTATCGGCAAAAAGCTTACTATGGTTAATACGATAGTGTTTAAATTCGCTTACATCTAACGCATTATAACTGCGCCAAGTATCGGTATAGACAATACTGTCAGGTTTCACCGTCTGTCTAATAATGG
>NZ_FOSH01000019.1 GCF_900114205.1 Methylophaga sulfidovorans
CCACTAATCCGTCTAGCAAGCTAGACTTCATCGTTCGACTTGCATGTGTTAGGCATGCCGCCAGCGTTCAATCTGAGCCATGATCAAACTCTTCAGTTTAATTTTTGGCGTAGCTTTTAAAAAAACTACAAAACTCATTTTGACGTTAGCATGTAAATACTAAGCGTCAGATCTTCTAGTGACCTAACGTAAGCACCCACACAAATTACTTGATACCAGTTTGTTAAAGAGCGTTTTGTTGCTGATGTTCACTGCAACAAAGAAGCGAGAATTATACAGCTCTCTGCCAGACTGTCAACTTAATTTTTACGTTTTTGTTACTGCGTAAACCTTAAATCGAATGCCAACTCAATCCGCCTTTTCAGGCTCTCTCATCAGCAAGAGGGGCGCATTCTACAGCGTATTGGCGCTGCGTCAACAGGAAGATTTTCCCTTTTAGCAGCTTTATCAGCTAGCTGTTTGAATCTATATGTTTTTTTATTTTCATCAACTCAAATATCTGTGAAAACTTTCATTCTAGAGTCAGTTTTTGGCTGCTCGTTCCGGTCACAAAGTCTTATAGTTATTGTCTTCTACGCTATTCAATAGATTGAAACTGACTTTTTGATCAAGGCAGATACTTAGTTTGGCTTAGTCATATAACTTATTTCAGCATTACCCAGGCGATCTTCTTTTTACCTGCTTGAATTAAATATTTACCTGCACCAAGCTGCAAAGTAGGTTCAACCACAGCCCACTCAACTTTGACTCGACCGTTATTAAGCATGTCTTTTGCTTGTGCTGAATTAGCTACTAAGTTGGCTTTATTGATAACAGCACCGATAGCAAGCTCGGCTTGTCCATCCAGTGATATTTCGATTTCAGGTGTTCCTTCAGGTACTTCACCTTCTGTAATGACATTACCCGCCCCTTTGTGTGCAGTGGCTGCAGCTTCCTCACCATGAAAGCGAGCTACTATTTCTCTTGCCAGCTCAATCTTCACATCACGAGGGTTAGCACCATTCTCAACGCTGATTTTCAGGCTTTCAATTTCTTTGATAGATTTAAACGACAGTAACTCATACCAACGCCACATGAGTGAGTCTGGGATAGAAACAATCTTTTGAAACATAGTGCCAGGAGCTTCGGTGATGCCCACATAGTTTCCCAAAGATTTGGACATTTTCTTGATGCCGTCCAGTCCTTCTAATAATGGTGTCATGATAACGACTTGTGAATCTTGCCCTTCAGCCTTTTGTAATTCACGTCCCATTAATAAGTTAAATTTCTGGTCGGTTCCACCGAGTTCCACATCAGCTTGCAACGCAACGGAGTCATATCCCTGTACTAATGGATAAAGAAACTCATGGATTGAAATCGATTGATTCGCTTTAAAGCGTTTTTTGAAATCATCACGCTCTAACATCCGAGCCACGCTTAACTTACCTGCTAACTTAATCATAAAGTCAGCGCCTTTTTCTTTAAACCACTCAGAGTTAAAACGTATTTCTGTTTTGCTTGGATCTAAAATTTTAAAGACTTGTTCTTTGTACGTTTTCGCGTTCTCTTCAATTTCTTCAGCAGTGAGTGGTGGTCGAGTAGCACTTTTCCCAGTTGGATCACCAATAAGGCCGGTAAAATCACCAATCAGAAAGATAACGGTGTGCCCCATCTGTTGGAATTGGCGCATTTTGTTTAGGAGGACTGTGTGTCCAAGATGCAAATCAGGTGCAGTGGGATCAAAACCCGCCTTTATTCTTAAAGGTTTTCCTGTGGAGAGTTTTTCAATAAGTTCGCTTTCAACCAAAATTTCTTCCGCACCACGACGAATCTCAAGCATCGCCTCATCTACAGGGATCATTTACAGTACTCCAAGTTCTTGTGTTTTAAGTGGTCGGCAATATTATCACAACAGTCAGAAAATAAGGGGTTCCAATTCTGATCATTTATTGAGAGAATTAGAAGAATTTATAATTTTACCAAGAGTTTGCATATGAAACGTAATAGACTTTTGAACTCTCCAACTAAGTCAAAACTGTTCTCAAGTGAAAAAAAGTTCTATGGCAAACGTCATCATTTCATAGCCTTATCTATTGCAAGTGTCATCGGTGTATTTGTCACCAGCATGGTTCTCGCAACCAGCACCCCTGTTAGTACTGATACCAAATCACAGACAATCAACCTCCCTGGACAGATTGGTGCTGAACATACAGCAAACGCCGATGATTCATCAAAACAGTCTATTAAATTAAGTCTCGCAACACTTGAACAACAGACGGTTAATAATCCACAAACTGAACTAGTAGATGTTCCTGACTCTAGCGATCTTGGTGTTGCTGAATCTGCCCAGCTTGAGCGCATCATGTTAAAAGAGTCGCAACAAAATGAACAAGCTATATCAGCTAATACAGACAAAAATGTGACTAGCACTAGTCCACTTGAAGAAGCGAGCGATACTCCAATAACAGAATGGAAACAAGTCACTGTTAAGTCTGGTGATAATTTATCTCTTATCTTCCCAAAAGTTGGTTTATCAGCACGTGATGTCTATAACGTTGCTCAGACCGGAAAATCAATCAAACCTTTACTCAATCTAAAACCAGGTCAGGAATTAAGATTCGGCCTTACTGAAGATGCAGAAGGAAAAACACAGCTCAAACAGCTTGAGCTTGTTTTTAGCCCTATCAAAAAATTACAGTTAGTCGCCACTGAAAACGGCTATAAAGCAGAAACGCTGACAAAAGAAACGGATAAACGCCAGAAACAAGTATTTGGTGAAATTGAATCATCATTATTCGGTTCCGGTCTACAAGCAGGTTTGTCAGATAAACTCGTGATGGAATTAGCCCATATTTTTGGCTGGGACATCGACTTTGCTTTGGACTTGCGTCAGGGAGATAGCTTCAAAGTTATATTTGAAGAAGCTTATCTTGATGGTAAAAAATTCGATGATGGTGATATCTTAGCTGCCGAATTTACAAACAAAGGCAAAACTTTCCGTGCTGTTCGTTACACAGATAGTGAAGGCAATACACATTATTTCACCCCGCAGGGTGAAAGTATGAGAAAAACATTCACCAGAACACCAGTACACTTCAGTCGTATTAGCTCTGTATTTAACCCTAATAGAAAGCATCCAGTCTTAAAAACAAGTAGACCGCATCGTGGTGTTGATTATGCCGCACCAACAGGCACACCTATTTTGGCAACCGGCGACGGTAAGGTCGACTTCGTTGGTAATAAAGGTGGTTATGGTCGTGTAATTATCTTATCTCACGGTGGTAAATACACTACCTTGTATGGCCATATGTCAAAATTCAAACCTGGTTTAAAACGTGGTCAACGAGTAAAACAAGGACAAGTGATTGGCTATGTCGGTATGAGTGGTCTAGCAACAGGTCCTCACTTGCATTATGAATTCCGTATTAACGGTGTTCACCATAATCCATTAACCGTGGCGCTGCCAAAAGCTGAACCTCTGAATGCGAAGTATATGGCCGATTTCAAACAAAAGTCTCAACCACTGCTTGTGCAACTGGATTCTTTAAAAGTCCCAACATTGGCACTTAACCAAAACTAAAATATATGACTCTATATATTGGTGTGATGTCTGGCACCAGTCTTGATGGTATCGACGTATCTATTACTGATTTCAGTGATCAGCAGATACATTTGATTGCTGCTGAGACTTACCCGTTCAGTAATCAGTTAAGAAGAGATTTGCATCAGCTAATTAGTTCTGCCAGAACGCATTTACAACAGTTGGGACAAATTGATATTGCCTTAGGTCATGCATATAGTCAGGCTATCAATCAGTTACTTCATGAAACACAAATTGCTGCAAATGATATTGCAGGTATTGGCTGCCATGGACAGACGATTTTCCATGCACCCGAGACTCAATATCCCTTTAGCATGCAAATAGGTAACGCTAACGTTATAGCTGAAAAAACTGGGATCACGACTGTCGCAGACTTCCGTCAACGAGATATGGTCCTTGGTGGTCAGGGAGCACCTTTAGTTCCTGCATTTCACCAGGCGCTTTTCCACTCTGACAATGAAAACAGGGTCATCGTAAATATTGGTGGAATTGGCAATATCACCATTTTGCCAAAGGATAAAAATAAAGCAGTTTCCGGCTTTGATACTGGACCAGGAAATGTGCTGATGGATGAATGGTATCAGCAACATCATCTCGCTTTGTATGATGCCAATGGTGACTGGGCTCGTGATGGTGTCGTAGATGAACAGCTACTAGAAACACTTATGGCAGATAGTTTTTTCCAACAACCTATCCCGAAAAGTACGGGTCGAGAATATTTCAATTTAAAGTGGCTGAGTAATATTCTGGCAAATATTGATAAACCTATCCCTGCCAAAGATATTCAAAAGACCTTGTTAGAAATGACGGCTCGTTCAATAACTGATGCCATCATAAATTATGCTGATAATACTGATGCCATCTTTGTCTGCGGCGGTGGATCACATAATCAAGTTTTGATGGATGCCTTAGCCAGTAACCTCTCTCATGCCAGAGTTGATACGACATCCAGTCTTGGATTGGCTCCTGACTGGGTCGAGGCCTGCGCCTTTGCCTGGTTGGCTATGCGAACACTATCTCATGCCTCAGGCAATTTACCCGCCGTCACCGGGGCAGAAAAGTTGAGTATCCTTGGGGCCATCTATCCATCTAACATTGCTTCATAAGCAGTCAAAGTCATTAGTGTCTCTGTCAGATGAGCTAAGTTATTCACTTTCATTTGGCATAACCAGCCTGTTTCGAAGGGATCCTGGTTAATCAATTGTGGTGTATCTATTAATGATAGATTAACTACAGATACAGCCCCAGTCATCAGCGAATAAAACTCTGTAGCTGATTTCATTGATTCAATAACAAATAAACTATCGCCTATACGATAATTTTGTCCGAGTTTAGGTAGATGCACATGGGTAATCTCCCCAAGTTGATCCTGAAAAAACTCACTAATACCAAGTCTTACCTCATTTCTCTCATATATCGGGGTCAACCAGATATGCTGTGGCGAGAAAAAGCGTTGATTAGCATCGACCATATAAGCTGTTAAGCGATCTTAACCTTACTGAAATATCGGGACTAAACATGTCCCAGTTGAATTGCCAAAGCCAGTTGCCCGCCATCGTGCCGGGTACATTCATTCTATGTTTGCCATCTAAAGAGAGAATATCTTGCAATGGTAAAATCGCTAACTCTGATACTGAGCGTAAGGCAGAACGAATCAGCAACCATGGCATAGGTTCAATTGTTTCCCCGAAGTAGGCCAGAATATGAGCTTTAGTATGCTCATCTAGCTGCTGATACCAGCCTAAGGTTGTATTGTTATCATGTGTGCCGGTATAAGTCACACTGTCTTCACACTGCTGATGTGGAAGATATGGATTTGAAGCATCGCCGCCAAAAGCAAACTGAAGAATTTTCATGCCAGGCATACCATATTTTTCTCGAAGTTTAGTCACTTCTTCAGTGATAATACCTAAATCCTCAGCGACTAACGGGAGCTCCCCAAAATAGTCTAATAACTCATCGAATAACTGCTCACCCGGCGCAGGCTTCCATTCACCATCTATTGCCGTTTCACATGCTGCAGGGATTTCCCAGCAAGCCTCAAACCCTCGGAAATGATCAATCCTGATCAAGTCAAAAAGTGCGAGCTGTGTCTTTAATCGGCGTTTCCACCAGTCAAAATTCTGTTGAATATGATATTGCCATTCATACAGCGGATTACCCCAGCGTTGGCCTGTTTCAGAAAAATAATCAGGTGGGACGCCGGCAACTCTGGTAGAAGCACCATGCTCGTCCAAGGTAAATAATAATGGCTCCGCCCAAACATCAGCACTATCATGAGCTACAAAGATAGGCATATCGCCAAATAACTTTATGCCTTTCTTATTGGCGTATTCACGTAATTGCTGCCACTGCGTGAAAAAAACATACTGCTCGAAGCGACGAATCATCAATGCTTCATCACGTTCCAGCTTTACTTTATTTAATGCTTCAGGATTTCGTTCACGTAGCTCCAGTGGCCAGTCAAACCAAGCCCGTGCCTGATTCAGATGACGAATTTCACGAAATAACACATAGTCATCGAGCCAATACTGCTGTTCGCTACAAAATGAACTAAACTTCTGCTTATCTTCCTCAGTAGCATTTTTCAGAAACTGCCGGTATGCCGTGGCCATTAAGCGGGACATTTTAGGGTCATTTAATTTTGTCGGTTCAGCCCAGCTTTGTGATTTTAATGTTTCACGGCAAATAAAGCGGTTATTACCCGCATGAGCAGACAAACACTGATACGGAGAGCCATCTTCATGAGTTGGGCCCAGTGGTAACATCTGCCAGATAGTCCCACCAGAAGCACAGAGGAAATCAATAAATTTAAAGGCATCTGCTCCGAGATTACCGGAAGGTAAACTCGTTATATGTAAAAGAATGCCACTTCGACGCTTATTAAATACTTTTGCTTGGGCCACTAGTTAACTTCCACGTCTCATTGTCCCCGACTGTTCCACGCCAGCACCGCCATGTGACACAACCTCAGATAATTTTTGCGGCACAACCTCACCTAACATTTGATACAGATTGGATAAGTGCAGTCGATACAAACGTTCAAAATCGCTCACACTATCAGCCGAATTATAGTCACCAAACCACCAGAACCAGTCTGATCCTTCACAGATAGCTAATTGTCTTTCAAGTGCCAGCTTCATTTCTGGCTCAAACTCTTTGCTTGCCATCACCTTATCAAAGGTTTTTTTAGCATCACTCAATAAGTCCCAGGCACGGTTCTTATCTTTATCTCCAATCCAGGTTGAGTAAGTGCCATACACCCAGCTTCCCCCTACCATTTTGGGTAGTTCGGCAGCTTTAACACCATTTTCAAGACATTCACTAAATGTAGTGAGTTCAATATCAGGGTGTTCAGATAAGGTTCGATACAAACTCTGTAAGAAGTAATAGCCATTGTATGAATAATATTCCCAGGCATTTTCGCCATCCAGAATCACAGAAATAACGCGATCATCATCCCCTTCGGTATTGGCTTTAATATTTTGGATATGATGGATGAAATCATTCACAGGATCATCAGCGCCCCACTTCGTATAAGTAAAGCCAATCATGTCCGAAAGCCCATCATCTCTATAAAAGCAGACCGGAGATGTGCCAGGTAATTTATATGGTTTATGTATGCTTGCGTCAGCCATCCCTGAAAGTTTTAAACTATTCCGGAGTACATTTTCACCCGTGGCAGCCCAGGTGAAGCCATGTTTGGCAATCAGTTTTAGTGCAGCTTCTGAAACCGCACCTTCCGAAGGCCAACAGCCTTTAGGTGTAAAACCAAAAAAAGATTTAAATACTTTGATGCCCTCTTCCATATGCCAATGAGCACGTTCCTCGCCCCCCGGATAATGAGTTTCAAGTGGAAGCTCAGCATCAGGCATCGCCTGATGAGCAGAATTTATATCAAGTAACAATGGGATAATGGGATGTGCGTATGGCGTCATTGATAGCTCAACACGTCCTGTTTCAGCAAGGCGACGATAGCGTGGTATCAAATCTTTTAAAAGTTCACCAATAACAATCATCAACTGACGTCTGTCATGAAACGTGTAATGTCTGCCTTTTTTCATTAAAGCCTGAATGCGTACATCACTGCGTCTGACAGACTCAGCCATCCAAACTAAGTGGTACCAGACCAGCATATCGATCATAAACTGATCATTCACATAATTCAGGCGTTCAGGCTCGTTCAGGAGCCAACGCGCCATTTTGACAAGCTTGGCAAAATGCGGAAACGGTTGGATTAATTTTTCATCATTTGCTCGTAAGCAAGCATTAATTAATGTTTTACGTTCTTCTGCATGGACTGGCTGGACAGGCGAATCCAACGCGATAAGTAACGGATCTTTTAACCTACCGGTACCCTTAAAACGCCCTTGTAGTTGTTCATCATAGTCGGCAAGCTGCTCCAATAAGGTCGGAGCAAAATTGACAACAGCTTTAGCACCAGCCACATTCTCCAAATGCCACGCCATATCGACGTAATCTTTAATAGCATGAAGATATGTCCATGGTAGCTGATACAGTCCGCCCATCGGCTCACTGTATTGAGGCTGGTGCATGTGCCAGCAAAGTACCACTTTTATTTTATCTGACATAACGATAATTTTGTCCTAACATTTCAGGTGTGACTAACACCACACCATTGGGAGAGACGTAATAACGTTTTGCATCTTGTTCCAGGTCTTCGCCAATTATTGTGCCTTCTGGAATAACGCAGCCTTTATCAATAACAACACGTTTGAGTACAGAGTGGCGACCAATAGTCACATCCGGCAAAATAACACTATCTTCGACTAATGAATAACTGTGTACCTCAACATTTGAGAACAACACTGAGTGACGAACAGTAGAACCAGAAATAATACAGCCGCCAGACACCATTGAATCTACAGCCATCCCTCTTCTGTCATCATCATCGAAAACAAATTTTGCCGGCGGTTGTTGTGCCTGATGTGTCCATATAGGCCAATCATCGTCGTATAAGTTCAATTCAGGTGTAACGCCAATCAGTTCCAGATTGGCTGACCAGAACGCATCAATAGTCCCTACATCACGCCAATAACCGGGGTCGTTGCCCTGAACGTCTTTGTAAGGGAAAGCAACGACTTTATAGTTCTTAATCAAGTTGGGAATAATATCGTGACCAAAATCATGAGTTGACGTACGTGTATCAGCATCTTTGATTAATTGCTCATATAAAAATGCAGCATTAAAAACATAAATGCCCATTGACGCCAGCGCCACATCTTCTCGCCCTAAAATAGGGGTTGGTTCATCAGGTTTTTCATTAAACGCCACAATGCGTCTGTTTGCATCTACTGACATAACGCCCAATGACTTGGCTTCTTCAATCGGGACTTCAATACAGCCAATAGTCATATCCGCATTTTGAGCAACATGCTCAGCTAGCATATCACCATAATCCATTTTATAGATATGATCACCAGCCAGTATCAAGACATATTCTGGACCATGATTTCTCAAGATATCGATATTCTGGTACACCGCATCTGCCGTACCGGCATACCATCCTCTTTCATTACGCTGTGAAGCTGGTAACAATTCCACAAACTCGCCAAGCGCGCCTCGCATAAAGCCCCAGCCCTGTTGAACATGTCTGATTAAGGAATGAGCCTTATATTGTGTCAAGATACCAACACGTCGGATACCTGAATTAACACAGTTAGACAAAGGAAAATCAATAATTCTGAACTTGCCACCAAAGGGTACTGCGGGTTTAGCACGCCAATCGGTCAGTTGTTTCAGCCTGGAGCCGCGACCACCGGCTAAAATTAAAGCCAAGGTATCACGGGTAAGACGACTGACGAAACGAGTACTATTGTTTTCACTCATAGATGAATTCTCCGGCATAAAACCTATTATTTGTGCTGTAATATTGTTAGCCTGCCATAAGCAAGCATTGAACAGCAATTAAAATTTACAGGACAGATATGACGATGATTTTTGACAACAATTTGAATGAAGACATCATTAAAATTATAGAAGCTCGTCATCATGACCCATTCAGCGTGCTTGGCCTTCATCAAAATGCAGGACAAGCTGAAATTCGTGCCTTCTTACCGGATACAGAAACAGCAACAATTGACGGCAAACATCCAATGCAACGTGTTGAAGGTAGTGACTTTTTTATCTGGAAAGGTCCTCAGGAAAAGATTACATGGCCTTATAAAATACACCGTCACTGTCATAGCGGTGAGCAAGTTGCCTATCACGATCCCTACAGTATCATGCCGCAAATATCGGACTATGACCTACATCTTTTTTCTGAAGGTAAGCACTGGCATGCCTATAAAATTCTCGGTGCGCACTATTATGAAGTGGAAGGCATTAAAGGCACCTTATTCGCAACATGGGCCCCTGGCGCGGAACGTGTAAGTGTCGTCGGTAATTTCAATCAATGGGATGGTCGACGTCACCCAATGAGAGTAAGAGGTGGAACTGGCGTATGGGAGCTGTTTATTCCTGAACTCATGCCGGGAGAGCTCTATAAGTTTGAAATTCGTAGTCGCCAAGGCGGCTCACTACACCTGAAAATGGATCCTTATGGACAGCAATGCGAGTTAAGACCCGGCACAGCATCTATCATTGCCCATCCAAGCAAACACCAATGGGATGATGATGAATGGCTTACAACACGGGAACGTAGTAACTGGCAACATACCCCTCACTCAATCTACGAAGTCCATCTCGGTTCATGGAAACGCCATCAGGATGGTCGTTTTTATAACTATCGTGAGTTAGCCGACGATCTTGTTCCTTACGTCAATGAGATGGGATTTACCCATATTGAATTATTACCAATTACCGAGCATCCACTGGATATCTCATGGGGCTACCAAACCACAGGTTACTTTGCCCCCACCAGTCGCTTTGGCGCACCTGATGACTTCCGTTATTTTGTCGATCAATGCCATCAACATGATATTGGCGTCATTTTAGACTGGGTTCCAGGTCACTTTCCTAAAGACGCGCATGGCCTAGCCAAATTTGATGGTACCGCTTTGTATGAACATGCTGATCCTCGCCGTGGTGAACATCAGGACTGGGGAACTCTCATTTTCAACTATGGTAGAAAAGAAGTATTTAACTTCTTATTATCCAGTGCTTTTTATTGGCTGGAAGAGTTTCATATTGATGGCTTACGTGTCGATGCTGTCGCATCTATGCTTTATCTTGATTACTCAAGAAAAGAAGGTGAATGGCTTCCTAACCAATATGGTGGTCGTGAAAATCTTGAAGTCATCGAATTCTTTAAGCATGTGAATAGCGTGCTACATAGTGAACATCCAGGCTGTATTATCACTGCTGAAGAGTCCACTTCCTATCCAATGATTTCACGGCCGACAGATATGGGTGGCCTCGGTTTTTCTATGAAATGGAACATGGGCTGGATGCACGATATTTTAGAATATATGCAACAGGATCCCATCCATCGTCGCTATCATCATGATGATCTGACTTTTGGTTTGCTCTACGCTTTCACCGAAAACTTTGTTTTACCTTTCTCTCATGACGAAGTTGTGCATGGCAAGCGCCCCATGATCTACAAAATGCCTGGTGACGAATGGCAACGGTTTGCTAATCTGCGACTACTCTATACCTTTATGTTTAGTTATCCTGGCAAGAAACTACTATTTATGGGCTGTGAATTTGGTCAGGGAAGCGAATGGAATTGTGAAAAAGATTTAGATTGGTATGTACTTGATTATCCTGTACATCAAGGCTTAAAAAAGTTGGTGGCAGATCTCAATAATACTTATAAAAATCTACCAGCTTTATATAAACACGAATTTGAACCGCAAGGTTTTGAATGGATTGATTGTAATGACAGAGAACACTCGATTCTGAGTTATTTACGCAAAAATAATGAAGAATTTATTATTGCTGTATTCAACTTTACACCAGTTCCACGAGATAATTATCGCCTTGGTGTCCCTGAATTGGGGGATTACGAAATCATTATTAATTCAGACTCTGAATATTATGCCGGCAGTAATTACCATAATCTACCGAGTATTAGTGCTGAGCCAACACCTTGGTCGGATAGACCATATTCAATACAGCTTAATTTACCGCCATTATCCGGGCTGATTTTACAAAAGAAACATTGAGATAAAAGAGAGAGACTTATTCCCCCTGATAGGCAGGGGGAATAAGCTATTGAAAATCACTTACTGTCTTAACTCGCGAATGAGTTTAATCAGATGTGTTGTTGAACTGTCATGAGCTGAAATTTCTGCATCATCTTTTAGTTCAGGTACGATGGCTTTAGCCAGCTGTTTACCAAGCTCAACACCCCATTGGTCAAAAGAGTTAATATTCCAAACCACGCCTTGCACAAACACTTTATGTTCATACAATGCCACTAACTGTCCCAACATTTCTGGAGTCAGTTTAGGGAATAACAAGACGTTACTTGGTCTATTTCCTGGGAAGACTTTGTGAGGTAACAGCGCTTCCAGTTCTTTGCCTTCATAACCTTCTTTAACAAGCTCAGCGCGTACTTCTTCCGCCGTTTTACCTTTCATCAGCGCTTCAGCTTGTGCGAGGCCATTAGCTAATAGGATTGACTGGTGATCACACTCTGGATAGTGACTATTAACAGGTAACACAAAGTCCACAGGAATTAACTGTGTACCTTGATGGATTAATTGGAAATAGGCATGTTGTCCATTGGTACCCGGTGTACCCCAGATAACAGGACCTGTTTTATAGTTAATACGCGCGCCAGAACGATTAATAAATTTACCGTTACTTTCCATATCCAGCTGTTGCATATGGCTGGGGAAACGTGTCAGTGAGTGGTCGTAAGGCACAATTGCCTGGGTTTGTGAATTAAAAAAGTTGATATACCAAATACCCAACATGCCCATGATCACAGGAATATTCTGAGCCAATGGTTGATTACGGAAGTGTTTATCCATCTCATGACCACCGTCGAGCAAACGCTCAAAATTATCCATACCGGTGTATAGCGCTATCGGCAGACCGATTGCGCTCCATAGAGAATAACGACCACCGACCCAGTCCCAGATTTCAAACATATTGGCAGTATCAATACCAAATTTAGCAACTTCATCTGCATTGGTTGAAACTGCGACAAAGTGTTTTGCTACGTCTTGTTGTTTACCTTTTTTCAAAAACCAATTACGTGCTGAATGTGCATTAGTAATGGTTTCTTGGGTAGTGAATGTTTTTGAAGCAACAACAAATAAGGTCGTTTCTGGATTTAAATTTTCTAACGCTGTACTTAAATCGGTGCCATCAACATTAGATACAAAGTGCACGCCCATACCATCGATGCCATAAGGCTCAAGGGCATCACAAATCATCGCTGGTCCTAAATCTGAACCGCCAATGCCGATATTAACAATATTAGTGATCTTTTTACCTGTGAATCCTAACCAGGTGCCATTGTGTACCTGCTCACAAAAATTACGCATTTTATCGAGCACAGCGTTGACCATTGGCATCACATCTTTGCCATCGACCATCACCGGTGTATTGCTTCGATTTCGCAGTGCTGTATGCAGTACTGCTCGTCCTTCCGTGTGGTTTATTGCTTCACCTTTGAACATACGCTCAATCCAGTCCTGGATTTCAACGGCTTCAGCTAACTGGATTAACTTATCTGCTGTTTCTTGTGTGATGCGGTTTTTGGAATAGTCCAGTAACAAATCACCACTTTTTATAGAAAATCGTTCAAACCGGTTTGAGTCGAGCGCAAACTGTTCACGCATGGATACGAATTTCAGGTCAGAATAGTGTCTGACCAAAGACTGCCATTCAGGTATATTCAAAGGTGTCATAGTTCTTAGATTTCTTGTATTAGTTATAATTATTGACTGAGGAATGAAGGTAGTTCAGCCCATTTTATGGTCTGCTGCTCCCCTGTCGCCATGGTTTTAATACCGATTGTTTGGTTAGACACTTCCTCATCCCCCAAGATAAGTGTCCAACGAGCTCCACTTCGATCAGCGCGTTTGAATTGGCTTTTAAAACTACCACCACCGCAGTGGCTTATCAACCTTATGCCAGGCAGCTCATCACGCAAGCGTTCTGTTAATGACGCAGCCTGAGACATTGCTTGCTCACCCACGGCAACTAAATATGCATCGGTTGGTTTGATTTCAGGTAGAGCGTCTGTTGCTTCAAGCAAAGCCACAAGACGTTCTAAACCAATAGCAAAACCAATTGCCGTAGCACCTTTACCACCAAGCTGCGCTACCAAGCCATCATAACGCCCTCCTGCACAAACAGTACCTTGAGAGCCAAGCTGATCTGTCACCCATTCAAATACGGTTTTACCGTAATAATCCAAGCCTCTGACCAGTCTTGGATTGATTTCATAAGCAATGCCTACGCTATCAAGAATCTGACATAACTGCTCAAAATGCTGCTTAGATTCATCGTCCAGATAATCAATTAATTTAGGTGCTGCTTCATTAAGTGATTGCATCTCTGGGTTTTTACTATCCAGAATCCGTAAAGGGTTCGAATGTAAACGTCGCTGACTATCATCATCCAGTTCTGAATGATGCTGTTCAAAGTATGCAATTAGGACTTCACGGTAAGCTAAGCGTGCTTCAGTGCTGCCTAGAGAGTTTATCTGCAGTGTTACCCCTTTCAAGCCTAATGCTTTCCAGAGACGTGCTGTCAGCATAATCATCTCAGCATCAATATCCGGCCCTTCAAAGCCATAGGCTTCAACACCTAATTGATGGAACTGGCGATAACGACCTTTTTGAGGGCGTTCATGACGAAACATCGGTCCCATATACCAGAGTCGTTGCGTTTGGTTAAGTAAACCGTTTTCCATAGCTGCACGAACACATCCTGCTGTACCTTCTGGACGCAATGTCAAACTGTCGCCATTGCGGTCCTCAAAGGTATACATTTCTTTTTCGACGATATCGGTGACTTCACCGATTGAGCGCTTAAAAAGCTCTGTTTTTTCAACGATTGGAAAACGAATTTCTTGGTAACCATAACCAGCAAGCACATCTTTTAGAGTTGTTTCTATAACTTGCCAGTAAGGGGTTGCCTCAGGAAGAATATCGTTCATTCCCCTGATAGAGCGGATAATCTCTGCCACGTCTAACTAATATCCTTTATCGGTATTGTTTTAATATTACTTTTTTGTTGTTTTTGTATTTCAATACGTTTACGTATTTGTTGTTCTAATTCGTCGACCAATGCTTCATTTTCTACTTTGTGGTTTGGCTTTCCATCCACATAAAGCAAGTTTGGTGTACCACCCGTCAGGCCGATAGCAGCTTCTTTTGCTTCACCAGGGCCGTTAACGACACAGCCAATAACAGCGACATCCATTGGTTCGGTAATATCTTCAAGTCTGGCTTCAAGCGCATTAACTGTTGAAATCACATCAAACTGTTGACGTGAGCAGGAAGGACAAGCAATTAAATTCACGCCCTTACTACGGATGCGTAAGCTTTTCAGAATATCAAAGCCTACTTTAATTTCTTCCACTGGGTCTGCCGCAAGCGATACCCGAATAGTGTCACCAATCCCTTCTGATAAAAGCATACCCAAACCAATAGCTGACTTGACTGAACCGGAACGTAAACCACCAGCTTCGGTAATCCCAAGGTGCAGTGGCTGCTCAATCTGCTGGGCAAGTATTCTATAGGCATGCACCGTCATGAAAACATCAGACGCCTTGAGACTGACTTTAAAATCGGGATAGTTCAATCTATCCAGAATATCAATGTGTCTCAATGCTGACTCAACTAAAGCCTCAGGTGTTGGTTCACCGTACTTTTTCTGTAGCTCTTTTTCCAAAGACCCGGCATTCACACCGATACGAATAGGAATTCCATGATCACGCGCGCTATCTACAACAGCACGAACCCGCTCTTCACGGCCAATATTACCTGGATTAATTCGCAGACAATCGACACCAAGCTCAGCAACACGTAATGCAATTTTGTAATCGAAATGGATATCTGCGACAAGCGGGATAGAAACTTGTTGTTTAATTTTACCGAAGGCTTCTGCAGCATCCATGGTCGGTACAGAAACCCGCACAATATCAGCGCCGACTTTTTGTAACGCCTGAATTTGTGCCACAGTGGCAGCCACATCTGTCGTCTCAGTATTCGTCATACTTTGTACGGCAATAGGTGCATCACCACCAACAGCAACATTTCCGACCATGATCTGTCGGGATTTTCTACGCTGAATATTGACTGTCGTGTTTTCCATCATGACTGAGCTCCTAACGTCAGTTTTGCGACATTGCCCTGTGTATATGGCGCCAGATCAACTGGTTTACTGTTATAAGTCACATCAGCAAAATCTGCTTTACCCAATAAGATTTTCATCGGTAGTTCGCTTTTCAATTCAACAGATTGCTTCGCTTTCATTACTTGACTTAATAAAACATTCATTGCGGTATCAGTCACTTCAACCCAACAGTCACCGCTAAAAGACATTTTGAGGATATTTTGTTTAGCTTCTTCCGCTGGCTGCGACGTTGCAGTCGCCGTATCATTAATCTGAATATCCTCGGTAGAATCAATCGCATTGTTATCTGATTCTGATACCTCAGCAGCATCATTTTCAGGCAATAAATCTGATGATTCTGGCACCGACTCCTGAATAGTAATCGTCTCTTTATCAGCGGGTTTATCAAGCTCAGTTTTATCCGGTGATACCGAACCAACCTCGTCTACTTCATTTGACGATGATGTTTGACTAATTTGCCACTGTTGGTAAGCGGACCAAATGATAAAGACACCAACAAGCAAGAGAACAATCATCAACCATGGAAATGGTTTTTGCTCCACAGCTCCAAGAGTCTTAACTAGCCGTGGTTCGTTATCAATGAGTACATATTCATCATTGAAGACAGCAAGCATTTCTTCTTGGGGCAAGCCCAGAAATTTTACATAGCTGGCAGAATAGCCTCGAGCATATGTGCGTCCGTGAAGTCTATCCCATTGTTGGTTTTCGAGATAAATAATAATATCTCGTGTTAAACGAAGCTGTGTGGCCACTTCTGCTATGGATAATTTTTTATTTTCACGTGCCTGCTGAAGACGAGCCCCTAGACTTGGGGTATTCGAAGTCACTACAAAATCGTCATTCAAATCACTCATCACTCAACAAGCCCTTGGTTAACAATACGCATCTCATCCGAATCAGGAAAACGAGAACGCAAAATAAGTTTATAGCTAGATACAGCGTTTTTATCAGCTAATTTAGTTTCAGTTTTGATCCCCAATAAAAGGGCTTGTGGTGTCCAGTTTGCTGCTTTCTGAAACCGTTGAATATAGGCTCTGGCCTGTAAATAATTTTGTTGCTGGTAGCTGATGGAAGCCATTTGCAATAGAGACTTAGGTAGAGTCGGCACCATCTGTAGTGCTTTACGAAAGTATCCTTCCGCGCGCTGGGTTGCCCCACCTTTTTCTGTACATAAACCGGCATTTTCATAAGCAAAAGCAGCACTGGAATAAAGCGGGTTCTCTAACGCCTTTAAGAATCGTTTTTCCGCTTCATCGTAACGACCTTGCTGACACAAGAAAACACCATAGTTATTTTGTGCTTCCGAATAATCCGGCTCTTGCTTTACAGCTATTTCAAAATGCTTTTCAGCTTTATCATTTTCGCCTAAGCGCTGATAAAGAAGTGCGATAGTATTATGTGCACTGGGCAAATTAGGATTTTGCTTTAAAGCTTTTTCTAATTTTTCCAGAGCGATCTTGTAATCACCACGCTGCATGTAATTGAGACCCAGACGCATATTGATATCAGCAGCTTTTGCGTCTTTTGCTATATATTCATTTCTTGTTCCACCGGTGCTGTTGCAAGCAGTAAGAACAAAAAATGTCATCAATACTAAAACATGACTGATGCGATTACTCATCGATAAATCACAACCTTCTGGGCCTTCATGCGCTCACTTCGACGTGACTTATCCTGGACTTCACCAGCTAGCTGACCACAGGCAGCAACAATATCATCACCCCTTGTTTTTCTCACCGTAGCAACGAGACCTTGATCGATCAAATATTGCTGAAACCTGACAATTTGATTCCGCGAAGAACATTTGTAGTGTGTTCCCGGAAAAGGATTGAAAGGAATTAAATTAATCTTATTAGGTAAGCCTTTTAAAATTCGAACTAAATCTTTTGCATCCTGGATAGAATCATTAATACCATCCAACATCACATATTCGACGGTAATATGACGTCGTTGCTGACCGACAACATACCGTTTACAAGCGGCCAATAATTCAGCGATGGGATACTTCTGGTTAATCGGAACAATTTGACTTCTTAACTCATCGTTAGCGGCGTGAAGTGAAATGGCCAAACTAACATGACAATCTTCGCGAAGCTTATCAATCATTGGCACTATTCCAGAGGTACTCAGCGTAAGCCTTCGCCATGATATGCCGTAGCCAAAATCATCACGCATTAAGTTCATCGCGGTAACGACATTATTGTAATTCGCGAGAGGCTCGCCCATTCCCATCATCACCACATTGGTGACAACACGATTACCTTTGGGATCTTTACCTAAAGCTTCATTGGCAATCCATAGTTGAGCAATAATTTCTGCTGCATCCAGATTGCGATTAAAGCCTTGCTGTGCAGTTGAGCAGAATGTACAGGTGAGTGCACACCCAACTTGAGAAGACACACATAAAGTGCCTCTTCCGCCTTCAGGAATAAACACTGTCTCAATAGCGTTTCCACATGATAGCTTGATAATCCACTTACGCGTGCCATCTTGAGAAATGTGTTCATGCATGACTTCTGGTAGCTTGATTTCCGCTACTGTCTGTAACTTTTCTCTTAAAACTTTACTCAGATTACTCATCTCAGCAAAATCGGTGATCCGATATTTATGGATCCACTGTAAAAGCTGACGAGCACGGAAAGGTTTTTCGTCGAGCTCGACGAAAAACGCTTCCAGACCATTCAGATCTAATCCAAGAAGATTCGTGCGTTCAGTCATAAAATGCTCTTATCGTGTACGTGCGCAGACTTCATCATCAGAGAAGAAGTAAGACACTTCACGCGCTGCACTTTCAACAGAGTCGGATCCATGTACAGCGTTTTCATCAATGCTTTGCGCGAAATCAGCACGAATCGTACCTGCAGCAGCTTCAGCTGGGTTTGTTGCACCCATCAAATCACGGTGTGTTAAAACCGCATTTTCACCTTCTAATACCTGAACGATAACTGGTCCAGAAGTCATGAAGCTAACCAGATCTTTAAAGAAAGGACGTTCTTTGTGCTCAGCGTAAAAGCCTTCTGCTTTTTCTTGTGACAGGTGCATCATTTTTGCAGCCACAATTTTTAAGCCCGCTTTTTCAAAGCGAGTGTAGATTTCACCGATGATATTTTTTGCAACAGCATCAGGTTTGATGATAGAAAGAGTGCGTTCAATCGCCATGTTATTCCTCTATATTTAATTTGAGTCAAGAAAATCTTGATATTCTAGCATTTCTCAGCCATCTAATATCAATGTTATGAAACAAATCACGTTAAATCTGTTTTTACTTTGGATTTTATGGCAAAAGCATTACTATCAGATGACCATTTAGTAACCATAGGAAGCCATTTTGACTACCCAATCTGCATTTAAGCGCATCGGACTTTTTATTCGTAAAGACGACCCTGTTATGGAAAATGCGGTTGAGCAGGTAAACGAATTTCTAGCGACACGTGATTTAACGGTCGTGTGTAACGAACCCCTATCATTTTTACCGTCACTGGATGTCATTTCAATTAAAGAATTCAAAACCCATTGTGACCTGACAATCGCCATTGGTGGTGATGGCACTCTGCTCTCTGCATCACGAGCATTGGCAGGTACAAATATGCCTGTGGTTGGTATTAATGTTGGTAGATTGGGTTTTCTGGCTGATGTCACATTGACGAATTTATCGCACCAACTCGACGCGATTCTTTGCGGACACTATCGTGACGATAGCCGTTTTTTACTCAATGCAACAATAAAAGACTCTACAAAAGCGCCAAGTATTGCGATGAATGATGTCGTCATCCATTCTCATCAGAATTTACATATGATTGAGTTTGAAACCCATATCAATGGCCGTTTTCTCAATAGTCAGCGTGCAGATGGGATTGTTGTCTCTACACCTACAGGTTCAACCGCCTACGCAATGTCTGCAGGTGGACCTATCCTTGATGTTGATCTGGATGTCGTCGTTTTAGCTTCAGTCTGCCCACACACATTAAGCAATCGCCCTTTAGTCATTTCTGCCAATAATGTGATTGAAATTACATTAAGCGAAAATAATATCACCACAGCCATGGTGACTTGCGACGGGCGTCCTGGACTGGTTTTACAACCAGGGCAGACAGTTCGCATCGAAAAACATGAAAGTCGAATCAGACTATTGCATCTTGAAGATCACGACCATTATTCTATTCTCCGCGCCAAACTGGAATGGGGAAGAAAGTTGACATGTTAATCAGTCTGACTGTTAGGAATTTAGCCGTTGTAGAAGATCTCGCTCTGACATTTGAACCAGGCATGACATCGCTGACGGGTGAAACTGGTGCGGGTAAATCAATGTTGGTTGATGCACTGAGTCTGGTACTTGGTGATCGTGCAGATTCAAATATGATTCGACATGGTGCTGAGCGGGCTGAAATCGAAGCTGATTTTAATTTAGACAATAATACCACCCTGGCAAAATGGTTAAAAGAGAATGAGTTAGACGAAGATGAACAATGTCATTTACGTCGTACCATAAGTCGTGATGGTCGTTCAAAAGGCTATATAAATGGCCGTACAGTTCCTCTCGCCCTACTGAAAGAAGTCAGTGAGCGCAGTATCGATATTCATGGTCAACATGCACATCAATCGTTAATACGTCCACAAACCCAACGTGAAATATTAGATATTGTCGCGGACAACAAAACCTTACTAAATGAGTTAAAAACGGCTTATCGTGACTGGTCATCCTCACAGCAACAACTTGAGCTGCTGCAAAGTCAGGCCGATGAACAAAAGGCAAAACAAGAATTACTACAGTATCAGGTCTCTGAGCTGGAAAACTTTCAGCTAACAGAAGCGCATATTCAACATCTTCTTCAACAGCAAAGCCAGCTTGCTAATGCCTCTGAATTAACTCGTGTGGCCGAAGCAGGCTTGCATCGTATTTTTGATGAAGAACAAGTAGCAGCCTACGATATCATCAACCACACCTTAAATGAGCTTGAAAAACTCCAACATTTTGAGCCACGCTTTGCCAGCGCTGTTGAAACCCTTAATGCCGCGATTATCAACCTTGATGAAACTGCAAATGAGTTACGACATTACCTCGACCATATCGATCTCGATCCGGCTCGTTTGAATGCTATCGAAGATGAATTGTCACAACTTCACGATATTGCACGTAAACATCATGTTGAAGTCGAACAACTACCCGCACTTTATGAAGAGTTAAGTGCAGAGTTTGAAAGACTATCCAATAGCGAAGTTCATCTCGCTGAACTGCAGAAAGCGTTATCGACTAAAGAAGCCAATTGCCTCGCATTAAGCCGTAAGATACACGAGAAAAGAATCAAAACAGCTAAACCATTAGCAAAACAAATCTCGGCCTCTATCAAACAACTGGCGATTCCTTCTGGTGAAATAGATATCGAAGTCACAGCTAATGAAAATGAAAAGTTTTCAGAACATGGGATGGACAATGTACGGATCTTAGTGAGAACAAATCCGGGACAACCGTCAGGTGAGCTGGCAAAAGTGGCATCTGGTGGCGAACTCGCACGGATCAGTCTGGCGATTCAAGTGGTCACAGCAGGAAAACGTACTGTACCCACCTTAATTTTTGATGAAGTTGATGTAGGTATTGGCGGAAGCGTGGCAGAAGTCGTCGGACAACATTTAAGAAAACTGGCAACGACGCAGCAAGTCATTTGTATTACTCATTTACCTCAAGTCGCCGCGCAAGCACATCATCAGCTACAAGTGAATAAGAAACATTTAGATGACAGCACTCATATTGTTGTTGATAAGCTCGACAGACAACAGCGCATTGAAGAAATTGCCAGAATGCTAGGCGGTGTGAACCTGACCCAAAAAACACGCTCTCATGCAGAGGAAATGTTAGATCAGGCTCAACAATAAAAAATCCCTAGCTCTGTTGCTCTTTTTGACATAGACGACAAATGCCATAGATGTATAAACTATGATCCGTCATCTCAAATCCTTTTTCTTTAGCAATAGTTTGTTGACGTTGCTCAATCACTTCATCAACAAACTCTTCAATGCGATTGCAGCGAACACATAAAAGATGGTCGTGATGGCTGCCATCTTGCAGCTCAAATACGGCATGACCACCTTCAATACTTAATTTTGAAACTAAGCCAGCACCTTCAAATTGTGTCAGCACACGATAGACTGTGGCTAAGCCAATTTCTTCCCCCATATCCAGCAATGCCTTATAGACATCTTCCGCACTCATGTGACGTAGTTCAGATGTTTCCAGAATTTCCAAAACTTTTAGTCTTGGCAGCGTCACTTTTAATCCAGCTTTTCGTAAATCTTGTCTTTCCATTATTATTGTTGCCTCGTAGAAATGCTGCGAATAGAGTATCATCGCAGATTGGTAATTAACTACAGAAATTAATACTAAATGAAAAGCTCCGTTGTTTACAGCCTTTCCTTGGCAGTTCTTTTATCATTGTCAGCTTGTAGCACTGATAAAATTCCCGGTGTTTACCGCATCGACATACAGCAAGGTAATGATGTTACTCAAGAAATGCTCAATCAACTTGAGCCAGGCATGACAAAAAATCAAGTGGCTTATGTCATGGGAACCCCATTACTTATTGATACTTTTAACCCTGATCGTTGGGACTATATTTATAGTTACCAGCCTGGCGGCGGTGAGCGAGAACAGCGCAGAATAACTCTTCATTTTGACGATACAGATAAACTGACGCGTATTGATGGTGATATCCGGACTGTAGCAAAAGCCGACTTACCGCAAGTGGAACGTCAGGATAAAAATGTTATTGTTCCTCTCACTGAGAAAAAATCAGGACTTTTTTCTAAACTGAAAAGCTTGATAGGTATCGGCGACGATGATGAAGATGTAGAAGTTATCGAAGGAACAAATCCACCGAAACCAGAGATTGATCAACAACAGGTTCCTGATACAGATATTCAATAAAAAAAGGCGCCTTAGGCGCCTTTTTTATATCGGCTTTTCAAAGTCATCCGTCGCCGGGTTGTAGCACATTAACTCCCCTTTATCGAGGTCAAAATACCAGCCGTGTAATCTGAGAGTGCCTGCCTCAACGCGTTCTTTAATGCACTGGAAGGTCATCAGGTTTTGTAAAGAAACAAGTACCGCACGTTGTTCACATATTTTTAACTGAACACTTTCGTGTTCATGTTTATGATTCACTTTCACCCAATCTTTTGCACTTTGGGCAATTGATACCCAGCGGTGAATAAATTTCGAATCTTCTACACCTTCGCTTTGCCACAATGCGCGAATCCCACCACAATTACCATGGCCCATCACAACAATACTTTCAACCTTAAGCGCGTTGACCGCAAATTCTAAAGCCGAACTGGTTCCGTGATGATTATTATCTGTTTCGCATGGCGGTACTAAATTCGCAACATTTCTTACCGTAAAAATATCGCCAGGATCGCAATCCGTCAAAATAGCGGGGTCAACACGTGAATCACAACAAGCAATCATAAGTATTTTAGTCGGTTGCCCTGTTTTCATACTGTCATAGAGCGCTTTATCATCACCAAAATACGTTTTTTTAAATCGAGAAAAACCCTCTAATAATTTATAAGTTGTTGGCATGTTATGTTTGTTATCTCAAAAATTGTAAAAAGGGGTTATGGCGTTTCTCTTCAGCTAAGGTGGTGGTTTGCCCATGACCTGAATGGACAATTAAGGAATCCGGTAAAGTAAGTAGCTTTTTCAAGCTCTGTTGCATCACTTCAGCATTACCCATTGGTAAATCTGTTCTCCCAACACTCCCAGCAAACAAGGTATCACCTACAAAGATATCACTGTCCGTATAGTAACAACCTTGTCCGGGTGTATGTCCCGGTGTCGATATAAATCTTAGCGTCGTTTCACCTAAGTTTATAACATCACCATCATCAACTAAACGATCTATTCTACCGCATGGGCGATTCATATGAGGAGCGCCGAACCAGTCACCTTGTTGCGGCAAGGTTTCAAAGAGGATTTTTTCTAGTCTGGGAAGATATGTTTCAGCATCAAAGTGATTCTGAATTTGTACTAGGGAACCTGCATGATCGAGATGGCCATGGGTGAGTAAAATTTTTGTCAGATTAAACTGCTCACGTCTCTCATTAAGGTAGTCAGCAAGTTCATGTGTCTCGCCGGTATCAATAATCGCAGCTTCATTTGTTGCTTCATCAATGATCAAATAAGTATTCACAAAAAAGGCGCCAACGGTGATACATTCGATTTTTAACATCTAAAATCCATCACCGTTAACGCCTTTACAATAGAGAGTTATCTCTACTTCTTACTTATCCCACTTTTTCCTTGTTTCACGTGCAGTAATCATATTCTGCTTGAACCAGTCAGTTTTCACTTTCTGAGTTCTTGCCAGGTCGAGATTTGCCTCATACCATTTTTGCTTGATATCCGCATGTGGGTCAGGATGCATATTCGCTTCATACCATTTGCTATGGCTGATACGCGCTTTCTGCAAATTAGCCTCATACCATTTTTTGTGTGTTTCAGTTGTTAGCTCATCACTGATTTCATACCAATGTTTTTCTGTTGGTGTGTTATCAAGATTGGCTTCATACCATTTGATACGTTTTTCACGCGCTTGTTTTAAGTTCGCTTCACGGAATGCTAACTTCCATTCAGTATCATTGGCTTCTTTAAAGTCATACCAATGAGCATGCGTTGGCTTATTATCATTCGCTTCATACCAACGATTACGCTCAGCACGAACAGCAGCCACAGCTGATTTCAGATTAGCTTCGTACCATTTATTTTTAGTATGAATATGCGCAGCAATATTAGCTTCATACCATGGTGTATCAGTCACCTTTGCTGGTCGCTGATTGGCTTCATACCACTTCTGGTTTTCTCTCGCGATAGCGGCGTTTTCTGCAAACCATTTTGATTTGATTTGGCGTGTACGAATCAAACTCAAATTAGACTCATACCAACGTTTCTTAACTTCAGCATGTGGATCTGGGTGAACATTCGCTTCATACCACTTGCTGCGATTAATACGAGCTGCTTGTAGATTCGCTTCATACCATTTCTTTTTAGTGTCTGAATATTTTTCATCACTAAACTCGTACCAATGTTTTTCAGTTGGTGTGTTATCAAGATTAGCTTCATACCATTTGATACGCTTTTGACGAGCCTGATCAAGGTTCACGCGCATCCATGCTTTTTTCACATCACTGTACATTTCTTCACTGAAATGCTGCCAACGCTTTTCAACATCAGATTGGCTTTTATTTGCTTCATACCATTTACGCGTGGCACGAACTGATTTAACTGCCTGCTGGAGGTTGGCTGCATACCATTTGTTTTTTGTTTCAAGATGCTCAACCAGGTTTGCTTTGTACCATGGAATCTCAACATCTTTTGCGGGACGTTTATTGGCGTTATACCAAGGCTTTGCAATATTGATAGAGGGTTTCAGGTTAGCCTCATACCATTTGCTTCTAGACTCTCTCGCGGTCTTAAGATTAGCTTCGTACCACTTTGCTTTAATTTCAAACGTGCTAGTCATATTTCTTACCTCTGCTGGGCATTTAAGTATTTTGATAGTACATGACTTTTAATCAAGTTCACAACAAAATCAGTATGATATTTGATTAAGATCAGTTTTATTCGTAACAATGTTTTTCAGCTTTTATACGCTGCAAAGCTGAAATCTGTTGCTCTACTTGTAGTTGTCGTCTGTCTTCTTTCTCTTCAACCAGAGCAGAATACCCTAAATACCCTATTCCTAACCAGCCTTGCACAATAGGAATATTATCAAACATGATAAGTGCGGTAGCCGCCTTATTGGCATCATCTTTGTAAAAGCTTGGTTTATAGCTATATCGATATGGATGTAATTGGTTAATTGCCTTATCTACCTGATAACAACTCATTTCCTGCATCTTTTGATCTGCCTTCACTACTGGAGGATCAAAATAAATAGGCTCAGAAGGCACGGGAGGCAACGTCAAAGCATTGGCATTAGATGCAAGCATAAAAATAAAACTAAAAAAAATACTCGACCTTTGCATATACATACTCCGTAAAAACCTGATTCATGTTCGGGTTATCGTCATTGGCATCAAAGTCTTCAATAACAATTTATTCCGCTGATGACTCTTTATCATTACGGTTGTGATCACCCCATTTCTGTATTTGTGCCATCACATGAGCATTGAATGTGTTTTCTGGAAATCCTGTTTCTTGAACATATTCACCTGCATCCATTCCTGATAATAATGCTAATGCCTGATTAACATGACCTATACCGTAAATATGAAATTTACCAGCCTCTACAGCCTGGATAACATCATCACGTAACATTAAATGCTGTACGTTTGTGGCCGGAATAATAACGCCCTGCTCACCTGTTAATTCGGTCAGACGACAGATATCAAAAAAGCCTTCAATCTTTTCATTAACTCCACCAATTGCCTGTACTTGTCCCATCTGATTCATTGAACCAGTGATGGCAATAGATTGCTTCATCGGAATATTAGCGATGGAAGATAACAAAGCACAAAGCTCGGCCACAGTCGCACTATCACCATCGACTTCACCATAGTTTTGTTCAAAAACAATACTTGCTGACATCGATAATGGGTTGTCAGAGGCATACGTTCGTCCAAGATAACCGCTTAGAATCAACACACCCTTGGAATGAATGTCCCCACCTAAATCGACTTCTCGCTCTATATCAATAATATTGTCATCACCATAGCGTGCTGAAACAGTCACTCGTGAGGGTTGCCCGAAGCTGAATCCACCAATCCCAAGCACGGATAGTGCGTTTATCTGGCCAATCACTGAACCTGACGTTGCAATATCTATAATATTTCGTTCTATTTGCTGATAAATCTGGCTTCGTAAACGGTCAAGTCTTTGCTCTCTTAACTTAATAGCACTTTGAACATTATCCCGGTTGACCATTTGGCTCTTTTGCTGTTTCGCCAGAAAGGAAGCCTCTCGTAATAAATCAGCCATACTCCCCATATGCAGAGATATTTTCTGGCTATCTTCAATCGTCCTGGCACTATGCTCAATCACCTTGGCAATCGCATGTTTATCAAAATCAATTAATTTGTACTTTTCAATTGTGCTTGCCATCATTTGAGCAAATAAGGTGTCATTTTCAACACTGCGCGGCATTTCATCTTCAAAATCAGCCACCACTTTAAACAAGCCAGCAAACTCTGGATCCATTTCATACAACAGGTAATACAGCTCTCTATCGCCCAGTAAAACGACTTTTAAATCTAAAGGGATAGGCTCAGGATCCAGTGACACCGTCGCCACCAAGCTATAGATTTGCTCTAACGCGTCAAACCTGACCTCACGCGATTTTAATGCACGTTTCAGTCCTTCCCAACCGTATGGCTGCATAAGCAGTTGCTCAGCATCGATGATCAAAAAGCCTCCATTGGCTTTGTGAAGCGCTCCAGCTTTGATGAGAGTAAAGTCTGTTACCAGCGCGCCCATCATCGCCATATTTTCAATACAACCCAGTAAAGTTTGATGGTTGGGTAGGTTTTCATAAACAATAGGAGCACCATGCTTCTGACTATTATCAACGACTAAGTTGATTTGATAGCGTTTATGAATATTAATGTCTGAGATAGTATCTTCTGCTGATTGTTCTTCTTTTAAAAACGCATCCACATTGCTGCGAATATCTTTTAGCATGGCATCAAAATACTGCTGTAACTTGCTTGAATTAGGGTAAGCGTGCTTGAGTTTATTCACTTGTTTGCTGATAACTTCGAGTGCTACCTCATCATTTAGTGCCTGAAGCTGCTTGGCATTATTTCTTTCCCACTCTCTTAGTTCTAATAAAGTGTGCTGCAGTTCCTCATGTAAATCAGCAATGGCATTCTCGGTTTCTTCTTGTTGCGCAGCGGGTAATTGCTCAAACTCTTCAGAGGTCATAGCCTCGCCATTATGCTGAGCAGCAAAAGCATAATGACCATCTTGTAACCTCAATAAAACAACGCCTTTACGATCAGCCTCTTTTTGTAATACACCAAACAATCTAACCCTGTGCTTTCGAGTTGCTTCATCAAGACTTCTTAATCTTCCCCGATAATATTCATCATCAAATGCTTGAGGTAACTCATCTTTCAAATCATCAATCACATCCTCAATATCCTGACGTAATTGTTTGCCTTGTCCTGCGGGTAAACTGACGGCATAAGGTCTTTGTGAATCACTGAAATTATTGAGATAAGCCCAATCTTTCGCCGTTGGAAGATGCTCAACATGCTGCTCGAGATAGCGTCGCGTTAAGGTATACTTTCCTGCGCCAGCTGGTCCCATCACAAACAGGTTGTAACCATCTGCATCGATATGACTGCCAAACTCGATAGCGCTTATTGCGCGTTGTTGACCAATGACTTCATTCGTCGCCTTTAGATCAGCGGTAGAAGAAAAAGTCCATTGCTCTGGCATACAATGATGATATAAATCACTGACTTGTAATTTTGTGCTCTCAGGCATAGTTTTCTCGATTTGAATAAGTTACTTTAAGCTTAAGTCGACTGAATAATATAGACAATATATGAAGGGAGAATCAGATGTCACCAAATGATTATGATGAAAAACGAGCATATCATCGGATGAAAGTGAATACGCCAATTACATTTTCCCTCAATGACAACACACAAATAACGCATCAAGGCATCAGTAAAAATCTCAGTGCAAGTGGCTTACTTATCCAATCAGAGTTTTCACCGGCTGAAAATGACAAAATAGAGATTGTGATGGACACAGGTAATGACCGGTTCTCACCATTTATTATTCAGGGACGTGTACTAAGAGTAGAGTCTGAGGCCGAATCATCAGGACATTATCTGATTTCTATTTTAATAGAACAGAGTCAGTAGAATTTATATCCAGTAACTTGTTTTCGTCATCACCTTGGACGTGATGGCCATCAGTATTTTAACCGGCGTTGGCAGCTCAGCACCACCAGCATTCAAAGCCGTTGTTCTATGATGCAGCTCATCGTCACGCATTTGCTCAAGGACAGCACGACTTTTAACATCATGAGAGCTGATTTTTTCTAAATGTTCATCCAAATGTTTGACGACTTGTTTTTCTGTTTCAGCAACAAATCCTAAACTCCATTTATCACCGATCTTGCCTGCTACTGCTCCTATAGCAAAAGAGCTTATATACCAGAAAGGATTTAGAACGCTACGATGAGAAGACAGTGATTTGAGACGATCCTCACACCAAACCAGATGATCATTTTCTTCCAGTGCAGCTTGTTCCATAGCTTGACGCACTTCAGGTAGCTTCGCCGTTAACGCTTGCCCCTGATACAAAGCTTGTGCAGAAACCTCACCAGAGTGGTTAACTCTCATCAACCCAGCTGACTGTCTTTGCTCGACAGATGTTAAAGCTGAGTCCTCAATGAGTTCGCTGCCTGGTACTTGACGTTGAGTCGTCTCTGGCTGTCCGACTACAGTCGTGATGGCTTTATCTAATTCAACAATAACCCGATCAGAAAAACTCAACTGTCTTAATTTCAACCTAACAACTCCCCTGACATTAAAATAACTCAATATCACCATGTACAACTTGAGATACTTGCTTAACCTTTCCTTCACTCAGTAAGCGACTGTAACTATGTACCTGGTTTCTACCATTACCTTTTGCATAATAGAGCGCTTCGTCCGCCTCCCCAATAACATCTGCAGGCGATGGCTGGGAAGAGACTTCAACAAAACCAATGCTTATTGTTACTTGTTTTATCTGAGGAAAGTCGTGAGTTGCAACCATTTCTCGGATGCGCTCAAACGTCCTCATTGCATCTTCTTCATTCGGTGCTTTCAGAACAACTACGAACTCTTCACCACCATAACGATAAACCAGATCATCATCTCTAATAACACCAGAGGTCATTAATCGAGCAACAAGAATGATGACTTCATCACCGTATAAATGACCAAAATTGTCATTAATGGTTTTAAAGTTATCAATATCAATCACACCCAACCAATATTTGACTGCAAAAGTACGACGGCGGGAATCATTAGGAGATGACATCTCCTCATTAAAATGGGGAGCTTGGCGTACCAAAACTTTGGTAATTTCATCATCTAATGTTTCGCGGTTATATAAACCCGTTAATTTATCTTTCTGTGTTTTTTCAATCAGGACAAGATAATTAGAATAGACTCGAAGTAAACCATAAATTAATCTTTGGTCACCATTTGATGGTACCAGATCGGTTGATATCAATAAGACGGCAAAAATAGCGCCATGAGCATCAAATGCAGGATAAATAACATTCCACTTACCTTCATCATTTGAGATTAACTCAACATCTGCATTATTAATGGCTCGAAAAATGGCTTCACTAAGCTCGGATGGCTCGGTTATCAGGCGTGGATTTTCTTGGCTCGATACGATGACACTATTCACACAAAAAGCTAATAAACTTAGCTCATGACTGCCTCGGTGTTCTCTTACGCGAAACAATCTGATGTCTTGAGAAGGAAAAATCTCATTAAGTGTTTTTAGAAGGCTTTTTTCTAGAACGTGGCGATCATGATAGCTCGTAATCTCTGCAAGATTATCTATAATCCTTATACTGTTATGATTCATTGCCACATGCCTTGTATGCTCATGAATTAAGTGATCGATGTTGCAGTATCACTTAATATTAGTATGGGAATCCCCTACCCAATCGCACAACATATACTTTTTTTATTATTAAATCAATGGTTATGCCTTGATTTAAAAGACTTTAGGCTCTAATGTTCCAGATACTTAAATAGTGTATCCGCCAGATCTCTTGGCTGAAACTTGGACACATAGTCATCAGCACCTGCACCCACGCCCATTGCTTTATTTGCTTTAGCCGTCAACGATGAATGCATGATGACGGGTAAATTAACCATCCGTGGATCAGATTTAATTTTCTGTGTCAGAACATAACCATCCATTTCAGGCATCTCAACATCGGTCAAGACCATCTGAATTTCTGAGGTTATATCGCGTCCTTCCTGTTCACATTGGGCAGCGATCTTGTTTAGCATTTTCCATGCTTCTGCACCATTAACAGTGCCGATATGCTCAACCCCCATAACATCAAGTGTTTTGGTAATCTGTTTACGTGCGATGTTCGAGTCATCAGCAAAAAGTAAACGATAATGGCCTTTTTTATCGACCTGTCTTATACCATCAAACACATTGTCGTCATAAAAGTCACCAGCATCAGCCAGCACTTTTTCAACATCCATAATCATAACGAGTCGTTTATCATTTAACTCTGCGACAGCCGTCACCAATCCGCCCATGCGTTGAGAGATAAGTTGAGGCGGCTCTTTAACTTGCTCCCAATTAAGCCTTTGAATCGTATCTACTGAACTGACTAAGAATCCCTGAACATGCGTGTTATATTCAGTAATCATCAAAATACGTGGCTTATCTTTAGATCTGAGTTTGCAAAACTTCTGCAAGTTGATGATAGGCACCATATCGCCACGTAAACTAACAAAGCCCTCTACCCCGTCAGGCATTTCCGGTGCTGTTGTTATCTCAGGAATATTCAACACTTCCCTGACTTTAAAAACGTTGATACCAAACAGTTCATTTCTTCCTGTTTCATCACTTGTCCCCAGACTGAACAACAACACCTCAAGGTGATTTGTACCAGCTAGCTTGGTGCGCTCGTCGATGGAATCAATAAATGTGGCCATATGAATTCTCGCAAAACTTCAGATAAATTAACGTGAATATGTCTAAAAATAATAGCGGACATTAGCACGAAAGCTTGAGCAGAGTTAGCCACAATATCTGAAAAATTATCAGACGTGTTAACAAGCCTCAATTAAATCATGAAGTTATCTTAGCTGCCAGAGAAAAATTATTCATATCGAGAAGTCATTTTTTACTGATGCCAAAGAGCGTGCGTGGAAATAAAAAATGATCAATCAGAATTGAGTAGCAGTAAAATTCGATGATTGTTAGAGTAGGATACTGAAGTCGTTTAAAGATTGTTCAATAATGACTTTAGAAATAGAATACAATTGAAAATCGAGACATATACAGCAAAAGAATGCTGTCGGAATGGTGCCCAGGGGGAGACTCGAACTCCCACGTACATAAGTACACTAGCACCTGAAGCTAGCGCGTCTACCAATTCCGCCACCTGGGCAACAGACGCGCAAAGATACAGAGTGAAACAAAAACTGTCAATGACCAATAATAACGAAAACGATCCCTTTTTCGATAGAGAAGCCGAAAAATACGACAACCCAATCCCCAGTCGTGAATTTATCTTAGATATTCTTAAACAAAATAACACCCCATTATCGCGCAAAAATATCGCCAAACTAATTGATGTTAAAGGTGAAGATGCTAACGAAGCACTTCGGCGGCGTTTACGTGCGATGGAACGTGATGGACAACTCCTTCGCAACAGAAAAGGCGCCTATGGTGTGGTTTCTAAGATGAACCTCATCAGTGGTCGCGTCATGGGCCATCCGGAAGGTTATGGCTTTCTTATACCTGATGAGGGAGGCGACGACCTTTTCCTGACCGAACGTGAAATGCGAATGGTGCTTCATGGTGACCGTGCCCTAGCCCGTATCACCGGAACAGATAGAAAAGGTCGTAAAGAAGGTGCGATTGTTGAGGTAGTTAAACGCAGCAATGAACGTATTGTTGGCCGCTTGGTTCAGGATGCTGGAATTTATTATCTCATTCCCAATAACCGTCGAATCAGTCAGGACATTTTGATCCCGCCCAGCGATTTATTGAATGCTGAAGTTAATCAGATTGTCGAAGCAGAAATTACCGAGCAGCCAAATAAACACCGTTCCCCTCTAGGCAAAATTGTGAATGTTCTGGGTGACCATATGGCACCAGGTATGGAAATTGATATCGCCCTGCGTGCGTTTGAATTACCACATGAATGGTCACCTCAAGCTGAAGAACAAGCCAATAATCTGGGTGAAACGATTCCTGAGAATGCAATAGAAGGCAGACTCGACCTTCGTGATATGCCTCTGGTCACTATTGATGGTGCTGATGCCAGAGATTTTGACGATGCTGTTTACGCTGAAAAACTGGAATCGGGCAACTGGCGTTTATGGGTGGCTATCGCCGATGTGTCACATTATGTTCTGCCTAACAGCCCGCTGGATCAGGACGCACAGGAAAGAGGCACGTCTGTCTATTTCCCTAGTCAAGTTATCCCCATGTTGCCTGAAGCTTTATCTAATGGCCTGTGTTCACTGAACCCTGAAGTCGATAGATTGTGTATGGTCTGTGAAATGGAAATTGACCAGCAAGGTAAAACCGTTTCTTACCGTTTCCATGAAGCGGTGATGCACTCAAAAGCCCGGTTAACCTATGACAAAGTAGCGGCCATGCTTGTTGATAATGACACGGCTTTACGCGAGCAATATCAGCATGTATTACCTGCTGTTGAAACCATGTATGACTTATATAAAGTCATGCTGGAAGCCCGCCATGAACGTGGTGCAATTGACTTTGAGATGACGGAAACGCAATTCATTTTTGATGAAAACAGAAAAATCAAATCGATAGAGCCACGTGAACGTAATGATGCTCACCGTCTTATTGAGGAATTTATGATTGCAGCCAACGTCAGCGCTGCGTTATTCCTGCTGGAAAATAAAATCCCCGCTTTATATCGTATTCATGAAACCCCGTCAGAAGAAAAACTCTCTGGCCTGAGGGACTTTTTAGGTGAACTCAGTTTATTTTTAGGCGGTGGTGAAGAACCAGAACCTCGCCATTACGCCTCATTACTAGCGACAGCCAGTAAACGGCCTGATGGTCATCTATTACAAACTGTTATGCTGCGTAGCATGAAACAAGCGGTTTACAGTCCGGATAATGTTGGACACTTTGGTTTAGCGCTTGAAGCATACGCTCATTTCACCTCACCGATTCGTCGCTACCCTGATTTATTGGTGCATCGTGCAATTCGTCATGTTCTCAATCAGAGAAAAGACAAAAAGTGGCGTTATTCTCATGAGGAAATGGCTCAACTGGGTGAACATTGCTCAATGACCAGCCGTCGAGCCGATGAAGCCACCAGAGACGTCAGTGACTGGCTTAAATGTGAATATATGCGTGATCGTGTGGGTGAAGTTCATGACGGCGTGATAAGTGGCGTCACTGGCTTTGGACTCTTTGTCGAACTAAGTGATATCTATATAGAAGGTTTAGTCCACGTCACTTCATTGAAAAACGACTATTACCAATTTGACCCGACTGGACATCGCCTTACCGGTGAGCGAACGCGCAAAGTGTATCGATTAGGTGATACATTAAAAGTCAAAGTGGCTCGCGTTGATCTTGATGAGAAAAAAATCGATTTGGAATTAGTCGAGACGAAATAATATAAATGGCTGTTATGAGAAACAATAACAGCCATTTCTCTCAATACAAGATGAAAGAGTCATCATGTTATTTTGCATCTAAACAGAGATTTTCCTTGACCAGAAAAATAATCACAGTAGAATTATCGTCTTTCTTGAGGTCGACATCCTAAGTCATCCACACCTCAAACAAGAATAATGGTGAGTGTAGCTCAGTTGGTAGAGTCCCGGATTGTGATTCCGGTTGTCGTGGGTTCGAGCCCCATCACTCACCCCACCTTCCCCCCAAACTCCAGATAAATAGACAATACCCAGCGTAACGTTTGTCTATATCGCGTCGACGACAACCTCCATCTTTTTTATTAAAAATTTTCATCATTTTGAAACAATGACTTGCATGAAAACTAAAAATTAATCTCGATTTTGGCTTGCAAGCTCCAAAATGCCTCCGTATAATGCGCTTCTTCATTGCCGGTGTAGCTCAGTTGGTAGAGCAGCTGATTTGTAATCAGCGGGTCGTAGGTTCAAGTCCTATCTCCGGCTCCAGAATATAAAAAGCCTCGTCAGTTTACTGCCGAGGCTTTTTTTATTTCTTCGGTATTGTTATCTGCCATCTCAGGCTAAATTACAACACTCTTTATAAACCATCAGTTGATCCCTACCTGTTTTTTTAGCGGCATAAAGCATCAGATCGGCATGTTTTAAAGCTAAATCAAAATTTGTTTGGCTTAGCTCATCAGAACTGACGGCACGAATACCAGCACTGGCCGAAACAGAAAGCGTCTCATTACGTAACTCAACACGGATATTACGAATAGCGTCTAATAATGTTTTTGTAAACTTGGCAGCATGTTCTGCTTGAGCTCCTGACAGAATCACAAGAAACTCTTCGCCCCCCAACGCACAAGAATATCTGAAGCACGGATACTATCCGCCATGGCTTCAGCAGTACGCCTTAAAACGATGTCTCCTACATGATGACCATGTTGATCATTAATCCGTTTGAAATAGTCCAAATCCACCATGATGACACTATAAGGACTGCTCAAACGCTGCATTAACGCAACTAAACGGCGTGCCCCCTGCTCGCCTTCTGTCCGGTTTGTCAGTCCAGTTACGCCATCAAGTGAAGTCACATCATCCAGTGGAATATGCATTTCCATCGCCCCACCATTTTCCATAGGCATTGCCATCACTTTAAATTTCTGGGGACCACTGTTGGTTTGATGAATGTGTAAATGGCTGATTGTTGTTTTCAGAGTCTGAGCATCAAGCTTTGGACAAGCTTCACCATTCTCATTACATGGGCTGTCATAACCATGGCTCATTTTGTAGCACGGCTGGTCAATGTGACTATACTCATGAATAGCCTCTTGATTGGCACGCACCACCATATAGTTGTTATCAATTACAGTCACAGGATAAGGTAAAACATCCAGCAAAGGCCATGCAGAATCAATTTGCTCCAGACTAATTAAATCCGTTGATTTTTTTTCTTTTGATCTTGGCTTTAGTTCCATTTTAATCTCAACTATGGTTTACATTTACTGCCTCTATAAACAACCATACTCTCCGCATGGCTATAGTGTAAATATTTGAATAATCATGGTTTGAATGAGTAAGCGGTCATGGCAATAACCCATCGGGGAAACCCAGCTATGTCAGATTATTTCAGCAAAAAATATAAAAACAGACAATTCGATAAAAGTAAAATTAGAGAACATACTTGCCAGAATTTAACCGGATATCGATACATCAGCGGTAATTTTTCATCATTTAAATAAGCCGGATTGGGTTTTATCAAGTCTGTTGTAAATTCAGATGATGCCAGTTTTCGCCATATGGAAGTTTGCGCGTTAGCATTTCATAAACGAAAACAGGTCTGATACAGCATATCGAGCCAATGAAAAGCTCTGATTACAGATAGATCAGTTTATGGCGAGATCTTCGTCAGGCCAATCAAGATCACAACAGAATACAAACATCTTTCCATTAACTTCTACAGCCTGAGACACAGTAATACACATATGAGAGCCAGCTACAGACAGGTATGGTCGACTTATTTGTGTTGTATTTGGATTGTGTATCGCTCTGAAGTGATAGTGTCTGTGCGACCAGTTCGCATTATCTCCGGAAAGTAATGGTGAAAAGCGGATATCCAGTTTTGCAGTGTATTTTTTTGAATACAGGCTTCTACCAATCTGATAACCAGATTCATCAAGTAAATAACAGCGCACAGCTCGTTCATCGTCAAACAATTCAGTCCCACACTCTTCAAAAGCCTGACCGTGTTGAAATGTACTAACCTCTTTTTCAAAAATTAACTGGAAAGCCCGGAAGTGTTGTTGAAGCTTACGGTCATATTGACTACGTACATTCTGATGTTGCTGTAAAAGCTGATCCATCGCCTTACCAAAATCAACGTCCTGCTGTAGATCAGGTTTAGGTGTAGCAAAATAGAACCCCTGGATCATGTCGGCATTACTGGAAATAGCGACCAGTGCTTCTTTTTCCGACTCAACACCTTCAATGACGACTAGGCTCCCAGTCTCATGTATCAATGACACGATACCGGTGAGTATTCTTTCCACCTTCATAGACTGGCCGGCTTTCTTAACCAGGCTGCGATCAATTTTCACAATATCAGGCTGCAAATTCCAGATACGATCAAAGTTAGAATGCCCAGCCCCAAAATCATCAATCGCAATTAAACATCCTAACCGACGGAAATGTTGAATCAGTTCTAGAAGGTATTCACGATCGTCAATTTCGCTCTCAAGGATTTCAATCACAATCCGTCTGGCAGGCAGTTTAGTTTTTTGCATCAGGTCATGCATAAACCCTGCATCAGGACGCTCAGCGACAAGACATTGAGAATTAAGGTTGAGAAATAACCAGGCATTATTATCAGGTTGATGAGAAAAGTTGGACGCATGGAGAAACCGACAGGTCCGATCTAGCTCCAGATGTTCACGCTGGTTGCTTGGTTGAGACATAATCTCAATCGGCGATACCGCTTTTCCCTCAATATCATTAGCACGTAGTAAACCTTCGTAGCCTACCGCTTTTCGGTGAGCAATACTGAAAATAGGTTGAAAAACCGATGTCAGGCAGAACGATTTATATGTTGTTTCATAATGGTGTTCATTCAGTGACAGTTCAGTCATCCCTACTCGTACCTTTGATTTGTGTGTGCAATGTGGTTTTAACATTACTTTACCTTAAATCTTAATGCGTCCGTTTATCAATTACCACAATAGTTCAAATCAAATATCCCGATGACAGCTTCAACCACTAGAGGGTACAAAGCATAAGCAGGATCTAAGCCAATAATATTGAGTCCGAATCAGATGATAATAAAACGACAGTCTTCCATATAAAAACAAGAAGCCACTCTATTTAAGTGGCTTCAATAATTATGTTTATCGTATTAATTATTAAACATTTTTTTGAGGTTCAAGTAAGTTAGCTGCAGCCAGGATATTTTGAGCAAGTTGGCCGAGTCGCATGTTCTGATTCATGGCTGACGTTCGCATCAGGCTGTATGCTTCGTTCTCGGTGCATTTACGCTGCTCCATAATAAGCCCTTTTGCCCTATCAATAATTTTTCTGTCAGCCAATGATGTTTTTAAATCTTTCAGCTGTTTTTGCATATTCTGCACTTGCTTAAACCGGGCTATGGCAGTGCGTAAAATGGCGTGAATTCTATTCTCATGAAAACCATCAACGATATAGGCACTAACACCAGCTTCAATCGCTTCTTCAATCGCTTCATCTCGGTCATCATGGGTGAAGATCACAATCGGCAAAGGAAAGCGTTCATTAATGATCTTAAATTTACTCAACAACTGACTATCACTGGTATTCATAATGGCAATAATCAAGTCAGGCTCGATAGTCCATTTCAGATTGAGTAATTGTTGTAAATTGGTTGCTTCAAAAATAACCTTATAGTCGGTATTTTCAAAGACCTTTTGCAAGGTGTTCATAAACTCCGTAAATTCACTGATAACAACCGTGTTAATCGTTTTAGTGACTGTTTTCATAGCAGCATTGCTCATATTATTCGTGTCTGTTGTCGGGAGGCATACTGAATAACGATGCTGAAAATCTTAAGCACTTCATCAATTGCCCGGGTAGAAAGGGTAAAGTATTCATGACTATCAAGCTTCAGCTGACCATGCTGAAGCACACGTTTATCAACCATATTTAACAGAGCATCAACCTGCTGCTGGATAGCCACAGATGATGTTGCCAATAATGACGTCAGGTCTTTATTTTTGATGCGATTAATTTCAGAAAGTAGTCGTTCTGAGGAAGTTCTAACTGAGATACGTAAAAACTCAAGAAGAACTTTGTCAGCCGCTAAACATAGTCCTCTGGCACAAACACCAGAACCAATGGTGCGGGTATAACCAAGAGTTTCAGCCGCACGCAGGGTATCAAGACATATCTCGGAAACATGGGTATATGAATCCAGCATTAAGCGATGAATGTCATATGCCCTCATAACATCATCCAGCAGCATCAGTTGACCATCAATCATAAGACTATGTTGTCTGACGATATTTTGTGCAGGAAGATCATTATCCAGAGCATGCTTTTTGAGTTTTGGCCAGTGTTCAGCAAATGATGACCACTGTGGGAATTCAGCTAATGATGAACTCACATCATTATTGATAAGACTATCAATATCTGCTTGTAAATCAGTTAATTGTGGTAACAACTTAGCATTACCTTGCATATAGGCATTCGTTGTACCACGATGCTTTTGGCAGCGATCAATAATTAGTTTCAAGTGACTGGTCAGCAAAATACCTTGTTTTATTTTCTGCTTCTGCTGCAAATGACGAGACAGAAGTTTATAAATTACCAGCACTATGCATGTGACAACTACGCCACTTATTATCATTGGATACATCTTTGTTCTCCAGTGAAACTCGATCAGACCTGATTCATTCCCAAGTCGCTAAATATCCAGCCAAAATCCCTAGAGGCGAAATCATCACCATAAAAACTAATTTCACTAGTTCTTTTACTGCCATCATTAAATCAACGAAATACCCCATAACATGCTCCTTGCAGTATTGGACGACAATCACAATTCTGCATAAGCTATGCCAAAAAAAATACATATTTAAATACAACAACTTAAATTGAATCAATAATTTTCGACTGCTTCAAAATGGCGTTAGGGAGATTACTATTGAACAATTGTGGTGCAGATTTAACAGATAAAAAAAAGCCGGGCATTGCCCGGCAAACTGAGGAGAATGATTTAGAACTTGACCTGTCCATATAACCAAAATTTATCAGTATCAGCACCACCTAACTCTTTATCTGCATTGTAATCAGCATAGGAGATACCCAGCGTGTAGTGTTGCATAAAGGTTTTTTGCAGCATCACATCGAATTCATTACCGGCATCAAGGCTACCTTTGTCTGTTTCAAAATCGTGGTACACAGCAATCAATTTAGCGCCTGCCACATTACCGACCACTGTGAAATAGATGTCCTTCAGTCCTTGAGCAGGTGTTGACAGGAACATATCTGCCCAACCTTGGAACGCGTGATTTGTGCCCAGAGGAGTTTTGAAGCTGTACTGACCATCACCTTCCAGAACTTCATAAGATAGCTTAGCTAACCAACCTTGATATTTGCCACCTAATTCCAGCAAGTAATAATCTTGTGGATCCATTTTGCCATCGGCATATTCATGTTGCGTTGCATACTCTGCAGTATAAATTGCCGTTACATTTTCATTGATAGGCTTGGCACCTGATAATCTCAAACCATAGGTTGCCGTTGAATTAGGATTATCTTTAGCCGCATCTTCATAGTCCAGCAAATAACTGTAGGCTTCTAATTTTCCAACAGACCAGCCTGTGTATTGAACATTAAATAAGTGACTATCCATATCAATCACACCATCATCGATAAGGCCTGCAGTAAGATCATCACCGAAGATGGTGTTCACTTTATTGATATAGGCATAACTCAATTTGAGATCTTTAATTGAGGTATTACTTAGACTGACGGCATCAAATGATTGATGGTTTTGACGCCAGAGCACATTACCAATAAAACGATGAAATGGTGCATCACGATAGGTCAGCTCTTGTCGTCCTAGTTTCACTTCTGTATCAAAACCGTTATAACTCAGGTAAGCCTGATTCACTTCTGTACCATTCGGATCGGCTATAACCGAGTATTTCTTAACTGCTGTTTGTGGGTACTCTTCATAATTACCGCCTAAATCCGACACATCTTCCAGTTCCAGAAAGGCACCAAAGCCATGAAAATCGCCGGTCTTATAACCTAAGGTTGTCCGTAAAGTCACCGCATCTGCATCTTTTAGTGCATTATCCTGCTCAACAGACTCATAGCGTAAACGGGCAGAAAAACTGACTTTTCCTCCAGTTAAAGCCTCATAAAAGCTGTCCTCGGCCATTACTGTGCCAGGTAGCAAAGCAACACTCATAACCCCTGAGCTGAGTAATGACATTAGGTTTAGAGTTTTTCGTTTTAGCATAATTTTTTCCTCTGCAAGCTATTCTTCAATGAATCAATGTCTTTAACATCAATATCGACAAATCTAATCGTTTCAACAACTTCTTTGCAGGCAGACTTTCTTTTCAATAACAACTACTCATTATTAACGAGCGAGTAATTTTTCAGCCCCGGCACACGGGAACCGTAATTAGTGCCAGCTTTTAATTAAGTAGTTTAGACACTTATTTTTGCACCATTTTTTGGATCTATGCACCACTTTGAGAACACATAAAAAAAAGCCCTTCATCAGAAGGGCTTTTTTTAGTCAAACTTGCAGACAGTGTTTAAGGTTGCATATTCCAGATATGTGATTGGATTAGCCATGAACCATCTTCTGTTTTAACCAGAACCAACGATAAAACACCGCCAAAACTTATTTTCTCGCCATTAGAATCTTTTCCATCTGCATGCCAGTAACCAACTTGTGTTATCTGATCGTCAGTTGAATAAATGGCATCTGTTTCAATTTGGTGATTGGTCACACCATTATCAACAAAACTTTGAAACAACTGTGCAACAGCATCTCTACCTTTTAATATAGCGCCATTGCCCGGTGACAAGGTTGCATCATTTTTATATAACTGTTTCAAACTATCGACATCGCCTGCATTAAACGCTTTATTCCATTGCCCATTAGCAAACTCAATCTGATTCTTTACCGATAGCTCTTCAGCCATCACAGAAAATTGCACAGAAAACATACTGAACATAAAAACTAAAAACTTTTTCATTACACACTCCTCATTAAATTTAGTGTTACCTATTGCTTAGCTGCTTTAACGTTCAATCAAAAATCGTTAAATTTTGCTTTAACTTTGCCAGCACATTCATTAATGCCTCGCCTTCTTCTTTATCTATCGCGGACATCAATTGTCCCAAACGCTGATAATAATCAGGCATGACATCATCTAATTTTTGCTGACCTTGCTTGGTAAGTTTGATTTGTGTTTGCCGTTTATCTTTTTCATCGACAATACGCTTTATTAATCCCTCTCGCGCCAGACCATCTAACAGGCCTGTCATCGTCGCTCGGCTTACCCCAGATTGTTCAGCTAACTTTGAAGGTGAAGACATAAAGTTATCTTCACGCATAAGTAGAATTAACACCCACCAGCGCCCCTGGAGTAAATCATGGCGTCTCAAAAACTTATCTAAGCCGAGAGAAAGCTCAGACGCTACCCCTAAAAGATGTAGAAACTGCATCACTGCATTGATATCTACTTCAGGGTAGCGGGAAGCAAATTTTTCTAATATTGCCTTATCTGGCAGGTCTTTAAGTTGAAGCATAACGCATTATAGTTAGCTTCCTAATTTTTAGTAAACCTTTATCTTAAATAAATTCAGCTTGGTTTAAGCTACGCCTCCTAGTATGTGACCCGTACCTCAACAAAAGGAGCACAAAATGAAAAACGTAAAAACAATTGGCTTAATTGGTGCGGCAACAATGATGATGCAAATGGGTGTTGCTCATGCGGATTTAGATGCTGATGATATGCGTGAAATCAGAAAAATCTCTGAAGGTTTTGGCTTAATCTCTTTAGAAGAAGCAGAAGCTAAAGCGCTTGAAGCCAAACCCGGTATTGTAGAAGATGCCGATTTGGAAGACCGCGCCTTTGATAAAGGTTGGGATTATGAATTTGAGATTGTTGACGCCGATGGTGGCGAGTGGGAAGTCCTAATCGACGCCAAAACTGGTGAAGTTCGTAAAACAACTAAAGACTGGTTCTAATCAGCTACTGAGGCCTGCAGGTGAATATCCACCTGCAGGCCTCCCCATTTCTGGGATTGAGTAAACTGCATATTACCGTCATAGCTTTCAACAATATCAAATACGATTGCCAACCCTAAGCCACTTCCAGGCGTTGACTCATCAGCCCGAAAACCACGTTGCGTCAAAGCTGACAAGTCATTATCGGGGCACCCAGGCCCATCATCTATCACCCGGATAACAATTCCTTCATCACTATAAATCTGTAATTCCACTTGGCTTTGGCACCACTTACAGGCGTTATCCATGATATTTCCCAGCAGTTCCAGCAAATCTTCTCGGTCACCATGAAAACGCAGTTGTTTGTCTACCTGGCAGGTAATAGTCAGCTGCTTATCCTGATAAATACGTTTTAATGTATCAGCCAGACTCGTCACTAATTCATGAATATCAACACCTCTTCCAGGCAATGTTAAACCTGACACACGAGCGCGTTTTAATTCACGATCTATAATTTGCCTGATTTCCTGGGTCTGCTTATAGATTTCCGTCTTTGTCACAGCGTCGTTCTGCAGCTCATCACTGTCGGCGATCTGGTTTAATAAGGTTAATTGTGTTTTTAAGCGATGAGCCAGATTGCCTAACGACTGTCTTGAGCGACGCGTTTTTATCACCATACTGGCCATCAAGCGATTTAATTCCACCAGCAATGGCCGGATTTCATCAGGGGCCTGCTCATCAATTTTCTCAATATCGCCCTGCCCCAACAGTTTTAATTCATTCTTGGCTTTATTCAGTGGTCTCAATGCACGTCTGACAATCCAAAACTGCAGCCCCAATAAAGCTAAAACGCCAAGTAGTGATAAGGTCGTAAATGTCCATTGGAAATGGGCTTTATCTTCCAACATCCAGGCAATATCTTCAGCTACAGTAATCGTCACTTGCTGACCCTGCTTCAGATAGCCCGCAGAGACAGCCATTAAAGGTTGCTGTCCCGGCCCTTCCAGATAAAGAGTAGCTTTTTCTCCAACATTTAAGGCCGGTGTAGATAAATCAAAATCCCACAAAGATCGGGAGAACAGTTGCTGCTGAGGTGTTTGAATAGAAAAGTACAGACCGGAGAATGCCCGCTGATAGCTGCTGCTCAACCGGCGATCATCCAGCAGGATTTCCCCATCAGCATTAATATGGATATGAGCAACTAAGGTTTGGGTTTCTTCCTGCAGGCGGGTAATAACTTGTTTTTCGATCAAACGATCGATGGTGAAGGTAAGCCATAGCCATTGTCCTATCAACAGAGCAGCTAAAAAAATAGCTAAGCCAATTGATAAACGGCTACGTACTGATCGCATTAGTCTGGCTGACCAAAAATATAGCCCTGGCCTCGTCGGGTGACAATCCAGTCAGCTCCGATTTTCTGACGTAATCGATTCACATACACTTCCATCACATTACTGTCTTTATCACTATCCAGTTGATAGACATGCTCTGTTAATGTGGTTTTAGAAAGTAACTGCTTGGGATGCAGCATAAAGTACCTTAACAGCTTAAATTCCGTGCCGGTCAGGCTGTGTTTATCACCGGTTTTTAATATCACGGCTTGTTCTGCTTCATCCAGAGATAAACCACCATAACTAAGCTCACCCGGATTCTGACCAGAACAGCGTCGTAACACAGCATTAATCCGAACGATAAGTTCTTCGGTTTGAAAAGGTTTAGCAAGATAATCATCTGCACCGGCTTTAAACCCCAGTACTTTATCTTCCCAGTCATCACGTGCAGTCAGAATAATCACTGGTACCGCATTGTCCTTGCTTCGCCAGGTTTCTAACACGTCTAAACCTGGTTTTCCAGGTAATCCCAGATCCAATACAATCAGATCATAAGGCTCGATTTCACCCATGGCTTCGCCATCAATACCATCAGCAGATAAATCTGTGGCAAAACCGGCTTTATTTAATGCTTGCTGTAGGTTCGGTCCTAATAAAGGATCATCTTCAACCAGTAACAAGCGCATTAATTATCCTCATTTTCCAGCTCAACAAATTCACCTGTTTGAGCATCCAACTCCAATTCCCAGACCTGACCTTGTTCATCCAGAATCTCGAGTTCGTATATATAACGGCCATCATCTTTTTCTAAATCAGTTTCAATGACCTGGCCGGGTTTTATTGCTTTTGCTTTTGTCAGGATTTCCTGAAGAGGCATAATTTTGCCCTCTTTCAGCAATTGTCTGGCAACACTGGCACTTTCATCGGCTTGCACTAGCGATACAGCAAGCAGAGCACTCACGGAAACAAGTATGTATCTGAATATCGAGAGAGTACGTTTCATCGTATACATTATTTATATGGTTTAAATAAGCTTAAGTGTAGAAATTCAAACTTAAACCAAACTGAATAACGATGTCTTACTGGGTTGTAAAAATGCGGATAACTTTACCGTTTTTAAGTAAAACGTGAGTGCTACCTTTACTCATCGTTTTAAACATCCATTTTTCAAAGTTATCCTGAAGTCGCTCACCATCTTTACCCACTTTCAATGCCGGTCTGACAGACTTCACGACATTGCTGGGATGCCAACTCTCGCCACATACATGCTTAATCTGGTCAATATCCATGCCCACTTCTATGGCACTTTTGCCGCAGGAATATTGATCTAAATACTGACTACTACCCGCATGAGCTAAGCTCGTAAAACTCAAACCTAAGGCTGTCAAAGCCAAGCAATAAAAACGCATTTCTCTCTCCGTTCATTTTTATTTTCAGGACAATATCATGAACTGTGCTGAAAAATCTTGCCAGATTTTGTAATCAAATTTAACTTTCGCCAACAATATGCAGGAAATGCATATGTTTTTCGTACTGAATCAGAATGTCATCAATAACCTGTTCCTGATTATATCCGTACATATCGTAATGTTGGCTGCCTTCAGCAAGATACACTTCACCACGATAATAACGTTTTGTCTCATCATCATCGTCTAATGCATCTAAGGCAAAGCTCGGCATTATATGCCTGACGCTATGAACACCATAAACAAAATCTCTCTCACCACCATAGTAGACCGCAAGTTCAACCGAATCTTTTTTGGTGACAATTTCAGCTTCAACCCCAGTTGTTTTTAATTCAGCAGACACTTTTTTCAAAGCGGGTTTAACTACATCAACCAGAAAACTCTGCATGGATGCTTTATCGGGATATTCACTTAAATTCTTTAAGCGTTGTTTCCAGTTCACTTGTCGTCCCGTACTGACTGGGGTCTGCGGCACACCGATAATCAAGCGTTTTATGCCTTCCATTCTTAAGCCTTTCATGAGGCCAAAACACATCAGTAACATGATGACAACAAATGGCAGAGCGCCAGCAATAGAAGCCGTTTGTAAGGCTTTTAATCCACCCGCGACCAATAGCGCAGCTGCGACACAACCTTCTGTTAACGCCCAGAAAATACGCTGCCAAACCGGCGGTTTTGGATGTCCGTTAGAGGTAATCATATCGATTACCAGCGAGCCTGAATCCGATGATGTCACAAAGAATGTGATGACGAGTATTGTGGCTAAGCCGGAAGAAATCATACTCAGCGGCATATGCTCAAACATCGAGAAAACGGCAATGGCACTATTCTCACTTACCGCACCAGAGATAACCCCGGCAAGATTACCCAATTCCATATGGATGGCTGTTCCACCAAAAAAGGTCATCCACATAAAGGTAAAACCAACAGGCACAAATAACACACCTAAAATAAACTGACGGATTGTTCTACCTCTTGAAACTCTGGCAATAAACATCCCGACAAAGGGTGACCAGGCGATCCACCAGCCCCAATAGAACAATGTCCAGCCACCTATCCAGCCATTAGGATCATAGGCATATAGATTAAATGTTTTATTAACGACTTCGCTTAAATAATTACCCGTGTTTTGTACTAATGTTTGCAATAAAAACAGCGTCGGACCAGCAAATAAAACAAACAACAATAAAAGAATTGCCAGCCCCAGATTGAGTTCAGACAGACGCTTGATGCCAGAATCCAGTCCGGCCACCACAGAAATAGTCGCCAGTAAGGTAATCCCTGCAATCAAGCCGATTTGCAGCCCCACTGATTCTGCTGGTAAGCCAAACATATAGGTAAGTCCGGCATTAACCTGTAACACCCCAAGACCAAGTGAGGTCGCGACACCAAACATGGTGCCTAATACCGCGAAAATATCCACGGTATGGCCAATCGGTCCGTATATACGTTCACCGATTAATGGATAAAGTGACGAGCGAATGCTTAATGGCAAATTATGTCTGAAACCAAAATAGGCCAATGATAACCCCACCACGGCATAAATAGCCCAGGCATGTAAGCCCCAATGGAAAAACGTGATCGACATCGCTTCTCTGGCAGCCTCAATATCTCCCCCCTGCCCTACAGGTGGTGAAGAAAAGTGCATGATAGGTTCAGCAACACCGAAAAATAATAAACCTATGCCCATGCCAGCACTAAACAGCATGGCAAACCAGGATAAATAACCATAATCAGGCTCAGAATGATCTGGGCCAAGTTTTATAGCACCATAGGAACTCATCGCCAGACCAATACTGAAGATAAGGAAAAAGCCGACAGCAAGCAGGTAAAACCAGCCAAAAGTCTCCACTATCCAGGTTTGAGTGGCCGTAAATACGGTTGAGGCGGTATCAGAAAAAAAGGCAGCAAAAATCACAAAAGCGATAATTAAAATAGCTGAGCCAAAAAATACCGGCGGATTGATTTCTGCTTTACGTGCTTTCTTATTATCTATAGTCGGACTAGTCATATATATATGAACTCTCTGATTATTATTTTATTAATGCGGGTTGTTTAGAAGTAATAGCCAAAATTGATATTAAAGCGAGTCTGCCAATCATCATTCTGGTTGGCACCTAAACGATCACCGAATGGATCGTCACCACCAATGAATTCATTACCATTTGAGGCGCTTAAATCGGTGTAGATATACCAGTTACCACTTGCCCATGCGGCGCCCAAGGTTGCCAGCGCACTATCGTTAAAGTCACTCTCATCTTTTAATAAAACACTGTATTCAACATATGGCATCACATAATCAAGCCATGGCAACTGATTTGTGTCGTAGCGATAACTGAGAGAAACGGCAGGTATCCAGGCTTCTGCGGCTACCGTATTAGGGAAGTCATAAGCTCCCATTTGTACTAACTTACTCGTTCCCAGAGGCTGATCTTTGTCTACGTCAAAACGGTAGTAAGTTAATTGTGTTGCCAGTGTAAATGCTTGCCATTTGTTCAGCATATGGCCAGATACAGCATACTGATGACCATCATCTTGTGAACCACTGCTTTTTAGTTGCGAATACTGCAATGAGAAACCAAGATCAGTTTTTAATTCACCGGAACCAAGGTGAGTGATACCACGTAAATTAAATTGGTTACGTTCTTTATAACCATGGCCAGACTCGTTGACCACATCATAAGAATAACGAGCACTCTGATGAGAGGAGCCAGTATATGAACCTTCATCAGAGACGTAATAGGCTACATCCCAGTCCCATTGTTCTGTGGACTGATGGTATTTAACCCCCAGATCCATATCATCGGATAAACCAAGATAATAATGCTGATCAAAAAACCAGCTTTGTGAGACGCCATATGGTCCAGGACCGAATGGCACTCTGTTTACACCGACTTGTATTTGACGCTTATCATCAAACTGATACCCCAACCAACCGGTATGCAGAAAGTTATAACCGTTATACCAACGATATTCTAATTTCCCCAGATAAGGGCCATTTTCATAGTCAAGATTCAGGCGAAACGTATCGAGAGCAAAGTTACCATCATCATCAAAAGATCGTGAGGCACCTCCTGTCTCAGGGTAATCACCAATCGCATAATTAGCCCGGATGGCACCACCTACCTTAAGGTGACCAAACCGAATTTTATTATCTGGTTTAGCTTCAGCCTCGACTTGAGATTGTGATAGTGCTTCCAGTTTCGCTGTTGATTGCTGCTTTTCCTGCTCGGCTTTAGCAAGAGCAGCACGTGTTTTTTCCAGCTCAATTTGTAGCGCTTTAACGCGGGTCTGTAGTTGTTCAACCGTTTCTCGTTCAGTATCAGCAAAAGCAATTGATAATTGCCCCATCGCTAATAAAACAATAACTGATTGACTAAAAAACAAGCTTCTTGTGGACAAGATAGCTCCTCGTTTTATCATGTAATTTTCCGTTTAGATTACTGATGAACTTTCTTGAGAAACGTTATTCACTATGTGAAAACGAAGAGGTGTGTTCAGGACACATATAAATCACCCTAACAATTTGAAGCCATTACTTCAAATTATCAGAATAGAATTCGGGCCACGACAGGCAGATGATCTGATGCTTTTTTTGCCAGAGCTGTTTTGTGTACATCTAAAGATAGTAGATGCTGACGAGGATGAACCCAAATACGATCCAATGCAAATATCGGGAAAAAACTTGGGAAACTTTTCTTTGCCGGGGTTGTATCAAAATAGGCTTTTAAGCGGCGAAGAGTACTTCCCCATATAAACCATTCATTTAAATCCCCCATCAACACCGCCGTATCAACTTCATGCTGAGGAAGTCGACTCAACAGCTTTTCGACCTGATATTGCCGTTCAGCTGGTTTTAAACCAAAGTGCGTTGTCATAATGACTAGTTGATGTTGTTCTATAGTCAGGTTTATTTGAATAGCCCCTCGGGGCTCATGTGGCTCCAGACTCAAATCAATCAGTTCATGCGAGGTTAATGGATATTTGCTCAACACCGCATTGCCATAATGACGACTTTCACGAAACATCGTCGGTCCGGCAATGCCGATCATGCCTGTTTGTTGGGCAATAAAGTCCAGCAGATCAATATCATTGACCATGTGATGCTCGACCTCTTGCAGTGCAATAATGTCAGCATCCATCTCACGAATGACATCCACTATTCTAAACGGATCAAAATGTCCATCGGTGCCGATACAGGCATGAATGTTATAACTGGCTAACTTAAGCTCCATTCAATCTCTTATGCATCTTCTTTACGATTAATCAGTCGCTTCAACCCCACCATAATGCCAACAATGATGATGACCACTCCGACAAATATAGCGATTTGTTCAGGTTCAGGGTTTTGCACAGTTCGCATTAGTGAGTCAGCAAACACGGTAATGCCCAATATCCCGGGCAACATACCAATTACCGTACCAATGGTAAAATCACGGGTGTTAATATGCGAGCCGCCTGCAACAAGGTTAATCACAGTAAACGGTGCTACCGGAATAATACGTACGGTAATAATCGCCAAAACACCATGTTTAGCCAGACGTCTGCTTAATTTATTGATACTGGAACCAGCTAATTTCTGAATAGTATTTCGCCCCATATAGTGCCCAACGGCATAGCCCATCAAGCCACTGACCAGCGAACCAACAATCGAATAAACACTTCCCCATAAAGGGCCAAATGTCAGCGCCGTTGTAATAATCAGCAAGGTCACAGGGAAAGCAATCAAGCCCGCAATGGCAAAAATACCAATCACAATTAACGGCGTTAATGGATGTGCTTTAATGCCTTCAGCAGCATGCTGTAATGTTTCCGGGTTTAACCATTCACTGAGTGGAGTCCATCGCCAAATAGCCGTTAACGCTAATACAACAAGTAAAACAGCAACGATTTTCCACCACTGTTTCTGGGCTGATTTTGGTTCATCAATCGGAATAAACATCTTGGTGAGTTTTTCCGTTTCAATCGGTCTTTCAGGATCCACAATGGCAGAGTCGGGTAACATCTGATTTGCATAATCAGACACCGAACAATCAAGTTCACGTAATGTATGACTATTTTCCTGACAAGCATCGATCAAGCGAAGAAGAGAGCCTTCCTGAGATAAATTTTGCCGGAGCTCATCTGCTGACATACCAAAATGTTCTGTCAATAAACGCTCACGAAACTGACTGACTGTTGCTTTATGTTCGTCTGTCTCCGCTTCAATCACCAGGTCACATTCACTGTCGAACCCCATGGAACGGTTACTTAAGTTCGCTGAACCGACTCGCATCAAACAATCATCTATCACTGTAATTTTTGCATGAACGCTGATGTATACATCACCAAGCTCATCACGGTGCGGATAACAAAGACGTAAACGATTATGTTTGTCAGCTTCTTTTAATTTGCAAGCCACACGAAAACGTAAAACATCCATGGTGGCTTGTTCCAGCCAGCCGCCGGTCATTAATGGCAGCACTAAAACCACATCAGGACCATCACGTTCCTGAAGACGTTCAGCTAATAAGTCAGCAATTTTCCATGAAGTAAAATATTGATTCTCCATATATATAAGATTTTCAGCTGCTTTCAGACTATCAATATAGAGCTGTTCAACCTCACGAATTTCTTGCTGATCTTTGTATTGAGGTATTGTCCGACTGATAGCGACTTCAATGTCTTTAAACCAGGGTTCGATATAGTCCGGCCATGCAGATCCGGTCTTTTGTGGTGGTTGATTGAGTTGTTCACCCGTTGCTTTTAACCAGCGTTCTCGTGCCAGATCACCTAAAGCGACTGCAGCATCACCTTGCACCATCATTTGTACATCATGAAACGGCGGATAATGATGACCATCAGGATCAATACGTCTTGATTCTTTGGCTTTATGTTCTGAGCTGTCCCAGCGGCTTTTGCCAATATCAAAGCCGCCGGAGAAGGCAATCTCATCGTCAATGACCACCACTTTCTGGTGCTGAGATGCTCCCATTGGACACTCGCCATCGAGTTTGAAATGCAATCTGGCTTGGGACTTCCACGCCGGTTTATACATGGGCAACCACTCACGCTCCAAGGTATACACCATGGCCCAGTCCCAGTTCAGAATATAAACATGTAAATCAGGGTTTCGGTTAAGCACTGCACTGATAAAAGCACCCAGTTCTACAGGCAGCTCTTGTACTTCATCACTATTACGTACAAGTTGCATACGGCTATCAATATCCCATGAAAGGATATATACCGTGTGTTTAGCTCGCTGAATGGCAGCATGCAATGCACCGAAATAATTTTCCCCATCAATAAGTAAAGCAACTTGGTCCGCGTGTTTTTTATGCCAGCAATTGTTGCCTTCTTTCAGTATGGGTGTTTTCGTCACACTTTCTTCCTAAATGATATATATAGAGGGATTTTGCCACTGAGCATAACATAAGAATATGTCACCACACCGTTAACTTAGGTTAAGAATACGTCGTTTTAATCTCCCTTAGGGCTGCAAAATAATCGACATTATTAGTGAATCCAGTTCTGCTTTTTCACAATAATTTCAGACTCACATAAAGCAGAATATAAGTCATAAAGGAATAATTAAAATATCTATTGATGCCACCGTATAGGCGGGGTATGTTTTACAAAAAAACTATAAAAATATTTTCACTTTAAGGGGAGAAGCAATGGCGATAAAACGCATTGCTGTAAATGAATTACATATAGGTATGTATATTCAAAAGCTAGGCGGTTCATGGATTCAGCATCCGTTTGTTCGCAGTAGTTTTTTGCTCACCGATCCCAATGACATCAAACGCATCAAACAAGCCGGTATAAAAGAGTTATGGATTGATGATGAGAAAGGTGAACTGCCCGAGACAGAGACTGTTGAGTCGCCAGATTCACCGCAAGAGACAATCGAGAGCACTGATGCTGATGCTGATCCAGTTCAAGACAAACCTCACTCAGACGTAAAAGCTAAAACAGATTCCACGTCAATCGAGAATGAAATTGAACGGGCTAAAAAACTCTGCCAGGATGCAAAACCCCAGATCATATCGATGTTTAATGATATTCGTCTTGGCAAAGCCATCGATCCACAAACTACTCTGCCATTGGTCGGCGAGATTAACTCATTAGTACAACGTAATTCTGCTGCTATTCTCAGTGTCGCTCGTTTAAAAACTCATGATGACTATACCTATATGCATTCTGTTGCAGTCTGTGCGCTGATGTTGTCTCTAGCCAATCAAATGGGATTAGATAATGAACAAACCCGGCTGGCAGGTATCGGCGGCTTGATGCACGATTTAGGTAAAGCGGTTATGCCGCTGGAAATTCTGAATAAACCAGGCAAACTCAGTGATGCAGAGTACGCCGTAATGAAAAAACATACCCTGGTCGGTGCCAAAATACTTGAAGACAGCGGTGCAGAAGCCGAAGTGATTGATATCGCCTTAAACCATCATGAAAAAATCAATGGCACAGGTTATCCGAATCAACTACCAGCTGAAAAAATCTCTCTGTTGGCTCGTATGGCTGCTATTTGTGATGTCTATGATGCAGTAACCTCTGAGCGATCCTATAAAAAGCCCTGGGAACCAGCGAATAGTATTCGGGAGATGGCTAAATGGGATGGGCATTTTGATAAACAAATTTTTAACGCCTTTGTAAAATCTGTTGGTATCTACCCTATTGGCTCACTTGTACGTCTCAGTTCACAGCGGTTGGCTGTTGTTATTGAAACTCATCCTGGTTCATTACTCTCACCCATAGTAAAAGTATTTTTTTCTATTCGTTCCAAAGCCCCTATTCCAATACAAATTATCGATCTTGCAGCAAAAAACTGTAAAGAACGCATTGAAGGGCCAGAAGAGCCTAGAGACTGGGATTTTAAATCCTTAGATAATCTATGGTTATAGGTTAGTATGCATACCAAGTTATAAAAACTCATCACCAGATTGATGGAGCAAAGATGAATGAGTTTTGTCTTGTTAAACGATATTGAGGGATAGATATAATGGCAGATAAGACAGACTCCTCCTTACATACACTCATCACCAAGCGTTATGTACTGGCTGTAACGCTTATCGCCCTGTTATCCAGTTTTGCAGCATATATCATGAAGTCTGCTCTCTCTGATGTTGATAACACCGCTTATCTTGTCAATATCTCTGGTAGCCAACGCATGCTGAGTCAACATATTGCATTGGATATTCACCGTTTGTATCAGCAACGTTTTGTGACGAAGACAAAACAGACCGAAACTGAAACCATACTGACTCAACATATAGAAAAAATGAAATCGGCCAATCACCAGCTTGCCTCAGGGCAGCTCAAGAATGGACAACAACTCAAGCTCTCTCCAGCAATCCGGGATATCTATTTTGGCGACACAGATTTATATGACCGTGTGAACTATTACTTAAAAATGGCTACTCAAATCATAGAGACAACGTCTGAGAAACCTTTTTTACAGATTATGAACGAGATTGATAATTCTTCTGAAGACTTATTAATCGATTTAGATGAGGCCGTTAATCAATATCAACGTGAAGGCGATGAACGACTTGATATCATTCAACGCTTAGAAATAGGTTTGTGGTTAATCACGCTACTCACGCTTGGGCTGGAAGTTATTTTTATCTTTAGACCGATGGCAAAAGAAGTCATCAAGTCACGTGATGCAGAGCAACGTTTACTCAATAGCTTGGAAGATCAGGTTGAGTTACGTACTTATAAACTCGAAGAAGCCAATAAAAAACTAAGAGAATTAGCCAGCAAAGATCCATTAACAAACTTAAATAACCGTTTGACACTAGAGGTCGATATAGAAACCTTAATTAAAGGCTTTCATGCCCACCAATGCCCTTTTGGTATCGCCCTTATCGATATCGACTTTTTCAAAAAGATTAATGATGCATACGGCCACTTAGCTGGTGATCAGGTGTTGAAAGAGTTTGCCACTATTTTGCAGTCTCTGGGACGTGGCACCGATAAAGTCTATCGGGTCGGTGGTGAAGAATTTGTTGTCATGCTAAACCGAATTCCATGTGAGAAAACACAAGAAATCATATCGGACTTAATCAATAAAACCAGCTCTCATCACTTTAGGTTTGAAGGTCAACAAATCAATGCCACGATCAGTGTAGGTTTATACCATACTGAACTTTTTCCAATATCCAATCAAAGAGACTTATTCTTCGTCGTTGATAAAGCACTGTATGAATCAAAAGCGAATGGCAGAAACAGGCTGACCTTAGCTACAAAGATGTAGACAAAACTTCAAATAAATTGACATAAATTCGAAGTTAATTTTTAGCATTATCGCTACAGTTTCGGTCTGGTCATGGTACTCAAACTCAGCCAATGAGCAATTTAAATGGTCTGGAAACGGTTTGAACTTGAGTCTGCAGTTAGCAGATAGACGTCGACTTTTCGACACGCCTTCCACTGCTGTGTCATTCAAACAGACCAGTGTCCTTACAGCGTGATATTTACCTTGGGTCTCACTACCAATTTACCGTTAACCGCCCTTCCACTATCCAGTCAATTTTGATGAGTTTTGAGGTACTTCGATGCCTTCAATAGCACTGCCGTTATGTAAAGTATTGTTAAAATTGCGAGTTTGTATAGGCAACAGCACTGCTTTACCAGTATTATCTTGCGCAACAACGAGATAGACCCAGTGGCTGAATCAAAAGTCTTTAACAAAAGAGATTCTTAGCGAAGCCTATATTTACGGACGCTATAGGATTTATTCAGCTGATACTGGTCGACTCAGGTATTACATCGCATTATTCCGCACCGTTGCTAAATAAATGTACAACATTTTTTTCGCTCAGGAAGAAAATGGCAGGGAAAACTGCATGAAGAGGCGCCTAAGCCGAGGATTTTAAATGAAAAGAACAAAGTATTCTGCTTTTGTCAGATGGTTATCAATGGCTTCAGCAGTTCTGCTGAGCGGTTGTAAGGCAGGTGTTTTAGATCCAAAAGGGCCTATAGGTCATGATGAACGCACGCTGATCATTACTGCAGTATTACTCATGCTGGTCGTCGTTATTCCTGTCATCGTGATGACGATAGCTTTCGCATGGAAATATCGGGCTTCCAATAAAAAAGCGGAATACAGACCGAACTGGTCACATTCAAATAAAATCGAAGTTGTTGTCTGGACTGTGCCTTGTATCATCATTCTGATTTTAGGAACGATAACCTGGAAAACAACACATTCTCTCGACCCATTTAAACCACTTGAAACAGCTGATAATCAGAAACCAATCACGATTGAAGTCGTTGCCTTGGATTGGAAGTGGCTGTTCATCTACCCAGAACAACATATAGCAACGGTTAACCAAGTTACCTTCCCTGAAAATGTACCTGTTCGTTTCAAGGTCACCTCAGACACAGTCATGAATTCCTTCTTTATCCCTCAACTGGGTAGTCAGATATATGCAATGGCTGGCATGCAAACTGAAGTCAATTTGCTTGCCCATGAAACCGGTACTTTTGATGGTATGTCAGCTCACTTTAGCGGTGATGGCTTCGCACATATGAATTTCAAAGCAATCGCGACAAGCCAATCTCAATTTAATGAGTGGGTTAATAAAGTTAAACAGGCGCAAGACCCACTGGATCAAGCCAGTTATGACGCCTTAGCCAAACCCAGTGAGCAAAATCCAGTTGCTTACTATTCGTCAGTGAAGCCTGACTTGTTCAAATCAATTGTAGCTAGCTACATGAATTCGAACTCGGATACGGCCTCAGTAGAAATGCAATCAGATTCAGGAGTAACTGATGTTAGGTAAATTAACGCTTGCGGACATTCCCTACGATAACCCTATCGTAATGGGTGCGGTCGGCTTTATGGTGCTTACTGGGCTGATTATTTTTGCCCTGATTACCTACTATGGTAAGTGGACGTATCTATGGAAAAACTGGCTGACATCAGTTGATCACAAGAAAATTGGTGTGATGTATTTCGTAGTGGCATTGGTGATGTTACTTCGAGGTTTTTCCGACGCCATTCTGATGCGTTCACAACAGGCAGTGGCGCTAGGTGCTGATCAAGGCTATCTGCCACCTGAACATTATGACCAGATTTTCACAGCGCACGGCGTCATCATGATTTTCTTTGTCGCCATGCCGTTCGTGATTGGTCTCATCAATATTGTGGTTCCCTTGCAAATCGGTGCCCGCGATGTGGCTTTCCCCTATCTGAACTCAGTCAGCTTTTGGCTGTTTGTCGTCGGTGTGATATTGGTCAATCTGTCACTCGCTATCGGCGATTTCGCTAAAACAGGCTGGCTGGCCTATCCACCGTTGTCTGAAATGCAATACAGTCCGGATGTTGGTGTTGATTATTATATATGGAGTCTACAGATATCCGGGATAGGGACATTGCTTACCGGTATTAACTTCTTCGCCACCATCATCAAGATGCGTGCCCCTGGCATGACGCTGATGAAAATGCCGATATTCAGCTGGACTGCACTATGTACCAATGTGTTGATCATCGGTGCATTCCCAGTATTAACGGTGACGCTGGCATTATTAACACTGGATCGCTACCTCGGCATGCATTTCTTCACCAATGCTCTGGGCGGCGATATGATGATGTACATCAATCTGATTTGGATTTGGGGCCACCCGGAAGTTTATATTTTGGTGCTGCCAGTATTTGGTGTCTTCTCTGAAGTCGTTGCAACTTATTCTAAAAAACCGCTGTTTGGCTATACATCTATGGTGTATGCAACCATTGCAATTACCGTACTTTCGTTTGTAGTCTGGCTGCATCACTTCTTCACCATGGGCTCGGGAGCAAACGTCAATGCCTTCTTTGGCATCATGACGATGATTATTGCCATTCCGACAGGTGTGAAAATATTTAACTGGCTGTTCACTATGTATGGCGGTCGTGTTGAATTCAGCACGCCTTTACTGTGGACACTTGGCTTTATGATCACCTTCAGTATCGGTGGTATGACCGGAGTTCTTCTGGCGGTGCCGGGTGCTGACTTTGTGTTGCATAACAGTCTGTTTCTGATTGCTCACTTCCATAACGTGATTATCGGTGGTGTGGTCTTCGGTTCAATGGCTGGTTATGCCTACTGGTTCCCGAAAGCATTTGGTTTCACACTAAATGAACGCTGGGGTAAATATTCATTCTGGTGCTGGTTGGTAGGCTTCTACCTGGCCTTTATGCCACTCTATTATCTTGGTTTCTTAGGTATGACTCGTCGCCTCGACCATTATGATAATCCAGCATTCCAGCCATGGTTAATACTCGCTGCATTCGGTGCTTTGATTATTCTGATGGGCATTATCTTCACCATAGTTCAACTAGTCGTCAGTATTCGTGATCGTCACGAAAATCAGGACGTCACTGGTGATCCATGGGGTGGTCGTACACTGGAGTGGTCAACATCTTCTCCTCCTCCTTTCTATAACTTTGCTGAGATCCCTGTCATTTCAGAACTTGATACTTTCCATGCCATGAAAGAGAAAGGTGATTACCCACATGAACCTAAGCAATATAAAGAGATTCACATGCCAAGGAATACTGGTGTGGGTGTCTTTGTCGGCTTGTTCAGTTTCATTTTTGGTTTTGCCATGACCTGGTACATCTGGTGGATGGCGATTGCTGGTGCTCTCGGTATTTTGGGCTGCATGATCTGGCGCAGCTTTGATAAAGATGTCGATTACTACGTACCTGTCGAAGAAATTGAGCGCATAGAAGGCGAATGGCTTGAGAAGGTACATAATTACCAGGAAAAAAATGGTAAGACCAGTACCGACTCAACTACTACGCAAACTGCGTACGTTAATTAATTGTTAATAAGGTAATCAGGCATTAATTATGAGTACTGATGTTTTAGATAACGCACATGCTCACGAGCATGCGCATCACGATGCATCCTCAACGAGGGTGTTCGGTTTCTGGATCTACATAATGAGTGACTGCATTTTGTTCGCGGCTTTGTTCGCGACATATGCAGTACTCGGACACAATTATGCAGGTGGACCAACAGGTAAAGAGATTTTTGAGTTAGATGGCGTACTGATCGAAACCTTCTGCCTGTTGTTCAGTAGTATCACCTATGGTTTTGCTATGGTGGCGATGAATAAGGGCCAGCGGCAACTGGTCATACTTTGGCTGGCGATCACCTTTATACTCGGTGCCAGTTTCGTCGGGCTCGAATTGAAAGAGTTCAGTCACCTAATTGCTGAAGGTCATAGCTGGCAGCAAAGTGCGTTTCTGTCTTCATTTTTCGCACTGGTCAGCACTCACGGTCTGCACGTGAGCTGTGGTTTGATTTGGATGGTATTCATGATGTTACACGTCTATCGTCATGGATTAACTGAATTGAACCAAGCCCGTTTGATGTGTCTGAGCCTGTTCTGGCATTTCCTTGATATCATCTGGATCTTCGTATTTACCTTTGTTTATCTGTTGGGGGTTCTGAATGGATAACGGCCATATTGCTGGTGCAGCGCACGGCACCTATAAGTCTTATCTGATTGGTTTTTTACTGTCAGTCGTACTGACTGTTATTCCATTCTGGATGGTGATGAATCCAACAATGGAGCCATCTACTATCGCCATAAGCATTCTCGGCTTTGCTATTGTGCAGGTACTGGTTCATCTTTATTTCTTCTTACACCTAAATACCTCCTCAGAACAACGCTGGAATCTGGTCGCACTTATTTATACCTTTATCTTAATCGTATTTATTGTGGTTGGTTCTCTCTGGATTATGCATAATCTTGGTTACAACATGATGCTTAACTGAGATATGGAATAGGTGTTAAAAAAATATTGGCAGGTTGCCAAGCCTGGTATCATTATTGGCAACCTCATTTCAGTAGCGGGTGGTTTTTTTCTCGCATCTAAAGGCAGCATCGATTTGATGCTGTTTTTTTATGCTGCGCTGGGTGTATCACTGGTCGTCGCATCCGGATGCGTGTTTAACAACTTTATTGACCGCGATATTGACACCCTGATGGAACGTACCCGCGACAGAGCCTTAGTGCAGGGACTAATCTCACCGCGTGCGGCATTGATATATGCTTCAGTGCTTGGACTGTTAGGTATCTTTGTACTGTTGTTCGGTACCAATATCATTGATGTAACGGTCGTTCTGGTGGGGTTTATTATCTATGTTGGCGTCTATAGTCTTTCATTGAAACGTAACTCCGTTCACGGCACATTGATTGGCAGCCTTGCTGGCGCCATGCCACCTGTCGTCGGTTATTGTGCTGTCAGTCAGCAGTTTGATCTGGGCGCTGCAATATTGCTATTGATTTTCAGCATTTGGCAAATGCCCCACTCCTATGCGATCGCCATTTTCAGGTTTAACGATTACCGTGCAGCATCCATTCCAGTACTGCCGGTAGCTAAAACGATTCAGAGTGCTAAACACCAGATTTTGCTCTACCTGATTGCATTTAACCTGGCGACGCCCCTACTTTACCTAGCTGGCTATACCGGTATTTGGTATCTCATCATCACATCAGCCTTTGGCTTATATTGGTTATATATTGCGTGGGCGGGCTTGAAGACAAAAAAAGATACGGCCTGGGCCAAAAAAGTCTTTTTTACCTCCATCCTTATCGTTATGGTGCAAAGTCTAATGATGTCGGTAGATACTGTAGGCTGAGTTAATCGTAAGCAGATAACTTAAATCGTAGGTTGGGTTGAAGTATGCAACCCAACAAAAACAGAACCGTAAATAGTTGGGTTTCGCTAAGGCTCTACCCAACCTACAAAGATCCTCCTTAGCAAGTAGTTTTTACTTTTATCCTGAGGCATCTTACTTTCTAGCCACCAGTCATATTCATTTACTGATAAACAGGTTAGGTTAATCTGGAGCATTTGAGTATGCATTATGCTTTGATTATTTTTGACCTAGTGAGACAGAATAATATAAATACAATTTAATTGTTTCCCCATGACTCAATCAACCAGTCTGGTATTACAATATGATGTATATCTTCAAAAACATCTTCTTTTCCATTTTCTGAACGCCTTGGGAGCAGGTAATGAGCAGGTTCTTTTTCCTCACATAAGACCAGCCCTTTCTCGCTCAACCTAATTACAAACTTTGGATCGGATATACCTTTTTTGTAAGCGTTTTGTTTATAAAATCCACTTTCCTCAGAAACAAAGTCAGCCAAACTGCAAATACAGTTATTCACCCTTGCAGCATAGAGAGAAACTTTAGTAGAAGTTCCTGCTAAAGTTATTCCCATACCAGGCCCCATATAAGCTTTAGTTCCTATCGAAAATGCAGGAGTGTAGTGGTTTAATGATCCCGGACACCATTTAAGGAGGTAATATGTCCTCCAAAGAGGTGTTCAATGACAAAACAAAGAAGAAGTTTTACTCCTGAGTTCAAGTTGGAGGCAGCCAGTTTAGTTGTCGACCAGAACTACAGTGTTCCAGAGGCTTGTCAAGCTCTTGATGTGGGCGAGTCAGCCCTACGTCGCTGGGTTAAACAGTTACAGGAAGAGCGAGGTGGACATACGCCTGCATCCAAAGCGCTAACACCGGAACAGCAGCGTATTCAGGAACTGGAAGCCCGGGTGAAACGCCTGGAGCAGGAAAAATTTATATTAAAAAAGGCTACCGCTCTCTTGATGTCGGACGAACTCGGCT
>NZ_FOSH01000021.1 GCF_900114205.1 Methylophaga sulfidovorans
GAGTGGCGATTTAATAACAGTGACCCAAAGAGTCAATTAAAACAATTAACTCAATGGGTTAAAGCGAATATGGGCTAGTTATCTGGATCAGCCCCCTACTTTATTTTAGGTGTAATGCGGTAGATACTGCCAGCATCAGTACTAATGAGTAATGCGCCATCAGGTGTTTCAATCACATTGCGTATTCTGCTGGATAAGGTATTTAATAAGCGTTGCTCATCAACTGCCTCATTTTTCTCATTCAGAGTGACAATATTCAGGTGTTGCAGGCTCAATGCACCGATGATCAGTTTACCAGCCCAACCTGGAAATAATGTGCCCTGATATTGAATAAGACTGCTAGGTGCGATAGACGGAATATAGGTTTTAACCGGTTGTTCCATGCCTTCCTCGTGTGTGCCATGACCGACGGAAAGTGGTGCCCAGTATTCTTTACCATAAGATATTTCTGGCCAGCCATAATTATTGCCAGCTTGTATTAAATTAATTTCGTCACCACCACGCGGCCCATGTTCAATTTCCCATAATTGCTGTGTTTTTTGGTTATAAAACAGTCCTTGAGGATTTCGATGGCCATAACTCCAGATTTCCGGTAAGACGCCACTTTTGCTAACGAATGGATTATCAGCAGGTGCGGTTCCATCCATATTGAGGCGTAAAATAGAGCCGGCGTGGGTCATTAAGTTTTGAGCATTTGGACGCTCGCCACGCTCTCCGACCGATAAGAAAATATGACCCTTGCCATCAAACGTAATGCGTCCGCCATAGTGCACATCGTTGCCAGTACGTGATTGGGTGACAAGGAGTTCCTGCCAGTCGACGAGTGTGTTGTTTTCAATTTTTGCTCTGGCTAGGGTGGTTGCCCCTTCATCATCTACATCTTTGGCATAACTCAGGTAAATCCAACCTGTTTTATCGTAGTCAGGAGAACGTTTTACATCGAATAAACCGCCTTGCCCCTGAACCAGAATATCGACTGGCAAACCTGTAATTTCCTGTAGTCGTTTTGTTTCTTGATTGAATTGATATAAGTGACCATCACGCTGGCTGAGTAATAACTCATTATTATCCAGATAATCCATTCCCCAGATCACAGGAATGTCTGACAGTAACTCTTTAATATTCAGATCTTTATCCTGGCTGACATCTGCAGCGACAAATGAACTAAAGATAAGAAAAGCAAAAGCGGAGAGTGTATGGATTAGTTTCATAGTCATATCCTTTTAACTAATTTATGAACTACATGAGAGCATTGAGCAGCCAGGTTTGTTTCTGGCCCAGTCAGGGCGTTTAGCTGCGTATTGTTCGTATTGTGGTTGTTCATCATAGGGATGACGCATCACATCCAGAAGTTCATTGATCAAACTGGAATCACCTTGTTCGGCCTTATCTATAGCAACTTGAGACAGATAATTTCGCAACACATATTTAGGATTAACCGCGTTCATCTTGGTTTTACGTTTTTCATCGCTAATGCCATCTTCTTCAACGCGGCTCAAATACGCTTTTAGCCACTGTGCAATGTCTTTTTTATCTGCTTGGCTTAGGGCATCAGGTGAGTAAAAAGCCACCATTAATGGCGACAGAAGTTCATCATCAGTTTTGTTTTTATCTTCGATGCTAACATCAGCCAGATGACGATAGAACAGCGTCATATCGGTTTCAGCGAGTAGCATAATGCGATTCATTTCCTGATGTAACTCTTCATCAGCAGCTTTAAACTCAGCTAAGCCTAATTTATCAGCGCGCATTTGTTGCCATTTATCAGTGTAGACCGTGACATAGTCGTTCAAAATATTTCTTAAGGCTTCAGCATCATCGATTAAAGGATAGATAGCATTGGCCATTTGTAATAAATTCCACTGGGATATCTGTGGCTGTGCGCCAAAGCGATAACGTTTCTCTGCTGCGTCGGTGGTGTTTGGTGTCCAGTTGGGATCATAATCATCTATCCAGCCATAAGGACCATAATCAATGGTAAGACCCAGCACAGAAGTATTATCGGTATTGAAAACGCCATGGACAAAACCAACACGCATCCAGTCAACGACCATATCGGCCGTGCGTTCACAAACTTCACGGAACCAGTCTAAGTAGGTTTGTTTACCAGGCGTACCTAAGTGAGGGAAAAAGCTATCAATGGTGTAATCAACCAGTGTTTTTAAGGTTTCACTATCGCCACGGGCACTGAAAATTTCATAACTGCCCAGACGTAGAAATGACGGGGCAACCCGACAAACGACTGCACCAGGCTCGCTCTGTGGCCGGCCATCATAAAACATATCCCGAATCACATCGTCACCAGTAGTGATCAGACTTAATGCCCGGGTTGTTGGCACGCCAAGGTGGTACATAGCTTCACTACATAAAAACTCACGTACTGAAGAACGCAATACAGCCAGACCGTCAGCAGAACGTGAATAAGGTGTTTCACCCGAGCCTTTTAGTTGTAAACACCAACGTTGGCCTGAGTCACTGATAATTTCACCGAGGTTTATTGCACGACCATCACCCAGTTGCCCCGCCCAGTTACCAAACTGGTGACCGCCATAACATTGAGCATAAGGTTGCATACCTTTCAGCTTTTGATTACCGACAAACACTTGTTTGAATAACTCACTCTGACAATCCTGATCCGTTAGTCCAAGTTCTTCCGCCATTTCTACGGAGTAGGCTATTAAGCTTGGTGAACTGGCTTTTTTCGGTGTGACATAAGAAAAGCATGCGCCAAGCACTTGTCGACGGAAATTTCCTGTTTCCGGATCAGCAGGCAAACGCTGAATAAATTGATTATCAAACTGCCAGTTAAGCAGATTATTGGTGTTTTGCTTTTCAGTTATCTGTGTCATGGCACCATTACATCAAAATTAAGTGGAACAAAAAACCTGTTAAAAGTGCTGTTAATGCATGAGCAATTTAATTGGGCTGAGGATTGAACTCTATAGCCGGATTACAGATACGCTGCCAAACCCAACGAACGCCTTCCCGACGATGATTTTGGCTGGGAAAACGGTTGGGAATAATTGCTATAAACCGTTGCTGATCTTTTTCTGCGATCTGAAAGCGGAAAAAATAGCTGGGCTCCATACCCATCCGTAAATCCGAAGCAATGACGTGATTACCTTGCAGTTCGAGTTTGAATAAACTGTTAGTGAACCAATTTATGCGTTTGTAGGCTGGGAAGTGTTCTGTTTTATCAATAAGCTCTGCACCACGATGATAGGTTTTAAAAATGATAGGCTGATTACCTTCCAAGATGGAATGGAAGCCTTCGTAATAATGTTCATCATTAACGGCAATCACCCGCCATAAAAGCGTATTAAATGCAGTGGCTGAAACTTGCATCTGGTCAACTTGAATATCTTGCTGAGTAAAAGCGGTTTCAGCTTCATGTTCAACCCATTTTTGAGCAATCAGTCCCCATGACAGATACAAGCAGCTGAAAGCAAAGGTATAGCGCATGAGTTTTTTACTGATGACGTTATCCGGCGCTATCAAAATGGCCATAAAACCAATTAGCAGCGGAACCGAGTAGGCTGGATCAATAATAAATACACTGCCGCCGGAGACTGGATTTGGCATTAACGGCCAGAACAATTGCGTGCCATAGACAGTGAGTGCGTCAAGAGCTGAATGTGTTATTAAGGCCAACCAGACAAGTAAAAACCAATTGAGGTAGCTAAAGGTTTTATCTCGATCAAAACGATGCAACAACAAGGCGAGTAAGGGAGCAATCGCCGTCTGCACAAACCAGGAATGTGTCCAGCTGCGGTGTAAGGTCATTGAAGCTAGATCGGTTTCATGCGGAATGAAGATATCTAAATCGGGTAATACAGCAATTGCTGCTCCCCATAACACCGCTTTTCGTGGGGATTTTTTACCAGCAACCATATATCCTACGGCACCGCCGAGTAATGCTTGTGTTACTGTATCCATCTGATTTGTATAACCTTAAAATATGTAAGTCGATTAATGTGAGATTTTACGTTTTGCTAAGTGTTGCGAGGAGCAGGTCCCTGGGCTACATTCGGCTAACTTAAATTATCTCACTAACCGCTGAATTCAAGACACTGAGCTCAACATGAAAAAGACCGCCCAATTAAGACAAGTATCTCAAGCTGAAATTCAACCCATTGTGAATGCATTAAATTCAGGTCAGTTAGCCGTAGCAGAATCAATGTCAAAGAAATTGCTAAAGCAGTTTCCCAATGCTTTTGTTTTACACAATCTGTATGGCAATGCACTTGCCGGACAAAATAAAACCAAAGAGGCAGTAGATGCTTTTCGTAAAGCGATAAAAATTGATCCCAGCATCGCCGAAATGCACTTCAATGTCGCGGCGCTTCTTACCAATATGAATCGTCATGAAGAAGCCATTCAAAGTTATAAAAAAGCGGTTAGTATCAAGCCTAATCTAGTGGATGCTTATTATAATATGGGCATTGCTCATCAAGCCTTAAAGCAATATCCACAAGCAAGCCAGAATTATCAAAAAGCGATTGATCTGGAACCAGGCTTTTATGAAGCGATAGTTAATCTTGGTGTCGTTTTGCAAGAGCAGGGCATGCTGGTGGAAGCCATCAACACATACAACAAAGCATTACACATTCATACTGATGCTCAGATTTATTTCAACCTGGGGACGGCCTACAAAAATCAGGGTAAATTAGGTGAAGCAATTACTGCCTATAATAAGGCATTAGAACTGAATCCTGATTATGCTGATGTACATCGCAGTGTCGGTGAGGTGTTGCGTGATCAAGGTCGCTATGAAGAATCCGTTGCTGCTTATAAACGTGCCTTAGAAATTAATCCCGATTTACCCATGGCTAACTACAGTCTGGCAGTTTATCTTTATGACTGTGGTGATTTACAGGGTGCTTTGGAACACTTTCAACGCTCACAATATGCTGACTGGCAAGAACGTTCTTTATACTGCCTGTATAAAACAGGGCAGTTTGAGGAATTTAAAAATGGGCTGGATGCATTAAAACGCAGTAAAGATAACTCGCCATTTTTAGCGACATTGTCCGGACATTATGCTGAAAACTTTAGTACCGAGAATGATTACAATTTCTGTAAAAACCCACTGGACTTTGTGTTTCATACCGAAATCCCCGAGTTGAAAAACAATAGTGAATTTCTGAATCAACTTTTAAATGATATTCATACCTGTGACGTAGATGAAAAATCGCAAGGACGACTCTACAACGGTGTGCAATCCTCCGGTAATTTATTTAAACGGCCTGAAGCCTCTTTCCGACAACTGGCTGAATATGTCGCTCAAGCAGTAGAACGATATCGTCAGACCTTTGCCGGAGAAAACTGTCAGTTCGTTAAAGCTTTCCCGAAAACCACGGAATTTGCCAGTTCCTGGTATGTGAAAATGAAAAGCGGTGGTCATCTCACTTCCCATATTCATGAAGAAGGTTGGGTCAGTGGTTCCTTGTATTTGTCGTTACCGAAAAATAAACAGCATGAACATGAAGGTAGTATTGAGTTAAGCACGCATGGCGACGACTACCCGAAAAAACATGACAATTTCCCCACAAAAACCATTGCCCCGGAAGTCGGCGACTTGGTGATGTTTCCCTCATCCTGCTTCCATCGCACCATTCCATTCAGCTCAGATGAAGAACGTATTTGTATTGCGTTTGATTTGAAACCGATGTGATAGCAAATTAAAAAAGCCAAAAGGATATTGCTTAATGCAAAACCAATCATTATCACCCAGTAGAATTCTTGAAGGTTTGCTGTTTTTACTTTTTGTCGTTTCGCCGTTTTACATTACGTCGAGTATTGGTGGTACAGGTTTTGATTTACCTTTTAATATTTCAGTTTGGTTTGCTGCAACATTAGTTATTGGTTTTATGCTCTGGCATGTCGCCGGTAGTAACACGATTACCTTACCCAAAAATTATATTTATCTATTGATGTTGCCAGCCGGCATTTTATTATCGGCTGTTATTGCCGGTGTGGTTGAACCTGTAACATGGTTATTTAGAATTTTATATATCCTTGCCGGTGTTATTTTTCTATTTGGATTATTTCAGTTTAAAAGCCTGTCGGTTGAGCGGGTATTGTTTTTTATTGTTCTATCTGGTTTGCTGGTTTCCATCTATGGCATTGTCCAAATACATCAATGGCAGAGTTATACCGGAAGCTTTTTACAAAGCTCAAAAAATCTATCTCCAACCACTATTTTTCAGCAAGTGAATGTGACGGCGAGTTATTTAGCCACATCAATATTAATTGCTATTTATCTGCTGTTTACTTCATCAGTTAATGTAAAAAAAACAATTCAATCGATTTTATATATCACAGTGGTCTTGAGCACTTATGTCGTCGTGTCATCAGGTTCACGAGTGGGATTATTGTCACTTGCTTTAGGACTTATCTTCCTTTTTATTGGGTTATCACAATCAATAAAAAAAGATAAAGTAAAATTCAGTGTCGTCATTCTGATGCTGTTATTGAGTTCTTGGGCTGGGCAAGCTGGTTTAAATAAAACCACTGATAAAGCCTATGAATTAGTTAATGCAGAGAATTCAGAAGCTAGAGTGGTTATCTATCGCGCTGCTCTCGGTTCAATTCAATCATCACCACTTGTTGGGCATGGTATAGGTAGTTATAAAAAAGAGTGGCTAGCGCACTCACCTGATTGGTATGAATATTATTCAACTGTTGATATGCCCTATACATTGGAACATCCACATAATGAATTATTAATGTGGGCGATTGAGGGGGGAGTGTTAGCTGTTATTGGTATTTTGATAGCGTTGATATCGACAGTATGGTGCATAGCCCGCTTTTATGGGCTGACAAGCCTAGCCTATTTTTCATTGTTATTGCCAATATCAATGCACACTATGCTTGAACTGCCTTTTTATATTTCATCCTTGCATTGGTTTGTATGGTTATTTCTTATTTTTGTGGCATTAAAAAATATCGTTGTTGATAAAAATAATCAACTTAGCCGGATGGCGGGACTGTTTATTAGAGGTATTACCCTTATTTTAGGGGTAGTTTCATTGTTATTTTTATTACAAACAGGTATAGCCCAAAAGGATATTACTGACTATGTCTATGGTCACTCAACCGATAAGCCTCTTCAGCTGGCATTGATAAATCCTTATTTTCAGGGTGATGCCAGAACGATGGCAAACCGAAGCGTGCTTTATCATGCTATTAAAAATGGAAATCATCAAAAAATCATCCAAATGATCGACCAATTGCAACTACAATTGGATGCTGATCCTGACTTAAAGTTATTTGAAGATGTAATTAATGGCTTTGAATCGATAGAGAATAAGCATAAAAGCTGTTCTGTTGCTGAAGAAGCATTAAAAAATTATCCATGGAATGGTGGGTTAAAGAAATATCTACTTACGTGTCACTAAAGTTGACACAAATTGTCACTTATTGACAATTATGGTGATTTTTAACTGAAGCAGTTTTTATTTTTTTTCCTATGCTTATGAAAATTAAGTAGAAGTTTAGTTGGCATGATAACTGTAAATGAAGTTTTAAGCGTTGTGCTTATACAAGAAATACGGAGATAAAATATGAAAAAGGTCCAACAAGGTTTTACTTTAATTGAGTTAATGATCGTTATAGCCATTATTGGTATTTTGGCAGCTATTGCTTTACCTGCTTATCAAACATACACAAACAAGGCAAAGTTCTCTGAAGTTATCCTAGCTACGGCAGCTGCCAAAACAGCTGTAGAATTATGTGCAATGGATCTGAATACAGTTACTGGCTGCACTGCTGGGAGTCATGGGGTTCCCGCAGATGTGACTACTGCAAATAAAACTCAGTACGTGGCGACTGTGCAGACTTCTGATGGTCAAATTACAGCAACTGCCAGATCAACAAATGGCTTGAGTGGTGAAATATATAAAATTAACCCTACATTAACTGCCGGTCAAGTCACATGGGACTTAGATGCTGCTACTTCTACATGTGATGAAAAAGGTTACTGTAAGTAGTAGAAAATTGACAAAAAGCCCCGCACTGCGGGGCTTTTTTTGCCTATAAGAATGTAAATTTTACTTTACTCTCATCCCAGGCTGAGCGCCATCATCCGGATTCAAGATAAACAAATCCTTTCCACCTGGCCCCGCTGCCAGCACCATCCCTTCTGATAAACCAAAGCGCATTTTACGTGGAGCTAGGTTGGCGACCATTACTGTTAATTTACCGATAAGGTCTTCTGGCGAGTAGGCTGATTTAATGCCTGCAAATACCTGACGTTCACCTAGGCCAATATCTAATGTGAGTCTAAGTAGTTTATCTGCCCCTTCCACATGTTCAGCATTGACGATTTTGGCAATACGTAAATCGATCTTAGCAAAGTCATCAAATTGGATTTCATCGGCTATGGGGTCAATATTTGTATTGCTTGCTGTTTGCTTTTCTACTGGTTTTGCTTCTGCCATATTTTCTTTCGATTCTTCAATGATGGCATCGATTTTTTCTTTTTCGATACGTGTCATCAGTGGTGTAAATTTATTAATGGCATGACCTAAAAGTGGTGAAGCGATATCAGCCCAATTCAATGCTTCGATATTGAGGAAGGCTTCAGCTTGTTCAGCTGTTTTTGGCAATACTGGTTTTAAATAAGCGATTAATACACGGAATAAATTAATTCCCATGCTGTAAATAGCCTGAACTTCTTGTTCTTTACCTTCTTCTTTTGCCAGCGCCCACGGCTTCATTTCATCGATATATTGGTTGGCACGATCTGCAAGCGCCATAATTTCACGCATAGCCTGACCAAACTCACGTTTTTCATAGCGTTCTGCTATCACCTCCGCTTGATTGGTGAAGTTTTCAAACAAGGCTACATCAGCCAATGAATCACTTAACTGACCATCACACTTTTTACTCAGGTAACCGGCACAGCGACTGGCAATATTGACGACTTTACCGACTAAGTCAGCATTAATTCGGGTTTGGAAGTCTTCCAGGCTTAAGTCAATATCATCGATACCACTGCCAAGTTTGGCAGCAAAATAATAACGTAGATATTCTGGAGTAAGGTGGTTCAGGTAAGTACGGGCTTTGATGAAGGTGCCACGTGATTTCGACATTTTTTTGCCATCGACAGTCAGGAAACCATGTGCATACACATTATCTGGCTGACGGAAACCCGCACCTTCCAGCATGGCAGGCCAGAACAGGGCATGGAAATAAATAATGTCTTTACCAATAAAGTGCACCATCTCGGTATCGCTGCCTGGTTTCATAAAGGCATCAAAGTCAACACCCGTACGATCACAGAAGTTTTTGAAACTGGCTAGATAACCAATCGGCGCATCCATCCACACATAAAAGAACTTATTGTCCGTATCCGGAATTTCAAAACCGAAGTAGGGAGCATCACGCGAAATATCCCAGTCTTGTAAACCACTATCAAACCACTCGCTGAGCTTACGTGTCACTTCGGGTTGAAGGTGATCGCTATTAGTCCATTCTTTTAATGTTTTTTCAAAGTTACCGAGCTTGAAAAAATAATGTTCTGACTCTTTGGTAATGGGAGTGGCACCCGATACAGCCGATACAGGATTTTTGAGTTCAGTGGGTTCATAAGTCGCACCGCATACTTCGCAGTTATCACCATATTGATCCGCTGCACCACATTTCGGGCATTCACCACGAATGAAACGATCCGGCAGAAACATTTCTTTTTCAGGATCGTAGGCTTGGCTAATAGTTCTCGATTCAATATGACCTGCATCGCGGTTAGCAAGATAAATCTGACTGGCTAATGCCCGATTTTCGTCACTGTGTGTGCTGTGAAAGTTATCAAAGCCAATATTGAACTCGGCAAAGTCGGCCTGGTGCTCTTTGCTGACATCGCTAATCAATTGCTCAGGCGTGATACCTTCATTTTGTGCTCGCAACATAATTGGTGTGCCATGCGCATCATCTGCGCAGACGTAATAGCACTGATTACCACGCATTTTCTGGAAACGTACCCAGACGTCAGTTTGGATGTATTCCACCATATGGCCCAGATGTATTGAACCATTGGCATAGGGAAGAGCGCTGGTGACCAGAATTTTTCTTTGCATTGTGTGAACCGAAATTAACCGTGATAAAAGCCATAAAAGATACCAGAATTAGGGTGTTTACACCATGTAAACATCCGCTTTATCTCTATGTTTCATCGTAATATTGAAATGCTTCAGTGTTTGCATTAGATTGGACTAAACACAGCTCGTGATTCGTCTGCCATTTCGGGGTAATTAATGGATCTTCATATACATAATATTCATGCTGATTCGGTCGAACTGGCGCTGGAAAAAGCACGTCAATATCGTTCTCTTGCTGAGCCTGAGATTGCCGAAAGTATCTGTCTGGATATTCTGCATATCGAGCCAGACAATCAAAAAGCCCTTGTGCTTTACATTCTGGCTTTGAGTGATCAACTGCATCATGCCGGCAAAAAAACGCAAGTGAAGTCAATAGAAGAAGCCATTGAAAAATTACAAAGTCGTTATCAACAATTTTATTACACAGGGCTTCTAAATGAGCGGCGTGCTCGGTTTATGCTAACTCAGAGCATGGCAAGAGTATTTGCCTATGACTATTTTATTGAAGCCTTACAGTTTTATCAGAAGGCTGAAAAAATACGGCCAGAACACAATGATGAAGCCACACTACGCTGGAATAGCTGTATTCGTACTATTGAAAAAGAAAACCTGAAACCTCGTCCTGATAATAAGGATGCCAGATTGGATATGGAAAGCTGAGCATGACGTTATTACAGATACAAAAACGCACCATGACTATCGCTGGCTCAGTATTAAGCGTTTATCTCCTGTTTCATATGCTGTCCAATCTCAGTTTCTTTTTTGGTGATAGCTTCAATCATTTCTATCAAATTTATAATTCAGTCTGGATTCGTTGGCCTGTGTTGGCTATCGTACTGATTTGTTTATGGATTCATGTTCGGGCAGCGGTAACCATACGTCGAAAGAACAGTCAGGCCAGGCAGGTTGGCTATAAAAAACACGATAAATTTCAGATACCAGCATCGTTGGTGACAATAAGCATCACATTATTGTTCTTGTTTATCATCGTACATATTTTGCAGTCATTGTATGTGAACCCGCTTGATGTCAGGGCGTCTATACTTGACTGGTTCAGCTCTCCATTTATCACACTGTTTTATCTGATGGGGGTATTCATATTAGTAATGCATTTGCAGCATTCATTGATTAATGTTCTTCAAACCTTGGGAATCTCATCCAAAATGCACCATATTGCTATTCATTCGGTAGTCGCCGTTTTGGCACTAGGTTTCATTTCTATTCCTGTTTATGTGTGGTTAACGTGATGAGTGAGTTTGAATTAGATAGTCATGCTCCCAAAGGGCCATTACAGGATAGATGGAAGCAGCATAAATACAATTCCCGTGTTGTTAGCCCGGCCAACCGCAAAAAATATACAGTGATTGTTGTCGGAACAGGGCTCGCTGGCGCTTCTGCTTCTGCTTCACTAGGCGAAATGGGCTTTAATGTAAAAACCTTTTGTTTTCAGGATAGCCCGCGCCGTGCTCATAGTATTGCGGCTCAGGGCGGTATTAACGCTGCCAAAAATTATCAGAATGATGGTGATAGTGTCTGGCGTTTGTTTTATGACACGATTAAAGGTGGTGACTTCAGAGCCAGAGAATCCAATGTATTCCGTTTAGCTGAACTAAGTACCGCTATTATCGATCAGGCCGTAGCTCAGGGCGTGCCCTTTGCCCGTGAATATTCAGGGTATCTTGCAAACCGCTCGTTTGGTGGTGCTCAGGTGTCGCGAACATTCTATGCCAGAGGACAAACCGGACAGCAACTCTTACTCGGTGCTTATCAGGCGATGAGCAGGCAGATTGCAGAAGGCACCATTACACATCGTTCTCGCTGCGAAATGCAGGATTTGATCATGGATGGTGACAGGGCGATTGGAATTGTGACTCGTGATTTAGTAACTGGAGAACTGGAAAGCCATATCGCTGACTGTGTAGTCCTCTGTACTGGTGGCTATAGTAATGCCTTTTATTTATCCACCAATGCCAAAGGTTGTAATACCTCAGCTATCTGGCGTGCCCATAAAAAAGGGGCCTTATTTGCTAATCCTTGTTTTACCCAGATTCACCCAACCTGTATTCCTCAGCATGGTGAGTTACAGTCAAAGCTGACATTAATGAGTGAATCGCTACGCAATGATGGCCGTGTATGGGCACCAAAAAACAAAGCGGATTGTGATAAACGACCTGAAGAGATTGCAGAAGAGGACCGTGATTATTTTCTTGAACGGATGTATCCCTCATTTGGCAATCTGGTACCACGGGATATTGCCTCCCGCGCTGTTAAATTGATCTGTGATGAAGGGCGTGGAGTAGGGTTTGAAATTGAAGGGAAAAAACTGGGTGTCTATCTTGATTTTGCTCAGGCAATCAAGAAACAGGGACTAGCCGCAGTTGAAGAAAAATATGGCAATCTGTTTGAAATGTATCAGCGTATAACCGCTGAAAATCCCTATGAAACCCCGATGCGTATCTATCCCGCGGTGCACTACACAATGGGCGGATTATGGGTTGACTATAATTTGATGACAACCATTAATGGTTTATTTGCAGGTGGCGAAGCGAACTTCTCAGATCACGGTGCGAACAGGTTGGGTGCGAGTGCACTGATGCAGGGGCTGGCAGATGGCTATTTTATTTTGCCAACCACCGTAGCGGATTTCCTAGCGAAACAGAAACCAATTAAGGCAGAGCATTATGCCAGCCAGATTGATGAAGCGATGCAGTCAGCCAAACGTCGCATTGATAGTTTGATGAAGGCACCTGAGCCTTCAATAACGCCTGATGAATTTCATCGGCAATTAGGGCAAATTCTCTGGCATGCTTGTGGTATGGCCCGAACTAAATCTTCACTTGAAAAAGCAATTAAGGAGATACAGCATCTGCGAGAAGAATTCTGGCAGAAAGTGAAAATTTCTGGTTCCGAAGAGGGCTTAAACCAAACCTTAGAACGTGCAGGACGTGTTGCCGACTTTTTTGAGTTGACGGAGTTGATGTGCATTGATGCGCTGGACAGAGAAGAATCATGCGGCTGCCATGCACGTGAAGAACATCTGACAGAGGACGGTGAGGCCAAACGAAACGATATGGATTATTCCTATGTTGCTGCCTGGCAGTACAGTGGTGATGTCAGTCACCCAACGCTTTATCGTGAATATCTGCATTTTGATTTTGTTCGACCCAGCATAAGAAATTACCAATGATTTTTAAACTGAATATCTGGCGACAATCCGGACCCGATAAAAAGGGTGATTTCGAAGCGTATGAAATTGATGCGAGTGAAGACTCCTCGTTTCTGGAAATGATGGATGCATTGAATGAAAAGTTGATTTTGCAAGGGGAGGACCCGATTGCTTTTGACTTTGACTGTCGTGAGGGTATTTGTGGCTCCTGTAATCTTGTTATCAATGGCACACCGCATGGTAAACAACAGGCAACCACAACATGTCAGCAATATATGCGTGATTACAAAGACGAAAAAGAATTATGGATTGAGCCCTGGCGAGCCACTGCTTTCCCCATTATCAAAGATCTTATCGTCGACAGAAGCGCCTTTGATCGCATTATCCAGGCCGGCGGATATATTCCCATTCGCACAGGCTCAGCTTGTGAAGCGAATACATTACCGATAGATAAACACATCGCGGACGATGCTTTTGATGCAGCGACATGTATAGGTTGTGGTGCATGTGTGGCTGTATGTCCGAATGCGTCAGCGACTTTGTTTGTAGCTGCAAAAATTGCACATTTATCTGTTTTGCCTCAGGGGGAAATGGATAAACAGCGTACTGCTAAATTACTGCAAGCCATGGAAGAGGAAGGTTTTGGTAGTTGCAGTAATTATCGAGAATGTGAACGTGTCTGCCCTAAAGAAATCAAAGTCAGTGCTATTACTACAATGAATCGTCTTCTTTATCAGAATCGTTGACGCATTCTGCCCAGTGCTATCATTAAACTTCGTAAAATAAACGGCTAATATCTGATGACTGAAGATCCAAGTAAAGCAATTGTCACTGATCCTATTATTGTGGGCTGGCGGGAGTGGCTAAGTTTACCTCAACTTGGTCTGAACCGAATTAAAGCGAAAGTGGATACAGGTGCCAGAACCTCAGCTATTCATGCATTTTCAGTGGAAGAGTTTGAACAGGAGCAGCAACTTTGGGTTCGGTTTGGTGTGCATCCCAATCAGGGTGACAACGATACCATCAAATGGTGTGAAGCTTTAGTCATTGATCAGCGCAATGTAACAGATTCTGGGGGGCATACTGAAAAACGTTATGTGATTCAGACTGAGCTATCACTGGGTAATAAGAAATGGCCTATAGAAGTCACTCTGACAAACCGCGATAATATGCTGTTTAGAATGCTGCTAGGTCGAACCGCCATGACCGCCGGCAATCTTATTGTGAATCCTGCCATGTCATTTATGACTGGCCAAAGTGTTCAGGAGCATGATGAACAGCCTATTAAAGAATTTTTTGATGGAGAAAGCTGATGAAAATCGCCGTTCTTTCTCGTAACCCCAAGTTATATTCAACCCGTCGCCTGGTTGAAGCTGCTGAGGCTCGCGGTCATGAAGTGCATGTATTAGATGTGCTTCGTTGTTATATGAACATTACATCGCTAAAACCCGAAGTTCACTACAAAGGTGAAATCTTGACAGGTTATGATGCGGTCATTCCTCGGATTGGTGCTTCTGTGACTTTTTATGGTACCGCCGTGCTCCGTCAATTTGAAATGATGAGTGTTTATCCATTGAATGAGTCGGTGGCCATCAGCCGATCACGAGATAAATTACGCGCGCTTCAATTATTATCACGAAAAGGTATTGGTTTACCTGTCACAGGGTTTGCACACCGACCGGATGATGTTGATGACTTGATTAAGATGGTCGGTGGCGCGCCTTTGGTTATTAAGTTACTGGAAGGCACGCAAGGCATCGGTGTCGTTCTGGCAGAAACAGAACAAGCCGCAGAGAGTGTTATTGAAGCCTTCATGGGTATGAAAGCCAATATCCTGGTCCAAGAATTTATCAAAGAAGCTGGTGGTGCGGATATTCGCTGTTTTGTGGTCGGTGATAAAGTCGTTGCATCAATGAAACGTCAGGGAAAAGAAGGTGAATTTCGTTCTAATCTTCATCGCGGTGGCAGTGCGAACTTGATTCGTATTTCCCCATTAGAAAGAGCAACGGCTGTTCGTGCTGCAAAAACCATGGGGTTGAATGTCTGTGGTGTTGACTTACTTCGTTCAAATCACGGTCCGGTTGTAATGGAAGTGAATTCATCACCAGGACTGGAAGGGATTGAGAACGCCACAGGCAAAGATATTGCCAGCATGATCATCGATTTTATTGAAAGAAATGCTCGTTCGGGTAAAACGCAGACGCGAGGCAGAGGCTAAATATGTCTGATGTGCTGGTGTTAGCTGGCGAAGAAGTCAGATTAGGGCAAAGCAAGATAATTGACGTTCCTTTGCCTGATCTCTATATGCAAACAGCGTTGAGCATGCCTGTCCATGTTATACGTGGGCGTCGTAAAGGACCTATTCTGTTTGTTTCAGCAGCAGTACATGGTGATGAAATCAATGGTGTTGAGATTATTCGCAGACTGGTGAAAAGTAAGAGTCTTAAAGGCCTTAAAGGCACAATCATCGCCATTCCTGTGGTCAATGTGTATGGCTTTTTAAATCAGTCTCGTTATTTACCAGATAGACGCGATCTTAATCGCTGCTTTCCTGGTTCGGATGAAGGCTCGCTCGCTGCCAGATTAGCCGATTCTTTTATGAAAGAGGTCGTCAGTCATTGTACACACGGTATCGATCTGCATACGGCTGCTATTCATCGCGATAATTTACCTCAGATAAGGGCTGACTTATCCAATCCTGATGTAGAGATGATGGCGCATGCTTTTGATGCACCTGTTGTGGTGAACTCCAGTTTGATTCAAGGGTCACTACGTTATGCTGCAGCATCTTATGATGTGCCTGTTATCGTTTATGAAGCTGGTGAAGCTTTACGATTTAATGAAATGGCGATAAGAGCCGGTGTTAAAGGTGTTTTGGCTGTCATGCGGCATATTGGTATGTTGGCGAGTACGCGGCAAAAAAAACGTCCACACGAACCCTTTGTCGCTCGCAGTAGTGTTTGGGTCAGAGCGCCAGAAAGTGGCATCTTCAGAATGTTGGTGCCTATGGGCGCCAGTGTGAATAAAGGAGATTTGTTAGGCATGGTGGCGGCCCCTTATGGTAAAGGTGATTCCGAAACAGAGGTGCTGGCAAGCAGCTCTGGCATTGTCATCGGTCGTACCAATATTCCTCTGGTTAATGAAGGGGAAGCCTTATTTCATATCGCAAGGTTTAATAAACCGGATGAAGTTGCTGATAGTTTGCTGGCTTTCCATACGGATTTGGATCCGGCTACAGATACTGCAGTACCTGATGAATTACCCATAATCTGAGTAGATGTCACTATGGTGTCATCTCGCTAATGTAATAATTGAAATAATTCTTTGCTTTTTCACTGCAAACTAGTGAAAATCGCGGCCTTTAACTAACCAAGACGGGAATAATCGTCAATGCAGAAAACGCCTTTTCCTACTATCGATAACGAGCTGGATTTAAGTACTGAATGGAGTGCTGAACATAGTGCTCGCTTATATGGTGTTAGGGACTGGGGAAGCGACTATTTTGACGTTTCCGAAGAGGGCAATGCTGTTGTCAGCGTCCAGTTTGGTGAGAAAACCATTCAGGTGCCAATCATTGATATCGTCAATGGCATGCGTGAGCGTGGACTGGATATGCCTGCCGTGTTACGCATTGAAAATCTGTTAGATCATCGTATTACTCAGCTTAATGAAGCGTTTGCACGGGCCATTGAAGAAGCGGGTTATAAAAATCATTACCGTGGTGTCTTTCCCATCAAAGTTAACCAGCAATGCCATGTTATTGAAGAGATTGCTGACTACGGCAGTCGTTATCATCATGGGCTGGAAGCGGGCAGTAAAGCAGAGTTAATTATTGCGCTGTCACAGCTGCGTGATCAGGATAGTCTGATCGTCTGTAATGGTTACAAAGACGAAGAATTTATCGAGCTTGGATTGTATGCCCGACAAATGGGGATCAAGTGTTTCTTTGTGCTGGAAACAGCGATGGAACTGGATATTATTCTTGAGCGTAGCCGTGCTTTGGGCATTGATCCTTTAATTGGCGTCCGCATCCGTCTGGCTTCTATGGTTGAAGGTCACTGGAATGAAGACAGTGGCGATCGTTCCATCTTTGGCTTATCTACCAGCGCTTTATTAGGCGTGGTCGATAAGCTCAAGCAAGCTAATATGCTGCACTGCTTACAGTTACTGCACAGCCATCTTGGTTCTCAAATTCCCAATATCCGTAATATCCGTACCGGTGTGATGGAAGCGTGTCGATTTTATGCTGGCCTTATCGAAGAAGGTGCCCCAATGGGTTATATCGATATGGGCGGTGGTTTGGCTGTTGACTATGAAGGCGCCAGAAGTAACAGCACGCACAGCATGAACTATGGTTTAGACGAATACTGCTACAACATTGTTGAAGCCTTACAGGAAAGCCTAGATCCGCTGGATATCCCACATCCGGTGATTATTTCTGAGTCTGGACGTGCGCTGGTGGCTTATTCATCGATGTTATTGTTCAATGTACTGGAAGTACGTGAACATAAAGCTGAGCCGATACCTACCGAGCCACCCGAAGATAGTCATGACCACATTATTAATTTGTTCAGTGTGCTTGATTATGTGAGTCCAGAAAACTTGCAGGAGTGTTATAACGACTCTCTCTATTACCGTGATGAGATGCGTGAATTATTTCACCATGGACAAGCGACCATTCGTGAACGTGCCTTAGCTGAAAATCTGGCACTGGCTATTCTGGAAAAGATTTCGAATTTGCTACCACAGGCAAGACGTATATCTCAGGAACTGGAAGCGTTACCAGAGCTGATGTCTGATATTTACTATGGTAATTTCAGTTTATTCCAGTCGTTACCAGATATCTGGGCAATTGATCAGTTATTCCCGATCATGCCAATCCACCGTTTGAATGAAGCACCGGTCAGAGATGCCGTTTTAGCAGATATGACCTGTGACTGTGACGGTAAGATTGATAACTTTATTTCACCAACGGGCGTGAAAAAAACGCTACCTTTACATGAACTTAAACAGGGCGAAGAATATTATTTAAGTGTTTTTCTGGTTGGTGCTTATCAGGAAACGCTGGGTGACTTACACAACCTGTTTGGTGATACCAATGTGGTCAGCGTGCATATCAACGAAGAAGGTGGTTTTGATTTCCGCCGTGAGTTCCACGGTGACAGCATTGCCGATGTATTAAGTTACGTTGAATACGATCCAAAACACATGTTAGAACAATTCCGTCGTATTGCTGAAGAAGCAGTGCGTGACGGACGAATTTCGGTGCCTATGCGCCAACAAATGTTGCATGCTTTTAAAGAAAGTATGCATGGGTATACTTTTTTTGAACGTTAATTGAGACGAGTTAAAGGAATTCAGCAATGTCTAAAGTCCTGATTATTGGTGCCGGCGGTGTCGGTGGCGTAGTCACACATAAATGTGCGCAGTTACCAGAAGTATTCTCTGAAATTGTATTGGCAAGCCGAACAGAAGAAAAATGCAAAGCTATCGCAGCCCAATTGGATCGACCAATTAAAACAGCGAAAGTCGATGCAGATAATGTCGCTGAATTGACGACTTTATTGGAACAAGAAAAACCTGACTTAGTGATTAATGTTGCTCTGCCATATCAGGATTTGACCATTATGGATGCCTGTTTGGCAGCTGGTGTCGATTATCTGGATACGGCTAATTACGAGCCACTTGATACTGCTAAATTCGAATATAAATGGCAGTGGGCTTACCAGGATAAATTTAAAGAAGCCGGTTTAACCGCTCTGCTTGGCAGTGGTTTTGACCCTGGTGCGACCAATGTTTTCACTGCTTATATTGCTAAGCATTATTTCGATGAAATCCATGAACTAGACATTATTGATGTCAATGGTGGCGATCATGGTTATCCTTTTGCAACCAACTTTAATCCTGAAATTAATATTCGTGAAGTGACTGCTGAATGTCGACACTGGGAAGGTGATGAGTTTGTTGAAACACCAGCTATGTCGAAAAAAGCGACATTTACCTGTCCGGAAGAAGTCGGTACTTACAATATTTATCGTATGTACCATGAAGAGCTGGAATCATTAACTAAAAATTTCCCGACCTTAAAACGTGCTCAATTCTGGATGAGTTTTGGTGAGAGCTACCTGAAACATCTGGAAGTATTGGGTAATGTCGGTATGACAGGTATTGAGCCGATTGATTATAACGGTCAAAAAATTGTCCCGATTCAATTCCTGAAAGCCTTATTGCCTGACCCATCAACCTTAGGCCCAAGAACCAAAGGTAAAACCTGCATTGGTTGCGTGGTGAAAGGCATTAAAGACGGCAAAGAAAAAATTGTTTACCTGTATAACATCAAAGATCATCAGGATTGTTATAAGGAAGTACAGTCCCAAGCCATTTCTTACACCACAGGTGTGCCAGCGATGATTGGTGCCAAAATGATGTTAGAAGGTAAATGGAAACAACCAGGCGTTTGGAATATTGAACAGTTTGATCCTGATCCGTTTATGGAAGACATGAATAAATATGGCTTGCCGTGGAACGTCATTGAACTTGATAACTTTAATCTGGACAACTAATTTCCATGCAGTTTACTGATTTTGGCAAACTGGATTTATCCCGTTTGCCATCACCATGTTTTGTTGTTGATGAAGTCGCAGTAGAGCGTAATTTACGCATTTTGCATGATGTCTCCGTGGTCAGTGGTGCAAAAGTGCTCGGCGCCCTAAAAGCTTTTTCAATGTGGTCTCTTGGTGATTTAACCCGGAAATATCTCAACGGAACTTGTGCTAGCGGATTACATGAAGCCCGCCTAGGGTATGAAGAGTACGGTGGTGAAGTACATGTCTTTGCTGCAGCTTTCAGTCAGGCTGATATTGATGAATTACTGACCTTTGCTAATCACATTGTATTTAACTCCTGCAGCCAATGGTTGCGGTTTCGGGAGCAGTGTCTTGTTGCACAGAAACAACGTCCGGATTTGGAGTTTGGTCTGAGGATTAATCCAGAACACTCTGAAGGTGCTGTGCCAATCTATGATCCTTGTTCACCGGGTTCACGTCTGGGTATCACGCTATCGCAGCTTGATGAAAGTGCATTGGAGGGGATTAGCGGCCTACATTTTCATACCTTGTGTGAGCAAGGCTTTGAGCCACTTCAGCGTACCGTAGCGGCTGTTGAGTCGAAGTTCGGTCATTTATTACCGCAAATGAAATGGGTTAACTTTGGTGGTGGTCATCATATTACCGCTGATGGCTATGACATTAATGGTCTAGTGGAATTAATTCAGGCATTTCAATCGCGTCATCAAGTGCAGGTCTATCTTGAGCCAGGTGAAGCCATGGCGATTGGTACTGGCATACTAAGCTGTGAAGTACTGGATATCACCTGGAATAAACTGAATCAGGCTATTCTTGATACGTCAGCCACTTGTCATATGCCTGACACACTGGAAATGCCATATCGTCCCGATATTCGTGGTGCAGGTGAGGCAGATGAGTTTGAATACACTTATCGACTTGGCGGTTTAACTTGTCTGGCTGGGGATGTGATTGATGATTACAGCTTCAAACAACCATTGGAAGTCGGACAGCGGCTGATTTTTGAAGATATGGCACATTACACCATGGTCAAAACTACCACATTTAATGGCACAAAATTACCAGCTATTGCGTTGTGGAACTCAGAAACCGATGCCTTACGCATTGTGAAAGAGTTCGGCTACGACGATTTTAAACACAGATTATCTTGAGTTGATACAAATGGAAGATTATCCAATTTTTCTTGGTTCAGAAATTGAACAGCCAGAACCAGACAAAGCGATGTTTCATGTATTACCGGTGCCCTATGAAAAGAGCGTTTCATATGGCGGTGGTACCGCTTTAGGTCCTAATGCTATTTTGCAGGCTTCCTGGCAACTGGAAGAGTGGGATGGCAAAAGTAAACCCTGTGATGAAGGTATTTATACCTGTGAACCGGTAGATTGCGGTGTGGCACCACAACAAGTTATCGATAATATCGCTAAAGCTACAGCAGAGATCATTAAAGCTGGCGCCATGCCGGTTGTACTTGGTGGTGAACATACGGTGACTTATGGTGTGATTAAAGGCTTGCGTGATGCCGGTATCGATGATTTTGGCATTGTGCAGATTGATGCTCATGCCGATTTGCGTCAGGCGTATGAAGGTGATTTCCTTAGCCATGCTTCTGTCATGAAACGTGCTGTCGATATGGGAATTCCACTTTATCAACTGGGTATTCGCGCTTATTGTGAAGAAGAAATGGCTTTCCGCGACGAGTTCGGTGTGTTGTATCAGGATGCAGATGAGTTAGTACCTAATCGGATTCAGTCAATCGAGCTGCCTGACGATTTTCCACAAAAAGTGTTTTTCACAGTGGATATTGATGGCATGGATCCTTCTGTATTCCCATCAACAGGTACGCCAGTGCCTGGTGGTCTGGATTGGTATCAAACACTCAACCTGTTTGAGTCAGTCGCTAAACAGCGTGAGATTATCGGTTTTGACATCATGGAATTTGCCCCGATTGAGGGTTTTCACGCTTATGATTTTTCGGCGTCTTTATTGACCTATAAATTGATGGGCATTGTACAAAGAAACCGTCATTAACTATCGAGTCTGGTGCGCGAGTCAAAAAGTGAATGAATCAGATCGCCTTATTGTAAGCTAAGGATATGAGGCTATTAATAAATTAAGTCTTTTCCTCATTCCATGAAACAGATAAAATTCGGCCTTTTTTAATCTTTGGAATTTTTCATCATGAATCAAGCTACAGTAAAACTGTTGGAAGACTACTACAATGCATTTAACCGCGGCGACATGGATGCATTTCTTAATATGCTGACAGACGATGTTATTCATGATGTAAACCAAGGTGGTCGTGAAGTTGGTAAAGAGGCATTCAAAAAGTTCATGGATCGCATGAATGCTCACTACAAAGAAAACATTATTGATATTTCTATCACAACAAATGAAGCGGGTAATCGTGCAGCTGTTGAGTTCACTGTATTAGGTGAATACTTATCTACTGACGAAGGTCTTCCAGAAGCGGCTGGTCAAACATACCGTTTACCTGCTGGTGCATTCTTTGTGATTCGTGATGGAAAAGTTGCTCGTATCACTAACTACTACAACTTAGAAGACTGGATCGCCCAAGTCGCAGGCTAAGAGGTGTGCGATGTTAAGACTGGAAAGACTGTCTGGCGATAAACTCAATCAATACATTCCGGAGCTTGCTGAGCTCCGGATTCGTGTTTTTCGTGACTTCCCTTATCTTTATGATGGGGATCTGACATACGAAGAAAAATATCTTCAAACCTATATTGAAGCGCCTGATAGTGTCATTGTGCTGGCTTTTGATGGCGAGCATGTTGTTGGTGCCTCTACCGGCATTCCGCTTAAATATGAAACAGATGAAGTCAAAGCGCCTTTTGTCGCTGCTGGCTATGATATCGACAAGATTTTTTACTGTGGTGAATCAGTATTATTGTCTCAATATCGTGGACAAGGTGCTGGCGTCGCGTTCTTCGATGAACGTGAGGCACATGCTCACGAAGTAGGAGGCTTTGAGTACAGCTGTTTTTGTGGGGTTCAACGTCCTGAAGATCATCCATTGAGACCAGCTGATTACCAACCTCTTGAAAATTTCTGGCGTAAGCGTGGTTATGAAAAACACCCGGAACTTAATACAACATTTAGCTGGAAAGAAGTCGATGAAGCAATTGAGTCACCTAAACCGATGACTTTCTGGATGAAAAAAATATAATCTTCTTGTGTTAAAGGAGCCGCTCTTTGCGGTTCTTTTTGCACAACCCCCGTGGAAAAATAAATGAGTAAAGTTAAAGCAGCGGTTGCCCAGTATGATATTGGCTTCTTCGCACAATGGTTTGAGTTTGAAGATAAGCTCACACAGTGGGTGAGCCAGGCAGCTAAAAATGGTGCCAAGTTACTGGTTTTTCCTGAATATGGCAGCATGGAACTCACATCACTTTTTGGTGAGTCCGTATATAAGGATTTGGGAAAACAATTGCATTCGATGCAAGAAGTGTATGCCGACTATGAAGCCTTATATAGTCAGTTGGCGAAACAATTTGATGTCATGATCTTAGCGAGTTCTTTCCCGGTATTACAGTCAGATGGCAGTTTTAGAAATCGGGCGAATCTGTATGGTGTTGATGGACTGATTGATTATCAGGATAAGCTCATCATGACGCGCTTTGAGAATGAACAGTGGCTGATTCATGCTGGTCAGGATATTAAAGTTATTGATACCGATATCGGCCGTCTTGCTATCAATATTTGTTATGACAGTGAGTTCCCTTTAATTGCTCATCAACAGGTTCAGGCTGGGGCCGATGTGGTTTTAGTGCCGAGCTGCACTGATACACAAGCTGGTTTTTATCGTGTCAGAATCGGTTGCCAGGCCAGAGCTTTGGAAAATCAATGTTATGTACTTCAGTCGCCTACATTTGGTGAAGCACTATGGTCAGAAGCCGTTGATGTGAATACTGGTCGTGCCAGCATCTATACGCCAGTTGATTATGGCTTCCCTGATAATGGCATTCTGACTGAAGGGGCTGCCGATACGGCACAATGGGTGTATGCAGATTTGGATTTGAATGAGATTGCCCGCGTGCGTCAGCAGGGACAAGTATTTAATTATCGTGATTGGCCCTTGCAAAATACGTTACGAGGCCCCAAGTTAGATTGATAATGAACGCCGTCTTAAAGATGGCGTTTTTTTTAGTTATCAGTTTAGTCAGACCAAGCATATTTTACGTCTGACATACCAATAAAAAATAGAACACGTGCGTCTCAGCGTAGACTAAACGCACTGAATAGACAGGAGTGCTCCATGTTAGATAATGCTCAGATAAAGCAGGTTATTAACGACTTTCAGGATCCATCAACCGAAATAAAATTGGGTGAAACGAATCCCGGGATTATGGTGGCAGAGGAGTCTGGCAAGCAAACTGTTTCCGTCGTTTTACGTTACCCGATAAAAGGTTATATCGATCAACTTAGTTCGGAATTAACATCTGCTTTACAGCAAGCGGGAGCTGAAAACATCAATGTTGTTGTCTCAAGCGAAATTATCAAGCATAAAGTACAGCAGGGTGTGCAGGCGCTGGACAATATCAAAAACATCATTGCTGTCGGTTCTGGCAAAGGTGGTGTTGGTAAATCAACAACTTCAGCCAATCTAGCTTTGGCATTAGCTGCCGAAGGGGCAACTGTAGGCGTGCTTGATGCCGATATTTATGGACCAAGCCAACCACGCATGCTGGGTGCCAATGGTCGTCCTGAATCGCCTGACGGCAAGAGTATGAACCCCGTAGAATGTTATGGTATCCAAACCATGTCGATTGGTTTCCTGATTGATGAGGAAGAACCGATGATCTGGCGCGGGCCGATGGTGACACAAGCCTTGCAACAGTTACTGGGTGAGACAAACTGGAAAAATCTGGATTATCTGATTATCGACTTACCGCCAGGTACCGGTGATATTCAATTAACGCTGTCACAAAAAGTACCGGTCAGTGGTGCTGTTATTGTGACCACACCACAAGACATTTCTCTGCTTGATGCTCGTAAAGCTTACAAGATGTTTGAAAAGGTTAAAGTGCCGGTACTGGGCATTGTTGAAAATATGAGTACACATATTTGTAGTCAGTGTGGTCACGAAGAGCATATCTTTGGTGACGGCGGTGGCAAGCGCATGGCTGAGCAGTACAATCTTAATTTACTCGGCAGTTTACCTCTGGATATTAAAATTCGTGAAGATGCTGACTCAGGTAAACCGAGCGTTGTCACTGAACCGGATGCAGATATTTCAATGGCTTATCGTCAAATTGCCCGCCGTGTTGGGGCCAGATTGGCCATGCAGGGTAAAGATTACTCAGCAGCGTTTCCAAACATTGTGATTAAAAATGACTAATGTTTAGCTAAGACATAATAAAGCCTATTCAAGATATGTTTTAATAGGCTTATGATTGAACATTTATAAAGGTATAACCAAGCAACTATGATTAAGTCAGATAAATGGATCCGTCGTATGGCGGAGCAGGGAATGATTTCACCTTTTGAACCGGGACAAGTTCGATATCGTGATGATAACCGTATTATCTCTTATGGTACCTCCAGCTATGGTTATGATGTCCGTTGCTCAAATGAGTTTAAAATTTTCACCAATATCAATTCGGCAATTGTTGATCCGAAAAATTTTGATGAAAGCAGCTTTGTGGATGTGACATCTGATGTTTGCATTATTCCACCGAATTCATTTGCTTTGGCTAGAACAGTCGAGACCTTCAAAATACCGCGTAATGTATTAACAGTATGTCTGGGGAAATCCACTTATGCCCGTTGTGGGATTATCGTGAATGTCACGCCACTGGAACCTGAATGGGAAGGTCAGGTGACCTTGGAGTTTTCTAACACAACACCTTTACCAGCCAAAATTTATGCTAATGAAGGTGTGGCCCAAATGTTGTTCTTTGAGTCTGATGAAGTCTGTGAAACCTCTTATGCAGATCGTGGTGGTAAATATCAGGGCCAGTCTGGTGTGACTCTTCCTCGTTCCTGATGCCAATGTTTTTTCTATCCCGCAATGTAATACGAACCCTCAGTGCTGCACTGGTATTGTTCTCAGTGTCAGCCTGTACTGAAGAAAGAACACCGACAGAATCCTGGAAACACAGCGAAAATGGCAGTTATGCGTCAAGCTTTTCGGCTGATGGACGTTATGTTTTGGTTGGTGATATTGATTTACCAGCCAAACTCTGGGATCTGAAAACGAATAAGGTGAAATACACCTGGCAGAACACGCCAAATGATGCCGGTACCACGACTGATGTTGGTTTTTCTGATGATAGTAAAGTGGCTGCCACCGTCGAGTCTAAAGTTGTCGTGTTATGGAATATGGAAAACGGCGAACCGATGATTCGTCTGGAGTTTCCAGTAACCATCAAAGATATTGCCTTATCCCCAAGAGGCGATTATCTGCTTTTAGCTTTGCAGGACAGAACCGCAGTATATTTTGATGTCATTAAAAACCGTGTTGTGCAAATCTTCAAACACGATGGTAAAGCCGTTAATTCACCGATTGATCAACTTATCAATAGTGTTGATATTTCACCCAATGGCAAATATGGATTAACCGGCGGTGACGATCACACAGCAAGAATGTGGAATCTGGAAACCGGACAGCAATTACGTATCTGGCAACATGATAATGATGTGAGTTTTGTATCGTTCGATCCGAGAGGTGGCTCAGTTATTAGTTCTGCAGGCAATGGTCAGACTCGTATTTGGAATGTGAAAAGTGGTAAGCAGGTAGCTGTTCTGACCACATCCCCCGTTGATGTTGATGGTGTGTGGGGTAACTTTCCTGTTTTTAAAACAACAACGACGGCTATAGCCTACTCAGCTGATAATAAATATATCGTAACAGGCCATCCGAATCGCAAAATCTGTATTTGGCGTGCTCAAAATGGACAGCCTGTAGGATGTTGGTTCACTCCGCGCAAAGATGCTTTAAAACCCGGTGTAGTGGTACAGGCACTGGCCTTTAGTCGAGATGGCCGCTCAATTTATAGTGAACTCGGCAATGGTCTCGCGCAGAAGTGGCGCATTCGATAAGTTATGGCGGACACTGCATTATTAAAACTGGTTTTTTTTGTCCCTGAATCCCACAAAGAAGTGGTTAAACACGCTATTTTTGCAGCGGGTGCCGGCCAATATGACGGCTATGATTCTTGTTGTTGGGAATCGCAAGGAATGGGGCAGTTTCGTCCTTTGGCTGGTAGTCAACCCTATATTGGACAACAAGGCCAGGTGGAATATGTGCCTGAGTATCGCGTCGAAACCGTTTGTCCTGCTCAAAGTATAAGGCCTGTTTTAAACGCATTAATTTCTGCACATCCTTATGAAACCCCAGCGTATGAAGTCTGGTCTGTAAAAACACTAGACGACTTTTAATAGAGATAAATGATGGATCTTTCTAGCACAGAACAATCACCAAAAATGACCTTATTAGCAAATTATCAGGTACCACGTTATCTGGTAGATGAAGCCTTACTTCATTTTGATCTGGATAAAGCAAAAACAAGGGTTATCAGTACATTAAAAATGCGACTTAATCCTGCATCAGAGGCTGGTGATTGTGTATTTGATGGCGACTCACTCGATTTAATAAGCGTCAAACTCAATGGAAAGTCACTTGCAGATAGTGAATACAAGGTAGACAGCAAATCACTGATTATCCCCAATGTACCTGAGCAGTTTGAATTAGAAATTATCACTGAGATACATCCCGATCAGAATACCGCGTTGGAAGGCTTATATCATTCAGGACGATTATTATGTACGCAGTGTGAGGCCGAAGGTTTCAGACGGATTACCTATTACCCTGATCGTCCTGATGTAATGACGGTATTTACTGTAACGATAGTTGCTGATGCTAAGCAATGGCCGGTGATGTTATCGAATGGTAACCTGGAAGAGCAGGGACAGTTTAATGATGGCCGCCATTGGGTACGTTGGCATGATCCACATCCTAAACCCAGCTATTTATTTGCATTAGTAGCTGGGGATTTATATTGCCAGCAGGATCACTTCACCACCATGAGTGGTAGAGAGGTCACATTACGTATCTATGTTGACCCAGAAAACAAACATAAATGTGATCATGCCTTAGTCTCATTAAAACAGTCCATGAAATGGGATGAAGAGGTCTACGGCCGCGAATATGACCTTGATGTATTTATGATCGTTGCCGTTAATGACTTCAATATGGGCGCAATGGAAAATAAAGGCTTGAATATTTTCAATGCCGCTTGTGTATTAGCCACGCCTGAAACCGCCACAGACGATGATTTTTATACGATTCAGAGCATAGTGGCCCATGAATATTTCCATAATTGGTCAGGTAACCGTGTTACTTGTCGTGACTGGTTTCAGTTAAGCCTTAAAGAAGGCTTTACAGTGATGCGAGATCAGAGTTTTAGTGCAGATCTCAACTCTGCTGCTGTACAGCGTATTGATGACGTGAATGGTTTACGTAGTATGCAGTTTGCAGAAGATGCTGGTCCAATGGCACATCCAGTGCGGCCAAACTCGTATATTGAAATCAGTAATTTTTATACTGTGACGATTTATGAGAAAGGCGCTGAAGTTGTACGTATGATCAAAACGCTGGTTGGCGATAAAGGCTTCAGAAAGGGCACAGATCTTTACTTTGACAGACATGATGGTCAAGCCGTTACTACCGATGATTTTGTCAAAGCAATTGAAGATGCCAATAGCATTGATCTCAGCCAGTTTAAACGCTGGTATGAACAAGCTGGCACACCAGAACTGACAGTGAATACCCAGTATGATCCTGTGCAACAACGCTTCAGCCTCACTTTACGTCAATCCTGTCCAGCCACACCAGGACAGGAAACTAAGTTGGATTTCCATATTCCTGTTGCTGTCGGTTTATTAGACAGTGATGGCAACAATATGCCAATGCAGCTGGCGCAAGAAAAAACAGCTTATGATGGCGATACCCGTGTTTTATCATTAACAGAAACTGAGCAAACCTTTGAGTTTATCCATGTTTCTGAAGAACCTGTCGCATCAGTGTTACGTGGCTTCTCAGCACCAGTAAAACTCAAATATGACTTAACAAACACCCAATTAGCCTTCTTAATGGCCCATGACACCGACAGCTTTAATCGTTGGGATGCTGGCCAGCAATTGATGATTAATGTGCTGTTGCAAATCGTCGATGATATCCAAAAGCAAAATACATTAGCCTTATCGCCATTATTACTGTCACAGCTTGAAGCGGTCTTAAACGATGAACAACTAGATCCGGCACTTATTGCAAAAATGCTGACGTTGCCAACTGAAAATTATCTAGCAGCACAGATGCCTGTCGCCGATGTTGATGCGATTCACCAGGCAAGAGAGTTTGCAAAACGACAAATTGCCGTATCTCTCAAGCCTTTATTTAATGCCCGTTATGAAAGTCTGAGCAAACAGAAAAAATATCAGTTCAATGCAGAGGATATGGCTGCACGTAGTCTGAAAAACTTATGTTTGTCCTATCTGGCGGCGACCGCTGACCCTCTACAAATGCAACGTTGTCTGCGTCAGATGAAAGTGACAGACAATATGACGGAATTATTGGCTGGACTACGTTTAATGGTCGATCAGGCTGGTTCTGAGCGTGAACATGCATTAAGGGCATTTTATGAGCAGTGGAAGCATGATCGCCAGGTTGTCGATAAGTGGTTATCAGTACAAGCCGTATCAAAATTACCTGACACCTTACTGCGTGTTAAAGCATTAATGAAACATGAAGCATTTAATATCAAAAACCCAAACAATGTACGTGCATTAATTGGCCAGTTTTGCCGTAATAATCCAGTGCATTTTCATGCTAAAGATGGTTCTGGTTATCGGTTCCTGGCAGAGCAAATATTAAAACTGGATAAATTAAACCCTCAAGTGGCTGCACGTATGTTGGGTGCGTTAAATTCATGGCGTCGCTATGATATTGAGCGCCAGGAATTAATGAAGGCATCACTGGAAGAGATTGCTGCGCAAAAGGATCTCTCCGCCGATGTGTATGAAATTGTCACAAAATACCTGGCAGCACAGTAATGTATGAGCTTCATCCACAACTAAAACAGGACACTGTCCGGATTGGTGAGTTTGAGCTATGTGAAGTGTTGTTGATGAATGATATGCGCTATCCATGGTTAATACTGGTGCCTAAACGTGAAAATAAAGCTGAGATTTATCAGCTAACAGAGCAAGAGCAGCAACAGTTATTAACAGAGTCCAGTTTTGTCAGTAAAGCGATGTCGGTTTTATTTTCAGCCGATAAAATGAATATTGCCGCATTAGGTAATATGGTTGAACAGCTACATATTCATCATATTGCTCGCTTTAAAACCGATGCCACTTGGCCAAAACCTGTCTGGGGTATTGGTCAGGCCGAGCCATATTCCGAGATCGCAAAGAAAGCCATGTTGTCACAACTGACAAAGGCTTTAGGTGATTATTTGTTGTAAAAGAAAATAACGATGACCAGATTACGTTTTCGAATGAATCTTAATGCTCAGCAAGCGCTTCGTTATTATCAAGGCATGGCCAGAACAGTCATTGTGACTGCTGAAACCGGACAAAGACTCAGTTTTCCAGCTGAACATATTCGTCAGTTTGTAGATAGCTCAGGTGTGAATGGCCTGTTTTCTATTGAGTTTGATGACAAAAATAAATTAATTGGTATCAAACGCTTATCTTATTAATTTAATGTAAGCGGTTTGTCGAGTAGGGTGGGCTGAGGCTTTCCTATGTAATAACCCTGGGCATAATCAACATCAAGTTCAGCTAGCACCGCGAGGATTTCGGCATTTTCAACAAATTCTGCCACCGTTTTTTTACCCATTCCTTTCGCTACCGATACCAGTGCCTCAACAAATAATTTGTCATCATTATTTTCTGTAATATGGGTAATAAACATGCCATCAATTTTGACCACATCAACAGGTAGTTCACGTAAATAACGGAATGATGCAAAACCAGAACCGAAGTCATCTATAGAAAAACGGCAACCTAAATCACGCATTTCCCGCATTAAATGCCGAGCCTGATTAATATCAGCCACGGCTGCTGTTTCAGTCAATTCGAATAGTAAATGATTAGGACTGGTATTGTAGTGTTGTAAGAGACGTTTCAGCAGTGGTATCAGTTCAGCATCTAACATCGCATGGGCAGATAGGTTGAGTGATAGTGTGATGGTTTTGCCTTGTTGCTCAAGCTCAGCAAGCTTGGCAATGCCTTTTTCTAATACGTAATGATCAATGCGATGGATTAAGCCTGACTGTTCAGCAATTTCAATGAACATCCCTGGTGAATGTATCTTGCCATCTTCATCTTGCATTCGTAGTAAAACTTCATAATGGCTGACGGTTTGAGTACGAATCTGCATTATAGGTTGAAAATAGAGGATGAAGCGATCTTCTGTTAAGGCATCTTCAATTTTCTGTTTCCAACGCATACGCTCCTGAAGTTGTTTTCTCAGCGTATCGTCAAAGGTAAAAAGATGCCAGGTATCTTTACCATGTGATTTAGCTTGATACATCGCCAAATCTGCACTGCTGAGTAAACGGTCGACATTTAACTCATCCAGAGGGAAAGGGACAATGCCAATGCTTGATGAAATACTGTAACGTACCTGTTCAAATTCAAAAAATAAGGCATGAAGTCCTAGGCTGATTTGCTCACAGATTTCAATCGTTTTATCGAGATCAATATCTGGCAGGATGATCGCGAATTCATCGCCACCTAAACGAGCCACCACATCTTTATCACGACAAATTTCTGTTAATGTTCTGGCAACATTTTTAAGAAGTTGATCGCCGATATTGTGTCCACAACTATCATTAATATCTTTGAAATGGTCTAAATCAAGAACAAGTAAAAAACCTGAACTATTTTTATAAATAGCTTGTTTGAGAATATGCTCAAACTGGCTCTTTAATTTCTTGCGGTTATAGAGCTCGGTTAGCGGATCATGAGTTGCCAGCCAAAGTAGTTCTGTTTCATTTTGTTTTTTTTCTGTGATATCTATGCCCACAGAGAGAATAACGGCATTGTTGGTGGGGATACTGAAGTTGGAATGTATCCATGAAATAGTATGAGTTTGCCCATCAGCCGCGAGAATGTTTGACTCAATATGCAGAATTTTCTCACCCTTATAAGATAATTGATCTAATGATTGCTGAATTTCTTGCCAGTCAGAAGGATGGAAAAACTGCTCAAATGACTGACCCAATACATCATCTGCCTGATAACCAGTGATTTTTGTCGCTAACTCATTAAAGCTGGTAACACAGTAATTTTTATCCAGAGTAATAATGAGTAATTGGGCCGTGTCTATCAGGTTGCTGACAAAATCTCTTTCTTGTATGAGCTCTTCCGTGCGTTTGTTTAATGAATCTGTCTGCTGAATGACCGAATTTTCCAGATCTTCAAGCTGTTCTGAGAGCACAATTGCTGACTGTTCAAGAATATTCAGTTCATCCACAAACCTGTTGGGTGCGGCACGATTGAGCGTATTTCTGACATAGAGATATTTTTTTTCAGCGAGTAAAGGCAGGGCCCTTGATACGGTGGATAACCGCTTAAGTGGTGCTGATAATAATAAAAACAGACTACCACCTATGACGATTAAACCAATCAGTGACCAAATGATGGTTCGATAGGTCAGACTGGCAAGCTCTTGTTTCTGATTAGATATATTATCAATTATCACAAGAACAACATTGTTGACCTGTTTTAGCTTTATAAATTGAAATTCTACCGGTAATCCTGAATCTCGTAGTATCAATTTATCGTGATCGATATCTTCATAGCGATAATGTTTTGATAGGTATTTTAAATAAGTAATGTTGGAATTAAATGATGTGAGCACATTGAGGTGACGATCCCATAATAATGTGTCTGATTGATGAAATTCTTCTGTGCTGGACTGATCTGAAATAATCGCAATATCAGCACCTGTTTGTGCCTGAAAGTCCAATAAAGACTGTGTCAGATTGTAACCAAGCACCAGGACATAATTATTATTGCTGTCTGCCAAAATAGGGAGCAACTGATATTGCTTACAGCTGACTTCACAATTGATCTGACTCTGGGCAAGTTCATTTTCTGCTGTAAGCGTTATATTGGCTTTTATAACTTTTGGTGTTGGTGGGCCCCAGCCACCGAGGTTTTTGCCTGTACTATCGAAGAGTTGTACTTGAGAGACATCCCAGTTCAGCTCCAGATCACTACGATAACGATGGATGCGGTCTAAAATATTTTTCTGTTTAAGGGATGACTCTTCTTGAACATTATTGGGCGATATTAATAGTTCAGCGAGACGCTGTAGTTGATCTCTTGTTGTTGTTAACTGTCCTAGTAATTTATGGTGATACTGTTCTTGTAATTGTGAACGGAAAAAAGCAAATTTCTGCTGTACGTTCCAGTAGATAATGACATGGAATACCAGCAAGAAGATCAATAGCATTGAACTGAAAAATAAGCCTGCTTTCCAGCGAATGCTGAAGAACTGATTGTTTTTACCCGTTATCATCGTATTCACTAAAACCGATAAGACAAAGACATCGCGAACATATCCCATTTTCTGGTGGTATCTGTGACGTTATTCTCTCGTGGCGATAATGTGGCCACACCATCGACAATGTGATATTCAGTACGAAGCATCAAGTTTTGTGTAATATGCCAACGTCCACCGATTACCCAGCTTTGGGAGTAATATTCATGTGCTGGTACCGGGGGTTGATTGATGCCTAATGCGGCTAGTTGTCGACTGTTGATAATGTTCTGTTCAGCCGCTTTTTTACCATTCCAATCATGTTTATCAAGCTGAAACTCTTCATATCTTACGAAACCTTGCCACGCAGGAGTGAAGTTATAATTTGCCTGTAAATAATAGCCGATGGAGTTGATGTGCATTTGTGATACAGGGCCACCAATATCTATATAATCAACATTTTCAAATGCAACCTCACCTGTAAACTGCCATTTCTCACCATTGTATTGAGCTGATAAAACGGTGTAATCAATCGCAATCTCACCTGAATGCAATCCTGGCCCTAATGGGAGAGGGGCTCGGTCACTGGCTGACGCATCAAAATCAAGAGTGACCCTGGTTCCTGTAATTGAATATATCCACTGCCCGCCATTGTGTTCATAGAGGAGTTTACCGAATAGGCCCAGCTTATCATTATGAATTGAGCCGCCCCAATCATTACCCATATAGGCATATTCAACATTTTCATCTGCCAGAGTGTAGCCTGCGCCCACTTCCATAAACAATGCGCCACTATCGAAATTCACATTGTTATAAAAATGCATGCCATCAGCTGCCATAATGGTATTTCTGACTTTATCGAAATAAATGACCTGAGGCAGAAATATTGCACTTCTTGTGTGGGCAACATCGCGAGTTTCATTGTATAAGCCAATTTCGTTTTTGATTCTGCCAATGTAGAGGCCAGAAGAGTATTTGGGACTGGAATAAAGAGAAATATCAATTAAGCCATAGTCTAATCTTGGCGAGCCGTTATCAAACCTGCCTGCTTGTCTTGACAGTAATTGAGCAGATAACCTGATTTTTGGATTGAGTCGCAAACTCCCATTTATGCCAACTTCTGTAAATTCAAAGCTGCCATTATCACTCGAGCCAAAAAAATGATTATCAGTCGTGTAAATGTAGCCTTGCGATGCAAAGCCATGTAAAACCACATTGTCATACCATTGGTCATTATCAGCCAGGACTGATGTGGAGAAACAAAATAAGATGGATATTAGTCTTGCCTTCATAAATCCACCTTAATTGTTTTGATACGTTTGTTTGTATGAGATATCTCTTTGTCGGTGTAGCCAATCGCACCAGCCGTGTTCGCAACAGCATCAAGCATTTCCTGCTCTGATTTAACGACTTCAGGAGCCGCCCCTGTGCCGGAAAAGACTTGTCTGTCCCAAATTCGTCGCAGCTGGTATGGAAACATACCTAATATCGTCTTACAAAATTGACTGTGGATAGGGTTTTGGTCTTCTAAAACAAAGACTTTGATTGGTGTGCCATTGGGCCACTCTTGAGCACGCATTGCGAAGATAGCGCGTGCTGAAGTTTTGCTTAATTGCGTAGTCTCAACCTGCGCATTGGCAATAATATTTTGAGCTGGTAAGTTTTGCGATACCAGCAGCAGTAGAGTGATGAGGATTCTGATGCCTATCCATGTCATCAGTCTTGATCCTTATGCCATGATGAGACTAATTCTAGGCATGAAAATAAAAAAAAGCCATGCTAAAAGTGGTATCGCTGTTTAATTTTTATTCTTTTAGCAGAATAAGATGGGTCTTTGCCATTTGGTTATACCAGCTTTGTTTGTTCTTACTTAACCATTGCCACCAGAATCCCAACCCCAAGCATAACCAGGAAACCAGACCAACGATAAAACGAATTGCTGCTTGCTTCCAGGTGACTACCTGAGCAGTGTTACTCTCCAGTTTCAGCTTCCAGGCGCGCATGCCTAATGTTTGCCCACCGTGTGTCCAGAACCAGGCATAAAACAAAAAACTGACCAGTAATAAATACAGTAAAAAAAACACATTACCTGGTGTAATGGCTTCACCGCCATTTAGCGCAACCGGAATAATGGCGGCAAATAATAAGGCGGATAGTAAAAGTAAAAAGTCGTACACCATCGCCATTAGTTGACGAATTGGCCCCGGTCGGTTGTGAACAGCTACACTCATTATGATTTCCAGCGGATTTTATTTGGGCGTTAAACCTTACATAAAGTATCATTATCGCTTTAGTTTATCTTGAATTGGGATCCGCATGCTGCAATTGATTGGCCGCCCGGCTTTTTCTGCTTTCCGTCTGGAGAAATTACTAAACAGCATTCAGGCTGAAGTGCCTGTTGTTACTGCTGTTAGAACAGAGTTTCGTTATTTTATTGAAATTGATGATGAATGTATTTTGCCTTCGGCTGAGCATCAGATTCTTGAAACACTGCTTGAAGCAGAAGCGCGCGAAAGTGAAGCAAAAGACAATGAAAGCTTTTTCTTGGTGACGCCAAGACCTGGCACAATTTCACCTTGGTCGAGCAAAGCCACCGACATCACCATCAATAGTGGTGTGAAAAATGTTGAACGAGTGGAGCGGGGTGTTGCCTTTTTTGTTGAAGCCTCAGAAACACTAAGCCAGCATCAGAAAAATCAGGTGGCGAGCTTCTTACATGATCGAATGATCGAAACAGTATTTGAAAGTGTAGATGAAACAGACCGCTTATTTATGCATGGTGAGTCACGTTCATTAGTCAGTGTAGATATTCTCAATGGTGGCCGTGAAGCACTAGTGCTGGCTAATCAGCAAATGGGGCTGGCTTTAGCAGAAGATGAAATTGATTATCTCTTTGAAAACTTCACATTATTAGACCGCAATCCCAACGATATTGAATTAATGATGTTTGCTCAGGCCAACTCAGAGCATTGTCGTCATAAAATTTTCCGTGCCGATTGGATTATTGATGGCGAGACACAGCCTCATACCTTATTCAATATGATCCGCAACACTCACGACCTTCATCCTGAAGGCGTTGTGAAAGCTTACAATGATAATTCATCAGTGATTGAAGGCCCGAGAAGTCACCGTTTCCAGGTGGATATGGCTACTGGTCATTACCATTATGAAGGCGAAGTTCAGCATATTCTGATGAAGGTGGAAACACATAATCATCCTACTGCTATATCACCTTTCCCTGGTGCTTCAACTGGTGCCGGTGGTGAGATTCGAGATGAAGGCGCAACAGGACGTGGTTCAAAACCGAAAGCAGGTCTAACTGGTTTCTCTGTATCGAATCTGGAAATCCCTGGTTTTGAACAACCCTGGGAAACGCCTTATGGCAAACCTGCCCGTATGGCATCTGCTCGTGAAATCATGATTGATGGTCCTTTAGGTGGGGCAGCATTCAATAATGAATTTGGCCGTCCGAACCTGTGTGGATATTTCCGTACCTATGAGGTTCAGGTGCCGACGGATAATGGTTTTGAAGTGCGTGGTTACCATAAACCGATTATGGTTGCCGGTGGTATGGGCTCTATTCGTCCACAACATGTTGAAAAAGGCATCATGGATCCGGGCGTACAGTTAATCGTGCTGGGTGGTCCCGCCATGTTAATTGGTCTCGGTGGTAGTGCGGCTTCTTCAGTTAATTCCGGTGCCAGTGATGAAGGCCTCGATTTTGCGTCTGTACAGCGTGGTAATCCTGAAATGGAACGTCGCTGTCAGGAAGTCATTGATCGCTGTGTGGCATTAGGTGAGCAAAACCCTATTATTGCGATTCATGATGTAGGCGCAGGTGGTCTGTCTAATGCTTTTCCTGAATTAGTTGATGATAGTGGCCGTGGCGGTCGTTTTGAGCTGCGAGTCATTCCTAATGACGAACCCAGTATGTCACCCATGGAAATTTGGTGTAATGAGTCTCAGGAGCGTTATGTCTTGGGTGTTCATCCTGATCGTATTGATGAATTCAAAGCGATCTGTGAGCGTGAACGTTGCCCATGGGCTGTCGTTGGTGAAACCACTGAAGAGGAACATTTATTACTCGGTGATGCCGATAATGAAACATCCCCGATTGATATGCCGTTGTCATTATTACTGGGCAAACCACCTAAAATGTTGCGTGAGGTGAAGCATACAAAACAAGCCTATCCAGAGCTTGATTTTAATGGTGTATCACCACGCGATGCTCTGGAACGTGTTCTTAAATTGCCAACAGTCGCCAGCAAAAACTTCTTAATTACCATTGGTGATCGTAGCGTGACTGGTTTGGTCGCTCGTGACCAGATGGTAGGTCCATGGCAAGTCCCTGTTGCTGATTGTGCTGTGACACTGGCTGATCATCATGATGTACTTGGCGAAGCCATGTCGATGGGTGAGCGTGCCCCTGTCGCTCTGATTAATGCAGCGGCATCAGGCCGAATTGCTATCGGTGAAGCCATTACCAATATTGCTGCAGCAAAAATAGATAAATTAGGGGACATTAAACTGTCTGCTAACTGGATGGCAGCTTGTGGTCATCCTGGCGAAGATGCGTTGTTGTATGACACGGTTAAAGCGATTGGTATGGAATTATGTCCTGCGCTAGGTATCGCGATTCCGGTCGGCAAAGACTCTTTGTCGATGAAAACGGTATGGGATGAAAAAGGCGAAACCAAAGCGGTGACATCACCTTTATCGCTGATTATCAGTGCCTTTGCACCTGTAACTGATGCCAGCTGCACCAGCACACCGCAACTACGAACAGATCTGGGTGAAACCGATCTGATTTATATCGACTTGGGACAGAATAAAAATCGCTTAGGTGCTTCAGCACTAGCTCAGGTATTTAGCCAGGTTGGTACTACAGCTCCTGATGTTGATGATGCTGTTCATTTAAAGAACTTCTTTAATGCCATTCAGCGTTTGAAGAATGAAGAATTATTACTGGCCTATCATGACAGAGGTGATGGTGGTCTTGCTGTGACACTTGCTGAGATGGCTTTTGCTGGCCACTGTGGTTTGGATATTCATTTAAATGATTTAGGTGATGCGCTTTCTGTTTTATTCAACGAAGAATTGGGCGCTGTGATTCAAGTGCCTCATGCTAATTTGAATCATGTGATGAATATTCTTAAAGATTACAATTTGACCTCCATGTCATTTGCTATTGGTAAAGTGACAGATGAGCAGCAAATTCGTATTCATGTTGAAAAAGAACTGGTGATTGATGAGTCGCGAGTCACATTGCAACGCTTCTGGTCAGAAACCAGCTATCAAATGCAGGCACTACGTGATAATCCTGACTGTGCTAAACAAGAGTTTGATGCTTTATTGGATGAAAATGATCCAGGCTTATTTGCCAAGCCATCATTTAACCCGGCAGAAAACATTGCCAGCTCACTGATCGTCAGTGGTCATCGTCCCAAAGTGGCGATTTTAAGGGAGCAGGGCGTCAATGGTCAGGTGGAAATGGCAGCATCATTTGATCATGCCGGTTTTAACGCCGTTGATGTACATATGAGTGATGTACTGGAAGGACGTATTGAACTGAGTGACTTTGTGGGGTTAGTCGCCTGTGGTGGTTTCTCTTATGGCGACGTGCTTGGCGCTGGTCGCGGTTGGGCTAGTACTATTTTGCATAATGATCGAGCACGCCAGCAGTTCACCGACTTTTTCCATCGTCCGGATACCTTTGCACTGGGCGTTTGTAATGGTTGTCAGATGCTGTCGCAGTTAAAAGAACTGATTCCAGGCAGTGACCACTGGCCGCGTTTCTCCCGCAACTCATCTGAACAGTTTGAAGCCCGTTTTTCTTTGGTTGAAATTGTTGAGTCACCGTCTGTATTGCTGAAAGGTATGGCCGGTTCTGTGATGCCAATTGCTGTTGCCCATGGTGAAGGCCGAGTTGATTACAGCGAAACAGGTTCAGAACAGCAAGCAATAGTCGCCATGCGCTATGTGGATCATTATGGTCAGGCAACGGAAAGCTATCCAATGAATCCAAATGGTTCGGTAGCTGGTGTGACAGCATTGACGACTAGTGATGGTCGGGTGACGATTATGATGCCTCACCCTGAGCGTGTCACTCGTACAGTTCAGCACTCCTGGCATCCTGATGACTGGGGTAAAGATGGTCCATGGGCCAGACTGTTCCAGAATGCCAGATGTTGGGTTAACTAAGTATCCAATGTTTAATAAAAAGGGCCGTCAGGCCCTTTTTTTATGACTGCAAAACGTTAGACTTTAAATCGTTGCACAATGGTATTGAGTTGAGTCGCAAGGGTAGCCAGATTTTGACTGGCGATAGAAATTTGTTCACTGCCATGCAAGTTGTCTTCAGATAAATCAGAGACCCGGGTGATATTGCGATTAATTTCTTCTGAGACTAAACCTTGTTCTTCAGCAGCACTGGCCACATGGGTACTCATGTCTGAAATCTGTGTCATGGAATTAACAATATTTAAAATGGACTGAGTCGCTGACTCTGTATATTGGACCATGCCGGCAGCATTGGCTTTTTCCTTATCCATCACCTGCACGGCTTGTTTGGTTGTTTGCTGTAAATTATCGACCATCACTTGAATTTGTTCAGCAGATTCCTGGGTTCTGTTGGCGAGGGAGCGAACTTCATCGGCAACAACAGCAAAACCTCGGCCATGATCACCGGCTCTCGCTGCTTCAATCGCAGCATTCAACGCCAGTAAATTGGTTTGTTCGGCAACACCTTTAATCACGGTTAATACGGAGCCAATTTGCTCACTGCTTTGACTGAGGTCAGCAATCGTCATGGCGGCTCTGCCGACATCTTCCGTCAAAGAATGAATGGATTTCACGGTTTCAGCAATAACCGCTTGCCCTGATTGTGACTCGCTATTGGCTGTACGAACTTCCTCTGCCAATAATTCAGCATTCTGAGCGATTTCTTTAATCGTGCTGGACATTTCATTCATTGCTGTGGCGATTTGTTCTGACTGGTTTTGTTGTTCCAGTGTGTTGGATTTTGACTGAAGTGTATTCGCTGATAATTCTTCGGACGCAGTGGCTAATTCATTTGCATTGAGTCTTAATTGATTAACGATGCTATTTAAATTATGTGTCATCTCATTGAGTGCTTTAAATATATCGGCTGTTTCATCTTTAGCGGGGCTATCAATTTGTATGGTGAGATCACCCATCGCAATACGCTGAGCGGCTTGAGTAATATGCTGGATCATATTTACAGTTGCCTTATAAAAGCTAATGAACAGATAAAGGGCTAGAGCAAGGGCAATCACGATAATCGCAATGACCAGGTTCTTCTCAAATTGCAGAGTCGATAAACGTTCATCCAGTAGTGTGGTTAATGCGTCAGCCAGATAGTCATACATCGCATAGTTTGCTGAAATAGCCTGACTACCCAGATTAAAAATAGTATCGGCATTAGCATTGATGGAGTTACTATCCAGGATATCTTTCTGAATAATATCAATAAACTGTGTAAGAATATTTTCTCGATTTTGTTCAAGTTTTCCTATTGATGCTTTTAGTGTGGGGTTGTGCTCAATAATATGTACTATCGCCTGCTGAGTGTTATCAGCCTCATTTTGAACCTTGGTTAGTGTTGCTGTGAGTTTTATTCGTTGTTCTATGGTGACTTCATTATTCGCTGCAATACCCGAAGCTAATCCTCGCGTTTGGCCTATGTTCTCTGCAAGCAGGGGAATATAACTTACAATCGTTTCAATGATAAAAGTGGTTTCAAGATCAGGATCCAGAATCAGCCCGGAATTATGATTAACTACACTCATCAAGCGCCGCATCTTTGTGATGAGCTGAGTATGTGCAGCAAAAATAGCGCTTGAATCTGTTTCCGTATTATCGTTCGATAGAGCTAACCAGTCCTGCTTGATTTCATTTAATAAGGATGTGGTTTGAAACTTTGTCCCATATTGTTGATCTATAGCATCAATTTTCTCGATACTTTGCTGGATCTCCTGACGTTTACTGACAATTTTTTCTTTAAATTCTGCTGCACCATTGAGATAGGCATTAGTCATTCCCCGATGCTGGGGGAGTTGCTGATAAAAAGGCGTCAATACTTTTAAATACTCCAGCCCTTTTTGCTCATGATGACTTTAGTTGACGATCTCATTGAGCTGATGAATCAGTAGAAAAAAGCTCACTAGAATAGGGATGAGCAAAATACTGGTAATAAGCGTCATTTTTTTGGGGTAGCTGAGTGAGTTCATTAATTTAATTGCAAAGCTCATTTTTTTGCCTCCCCAGGTCAATTATTTATCTATCTTATTGGCATACCTGATTTTTTCTTTAATTTAGATTGCTTACAGCTAGTGTTCAGCAGGGATAGAGTGATGAGTTGTTTTAATTATTTTTGTTTTTTTATTGTTTTTATTATTTTTTTGTGAGAACTTTTCGCACTACAAACAACATTCATAGACCTGTGAAGCACAAAGCAGAGTTAAAAATTTGATTTAAGTTACTTAGTTTATTACCGTAAAATGATTAATACTATCTGTAAGTATCTGGTCGTGGATTGACCCTATCTGCTTCAGGCTGGAAAGGATGTCTAGCTGTTTGGATTTGTTTCTTTAGTTAGACAGTGAGAGATTGGAGTGATAAAGGATTTAATTACACATTATCATAATGTGACTGTGACTCGATATTTCTTGCTGTTATCTCTGCTGATCCTGATGTTTCCTGCCTTTGCTGTGCATGAGCGTGGCAGTGAAGAAGTCTCAGGCTGGCAATATCGTTGGGGGGATTCTCCCTTTATTGATGGCATGCCACAATGGATTTCACCCCCACAAAATGCTAATGCAAAGTGGACAGACATTAATTCCCCTGTCAAACCACCAAACCGGGATAAACATAATACGGTTTGGTTTAAAGGTGAATTGCCAGATTCTGGGCATCAGTACCTTAATCCGGTGTTGTATATAACCAGTATTGACTTAATGGCGGAAGTTTATATTGATAGTAAGAAAATCTATCAATTTGGTAATTTTGATCAAAAAGATAAAAAAAGCTTTTATGGCTGGCCATGGCATTCGATAAGTTTGCCAGCAGACTATGCGGGTAAAACCATATATTTCAGGGTGTTTTCTAACTATCGTGATATAGGGTTGTGGGGTGAAGTTAAGCTACTTGAGCAATCAAGCTTACTATTTTATATCTTGAAAAATGCCTATTTTGAAGTCTTGGTAGCTTTATTTTCATTGTTTGTCACTATCATCACCTTCGCTTTTTCGATGATGCAGAAAAATGACCACCATTTCCTTTATTTATCCGCGTTTTCCCTGACTTCGGCAGTGATGTTGCTCTCCGAAAATCAGGCTGTGCAATTTGTTTTTAACTACCCTTTATTTCGCGTCTATTTGTTGGCGATATCTTATTATGCACTGCCAGTTATTATCTGTTTGTTATTATCTTCATGGTCAACCGCCTGGCAAAAGAACTGGCTGAAAAAAATTGCTTATTTCCATAGCAGCTATTTGATCATCGTTATCAGTTTAGCCATGCTTGGTGTGATTGAACTGGCTCCGACCTTCCCTGTGTTTGATGCGTTATTCGCGATTTCAATTATTCTTATCATCGGCTTGGGTCTAAGTATGCGACCTTTGCTTGGTTCAGATCAGTACTTTGTGATGTGGTCATTCACTGTTTATGGCATTTTTCTACTACTGGATATGGGGATCGCTAATAGTGTTCTGCCCTGGATAAATCTGGATATTTCAATAGCTGCATTGATATTTTCTTTGGTACTGATGCTGATTTCTCTCCGCCATTATTCCCACGTACAAAAGGCATTAAAAGAGCTTAATGATCATCTGGAGATTAAGGTTTCTGAACGTACTGCATCACTTCATGCCTACGCTGAAGCTGAACAGGAAAGAGCTGAGCAGCTACACAGGCTTAATATGCTTGGCGCTAAGCTGGAAGAATTAAACAGTCAGTTACAAGCGTGTCATGATCTCAATGAGGCAAGAAAAATGCTGGTAAGTAAACTACCGGAAGTCTTTTTGCCGGTCGAAGTAAAAGTAATAGCGTCGAATGAAAATGAGCCGTTTAACTTAGTACTTGCACAAATCGAACTGCAGGAAGTCGATGGCTCATATAGTGTATTCGTTTACATTATGCTGACAAATGCGAGTTCAAAATTCTTAATTCCTCGTGAGAATCTGGATGATCTGATTAGCCGGGTAAAGCTAAGGCTAGGTGTTACCTTAAGCAGTATAAAATTACGAGAGGAGTTACAACGGTTTTCTTTTGAAGATGCATTAACTGGATTACGTAATCGTCGTTATTTCGATGAAGCGCTTTATCGTGAAACACAACTATCCAACCGTCAGCAAGATAGCTTGTCGTTATTAATTTGTGATATTGATCATTTTAAACGTTTTAATGATGAATATGGGCATGAAGCTGGTGATTATGTTCTCAAAACGCTCGCTCATTTGATGCATGAGTTTTTCAGGGAGACGGATATTCCTTGCCGTTATGGCGGTGAGGAGTTTGTTGTAATTATGCCTAATGCGACTCTAGCTAATGCAGTAGACAAAGCCGAAGCCTTAAGAAACACCATTGCAAAGAAAAGCATTGAGTTTAATGGCGACGATCTCGGTCATATCACTATATCCATCGGGATCGCGAACCTTTCCCTTCACAGCCTTAACTCTGAACAGTTACTGACAGAAGCTGATAAAGCACTATATAAAGCCAAACAGTTGGGAAGAAATCGCGTAGAAAGTGTTCAATTATAAACAGCACTTACCGATGTCTTCTTACTCTCTTTAGAAATATAAATTCGCATGATTTTCACATTCAACTTGTTGAAATAGACACATAAACAAAAAGGAGATGTTATGAAAATGTTGAAAACCGCTTTAATAGCAACTGTTGCTTCAAGTGTGTTGATGACAATGAATGTGTTTGCTGCAGAACATACTGTTACGACACAAGGTTTAAAATTTAGTCCTCTCTTCGTTAAGATTGCTCCTGGCGATAGTGTCAGCTGGACCAATATGAGTACCCATAACGTAGAAATGATCGAAGGTTTGATTCCTGAAGGGGCTGAAGCATTTAAATCTGAGATGAGTCAGGATGTCACTCATACTTTTGATAAAGAAGGTATTTACATTTATAAATGCACACCACACATTGGCGCCGGTATGGGCGGTGCGGTAATCGTTGGGAATCCGGTCAATTTAGATGCCATCAAAGCACAAGATGTTTCTGGCGGGGTAGGCCGTATCGTGAAAAAAGCGGTAAAAGAAGCTGAATCAATGTAATCTTGTATTGGCATTATCGCTAAAAAACCGGCACTGCCGGTTTTTTTATACCTGTCAGAAACATGCGTTGACTCAGGCATAACATCTGCATGGAATATTCAGGTTTATTGAGGAATCATCATGAATAAAGTTGATCAGTTCTTCTCATCATTGCCTGAATGGTCGGTGGCTGTTGCTGTCGTCGTGAGTCTATTTATTCTCATGTTGATTGTGAAAAAGTTCATCCTGCTCAGAGTTGGAAAAATAACAGCAAGAACGAGCTTTTATTACGATAAGTTACTGGTTAAGGTTATCAGCTTTCCACTGACACTCTGTCTGCTGGCATTAACCATAAAATTATCTGAACAAACGGTCGCCTATTTTGATGTAGAAGCTGACTTTAGTATGTTCAATTCCACTGCCCGACTATTGATCGTCGCTGCACTGGTTTTGTTCATTGATGGTTTTCTGACCGGTACAGTCGGACAATATGCCGAGAAGTCGTCTACCCTGAAAAGCAGCAGTTCGATTATGCAGGGAATTACTCGTGCATTAATCCTAGGTCTGGGGCTTTTGAGCATTCTTGGCACCATGGGAATAGCGATTACGCCTATCATCGCGTCTCTGGGTATTACTTCACTCGCCGTAGCTTTAGCTCTGCAGCCTACATTAACCAATTTCTTTTCAGGTGTGCAGTTAGTGATGGATAAACCTATTCGTGTTGGTGATTTTATAGAGCTTGAATCAGGTGAACAGGGATTTGTAGACAAAATTGGCTGGCGTACGACCTGGATTAGAATGTTGCCAAACAACTTTATCATTATCCCCAATAGTGTTTTATCTCAATCGAAGATTATTAATTATGGGGCTGATCCAGATAATACTTAAAAAGGTATTATCTGAGCATGAGAAAAAGCCGATTGAGCTGGTACAAGCAACAGCGATTAATTGAGTTATT
>NZ_FOSH01000015.1 GCF_900114205.1 Methylophaga sulfidovorans
GCATGCAAATAGAAGAAGGTTTTAGAGATATGAAAAGCCACCGATTTGGACAGGGATTTGAATACAATAAAACGACACATAAAGAGAGATTATCTGTGTTAATCCTGCTGACAACGATTGCCCACTGGATACTGATGGTGATTGGATTAGCTGCCCGGCAAACACAGCATCATCGTCAATATCAAGCTAATAGTTTGAAAACGGATTCGGTTTTATCATTACCTTTTATTGGTTTTAGAGTCATTGCTGATAAATATGCGAAATTGAAGATAAGAGAATTTATGAAGTCTGTCAGGGCACTTCATTTATCAAGTGCTTACTTGTTTGAAACGCTATAATTTTTGTGGGGATCGTACAGGCTCTGACCCCATTGGTTCTACTCAACTTTGGGCATTAAATACCAGAGGACAAAAGCCACTAAGAACAACGCTGGAATATCTCCCAGCATATTCGCGTGTTCAGTTTCATCAACGATGGCTTGTAAAAGCATGATCCCAGCATGAACAATGCTCGACCAAACGGTAAACCAGATAAGACTGGCGTTTGCCATAGGATCTTTTGCTGCGCGAATCAAAAATATCCCTAGCGTCATGTAGATACCCATAATCATCTGCTCATATTCTGGCTGTGCCGGTGTCCAACCCCAGCCAGATGGCCAGATAAACATCATCATTGCAGGTACGCCGACTATGAAAATGACGCCAAATAAATAAAGAGCTATCTTTAGATACTTTAGTTTCTCTTCGTTCTGCATGTTCACTCTCCGCTTGATATTATTGACTGCTAACGCCTAAAGCAGCGGACCGAAAAGCCGCTAGGCTTTTTGTGTCCGCTGCCTTTACTTGTTAGCACTTTCGCTGCTCTTGATTAAGGAAAGCATGCTCTCTTTTACCTTTACTTTTGTGCTTCCTGTTGTTGTATTTAGCGAAAGATACAAATTTTCAAATTTACCATCCATGTGCTCACGAACATACTTAGCTAGATCTCGTTCAAAATGCGGCACATGCATGAGGTTTATTTGCTGGCCGTAAGATAATACTTTTGGCAGCGTTTCACTGTGCTGGTTGAAACGTGCAACCCAGATTGCGGTTTTAGCACCCTCACCAAACCATGATAAAGACAAGATGTTTGCGGGCTTATTGCCTTTGGATACAACAGTAAGACCGATACATGGCTCATTTTGATACCCCGGAATTAAATTCATATCTAGGCGGCAATCTAATATTTCTTTATCTTGGTTAATTTGTCGAAAGGCAAGCCAAAGAGAAAGCAAAACCGCCGAACATGTAGCAAAAGCACCCACCCAAGTGCCCAGTACTGACAATACGGGAATTATGTTTCTCTCATACTCATCTTGCGACACGGAGAACCCAACCTCAATTCCCCAAACAAAGGCCAGCAATAACCCCAAGCAAGAAACAAGGCCGATAAATAAGTATATGAATCCGTGCGTCTTCATTTGCTCCCTGTAGTGCTAACAGTGTCTTTTATGAAGCTGATGGCTTCATAATAAATATTAAAGAAGTCGCTCTATAATTCGTGTTTAGATTTCTCCAGTATCTGTTTATTAATAAAAACGCGATTAATTTTTTTGGAAAATAGAGCCAGAATGGTGAGCTTGGCTGGAAAAATAGAGCCAACTTTTTAGTCTTCATGAAACCTGCCATTTTTTCTGAATTAAATTTAACTCTGACTTATTTTGTGTTTTCTGGCAATAGCTTAAGTACAAATTCACTAGCGTTTGTTTGTGAAGCCAAAGAAAGGGAAGGGAGAGGCATTATTGTGGGGCATAAAAAAGGGCATCCAGTTCTATGCCCGATATTGTGAATTATCTCAAAAATCAATAGGCTCAGAGAGTTTGATTTTGTTTCTTTATTTCAAGTTTCTCTTTCCTGACACTATCTCTATTTATCCTCTAGTAACACATCAGGTTTCTGTCTCGGAATTTTCTGGATGAAAATTTTCACTACCGCGTGCCGAAAGAAAATTACCGAATGCCTGCAAGCTGGGGATATGTTCACAAAAGGTGCGAACAGCGACCAATAACGATACGGCTACCAGCATACCCACAATCGACCACAGCCAGGCCCATAATGCGACCGAGAGAAAAATCACTACGGGATTCATCTCTAACCGTCGCCCTACGAAATAGGGTGTGGCAAGTTGTCCTTCAACAACAGTTAGGATTAAATAAGCCAGGGCCGGCAACAGCGCAACACCGGTATGGTCAAAGGTAAGCAAACCCACTAAGGCTGTGATCGCAACTCCGACAATAGCGCCAAGATATGGCACAAAATTAAAGGCGAAAGCTAACACACCAAATAAGGTCGGATTTGGCATGCCCAGCAGCCACATTGATACACCAATCGCTACACCAAGTGCAGCGTTAATAAGGGTAATAGTGAACAAATAATTCGACAACTTGCGTTCGATGTCATAGCTGATTCTGATCGCGTTACGCTTGTCTTTGAAGGTCGGCATGATATGAACAAGTTTTTCGTAAAACATATCACCGGAGGCCAACAGAAAGAACAGCAACACTAGGGTGAACAACACTTGCGCCAGAAGTTCAGGCACCGAGGTGGCGAGTTTTACAAGTACTCCTGGTTCGCGAGTTGAGACCTTCTGGACTTTCTCTCCTTCATTTTCTACGGAGGTGATCTGCTCGATCTGTTTACCGGCATCTATGACTGCTTTTGCCGATTTGTTGGCACCGCGCAATTTCTGCTCTAATTTAAAGCCAATGGTGGGCGCTTCTTTAATCCAACTCTGTACGGGATCAGCGAGCGTACTCAAACCTAAACCTATTAGCATGATCAGTCCACTTACAATAATCATCGAGGAGATGGCAGATGGTAGCTTGCGCCGCTCAAGGAAACGCCGCACAGGACTAAACACCAGTGCTAATAACACGCCAAGCGCTACCGGCACGAGAAAATCGCGAGCGTGAGCAATAGTGGCCAGAATGAGCAGTAAAAATATACCCACTACCGCCCAGTGAGAACTCGACTTAAATATAGTTCTGGTAGGGGTGTCGTTTGGCAGCAACACGCGGCTGGCATCTGACTCAGTGTGGTTATTTTTTATCTTGTCTGACATGTAAGCTTTGCCTCTAATTAAAATCAATGGGGTGAGCAAAACTAACTAGGCCAGAAGGTTTGATATTTTGTCTAGATTTCATACAACTTTTTTTCTGTTCAATATTTATATTTTTACATGATATGTAGAATGCCAGACTTTTAAACTTATTTGGAAAAAAGAGACTCAACGATATTGTTTATTAAGTGCTTTGTTTTGTCTGAGTTGCATATCAAGCGACAGACCGCTTGAACTTTTAGTAGGCTGGGTTGAGGTACGAAACCCAACAGATAGTTTCTTGTTTTAACATCAAATGTTGTTGCGAGGCGTTCATTTAATTGGATTCATGACATCCCTGTCACTCACCCTACGGGCGCCTCTGGCGTCCAAATTCGTTGCAGACGAATTTGTGCATGCCCAAAATAAACGAACCAAACAAAAGGGCACCCGATATTGCCTTTGATCCAAAAATTAACCTTGTTTGATGGCGTGGTCGACAATTCCCTTCGGTCAGACACTCGACCACTTAACCCATCAACCAAAGCTAATTTTTAGCGGCAATAGACGGGGGAAGGGAAGCTTTTCAAATCCCCATTTGTACTGATAAGTTCAACTTAGTTGTAATGGTTTTTTAAGATACAAAAGTGTTAACGAAAATTAATTTGTTTACCCACCCCGATTTTCATCAAGTCATGCCCCATGCGCAGCTCACCTTGGTAATCAGCTTTTATCTGGTCAATGACTGTCTCATCTTCAACGCCAAACAATAAGACATGCGTCAAGACGGTTGCTCTTGGTTTACTTTCCTGTAAGAGTCGACTCATTTGTTGTGGTGTAGTGTGGTATTCCAACACTTTTTGTAACCGTGGGTTTCTTGTTAATAAGCCTTCGTCTGCTGCAGCTATCTCATGAATGAGTAAATCAGCACCCTTTGCATATTTGACGACATTATCTGCATAAGTTGTATCCCCTGAAATAACGATGCTTTCTTCGTCGTAGTCGATTCGATAGCCAAATGCAGGAACAACAGGGTAGTGATCAACTAAAAATGCTGTAATGGTAATACCATCTTCGTCATAGACGATTTGATCGTGGCTGATATCCTGACTTTGCAGATAAAAGCTTGCTGTATCTAAATGGGTATTTTTATGTCGATAGCTATAATCGGCTTGATACGCTTTTTGTAGATGTTGAGCAAAATCATTGGTTCCTGTTGGGCCAATTAAAGATATTGGTTTTGGTCGTTGCCAGATCCAGCTGGTTAACCATACATCACTGAATCCTGAAATATGATCCGAATGTAAGTGTGTGAAAAAAACATGGTCAATTTTATTAAGGGCTATACCGGCTTGTTGCAATCGTATTGTTGTGCCACGGCCTGCATCAAATAAGAAATAACGTCCTTTGACTTCAATTAAGGTGGCTGGGCCAAACCGTTCAGCGTCAGGGCGGGGCGTTCCCGTACCTAATAAGGTGACTTCCATATAGGCCAGGCTGGCTTGTGACCACAATAACAAACAGAGACTGATGAGGCGTACAAATAGAGGTAGTTGGGTCATATGATGTCTTTTTACGCTGTGAGAGGAGTTGATTATACTCAGTGCGAGTAGTGACTTTAAAATATAAAATAGCCTGCCGCAATTTATGCATACTGGCTATGACATCCTTTTAGAATGTACTCAAAATAGTCTGGAGCCATACTGATTTGATACGTATGGTGAATCAGCTTGTCATTCAATATCGTAACAGCCTCTTTCCCTATAGCTTTAATTAATTATTTTTGTGACAATTTCAAGAATTCGGTTCTATTTGAGGGCCAGTACTGCTGTTCAGCATTATCAAAATACGTTCCTGGTATTTTGGTTATTTAATAGCGATGAAAAAATAAACTTCATAAATGATAAACAGTGAAAGCGTGATAAGAAGGATAAAAAAAGGGCATTCAGATTGAATGCCCGAGATTCATTTTATCGCTAAAGCTACTTTTTCAACTTCCAATCCTTACGGATCCAATGACAGGTATAGCCATTAGGGTAATGCTGTAAATAGTCTTGATGTTCTGGTTCAGCTTCGTAAAAGGGGCCGGCTTTGGTGACTTCGGTGGTGATAGGGCCGGGTAGAATGCCACTGGCATTCAGTTCTTTTATTAACTCATCGGCTACTTTGGCTTGCTCACTATTTTCAACAAAAATGGCCGAGCGGTAACTGTCACCAATATCATTTCCCTGGCGGTTCTTAGTGGTCGAATCATGCACCATAAAGAAAAACTCAAGAATGTCACGGTAGCTGGTTTGTGAAGAATCAAATACGACTTCAATTGCTTCCGCATGTCCGGTATCACCTTGTTTCACGTCTTTATAAGTCACATCGGGAACATGGCCGCCAGTGTAGCCAACGCGGGTATTAATCACCCCAGGTTGATGACGGAACAGTTCTTCCATTCCCCAGAAGCAGCCACCGGCTAAGATGGCGGTTTCGATGGTGTCAGTTTCCGTCGATTCATCATTATCAAATAAAGGCAGAAAGTCACCATAACCTTCACTAGCTAACTGGTCCTTGGGAATAAAGCGTAAACTAGCCGAGTTAATACAGTAGCGCATACCACCATGTTCTTCGGGGCCGTCAGGGAATACATGCCCTAAGTGTGAATCACCATATTTTGAACGTACTTCAGTTCTCACCATGCCTAAGGTGCTGTCACTATGTTCAGTGATATTACTGGCATCTAATGGGCGGGTAAAACTAGGCCAGCCGGACATTGAATCGTATTTATCTAATGAGGTGAATAAAGGCTCACCGGAGACGACATCAACATAGATGCCCGGTTCTTTATTATCCCAATAGGCGTTATTAAAAGGGGGCTCGGTGCCACATTGCTGAGTGACATGATATTGCAGTTCATCAAGCTCAGAAATAGTCTCGTCTTTTTTCTGGTATATCTTCGTCATATTCGTCCCTCGATTATTTTGCACTGCTTCTATTGACACATAATTGACGTGAAAGTGGCATCAATCTTTAGATTAGACTCATAAAATATTTCTCTGAGTTGATATGCTGAAACGGACATTATGCTGAGAAGAGAAGTTATCATTAGATCGTTTTTTTTCACTTTATGGCAATGGTTTGTCATAATCTGTTTTTATTTTAATTATGCAGTAGCCTAATTGATGCAACCACTAGACATAATCCATTAATGTCATTTGTAAGAGTGAGTTACTTTTGTTACCAGATCTTCGAACGACAATTCTTATCCTGGCCATTACCGCCATCGTCTCAGCAATAATCTTATTTCTGTTTTATCGTCTACTCAAAGAGGTTGAAGGTTTGAAATATGCTGCCATGGGTGCAGGCTTTCAAGCTATTGCTTCAATCTTTTTAGTGATGAGGGACATTATCGATCACACCTTATCTATTATGGTGTCGAATATAGCTTACTTCCTCTCCATGCTTTTTTATTATCAAGCATCACGATTATTGGCTGATTTGAAACCAGCATGGCTTGTTCCTTCTGGTGTTGTGGCGATAGTCTCTGCATTATTGGTGTTCTACTTAGACGACCAATATCTCCCTGAACGCATTATTATTTCAGCTTCTTGTGTCGCTATCTTGGCCTTCATGACGAGTTATAGCTTATGGGGAAAAGCAAAAAACTTACCTGGCCGTTTCGGGGTTGCATTGAGTTTTTTTCTGATAGGAATAATTAGCCTGGGGCGGCTAATTTCGGCTATGTATGACCCCGTCCGTAATATCAATTTCTTAGACTTTAACCAGGGCTATATGATTTTTCTGACGGCTATCATTAGCACTATAATAACTACTGTCGGCTTTATCGTATTGACCTCGGAAAAATTACAGCATCAGTTACGGCAACAAATGAGCAAGCTCAGTAAAGCACGGGATATCGCTCATAAATCACTTCAGGAACAACAACATTTTATCTCAATGTTATCGCACGAATTCAAAGCCCCCATTGCTGCTATAAATGCTAACGCTGATGTCGTATTAATATTACAAAAGGAAAAAGCACCTTCAGTGGAAGACAGCTTACTACGCATCAAAGAGGTTTCCGGGCGGCTGACCACTTTAGTTGATCGATGTCTAAATGACGAATGGATAGCCCACGCTATTGAGCATAACCAATCGGATCTGGAACTTCTCTCTTTAACTCAAACCTTAAAAGACGTTAGCCACGAGTTTGGCGTCCACTTTCAGTCATCATTAACGACCGATGCAAAAGTCATGGGCGAAGCTATCTTTTTACCGGTTTTATTTTCTAACCTTATATCAAATGCCTGCAAACATGCTCGCCAAAAAGACTCCGTCACCGTAACCCTTCTTGCTGAGGCTGATGCTTATATTATTCATGTCAGTGATGATGGGCCCGGTATCGCAGAACAGCATCATCAATATTTATTCGATAAATATTACCGAGTCGATCATAACAAGGCGGATGGCGGCTCTGGCTTAGGATTGTATTTTGTTAAACGAATTTGTGACCGACATAATGGCCATATTATGCTGAACTGTGATGAGCTTACTGTGTTTACCGTGAAGTTGCCCAAACCCGAGGTGCTCAATGCCTAAACCTCGGATTTTACTTGTTGATGACGATGCTGATTTTCGTGTTGCAATAAAAGTGCTCCTGATGAATGAAGGGCTGCAGGTGGAAGAAGCTGCCTCAGCGCAAGAAATGGACACAGTCCTGAGCCATTTTAATGCCGATATAGTGTTACTTGATGTCAAACTACCTGACGACAGTGGACTCAATATCGTCAGTCGTTTAAAGCTCAACCGGCGTATTGATGTGGTAATGATCTCTGCGTTAGGGGCGGTTGAGCATCGCGTACTTGGCCTGAGTTCTGGTGCAGATTATTATTTGGCAAAACCCATCGATATTCGTGAATTATTGGCAGTGATCAATAATCGTTTTCGAGCATTAATGGCAGATAAGCCGGAGCAAAAGCATTCATGGCAGCTTGATATCGTGAATTGGTTATTGATAACCCCAGATGGTGAGCAGCACACGCTAAACAACAGTGAACTGAAGATTCTGACATTACTCGTTGAACACTCCATGCAGGGTAAGGCGACCACGCGTGAAGTACTTCACTATGCGTTAGGTAAGTCTAGTTATCCAACAGATAGTCGGAGTGTGGATTTACATATCTCACGTATACGCCAACGCTTCACCTCAAACGACTTTCAATTCCCTATTAAAACTATACGAAAAGTCGGCTATCAGCTAACTAAACAGATAACGATTTTATAACCAGACTATTATGGGTGTATCAGTTAACGTCAATGACTACACCGATATCACGGCCCAATATTATGTAGAAGGTCGTGAAGACTTTTTAAACCAAACAGCATCAGTGAAAATGCGTTGGTCTTTCTAGGCTAAAGCTCTATTGAAATAAAAAGCCCCAACTGGAAGCAGTTGGGGCTTTTTTTATGGCAGTTCGATTACGTCTTAAGGCGCGGAAATTTCCATCAATAACTCAGGCCAGTGCTCAGCCCAGCAGCAGTGATGAGTCATACCGGTAATCACTCTGACTCCGGGTTGCTTGGAGTTTGGAAAATGCTGTTGATATGACTTGGCAACCGCCTCAGGCATGATTTTATCCTCACTGCCGACAAAGTGAATTTGTGGTTTTTCTTGCAAGGCTTGCCACTGCTCAGCAGGATTTAATGAGCTTGTTAAGGGGGATATGTGATGCAGATTTGTCCAGGCAGTGGTATCAATATTACCTGCCACAGTAATTAGTTGATCAACATCAGCTCGTTCAGCAGCTAATAAAGTAGCAATGGCACCACCACCTGAATAACCAATCAGCCGTATTGAAGAAGCGTTAAATTGATTTTTCAGATCAGTGACAGCTTGGTTCATGGCCGTTAATACGTCAGATGAAAATCGGGCCGAGGTCCATAAGTCGCTGCCACAACGCTCAGACCAGACATACTGACAGGGGCGAGCCAGATAGACGGCATTTTTATCTTGTAAAGCAAGCTTAAGTACAAGTGGATCGATGGGGGTGGGATCGGAGGATATTTTTCGGCGACTTAACCAGGCTAAACCATCGCCTTCGATATAAATCGTTAAACGTTTTGATGGTTTGCTGTTTTTAGGAACAAAGCTTTGTAAGTTAAATGCTGATGTTTTGATAACCTGGCCTTGCCACTGCTGTTTATGAGCAAGTTGCTGTGCGGTATCGATTCGGCTTTGTGTGGTCGGTATGGATGAACATGCCTGAAGTAGCAACAAAAAAGTGAACAATAGAATATGACGATAATTCAAAACTGGCCTCTTCCTGACACTGAGATAGTGAGTGAGACACTAACATACCTAATTTAGGTGGTCGCTGCCTTAATAAGCATTTTTATGACCCCTAAAATAATTCAGGGTCAGTGCATGCACTGACCCTGAACTTTAAAGATTAAGGCTTCTACAGTCTAGATAAACTAAGCTGCTTTAGAACCCGTAAGACGTGAACGACCAGCCCACATGCCAATCAGGCCAAAAGCAAATAGTGGCAATGCCGCAGGTAAAGGCACGGCACTTGGGTTAGAGAACTGGCTAGCAAGGTACTCAGTAGAGAACATGCCATCACTACCAAAACCCCATGATGAGAAGTTTTTGAACTTGCCTGATAGTAATTCGCCACTATCCACGCCTAATGACAGGTAGACAAGCGCATCAGAAATTTCAAATGACAAAATATCTGACAATTCGAAATCATTGAAGAAAATGCTGTTGATGCCTTCACCACCATCAAAGATGCCTGAGCTTAGTTGACCAGTAGTAGTGAGTCCATCGACGATCACCATGTCGTCACCGCTACCAAACATCACATCACCGATAATGTCACTATTACCTGTCAGCGTCAGACTACTGTTGCCTTGATTGGGCGCAAAATGGATAGCTGTGCCAGAACGACCAACTAACGTACCACTGTTGGTGACGGTGACTTCTGAAGTACTGGCTTCATCTGAACCAATAGCATGAACGCCTTCGATATAACCTTCATTGACGATAGTCAGTGGACCAGCGACGCGGTCATCACCTTTGGTTGGTTCAAATACTGGATCGATATCTATGCCATTACCACCATTAAGTGGATCACTCTCGGTGCCGGTAGAAACGATGACGCCTGTAGCATGGTTATGCACTTTACCTTCATCAATATCGATGCCGTCATCTGTTCCCAAGATAACGCCATAGTTATCTGCGGTGCCGCTGGCAAATTGAACACCATCTTCATCATCACTCGCGCCTGAGTTTGTCCAGGTTTTTGTGCCTGCATCCCATGACAAGCCATTCAGAGCGATAGTGCCGTGATTTTCCAGTGTGAAGTCTTCACGTGCTTCAATCACTTCTTCATTTCCACGTAAGGTACCGTGGTTAATGACTGTTGTGTCTGGACCACGACTCTGAATAGCACGGCCTTTTTCACTTTCAATAAGACCGTAATTGGTGATATGTGCATTTTCCAGTTCAGCGTCATTATCTAATCTTACTGCTTGTTTTTCAGCAAAGATTTTTCCTGTTTCACGGTTAATTAACGTGAAGTTATTGGCATCATCCTGCAGACGAATGCCACGGCTACCACCAATAATTGTGCCAGAGTTATCAACGGTCAGATTGGCGCCTTTACCGCGAATAGCATCATCATCGCCACTTTCGATAAGACCAGCGTTGTTGAGAGATTGGTTTGAACCTTTCAGTTGCACAGGACGATCTTTTTCATCGACGATTTCTGCACCATTTTCAACAGTCACCGATAAATTATCACGGCTGTCATCAATGTTATTGCTGTCTGTCGAATTACAAAGAAGAGTCGGTGAGGCAGTTGTGCCACCAGAAATACAATCTGCTGCCATAACAGGTGCGTTGTACATCGCTGCTAGCATCGAAGCGAGTAGTAATTTATATGTGTTTTTCACGTTTCCTCCAAATCAGCTAATAGATATCGACGACTAGGCTAGTGATGGATTATGACAATGTTATGAATATTCAAAATAATGTGAGGCAGAACACAAACTGGAGAGATGGAAATGTGGTAACCAAAATCATCACGAAGTGTTTGCTGATATCTACTCTGGTTTTCACACGACATTTTTTGAAAATAAGACGATGATGCCGAGAATAAGAAAAGCAGTTTGTTTCAACTGCTACATCCCGTAATATGTGGCTTTTGACGTGAAGGAATCCACATGCTGAAGATTGTTTACAGTAATGACAGCAGACAACTTGCTGCCTGGCTTGCTGAACAGCTTCAGTCTGAACCGCTCAGCCCGTTTGAGCAGGAAAATATTATTGTGCAAAGTAACGAGCTGGCTCGCTGGCTGTCGTTATTTATTGCCAATGAGCAGGGCATTGCTGCCAATACGGAGTTTCCTTTTCCTTCAGCCTATATCTGGCGCTTGTTTCGACAAATCTGGCCCGATATTCCTTTACATTCTCCCTATGCCAAAGCGCCGATTAGCTGGCGTTTATTTGCTATGCTGCCTGAGTTAGCCAATGAGCCCGAGTTTGAGGCTATTGCCGCGTATTTGGGTGAGCAAACAGATGAGTTAAAACGTTTTCAGTTAGCTGAACGGCTGGCCGATACCTATGACCAATATCTGATGTATCGACCGGACTGGATAGCCGAGTGGGAGCAGGGAGAAAGCGCAAACTGGCAAGGGCATCTGTGGCAGAAAATAACAGCTGACGATGCTGAACCCATGCATCGGGCCAGATTGTTAAACCAGCTCAATCAGCTTTTACAAACAGCTACAGAAAAGCCAGCAGGTCTGCCAGAGCGACTCAGTATTTTTGGTATTTCTTCGCTGCCACCCGTTTATTTACAGACCTTTGCTCTGATGGCGAAGTTTGTAGATATCACACTGTTTTATTTATCACCCAGTCAGCATTATTGGGGTGATTTGATTGATGCTAAACAGCAACAACGTCAGCAGTTGGAATTGATGCTGGACGATCCCGAACCAGAATTGAATGCGGATGTGGGTCACCCTTTATTGGCAAGCTTAGGCAAACAAGGTCAGGAGTTTTTTCGCCAATGTCAGGACTTGCCTCATGAAGCTGAGACCTGTTTTGTTGAGCCCATACCAGACACCATGCTTGGCATGTTGAAAAGCGATATGTTTGAGCTGGAGGTCGGTGAGCAGCAAGTGGCGAGTGCTGACGATAACTCTATTCTGATTCAGGTCTGTCATAGCCCGATGCGGGAAATGGAAATTTTGCAGGATCAATTACTGGCTTTATTTGAACAGCACCCTGATTTATCACCCACCGATATTGTGGTGATGACGCCGGATATTGATGTGTATGCACCGTGGATTGAAGCTGTATTCGGAGCAGCTGATCCCGCCCATGCTATTCCTTTTAGTATTGCTGATAGCAGCGGCCAGCAGGAGAGTATTTTACTCAACGCCTGGTTTAGTATTCTGGCTTTGCCACAGTCACGGTTTGATGTGGAAAGTGTGCTGGCATTACTGGAATGCCCAGCCATCCAGCAACGTTTCCAGCTCGATGAAAATGCCTTGTTATGGCTGCGTGAATGGTGTCAGCAAACCCGAATTCGTTGGGGCCATGATGCCAAAGATAAAATGGCATTGGATTTACCCGCTAATGACGCCAATACCTGGCGTGCCGGATTAGACCGTTTGTTACTGGGCTATGCGATGCCTCTGACAGAGCAGGGCGAGCCATGGCGTTTGTTTGATGGCCAACTGGCGATGGATGGCATTAGTGGGGATAAAGCCAGAATTGTGGCATCAGTTTCGCAGTTTATTGCGACACTGGATAACTGGCGACAATGGTTAGCTCAGCCTCGCACACCACAGGATTGGCAACAGCAGCTTAATCTGTGTCTGGATAGCTTTTTTGATGCCGAGCATCTGGATGATCCATTGGCAGAACGCGAGCTGATCTCTATTCGTACCCAACTCGATCGCATGATTGAAAGTACTGAACTGGCCGAATTTGATGAGCCACTTGGCATCGACGTGATCTTAAGCTGGCAGCAATCACATCTGGAACCGTTGGATAACAGCCATCGTTTTATGGGCCATGGCGTTACCTTCTGCGGCATGGTGCCGATGCGTAGCATTCCCTTTGATGTGGTCTGCCTGATTGGAATGAACGATGATGTTTTCCCACGCCGCCAACCCAGTTTAGGTTTTGATTTACTGGCACACCATCATCGTGAAGGTGATCGTTCCCGGCGTGATGATGACCGATATCTGTTCCTTGAAGCTTTATTATCCGCTCAGCAAACACTTTATATCAGTTATATCGGTGCCAGCATTACGGATAATGCCGAGATTCCACCGTCTGTGTTAATTAGTGATTTATTGGATTATCTGGATGAGCGATTTATCGATGAGCAAGGCCAGTCGGTAATAAATCAGCTAGTGACTCATCATCCCTTACAGGCATTTAGCCGCCGTTATTTTGATCAGCAACATAAGAAACTGTTTAGTTTTAATGCCTTGCAATGTCCGGTTTCTCAGGTAATAACAGCACCTCAAGACTGGTTTGCAGAGCCGTTGCCAGAAGCGGATGACTCATGGCGTGATATCAGTCTGATACAACTTAATCAGTTTTTTATGCATCCGGCTAGATTCCTTTGCCGTGAACGACTGGGTGTCAGATTGGAACTGGATGAAGATGAACTCAGCAGCCGAGAACCGTTTGAATTAAATGGGCTGGAAGCGTGGCAGCTAAGGCAGTGGTTATTAGAAAACAAACTGAGTGACACGCCTGATCTGAATATGTCTGAGCTGGTGCAGGCGACGGGCATGTTACCGCAAGGTGAGTTTGGTGATGAATGGCTGCAACAGGAGAATCAGAAAGTCGAGGCGTTTCTTGATACCTTAACGCCATATTTAACTGAGCAGCGTCTTCCTGCTGTGCCATTTGAATTAGATATTGGCAAATTCACGCTGAGTGGTCAGCTCGATAAGCTGAGTGCCTCAGGATTATTGCGATACCGTTTATCACGTAAAAAAGGACGTGATCTGATCAACGGCTGGTTAGAGCATTTGATTCTCAATATTGTTAAACCCGAAGGCGTGACACTGGAAACACAACTGGTGTTTGAAGATGAAGAGATCACCTTCACCCCAGTCCTCGACGCTCAGTTTTTATTAGAACATTACCTGAACTTATATTGGCAAGGCTGTCAGCAACCGTTGCCTTTGTTTGATAAAACCAGTCTGGCTTATGCCAAACAAGCCTTGAGTGATAAACCAGAAAAAGCCCAGCAAGCTGCTGAACGAAGCTGGGCCCCAGCCGGTGAATTTGTGATGGCAGAGCAGGATGATGCCTATTATCAATGCTGTTTCCCTGCTAATCCTTTGGATGAACGCTTTGCTGACATTGCTTTGCAAGTGTACGAGCCTATTCAACAACACATTCAAGGAGGGCAATTATGAGCGCCCAATTTGATGTGAATACGGTTGAACTCAAAGGCATTAATCTGATTGAAGCCAGTGCTGGTACTGGCAAAACGTTTACGCTGGCAGAGCTTTATTGCCGACTGGTGGTAGAACAAAAACTGGAGGTCAGCCAGATTCTGGTAGTGACTTATACCCGTGCAGCGACCGAAGAGTTACGAGGACGTTTACGGGCACGACTGGTTGATGAACGTAAACAACTGAGCCAACAAGAGCAAGCAGATCCTCAGGCGATAAAACGTTTGCAACTGGCGATTCAAAGTTTTGATGAAGCAGCTATCTACACCATTCACGGATTTTGTCAGCGTGCCCTACAGGATTTTGCATTTGAGAGCGGCCATTTTTTTGATATGGAAATGGTGGCTGACGAACAAGAGCTTCGACAAGCGGTAGCCGATGACTTCTGGCGTCGCCATATCAGCTCAGCTGATAAAGCCTTTGCTCGATATTTATTACAAAAACGCCAAAACCCGGAAAGTTTATTGCAGTCGGTGAGCAGTGTGATCGGCAAGCCTTATCTTGAAGTCATCCCATTACCGGAGATGGCGGCTGAACCATTACAAAACTTATTTAATGAGCAGTTCGACCACGTTCAGTCGCTGTGGTGGCAACAGCGTGATGAAGCCATTGCTGTATTGCAGGACAAAAATTTACTTAACGGTAATAAATATCGTACTGCCAGTGTCAGCAGCTGGATAGCTGAAATGGATAGCCTAATGCAGGCTGGAAAACAGGCGGGCTTATTCGAGAAGTTTGCCAAGTTTGGTCAGGCTGAACTGAGTCAGGCATTAAAAAAAGGGCAGGAGTTACCTGAACTGAGTTTATGGCGGGCATGTGATGCTTTGCTTGATACGGATCAACAGTTGCAAACAGCCCGTTCTTTGCAGTTACAACAATTACGTCAGCAGTTGGCAGATTATCTGGCGAGTGAGCTACCTAAACGCAAGCAGCAATTAAAACTGCAGGCTTTTGATGATCTGCTGCTTAATCTGCAACAGGCGCTTCACGGACCGCAGGCAGATAAGCTGATGGCTAAAATTCGTGAACAGTTTCAAGCAGCATTGATTGATGAGTTTCAGGATACTGATCCGATTCAATACGATTGTTTTCACACGATTTTTGCAAATACCGAACAGCCCGTGTTTTTTGTCGGCGATCCTAAACAGGCGATTTACAGCTTTCGTGGCGCTGATATTTTCACTTATCTGCAGGCCAAGCATGCTGCTGCCAATGAGTTTAATCTGGATACTAACTGGCGATCTCATCCACGTTTAGTGCAGGCCGTTAATCATCTGTTCGAACGCGTACCACAGCCTTTTTTATATGAAGACATTCCGTTTCTACCGGTTAAGGCTGCACGTCCTGATGAGGCGTGTTTAACCATCACTGGACAAGCCATGTCGCCCTTATCGTGGGTATGGATGGCATCTGACAAGCCATTTAATGTCAGTAATATGATGCAAAATGCAGCAGATATTACTGCTGATCAGATAGCTGATTTATTGAATAAATCTGCTGCTGGTGAGGTCATACTGACCGATAAAGATGGCAGCCAGCGTCGCTTGAATGGTGGCGATATTGCGATCTTAGTCAGGAGTCACAAACAAGCTACAACGATTCAACAAGCTTTACGTGCTCGTGGTGTGAACAGTGTGCAACAGTCGCGTGACAGTGTGTTTGAAACCTCTCAGGCAGTGATGTTGGAGCGGGTCTTAATGGCGATTGCTCAACCAAGCAATGACAGCTTGATTGCCACGGCTTTAGCCACGCCACTATTTGCCAAAACGGCATTGGATATCTTTCAGTTACAACAAGACGAACAGCTTTGGTTACAACAAACCGATTTCTTTGTTTCTCTGCATGAGCAGTGGCAGCAATCTGGATTTATTGTGATGTTCCGAGCCTTAATTGCTGCACTGGACGTGCAGCGTCGCTGGTTAGCTTTGGCGGATGGCGAACGACAATTAACTAACTTATTGCATTTAGCCGAACTGATTCAGGCACATGCGACACGACGCAATAATACGATGGAAGCCATTTTGATGTGGTTAGCTTCACAGCGTCAGGCGGCGGATAAAAGTGGCGATGCAGCTCAGATTCGTCTGGAAAGTGATGAGCAACTGGTCAAAGTCATTACTATCCACACCAGTAAGGGGCTGGAATACCCGATTGTGTTTTGTCCCTTCCTTTGGCATCAGAGCCAGTTCAATCAGTCACCTACTGTGATGACCTTTCACCGTGAAGACGATAATCAAGCTTGTGTGGCATTTGGTGAACCTGGTTTTTCTGAAGCTCAGCCGATTGTGGCTGAAGAGCAGCAAGCCGAGGATTTACGTTTACTTTATGTGGCATTGACCCGTGCTCGTGAGCGCTGTGTGATTGTATGGGCACCGGTGAAAAATGTGCAACAGAGTGCGTTGTTTCAGCTACTTCATCCCGAGTTAGAGAGTGTTGATGCGGGTCAGATGCAGCAAGATTTGCAAGATATGGTCAACGCACAAAATGTGAATATGAATAAGGTGAACTGGGATCTGGAAGCAGCGCCTATCGTCAAACAAGCTGAAACGATAGCAGAGACATTACAGGCCCGACAGTTTCAGGGGCTGATTCAGACACCATGGCATATCGGCAGCTTTACTGGCCTCAGTCATGGCCAGCATATGGAGTTACCAGACCATGACGCACCCTTGCTCCTAGTGGAAACGCCTAACAGTGAACCACGCCAGGATCGTTTTGGTTTTCCAAAAGGCGCTAATGCGGGTACCTGTTTACATAGCTTGTTTGAGCACTGGGATTTCCAGCAGCAGAATGAAGAACTCAACGTGCTGGTGGATAAAACGCTAAGCCAATTTGGCATTGACACAGAATGGTCTGCCACCGTGTCATCCTGGTTAGAAGCCGTTGTCACCACGTCATTAGATAAGCAAAGCGGATTGACCTTACGTGATATTCAGCCACAGCAGCGTTTAGATGAAATGGCATTTTTCTTTCCAGTGACGCATTTGACAACAAAACGTTTAAAAGACACCTTACTGCCCTTTGTGGGTGACTACCCGATTCTCAATCCTATCGTGAAATCATTACATTTCGCTGATTTGAGTGGCTTTATGAAGGGCTTTATCGACCTGGTGTTTGAGCAGGATGGTCGCTTTTATATTGCCGACTATAAATCCAATTGGTTAGGGACTCGGGCAGAAAATTATCAACAAGCACCGCTGGATGAGGCAATGGTGGCACATAGTTACCCCTTGCAATATCTGATTTACAGCCTGGCTTTGCATCGTTATTTAAAAACACGATTGTCTGACTATAACCCTGAACAGCATTTTGGTGGGGTCTATTACTTATTCATTCGTGGCATGCATCCAGATTGGGGGCAAGCAGGCGTGTATTTTGAGCGGCCATCTTCAGCATTACTAGAGGCACTTGATCTGTGCATGTCTGAGGTAGGCGATGTCTGATTTGCTGAAGTTATTACACCAGCACGGTTTAAGCGAATTAGCCTGCCAGTTTGCTGCTTATATTGATCGTAAAGAGCAGGGTATGCGCCCGGTGGTGAGTATCACGGCAGCATTATTATCAGAAGCAATTGCTGAAGGTCATGTTTGCCTGAATTTGCAGCAATTACCGACATTTTGTCAGCCACTGAAATCGGTATTACCAGAAAGTGTGGATGACTGGATGGAAATTTTGTCATTAGCCAAAACAGTCGGGCAACCCGGCGATTACACCCCGCTGATTCTGACAGAGCAGGGTTTGCTTTATCTTTATCGCTATTACCGTGATGAGCAGGATGTCGGCAGTCTGATTCAACAACGATTACAGCCTGTGAATGATATTGATCTTGAACAGCTCAATGAAGATTTAGGCCGCTGGACTAGTGTGATTGAAGGTCCAGACTGGCAAAAAGTCGCTGTAGCAGTGGCATTAAGCAGACAGTTCGCCGTGATTTCCGGTGGTCCTGGCACGGGTAAAACCACGATAGTATTAAGCATGCTGAATAGTTTGCAGCAGCAATCTCCCGAGCTGCATATTGGTTTGGCTGCACCGACAGGTAAAGCGGCTGCCAGATTGCAGCAATCCATTAGTACGCAACATGCTTATGAGGTCAAAACTCTGCACCGTTTATTGGGTATTACCGAACACAACGATCAGGGCCGTTACCATGCTGAACGACCGCTGCCGTTAGATGTGTTAATTATCGATGAAGCCTCAATGATTGATATCAGTTTGATGGCGAAATTAATGCGTGCTTTATCGCCGTCAGCCAGACTGATTTTATTAGGTGACAGTCAGCAATTAGCCTCAGTCGAGTCGGGTGCTGTTCTGGCGAATTTAAGTGAAGACAAACAGGGCCAGTTCACCGCTGAATTTAGTGAGCAGTTTCCTGATCTAGAGATTCCAGTCACCGAAAAATCAGCGTCATCCACATTGCTTAATAGCTTTGTACGTCTGCAACACAGTTACCGTTTTGATAAAGACAGCAGCATTGGGCAATTAGCTAAACAGGTAAATGATGGTGATGTGTTAGCGTCACTGGCTTTATTGAATCCAGAAGCCAATGATATCTGGTATGACACTGATGAAAGCCAGCAACAATCACGATTTATAAGAGGTTACCAAGCCTTTATCGACGCGGTTGAGTCTAAACAAACTCCGCAAACGGTGGTAGCAGCGTTTGATGCATTCAGAATTTTGGCCGCCTTAAAACAAGGGCCACAATCGGTGTTATCGGTTAATCGCCTGCTGATGCGTTTATTAGCACAACGCGGCTGGCGAACCAGCTTACCGTTTTATGCTGGCAGACCGATCATGATCACCCAAAACGATTATCGGCAACGACTGTTTAATGGCGATACCGGCATTATTTTGTATGACGATAGCGGCCAGCTCCGCGCCTGTTTTTGTTTTGATGAGGAAGTGCGTTGGGTGCCGATTAACCGGCTTCCCGCTCATGAAACCGCATTTGCCATGACGGTGCATAAAAGCCAGGGCTCAGAGTTTGATAGCGTCAGTATTTTATTACCGGATGAAATCAGTCCTATTCTTAACCGTGAACTGCTGTACACCGCGATTACCCGTGCCAAACAACAGGTGTTTATTCTGAGTAAAGAAGGCACGCTGCGTCATACCATTCAAACTCGCCATCAGCGCGAGAGTGGGTTGAAGATACAGATGCTTAATGATGAGAAGTATCACTAATGGTCAAGTATAAGCCACCACATCCTGATGAATTTATTAAGTCTATCTATATGGTGCTCTACGCTGTAAGTTGTTGACGTTGGCTACACGCCTAGGTCTTGGAGTATCAACTTTAAACTGCCATTATTTCAGTTCTTGAGCTTGTCTTATTTTTCCCTTGAACCTTTGGGATATCTTCCTGTCACTAAACTGATGGCGCGGTTTTATTGACTTTGCCACCATCTAATCTATTGAAACAAAAGCCGAAAAGGTAAAACGATTCGGCTTTATTTCAATTTAAGAGAGAAGAATCCTATTCACAATAACAAGAGGAAAAGTGTTGCATGTCTAATGAAAACAATAAGACTTCACTGCCGCACTGGGCAAGTATCCTCGGTGTTGTCGCGATTATGCTGGGCGTTTTTCTGACGGCTGTGCAGGGGAATGAGGCGATGAAACAGGCCGTGGTGACCAGTAATATGCCGGCAGATGGTGTGATGCCTGCGGCTGATTGCCCTGAGGAAGAGCTGGAAGAAGAGGGCATCACGGTAGCTGAATGCGAATACCTAATCGAACATGTCAAAGGGATGGCTTTAGCTGCACCTGACTGGTTCCCGAATGTGCAAATGACATTGGCTGGTATTGGTGCAGTGTTGGCATTTATTTCTGTAATCATTGGCGGTGCTTTGGTGAATTACACGCCATGGGCATCAAAAGCGGCTGTTGTCGTATTTAGTGGGCTGGCAGCGATTGATTTATTGCAGTTTGCTGCTGTGGTGAATACAGGTCCGACGCTACGTGAAGTGTATCTGGGCGGTATTTTGCTCTGGTTCATCCTGCATTTGATGTTAGTCGTGGGCGCATTAGCTGGCAGACACAGCGAAGCCAGTGCCTAATCTCCTACAATTGCAACGAAATATAAACGGAAGCTGTTATGCAAAGACAAGGTTTTAGTAGAACGGCGGTAATCCTGCATTGGTTGCTGGCTGTTTCAATTTTCTTTTTATTTATCTCTAGCTGGTGGATGATGGGCTTACCTTTGCCATCACCCGAATTACAATTCAGGGCATTTCCTTTCCAGCTACATAAAAACATAGGCATCACCCTGGTGATAATCATTCTGATGCTGCTCTATGTACGTCTTAGACATCGGCCTGCACCGCCAGACTCAACGGATATGGCACCCTGGATGCACTGGTTAGCCATCGCGGCTCATGTCGCTGTTTATGGTTTGGTGTTAGCTGTGTGTATTACTGGCTATCTGTCATCAGCACATACCCGTTGGGATACCGTGTTCTGGTGGACACTTGAGTTCCCTCGGATTGCTGCACCTAATGAAGAAATGAATGAGTTTTGGGGTGAGCTACATATGTGGACAGCATGGGCGCTGCTCGGCATTATTGCCGTACATGTCAGTGGTGCCATTTATCATGCCTTCCGTAATGACGGCATTGTGAGACGTATGATGCGTTGGTAGAAGTAATAAGGTATTTTAATAAATGAAATGGGGCCTTACTGGCCCCATTTTATTGTGACTTTTAGAAAGTCCCTTTTAGCCAGACAAAGCCGAGTAAAGCTGTTGCCAGTCCTAAAATCCCTTTGGCATAACGGAACAGCGTTTCACTGCGGTCATACAAAAGTGATTGAGCAAATCCTAATAGTAAACCAAAGCACAACATGCTCAGTAATACCCCGATTGAAAACAGGACGACATATAAAATGCCAAGACTGGAAGACTTGGCGATCAGTGCTGGCAAAACGGCCAATAATGGGCCACTACCGGCAACGCCATGCACAATGCCAACCGATACCGGTAAGTGAGAGCGATGAGGTTTAGAAACTTCAACGATATGAGTGTGCTTGGTGCCATCGGCATGCTGATGAGTTGTTATCTTCAATCCAGCGTTCGGATGAATAAAACGATAAGCCAAAAATAAACCAACAGAGAGTAATAACACGCCAATAAATCGTTCTGCCCAGAGACTGGCTTGTTCACTCAGATGCCAGTCAAAGGCGATAAATAAAATCGCCAGTAACATCACTGTTGCTCCATGGCCTAACGCCCAGCGTCCACAAAAGAAGGCTATTTGGCGAGGAGAGGATCGCTTCGCTGAAAGGCTGGTCACAGCCATAATATGATCCGCATCAAAGGCATGTAACATGCCTAAACTGAGGCCGGTAAACATAAGTGTTAGAGTAGAAATATCCATTAATTTTTACCTATGATGTTTGACTAAAATCAAACTGAAATAAGAGAAGCCTGTTAATAGCTGTTTATGTTTTTTCATCTGAAAATGACCGTTTTGCAATAATTTCTTTTGCTAACTCACCTACCGGCATACGTTGTTCCATAGCCTGTTTTCGCAATAATTTATAGGCCGCTTCAAGGCTAATATTTTGTTTTTCACTGATAAAATGCTTAGCGTTTTCTATATGCTGACTGGCATTGAGCTTGGATTCCAGATTACGTATTGTCTTTAACATAGACCGCGTTTGTTTAAACTCTTGCAAACTCAGTAGTAAATTACTGAGTACACCCAAAGGGTGAAATGGAAGACCAATAATCGCTTGCGCATTCAAACTTAATGAATATTGCAAAACCAATGGATTTTCGTAGTCCACCACCAACACTAAAGCGGCCGGCGGGTTGCTGATATCCCAGTGAAAGTCATAATCATTCTCGATGATAGGGGTAAGACCCAGCATCACCACCTGATAATTGGATGAAAAGTCCTCAGGTGGTGGCCATTCTGTTTTTAGTGGAAAGCCAATGCGTCGAATCTGTTGTTCGATTTTTTTACGATTTTCACCTTCAGGCATGATCAGCAAAATTTCATGCTGACGTAAGTTTTTAACTAAGGTGGAGAGTTCCAGAGGCTGTTGAACAGCGCTTAAGCGCTTACTCATAACGACTCTCCACTGGCTGTTTCCAGATGGCTTGTCGAATATGAGACTAAGTAGGGATCAGGTTTCAGCGCCGTGTCGGAAGTCACTAATATATCGAATTGACCTTGTTCATTAACCCGACCTATTCGTGACCATAAAAAACAATGGTTATTATCAGGATCAACTCTTACCGGACCCTGCGGTGCAGAATGTCGAATATCGGCTATTTTTTCCATCACCTTATCAGCATGGAATGACTCAGCCAGTTTGACGGCTTTGATAGCCAGATGAACCTGGAAATACGCCGCTTCCCAGCACATTGTGGTTACTTCATCCTGACCATAGGTGGCCTTATATTCTTTGACGATCTCCTGGTTTATCGGGGTTTCAACTGACTGGAAATAAGGCGCTGCGGTGTAGTGTCCAAAACCTGCCTTAATACCCATCGCCTGAATTTCTGTTTCGGTCGTCGTCAGGCTGGCAATAGGAATAGGTTTATCGGCATTTAATTCCAGCATGGCTTGATAGAAATACTCAATGCTTTTGCCGACAAAGTTAGAGAAGACAAACTCAGGATGTTGTGAACTGACGTGTTTAGCTACCTCATAGACAGCTTCTTTGTTGGCTTCTAATGGCAGGAACATTTCTGATATGACGTCACCATCTGATGTTTCGATGAGTTCACGCATGATGCGGTTAATCTCACGAGGCCAGATATAATCAGAGCCAACCATACAGACGCGTTTGCCGACGTTTTGAAGCATATATCGGGCAAGCTGAACACAGCCCTGATTTGGTGCTGCACCGGTATAAACGACATTCGGTGCATACTCAAATCCCTCATATTGCGTTGGGTAAAAAAGTAAGACATCGTAACGTCCGATAACAGGTAGCATGGCTTTACGACTAGCGGATGTATAACCACCAAAGATGAGTTTGACGTTATCTTCAACGATTAACTTTTGTGCGAGTGGGCCATAATTTTCTGGAACAGATTGAGGATCAACACAAATAGGATGGAGTTGCTGACCATTGATGCCACCCTGACGATTGATCCTATCAATTGCCAGCAGGGTTGCCCTGAGCATGGTCTGTTCTGGATTAGCTGTGACACCTGTCTGAGAAAAAATGACACCAACAGGGATTTCAGCGGGATACGTATTAGACATTAAAAACCTCATGTAATACCAGGCATAGAGCCATAAATGTTATTTATTCTGCGTTTTTGCAGAAGCTATACCCTGAAGTCGGGTAGATAAACAATAATTGATAATGAGTTTCTAAATGTCTATATTCAGTGGACCATACCGTTTTGTTGTTGTCAATTAGCTTATGGGTATAAAAAAAACGGTTTTTAATGACACACAAAAATGGTGCGATGTTTATGTGATTTGCACCAAAGTTAAACAAAGTTCATTCAAAAATAAAAAGCGATTTTTGTAAGTTGTTGTTTATTTTGTGATATTTGTCTTTGGCATAAATTGTGCGTAAACCCTAAGTGAGGATTGATAGTTATTCTGCATGAGATAACTGCCCGCAAAAGCGCGTTCAGTTATATATTCATCATCCAGAATCTCCAAAAGCGGAGTGTGATTATCTGTCTCTAAATGTCATGTTATTTTTCGAGCGAAAGGGCTCCCTAATTTATTAGGGGGCCCTTTTTGCGTTTTAAGGGGAAGCATTAATGAAATTACTAAAAAATCTTAAGGCAACTATTGCGGTTGTTGCCTTCAGTATCCCGTTTATCGGGCAAGCGAGTGCGGCTGATGAAATTAAAGTGGGCGTACTTTTTTCACTAACAGGTGGCTTGTCTATTGTAGAAAAGTCTCTGTCTGATGCCACTTTAATGGCAATTGATGAAATCAATGCTAATGGTGGTGTTGACGGTAAGATGATCAAACCCATCGTAGAAGATGGTGCGAGTGATCCTAAAACATTTAATGAAAAAGCAAGCAAACTGGTGATTCGTGATCGTGTCGTCACCGTCTTTGGTGGTTACACTTCAGCTAGTCGTAAAGCGATGCTACCTGTTATCGAAAAACGTAAAAATCTATTGTTTTATCCTACTTTTTACGAAGGATATGAGTGCTCAAAAAATGTCATTTATACCGGCTCTGTTCCTAACCAGCAGTTGAATAATTACATTCCTTATTTGGTTAATAAATTAGGTAAGAAAAAGTTCTTCATTGTTGGCTCTAACTACTTATTTCCAAAAGAAATGGCAAAAGTGGCTAAAAAGTTAATTGAAGCTAATGGTGCTGAATGGGTGGCAGATGAATACCTGGAACTAGGTCATTCTGAATGGGGCTCAATGGTCAAAAAAATCAAAGACAGCGGTGCTGATGTTGTGCTGTCTAATGTGGTAGGTGACTCAGTCATTTCTTTCTATCGTGAATATTTCAATCAGGGTATTTCACAAAAAGATATTCCTATTGCTTCAACAGTGACCTCTGAAATCGAGGTGGCGGCATTAGGCGGTAAATACGCTGCCGGTAGTTATACCTCATTCCCTTATTTCCAAGCTATTGATACCAAAGAAAATCACGACTTCATCAAACGTTATCGTGCTTATGTTAACGATCCGAATGCTGTCACACACGTCACCATGGTTGCAGCATATGAGAGTGTTTACGAGTGGGCTAAAGCAGTAGAAAAATCGGGTAAAACCAAACCACTAGACATCATGGAAGCGGCAAAAGGGGTATCTATAGATGGACCTATGGGCGTGATGACAGTAAGTCCTGAAAACCTTCATAACTCGATGACGCCTCGTATTGCTCAATGGCAAGAAGATGGTCAGGGCAAAATTGTCGATGAATACGATGTTCCAGTACAGCCGTTGCCATATTCCGCCTATGGTGAAACAGCTAACAATCTATTCTGCACTGCGTCCGGTTTGGACAGTTCTAAATTGTAATTATCTAATCCTTACGGCCTGTCACCTCAGGGTGAACAGGCCGGTAAGAGGAGAATTTTAATATGTTAGATACTGTATTCATTGGGCTAAGTATTGGGTCTATTTTGCTTTTAGTCGCCTTAGGCTTATCCATCGTGTACGGCTCGATGGGGGTCATTAATATGGCTCATGGCGAATTAGTCATGATGGGTGCCTATACCACAGTTATAGCTCAAACCTATTTAGGATTTAATCTGTTTGCAGCTATTCCTCTGGCCTTTATCGTCTGTGCTGGTTTGGGTTTACTCATCGAAAGGTTGGTTATTCGGCGCTTATATAACCGGCTGTTTGATACTTTGCTGGCGACATGGGGTGTAGCTATTTTACTGCAGCAAGCTATTCGTCTTGAATTTGGTTTGTCTTTTTTCGGCATCCATATTGAGGGTCTCGGACCTGGACTGCAGTCTGTGACTTTGCCAGAGATCATGACAGAGTCATTTACTGTAGGTGAGTTTGTGATTCAGCCATATAGAACATTCATCATTTTAGTGTCTGCACTGCTGGCAGTACTGACCTGGTTTCTTATGTATCGCACACGAATTGGGCAGCAAGTAAGAGCAATCATGCGTAATCCTGATATGGCAGCGGCCTGTGGCATCGATGTCAAAAAAGTGAACGCCTTAACCTTTGCTTATGGCGCAGGTTTGGCAGGTGTCGCTGGTGTCATGATGTCTGGATTTAAAACGGTTATGCCAGATATGGGTAGCTCGCTGGTTGTTGATGGTTTTTTAGTGGTCGTGGTCGGCGGCGTTGGTAGTTTAGTTGGTTCGATTGTCGCCTCTGGCATTCTTGGTCAGTTAAATGGCGTTGTTGCCTTCTTTAGTAACGATATTATTGCTCGGGCAGTTGTTTTTGCTGCTGTTATCGCCATCATTATCTGGCGTCCCCGTGGCTTATTTAACTACAAGGGGCGTTAATGATGAAATTGACATATTCACACCTGAAAGTAGTGGTTTACGTCGTATTTATCGCGATTATCTTGTCTTTACCTTTATTTTTAGATGAGTTCTGGCTAAACCGGACGGCAAAATATTTAATTTACGGCATGTTAGGTGTCGCCATTTCTTTGAGTTGGGGCTATGCCGGCATTCTGAATTTAGGTCAGGGCCTGTTTTTTGGCGCTGGTGCTTACATGCTGGGCATGAGTCTGAAATTAGCTAGTCCTACCAGCCTTGAACAAGGTGGGCAGACGCCGATTCCTGACTTTATGATGTGGAATGCAGAGCCTAATGCAGTGGTTGATCTTTGCTGCATCAATCATGTCTCATTCTTATGGATGCCATTTCAATCACAAAGCTTTGGCATCTTTATGGCCATTGCCTTACCAGTGCTTATTGCCTGGCTAATAGGCACAATCATTTTCCGTAAAGGCATTGCTGGTGTTTTCATTTCGATCATTACATTAGCGATGGTGTTATTGGCTCGCCTGTTGGTCGTTGATGCACAGTCTTTTACTGGCGGTTTTAACGGCTTAACGGATCTGGCCTGGTTTAAGATAAATGGCTATGAGTTTGATCCCTATACGGTCAGTACTTATTACCTGGTTGCCATATCTCTGGTGATTGTCTTACTTATCACTCGAGTGTTAATTAACAGTCGGGCAGGCCTGATATTACAAGCCATTCGCGATGATCAGAATCGGGCTAAATACCTGGGTTTTGATGCTGCATCGTATCAGACCTTTTTCTTCTGTGTGTCAGCAGCTATCTCTGGATTTGCCGGCATGTTGTATGTCATTACAGCAGAGTTTGCCTCGCCGACATTTATGGATTTGTCGTTCAGTATTGCCATTGTCATTTGGGCAGCAGTGGGTGGTCGTGCCTCTATTTTAGGTGCCTGTATCGGTGCCATTTCTATCTCGATGTTAGGTGCCTCAGTGAGTGAAAACGAACTGTTTGTAGAATCGTGGCAAGCCATTCTGGGCTTATTTTTTGTCTTGGTTGTTTTGTATATGCCTAAAGGCCTGGCCGGTATTGCCCATGGTATTTGTAGAAAACTGACTGTAAATCGGGGAGAAGGCTGATGAAAGCTAAAAATCGTGATCTTTATATCGATGGTTTAGGGGTTAACTTCAGTGGTTTTCAGGCAGTAAATAATTTCAGCATGGTCGTAAAACACGGTGAAATGCGTGTGCTTTTAGGCGCTAATGGTGCGGGTAAAACGACTTTGATGGATATGATTTGCGGTAAAACCCAGTCAACGGCGGGCAGAATTTTTCTTGGTGATAAGGAGATCACCAATAAACCGCCACATTTAATTGCCCGGATGGGGATAGGACGTAAATTTCAGATCCCCAGTGTTTTTAAAGAGCTTTCTGTGTTACAGAACCTTTCCGTGGCAGCGATGCAGGAAAGTACGGTACTTGCCAACCTAGGCTCAATGAAACGACGAGTCGATCATGAGCGTATGAAAGAGGTGATGTCGATGACTAATCTCGAAAACAAGGCACATGAGCTGGCCGAAAATCTATCTCATGGTGAAACACCGTGGCTTGAACTTGCCATGCTGATTATTCGTAAACCTCAAGTGATTTTGCTTGATGAGCCTACAGCAGGTATGACAGCCGATGAAACGCTAAAAACCTCTCGGATTATGAATAATCTGAAAGGCCAACATACGATTATTGCTGTTGAGCATGATATGGCCTTCGTTCGTGAAATTGCCGACAAAATTACCGTTATGCATCAAGGTGAGTTTCTGGCAGAAGGCCACATCAGCGATATAGAAAATAACCAGGCAGTCAAAGATGCCTACCTGGGAAGTGGGGGCATTCACTAATGTTAACGTTGCAATCAGTAAACAGTTTTTATGGTGGCAGTCATATTCTGCACGATATTGATTTCAGTCTGGAAACGGGCAAGATTTTATCGGTATTAGGACGTAATGGTGTAGGCAAAAGTACCTTGCTGAAAACATTGATGGGCTTGACCAGTTCCATGACTGGAAAGCTGACACTCAATGAGGTTGAGCTAGGAGAGCAGACAACCTTTTATCGGGCACGATCAGGTATGGGGTATGTACCTCAAGGTCGTGAAATCATCCCTGACTTTTCGGTGAAGGAAAACATTTTGATGGGACGTTTTGCCGATCAATCCAGTAAGGCAGAGATTCCGGATATTGTGCCAGAGCTATTCCCTTATTTAATGGATAACCTGGATAGAGCAGGTGGACTGTTATCTGGTGGTCAACAGCAGCAGTTAGCTATTGCCAGAGCCATTGCTACTAATCCTCAGGTGTTATTACTGGATGAGCCGACCGAGGGCATTCAACCCAATATCGTTGAGCAAATAGAAGATTGCATTCTCAGACTAAATAAGGAGCTGAACTTAACCATTATTCTTGTCGAACAAAATATTCGTTTTGCGAAGAGGGCTTCTGATGAGTTTCTTATCCTTGATAACGGACGCCTTGTCTGTCAGGGAAGCGGTAATGAACTAACCGATGACCTGGCTAATCAATATTTGACCATCTAAGACGATTGTGAGGATAAATATATGCTTGTGTTAAATGACATTATCGGCAGTGTGAACGACGAAGACATTGCTGAGAAACTTCATCATCACGGACATCATGACCGTATTGAATTCATTCGAATGAATGTGGCTGATACCGCACGTAGTCGGCAAAAAGTGACCACGGATAAAGGCACTGAATATGGTATCGCCCTATCCCGTGATAAGCGCTTATATAACGGCGCTGTATTGCTCATGGATGACCAGCGGGCTGTGGTGATACGGGTTAATGAAGAAGAGTGGCTTCGATTGTCACCTGTCAGTACCGATGCCGCGTTAGAGCTGGGTTATAACGCAGGTAATCTGCACTGGCGTATTCGGTTTGATGGCCCTGATCTGCTGGTCGCTCTGGAAGGACCTGCACAACGTTATATCGACAGGCTTAGCGGGCTGATTGATGCCAAGCGTGTGACTGTCATTCAACCTTGACTACAACATCACCACCAGAAATGAGCTCTTCAGCATTAGCCATGTTGAGCATGATGCAGTATGGAGATAGCCAATTTCCAAGTGGCAGCTTTGCTTTTTCAAACGGTCTTGAAACCTTATTCAACGACAATAAAATCAAAGGTCCAAAGCAAATATATGACTTGATTGCAGTGCAGCTTAAGGGACGTTGGAACAGTTTGGATCGTGTCGCCTTATGCCATGTGTATCGACAAGCAGAGAATCTGGACGCTATCAACGCGATTGATAATGAAGTTGAAGCCCTAACCCTTTCTGCTGGTTTAAGAAGTGGCTCGAAACGGAATGGGGCAGCATTATTAGGTATCCATGCACGTTTAGGCACAACGATGAGTATGGAATATCGTCAACGTGTCATGGAAAAAAAAGCGCCGGGTCATATTCCTGTGGTCCAGGGTTTAGTGTTTCATCATTGTGGGTTAACTGAGCTGCAGGCACAGATAGCAAGTGCTCATGGCTTATGCAATGACATGCTGGGTGCCTGTATGCGACTGGGTAAATTAGGTCATATTCATGCTCAGTTGATACGACAAAAATTGTCTTCTGTTATTGCCACACTTCTCGAACAGCCTGTTTCAGATGAACAACTTATGCATAGCTATGTGCCATTAACTGAAATTGCTGCAATGCGTCATGAAATCAGTGACCAACGGCTATTTGCCAATTAACTATTTAAGGAGAAATTATGTATTTAACTCCATCAGAACTTGAACGTTTAACCATCTACACAGCAGCAAAACTCGCACAAGAGCGTAGAGATAGAGGGTTAAAACTGAATTATCCCGAGGCCACAGCATTAATCGTTAATGAAGTGCTTGAAGGTGCCCGTGATGGTCGTACTGTGGCAGAGCTGATTAGTTTTGGCAGCACGATTCTGAGTACCGATGATGTGCTCCCAGGGGTCAGTGACATGATGCATATGTTGCAAGTGGAAGGTGTTTTTCCAGATGGTTCTAAATTAGTCACCATACATGATCCTATCCGTTCAGGAGAGCAAGTGGTCCCTGACTATCCCGTTCCGGGCGAACTCTTCCCAGCAGAAGGTGAAATTGAACTGAATGCCAACCGTGAAAAACGTACTATCCGAGTAGCAAATACCGGTGACAGACCGGTACAGATTGGCAGTCATTACCACTTTTTTGAGGCTAATAAAGCCTTGGAATTCGATCGCGAAGCCACATTTGGAATGCGTTTGGATATTCCTGCCGGCACAGCCGTACGGTTTGAGCCGGGTCAGGAAAAAGAATGCATTTTATGTGAGTTCGGTGGCGAAAAAGCACTGTATGGCCTCAACGGACTGACCAATGGTTTAGCTGATGATGAAGCAGTGAAACAAGCTGCATTGAACAAAGCCAAGCAAGAAAATTATTTAGGAGCATAACGATGGCAATAATGAGTCGTAAAGAATATGCAGAAATGTATGGGCCAACTACCGGTGATGGTATTCGCCTTGGTGATACCAATTTAATCGCTGAAGTGGAGTACGATTTCACCGTGTATGGTGATGAGTGTCTTCATGGCGGTGGCAAAACACTGCGTGATGGCATGGGTATGACCTCAGGGCTGGGAAGTGAAGATGGCACATTAGATATGCTGTTATGTAATGCCCTGGTAATCGATCCTGTTATTGGCATTGTCAAAGGCGATGTCGGTATTAAAGATGGCAAGATAGTGGGCATTGGTAAAGCCGGTAATCCAGCCACTATGGATGGGGTGGATCACAACTTATTAGTAGGACAATCAACCACAGTAAGAGATGCCGAAGGGCTGATTGCCACACCGGGCGGTATTGATGTGCACGTCCATTTTGATAGTGCTCAGTTATGTGACCATGCCATTGCTGCAGGCATTACTACCTTATTCGGTGGTTCGTTGGGACCTATCACCGTCGGTATTGATTGTGGTGGGGTATTTAACGTAGGAAAAATGTTACAGGCAGCAGAGGACTTCCCCGTTAATTTTGGTTTTCTGGGAAGAGGTAACTCATGTAAACCTGAGTCTTTATATGAGCAGATTGAAGGTGGCTGTGTTGGTCTGAAAATCCATGAAGACTGGGGCGCCATGCCTGCTGTGATTGATACCTGTCTTAATGTCGCTGATGAACTGGACTTTCAGGTTCAAATCCACACTGATACGCTGAATGAAAGTGGCTTTTTAGAAAATACCTTAGCGTCTATCAAAGGCCGAACCATCCATATGTATCACACTGAAGGCGCTGGCGGAGGTCATGCACCGGATATTATTTCTGTTGCAGGCGAGGCCAATTGTTTGCCTTCATCAACTAACCCAACAAATCCATTTACTCACAATACATTTGATGAGCATCTAGATATGACCATGGTCTGTCATCATCTTAGCCCGGCTATTCCAGAGGATGTCGCCTTTGCCGAAAGTCGGATTCGGGCTCAAACCATTGCTGCTGAAGATATTCTGCATGACATTGGCGCTATATCTATGCTCGGGTCAGATAGTCAGGGAATGGGACGCATTAATGAAGTGATTACCAGAACCTGGCAATTAGCCAGCAAAATGAAAGATCAACGCGGCAGGCTGGAGACAGAAAAATCACGTATCGGCGATAACGAACGCATCAAACGTTATATCGCTAAATATACGATTAATGCAGCGAAAAGTTTTGGGGTGGCTGAACATATTGGCTCATTGGAACCAGGCAAAATGGCTGATGTTGTTCTCTGGCGACCAGCCATGTTTGGGGTTAAACCTGAAATCATCGTGAAAGGCGGCTTTATTGCTTATGGTGCAATGGGTGACAGTGCGGCGTCCTTAATGACCTGTGAGCCAATCATAATGCGTCCTCAATGGGGGGCTTTTGGCGTAGCCAAACAAAAACTGAGTGCAAATTTTGTGAATCCGCTGGCCATTGAAAAAGGTTTGGCTGAGAAGCTGGAGTTGAAAAAAATGTTGCTCCCAGCCACAGGTACACGAAACCTGACCAAAAAAGACATGTTGCATAACGATGCTTGTCCTGAGATGCATGTCGATCCGCAGACCTTCGATGTTTATATCGATGGTGAACTCGCTTATTGCGAACCTTCTACCGAGCTTCCATTAACACAGAGGTATATTCTGCGATGAACACATCTTTTGATCTAAATTCATTAGCCGGACCAGCCAGAGTTGGCATTGGTGGTCCGGTTGGTTCTGGTAAAACAGCGTTAATTGAAAAGCTTATTCCGGCATTTCAGCAACGGCAGATTGAGATTGGCATTATTACCAATGATCTGGTGACCAAAGAAGATGCTGAGAGGTTGAGAAAAAGTGGTTTGATTGATCCTGAGCGAGTCATGGCTGTTGAAGCCGGGGCTTGTCCTCACACGGTTATTCGTGAAGATCCGACCTTGAATATAGAAGCCGCAGAACAGATGACCATTAACTTTCCTGATATCGAATTAATTCTGATTGAAAGTGGTGGAGACAATTTGGCTTCTACTTTCTCTTTAGATCTGGTTGATCAATGGATGTTTGTGATCGATGTTGCTGGTGGCGATGATATACCGCGTAAAAAAGGGCCTGGCGTTTTACAAAGTGATCTTTTGATGATTAATAAAAAGGATCTGGCGCCCTATGTTGGTGTCGATTTTGACGCTATGTATTCTGAAGCAAAAAATGTTCGTGAAAACAGGCCCGTTGTCGCTATAAACAGCCGCTCAGGAGAAGGTGTTGAGCAAGTGGTTGATTATATCGTTTCCAATTTATTGTTTAATAAAGCAATGTCATAGGTAGAAATATGCGAAACGCAGATTTTTCATCTTTAAACAGTCCTCCTGTCACGCCGATTGGTCTTAATACTATGCAGTCGCGTAAGGCACGTGCAGAACTCAGGTTTACAAAGAATCCGTCGGGTAAAACTTTTATTTCTCACCAACGTGCAGAGCATCCCTTTCATATCACCCGGCCTTATCATTACGAACAAGATCCGGAAGGCATGGTCACACTGTATCTGCAGTCATCCTCTGGCGGCATTTATCGTGGTGATGATTTAAGTATGGATGTGTTTCTGGAAGAACAGGCACAACTTCATCTGACAACACAAGCCAGTACGATTGTGCATAACACACGGGGCATTAAAGCGAGGCAGTCTGTTGATCTGGTGTTAGGAAAGGGCAGTTATTGCGAGTACATTCCCGGTCCCACTGTGTTATTCAGTGGCGCTGCTTTTTGCTCCAATATTCAGATTAAATTAGGAGAAGGATCGAAAATTCTCTTTACCGATAGTTTTATGTGGCATGACCCCAGTTACAAACTCGTCACAGAACAGGGGGAACATGCTTTTGCTGGTTATGATGGCAATATAAAAGTTGTCGATCAGCATATGAATCTATTAGTTCTGGAGCGGTTTCGACTGGAAGGAAAAGACGTACTCCAGCATAACTGCGCTATTCACGATTCTTTTCGTGCACAAGGTTCGCTTTTTATCATTGACCAGTCACCGTCATTAAATTGTGTACTTGGAGCGATAAGGGAAGGCTTATCTCACTTTAACGATATATATGCTGGTGCATCAGAATTACCTAATAACAGCGGCATCATTATTCGTTTTTTGGCGAAAGATGGTATAGCTCTGCAGAAAGCATTGAATATGAGTTGGTCGATTTCGCGAGAGCAGTTAACTGGGACCACTCCCCGGTTAAGACGGAAGTAGGATAAATTTCTATTTGCATCTATTTAGCACTACTTATGGCTTCAGGGCATTTCTAAAACTGATGTGATTTCTTACTGATCGCTATCTTGATTGTTGGTGTCGCCCTGAAGCTATTTCTTTTTCTTATTAATGAAATAGAAAAGCAAATTCGACGTTTTGTGATGAATTCATAAGTGATCTGTTGTTTAGCTTTGTTAAAGTTTATTGAATTTAACTTAAGGGCATAAATCAGCCCTTTTTATGTTTTATGCCGAGTGATGCAAATGACAAAAGGACGTCTTATATGAAACAGGGAGATGTAATCTACGGCCAGGTTGAAGAAGGCCAATGGTCTGTAATTAAGCTGTTAGATATTGATACCAATGATGATGGTGGCACTTTCCATTGCTTGTTTTATGAATTGCTCGATCATCAACCCACGCTAGACGACAGGCCATCATTTAAAGTGATGGCATGGCATGCACCGATTAATTGTGAGGAGATCAGAAAAAAATGGACCGTCCTTTGTTCTGAAGATGTTCAGCCTGACGAACTAGAAGGTTTTCATGAATATTTGAAACACACAGATTTCCCTCGTTATTTATCAATTACCGGTCAAAATGCCGAAGACGTTGTGAAACAAGCCAATGCGTATTATCAACAAGGATTAACACTGACTGATCAAGGGAAAACTGATGAAGCAATACAATGCTATACCAAGGCTATTGCTATCTTTCCATTGTTTTATGAAGCGGTTGATAACAGGGCATATGTTTATATGGACAAAGGGGATGATGAAAATGCATTGGCTGGATTTCAGCAGTCATTACAAATAAACCCTCATGGTATGCACGCCCTTTTTTCTTATGGCGAATGTTTGTTAAAACTAAAGCGCTATGAAGAAGCTGAACATGTATTTCAGACTTTTTTGAATAAATTTTCTGAGCATAAATCTGCTGCACAACGTTTCTTAAAGCAGGCACAAACATACACAGGTAATAAGACAGCATAGTGCCATTTTCAGGTAAGAAAAATACGGGGTATAGTCTTATTACGGATAGATGGATGATGATGTGAGGCTCTATGAAGGTGAGTTCATCAAAAAGTAGCGTTACAGCATGGCATACCTTGAGTGTCGATTCTTCATTTGAAACATTAAATACTTCATCAGCAGGACTGGATTCGCAGGAGGCGGGTGAGAGGCTTCTTCATTACGGCAAAAACAGTCTGCCAACAGCAAGAAAACGCAGTGCTGTCATCCGATTTCTCAGTCATTTTCATAATATTCTTATCTATGTATTGCTGGGGTCTGCAGTTGTTACTGCCGCTCTTGCCCATTGGATTGATACCGGTGTCATCCTTGCCGTTGTTATGGCTAATGCCATTATCGGTTTTATTCAGGAGGGTAAAGCCGAATCAGCCATGGGGGCGATCCAACAAATGCTGGCACCGGTTGCCCATGTTATTCGTGGTGCTGAACGAGTCAGTATTGAGGGTGAAGAGCTGGTTCCGGGTGATATTGTCTTGATTGAAGCAGGCGATAAAGTCCCTGCGGACTTACGCTTATTTGATGCCCATGGCTTATCTATACAAGAGTCAATTCTGACAGGTGAATCTGTAGCGGTAGAAAAACTGACCAGTTCAGTTGATGAGCAAGCCGCGCTGGGTGACCGAAGCTGTATGGCCTTTTCTGGAACATTGGTGGCGTCTGGACAGGGGAAAGGCATCGTTGTTGCTACTGGTGGAAACACTGAGATTGGTCGTATCAGTAGTTTGCTTTCAGAGGTGGAAACGTTAACAACGCCACTTATCAGGCAGATGAATGTGTTTGCTAAATGGTTAACGCTGATTATTCTGGTACTCGCCTCACTACTGCTGGTTTTTGGTTATCTCTTTACTCCGCATGATCTTGCTGTGATGTTTATGTCTGTCGTGGGGTTGTCTGTAGCAGCTATCCCGGAAGGTCTCCCTGCGGTACTGACAATTACTCTGGCAATTGGCGTTCAAGCTATGGCCAGACGCCGCGCGATAGTCCGTCGCTTACCCGCGATTGAAACATTAGGTTCGGTGTCTGTGATTTGTTCTGATAAAACCGGCACATTAACTCGCAATGAAATGATGGTGGCCTCAGTTGTCACTTATCAGCATGCGTTTACCTTAGAGGGCGAGGGATACAATCCTGAAGGTGATTTGAAGCTAAATGAACGCAGTATTTCACCAACAGAGCATAGTGTATTAGAAGAAATGGCTCGTGCGGCCGCGCTATGTAATGACGCTTCGCTAGTAGAAAAGTCGGGTGTCTGGCATAGCGAAGGTGATCCTATGGAAGGCGCTTTACTGTCCTTTGCTGGAAAAATGAATCTCGATGTCAGGTTGGAACAATCTGTATGGAAACGGAGTGATGCGATCCCGTTTGATGCCCGCCACCGTTTTATGGCAACGTTAAGTCATGATCATCAACATCATGCCTGTATTTTTGTTAAAGGTGCGCCGGAGCGCCTATTAGAAATGTGTGGCAGTCAGCGCAGCACTGATGGCAAAGTCGAACCATTAGATATGGCCTATTGGCAGCAACAAATGCTGACTATTGCAGCAAAAGGCCAGCGTTTGTTGGCGTTTGCCGTTAAACCCGTTAACACTGACTATACTGTTTTGGAGCAGGATGATCTCAACGAGTCTCTGATAATGGTAGGACTGGTCGGCATGATTGATCCTCCTCGAACGGAAGCCATAAGCGCTGTGGCTGAATGTCACCAGGCTGGTATTCGAGTGAAAATGATTACTGGGGATCATGCCGAAACCGCTGCTGCAATAGGTAAACAAATTGGCCTGAAAAATCCGAATAAAGTGCTGACAGGTTTAGATATTGATGGCATGGATGAGCAACAGTTAAAAGCCCAAGTGCTTGAATGCGATATTTTTGCCCGTACCAGTCCTGAACATAAATTAAGGCTTGTTACAGCTATACAGGCACATGATTTGACTGTAGCCATGACTGGAGATGGTGTGAATGATGCCCCTGCACTTAAACGTGCTGATGCTGGTATTGCCATGGGACTTAAAGGTTCTGAAGCAGCAAAAGAAGCGGCTGAACTGGTACTGGCTGATGATAACTTTGCCACGATTGTCTCAGCTGTCCGCGAAGGGCGAACTGTCTATGATAATTTGAAAAAGATTATCAGCTGGACTTTACCGACCAATGCTGGTGAAGCCATGACGATCATTGTCGCTTTGCTGTTTGGTATGACATTGCCTATTACACCGGTTCAGATTCTCTGGGTTAATCTGATAACAGCAGTGACTTTGGGTATTGCTCTGGCTTTTGAACCAACAGAAGAAAATACCATGCGTCGGCCTCCACGATCGCGAAATGAATCGTTATTAAGTGCTGAGTTGTTGTGGCATATTGTTTTGGTCTCTTTGCTTTTCCTGGCTGGTGTCTACGGTATTTACGACTATGCTATTAGTCAGGGATATTCGGTTGAACTTGCCCGTACACTGGCCGTCAATACGCTGGTTGTAATGGAAATTTTCCACTTATTTTTTATTCGGAATATTCACGGTACATCGATTACCTGGAAAGCTATCTGTGGCACAAAAGTTATTTGGCGAGTGGTTTTTGTGATTAGTTGTGCCCAGTTTGCCATTACCTATCATCCGTGGCTTCAGGCTATTTTTGGCACTGAAAGTATTGCTTTCTGGGATGGTATTCTTGTGGTTGGTATCGGAGTGATGCTATTTGTTGCGATTGAAGTGGAAAAACAACTGCGGCTTTTTGTCGGGCGGGTCAGAGCATAAAAAATTTACCTTGATCATTCATTAAAATGGACGTTGAGATGATAAATGTTTGAACGATGGAAGAAGAAAACCGAGCTTAGAAATGAGCGTGATAAGAACAGCCTTCGATTTCTCGGTGCAGAAATTCAGCCTAATGGCGATCTGGTTTTTATCGGACAAGATATTGGTCCTGTGGTTGAAAGGACTTTTGGCTCCTCAGAGTATGAATGGCAGTGGACGATAAAGGCCGAGAACATTCCGAGTTTTCAAAAAGCACTGGGTGAGGAGGGGCATATCATCAAATTGCTTGAAACGCATTTTAGCGATGAAAAAGCAGCTGGTTTGTTGCCGTTTCTGGAAGAGCACAATATCCCTTTTGAATCCTGGTACCGATATGGCGATTAGCCTTTATTCATAAACCTAATCACATGATTTAGTCGCTGTGGTGTTTTAGGGCTGACATAAAGAGGATGAGCGAATAAATAAACTATCACTTCTTAGTGATTGCGCCCATACTGACTATCTATGTACCGACATTGATTGGCGTTGATGTTTCTACCTAGAACATGCCCTCAAATTTGCTAATAAGTAGTCGAGGTTAATGCATTCAATTAACAGGTGAATATCATGAGTAAAGGTCAAGATAGTAAAAAGAATCAGAAAAAAGCACCGCTATTAACAGCGAAAGAAAAGAAAGCAGCAAAAAAGGCCAAGCAAGAAGATAAGAACGTTTTTGGCCATTAATAAAAAAGGCTACTCATAAACATTTGAGTAGCCTTTTTTCTGCCATCACTTATAACCGTGTGGGTTAGAACTGTCCTATTTAGCCTCATCCAATAGTGGCAGCAATGCCGGCTTAATATTCTGTAATACAACAGGCTGACCTTCTTTATTTGGGTGCAAACCATCGGCTTGCATCAGCGCCTTATCGAGTGCGACACCTTTCAGCATAAAAGGCACATAAGCCAATTGATATTGCTCTGCCAACTCTTTGTATAAATTAAAAAACATCTCTGTATAACGTTTACCGTAATTCTGTGGAATCTGATTGCCCACCAACAGCACTTTGGCGTCAGCTTTACGTGCTTGTTCAACCATGGATTCAAGATTCTGTTTGGTTTGAGTTAGTGGATAGCCACGTAAGGCATCATTGGCGCCCAGTTCCAGGATGACCCAGCTGGGTTTATGTTCTGACAACAGTTGTTTAAAGCGGGCTAAACCGCCCTGCGTTGTTTCCCCACTGACGCTGGCATTCACAACGGTAATTTCCGGATGGGACTTTGATAGTTGATTTTCCAGTAAACTAACCCAACCTAATTCTGGTCGTAGGTTATGGGCAGCGCTCAGGCTGTCTCCCATAACTAGCAATGTCGATGCTGATACAGCGTTGCTCATCAATAAACTGATGAGTAACACAAACCAATATTGTCTTTTTAGAAACATACAAACCTTCAAGAGTGGAAAACATGGCAGTTACAACTGCAATCAAAGTAACAAATTTAACCCATACGGTATCGGCAAATACAGGTGATTTGACCATATTAAAAGGAATTAGTTTAGATATTCAGGAAGGTGAGTCAGTCGCCATTGTGGGGGCATCAGGTTCAGGCAAGTCGACCTTGCTGGGCTTACTGGCAGGCTTGGATGTGAATACGTCTGGCGAGATTTATCTTTACGACCATGCTTTCTCAGCCATGGATGAAGAGCAACGTGCCTTACTTCGCGGGCAATATGTCGGCTTTATCTTTCAGTCGTTTCACTTGTTACCGAGTTTGCAGGCAGTTGAAAATGTGATGTTACCAGCCGAATTAAAAGGCGATAAAGACGCTCGTCAAAAAGCAGAAGCCTTATTGGAAAAAGTCGGGCTCTCGCATCGTTTAACGCACTATCCAAACCAGTTATCCGGTGGTGAGCAGCAACGTGTTGCCATTGCCAGAGCTTTTGCCTCCAGTCCGAAAATTCTGTTTGCTGATGAACCTACCGGCAATCTGGATGAGGGTAATGGTCGCATTATTATCGAACAGCTTTTTGAGATGAATAAAGAGCAGGGCACCACACTGGTGATGGTGACACATGACAATCATCTGGCAGAAAAATGTGACCGTCAACTTGTGATGTCTGCGGGTCAGCTGGTGGAAAAAAACTAATGCAATTTGCCTTACGATTACTGCTGCGTGATATCCGTAGTGGCGACATTCTAACGCTGATTTTTGCGTTGATTATTTCTGTCAGCACAGTCACTGCGATTAGTTTATTTATCGACCGTTTACAGTTGTCATTTGAAAGCGAGTCAGCCAACTTAATGGCGGCAGATCGCTTGATTAGCTCTGATGATGCGATACCTGACAACTGGCAAACAAAAGCGGATGAGTTGGGGCTTAAACAGGCGCAACGCACCTCATTCCGAACCATGATATTTGCCGGTGATAATTTACAGCTAAGTCAGGTCAGTGCGGTAACAGCACTTTATCCTCTCAAAGGTGTTTATCTCGTTGACGATACCTTGTTCGGTACCGGGCATGAATATACTCAGCCACCACAGCCGGGGAAAATATGGCTTTCCTCACGCCTTGCTAGTTTATTAGGCGTCAAGATTGGTGACCAAGTTGAGGTGGGTGAGACAAGCTTAACCGTCAGTCACTTTCTGGTTCGAGATCCCAATGCCAGTAGTTCAGCGTTTGCTATATCACCTCGTGCGGTGATTAATATGGCTGATCTGGCGGCAACACAAGTCATTATTCCTGGCAGTCGGGTGCGTTATAGCCTGTTACTAGCCGGTGATAAGGACTTATTAGATCAGTATGAATCATGGGTAACGCCACAGCTGAATGATGGTCAACGCTGGCGGACGCCGACACAAAAAGGCGAGCGTATTGGCGACACTATTGGTAAAGCACAATCCTTTTTATTATTAGCTGGAACACTTGCGGTTATCCTGTCTGGGATTGCCATGGCTTTAGCCTCTTCACGTTTTGTAAAACGCCACTTGATGCAGGTTGCTGTATTAAAAACATTAGGCGCCACACCGAAAAAGTTAGTGCAGGTGTTCCTTATTCAGTTTATTGCCCTGTTTGTGATAGGCGCTGGCATTGGTCTGGCTGCTGGTTGGGGATTACAACTGATTATTTCATCCATGCTGGCGGGACTGATGTCGACCGCTTTGCCTGAGCCTTCATTAAGTCGCTTATGGCTGGGAGTGGCGACAGGGCTGGTTTCCATGCTGGCATTTTGTTTTCCATTGATGCAGCGTCTGATAAAAGTGTCACCGATGTCAGTGTTGCAGCCCGGTTTTAAAGTAGAACAAAACACAGTCATTATTTATGGCATCGGTTTTGTCGGTATGTTTGGTTTGATGTGCCTGTATACAGGCGGCTTAATTCTACCGAGCATTATGATGTTAGCCATTGTTGGTATTGGTCTTTTAGTCGCCTTACTCGGGTATGGCGTATTTAGCTTCGGTCGTTCACTCACCTCCGGCGCTACCAGTGGCTGGCAGATAGGCTTTGCTGCTTTATATCGTCGATTGTTTCCCAACTTATTTCAGTTATTAGTGTTTACGCTGATTATCATGCTGGGGCTGATATTAGTTGGCGTGAAATCGAACCTGATTTCAGACTGGCAACAGCAGTTGCCGGCAGATGCACCTAACCACTATTTGTTCAATGTTCAGGCCGATCAGATTGACCAAATCGATAAGGTCACAGACTCGCTGAATATCAAACGCTCTGACTGGTTCCCAATGGTTCGCGGGCGAGTTATCAACATCAATGGCACATCGGTACAGACTCTTTACCCTGAAGATAAACCCGAGCCCGAATTGTTTTCACGTGAATTGAATCTGACCTGGTCTGATGAAATAGGCAAAGGCAGCAAGCTGCTTGAGGGTGACTTTAATGCTAATGGACTCTCTATCGAGCAACGAGTGATGCAAGAAGCGAATTTGAAAATGGGCGACAAACTCACCATTAATATTGGTGGTAATGACATTACCTTACCTATCACTTCAGTACGAGAGGTTGACTGGGGTTCAATGCAGCCCAATTTCTATCTGATTTTGCCCAAACAGGCTTTAGCAGATTACCCTGCTAACTTTGTCAGTAGTGTCTTTATCAGCCAGCAAAATGCACAACCGTTTTATAAGGCCATGTCTCAATTTCCTACAGTCTCGATGTTAAATGTCGGTGATTTATTAAAACAAGTGCAAACGGTAATCGGGCAGTTATCACAGGCGATTCAGCTGGTGTTGTTGTGCATATTAAGTGCTGGAGCGTTGGTATTACTAGCAAGTGTTCGCTCAACACTAGAAGAGCGACTGGAAGAGGGGGCTTTATTGCGCGTGCTGGGTGCTAAAAAATCCCTGGTACAACAAGCCTTATTTGTCGAGTTCGGTGCACTGGGATTATTTTCTGGGCTTATTGCTGCCGCTGGAGCCGAAGCCTGCCTGTATGGTTTACAGGTATTTGTCTTTAAAGCAGAAGCAAGTTGGCATCCTTTGTTGTGGAGTTTAGGACCGCTAATTGGTGTAGTCGTTATTTCAGCAATCGGTTTATTTGCCAGCAGAAAAGTATCCAGCGTGCCACCGATGCATTTATTACGGGAAGTGTAATTAAGACCTAAACTAACAAGTTTATGTACATAAACCAGTATATGAAGATACTAAAGGGCTGGCACTATTTTTCGTCAACAGTTCAAGACTTTGGCCTTATAATTCCATGAATAAGAAATTACTTCCATTAATAATCAATATGTTAAAGTCATTAAAAATGAATTATAAGGCGGCCTGTTTAATACTTATTATGAGGCCGGTGGCCTCATAAAACATACTGTTAGTTTGCTAAAGGCTAGCGGTTAACTAGCCTAAGCTTGCTCTCACATCTGCAATGGTGATGAAGAGTTTGTTTTCAGCGTCTTGAAATGCTTGAAAACCATAGCGTTCATAGAAATGTTTTGCTCCGTCTTTGGCATCAACGATAACAACTGGAAATGCCACGCTATCACTAGCGGCTAATAGCTTTCTGAGTGCGTCGATAAGCAGCCACTCACCAAAGCCTTTCCCTTTGTATCGGTCATCAACAGCAAGACGGGCAATCAAACCACCAGAGGTGGATGATTGGTGCTTTTTTTGTAACTTATCTGGCAATGCCTTTAAGTCAATTGGTGTCATTGTTAGCGTGTAAAAGCCGATGACATGTGAGTTGTCGCTATCATCTTCCAAAACAAACGTTCTGGTGTTGTCCTTCTTTGCTTGCTGACTCGCCATTACTTTTAAGTAATTATTGAGAGCTTCGATGCCACAGTTGAATCGGTTTCTATCGTGTTTAGCTTTATCTAGAAGTACCGTATTCATCATTGAGTTTTGCTCTCGTATCGATCAGCAGCAGCTTTTAGTTTTGAGTTCTGTGTCGCAGGACGGTCTAAAGCTTCCATCAGCAGCATCGCATCAGCTTGGCTCAGTTTTAAAGCCTGTTCACGTTCGATGACTTGTTTAGCTTTTTCGATTGCAGCGCTTAGAACAAACGAGTTGATGCTAGACATGCCGGCGATCGCGGCAGCCTTAGTAAGTAAGTCTTGTGTATCGACATCAACTCTAGCGGTGATGCGGGGCAAAGTAGTAGCCATAATGTTATCTCCTGTTGTGTCAAAATGTCACATGTGTATTATGGTCTTAAAATGTGCAATAAGCAATCTCTGTGTCACTTTGGCACGCAAACTAACAAACAATTTAAGAGTGATTCGGCACGCTTGGCATTTTTACTATGCGTTAATTTTAGTGATTAAGGTGGTATGTGGTGGCATCGGTATTGCGTGCCTCACACCTTAATTGGGCGTTACACGGCACATGCGTAGATTAGCATTCTGATCAACACGAATAATTAAACATAAAAGGGTGCGGTAAACTGCAAATGCCTTGGACTAAAGAACATATTCAGTGGCTTCACGATACTGGTGAAGTAATCTCTATTTCAACAGGTAGACCTATAGTAGACCTATAGGGTCAGACTCGATTGGTATGATTAATGTCGAGAATTAAGTTATTTAAACTCAAGCTCTTCTCATTATTCAATGATTGAACAAGGGCTCGTTTACCTTGTTTTGTTATTCTCGACCATCCTCAGCATGTGATTATTTGAGGCAATAATCGAGAGCCTATTTTTCTATGAAAAATAAGCCGTTTTCACCGTCAAAGAACAGCTATTGTTCGAAAGCCTGAACTAGATGCCAGAAGAACTCTGGCATGACGCTGAATTTTGCGGATATTTACTATTCAAAACAGATGACCTAGTCATTCCAGCGCAGACTGGAATCTAGTCTGAGCCATGAAAAATAAGTCGTTTTAACCGTCAAAGAGACAGCTATTGTTCGAAAGCTTGAACTGGAGGCCAGAAGAACTCTGGCATGACGCTGAATTTTGCGAATATTTACTACTCAAAACAGATGAACTCGTCATTCCAGGATATTTGGGGTCAGGTTAAAAACTATTAAGAGTAGCCTTGCGACACCATGGCCTGTTCATCATTGCTGCGTTGTCTCTACAATCTTTGAATACGCCGTCACGCGATTGCGTCCGTTATGCTTAGAGTAATACAGCGCTTCGTCTGCTTGAGCCAATATTGAGTCTACCGTTGGCGTTGCTGGGTCGCCCCAACCACGCCTAAACTCGCTGTAAACTGAACGATAGCTTGCTCATGTTGCAGTGTGATTTGACTGATTAATATGCGCAGCGTTTCGGCAATTGTGATGGCGCTTTCTTCGTCAGTATTCGGTAGAAAAACGGCAAATTCTTCGCCACCTAAGCGGCCTAAGATATCGTTATGACGTAGGTTACTTGTAAGGGTATCGGCGAATGCTATGAGCGCTTGATCTCCAAGGGCATGACTATAGTTATCATTCAGTTTTTTGAAGAAGTCGATATCAATCATAATCAAACTTAGGGATGCGCTGTGTTGTAGGGTTTGATTGATTAACTTCTGGCCATACTTAAAAAATGCACGGCGATTATAGAGGTGAGTCAGCGGATCTTTATACGCTAAGAGTTCTGCTTTTTCTTTGGCCAGTTCGAGGTCGTGCGTCCGAGGTTTAATTTTTTCATCTAGCTCCTGGTTGAGTTCTAGTAGTTCGAGCTGGTACTTATTCACACTCTCAATCATCTGGTTGTAACTGTCTTTTAAGATGATCAATTCGTTTTTATCTGTCCAATTAATGGCTAGGTCAATCGGTTTAGGGGATTGAGTGTCTTGTTGGTGTATCTTGTAGGTGAACTCTTTTAGAGGCTTGCCAAGGTATTTATTAATAAAGAAATAAATAATAAACCACAGCATAAAGGTTTTGATAATGGAGTTGACCAAAATAAGAATGAAGCCATATTTCAATCGTTCGAAAACCAGTTGGTCATTTGAGTAGAGAGTAACCGTACCTAAGGGAATATTCTGGTCAAATGCAGGACCTTGGTAATAGATCGGAAACTCGTGTTTGAAAAGGGCGTTTGAGCCTAGCCCCGTGAGTGCTTGTTCCGTCGGTTGACCCTTTGAGTTGTAATACTCAACCTGATTTTGCTCGTTGAACACAGCACCGATTTTAAAGTCCATTTTGTCATCCAGTGACTGTACTTTGATACCGACCAGAATGGGCAGGTTGTACATACCTTGTAGAATGGATTGCAGCAATTCTTGGTTATAGGTCCAAACCGAATCGGAGATTCCCTTGCCGAACGTAGCGGGCAAGGTTTGAATCTCGTTATAAAATTCTTTTTTGGTGTTGTCGTACTCTTTGTAAAGCTGTACTACTGTCACCAGTACCGCTACCAAAAAATACACACCAAAGATCACAAGTAGCAGGTGAAGGGCCATAGAGCGACGGTAGTGGTTTAACAAGGATTGCATGCGAAAGCCCTTCGCTGTTTAGGGACAACGTTTACTGGACTTGCCAATCTTGAATGCCATAACGTTCTAATAGTTTTGCCAAACGTCCGTCTTTACGCATTTTCAGCGTTTCTTCTGACATTATTTTGGCGTATTCAGCGGATTTAGGATTTTTAGGTGAAAAACTGCTGTAAACATCGATCACTACATCGGTGGTGCCTGATACCTTCAGCTGGTCGGCTTTACCTATTTGCTGGGCTTTGTATTCCAATACGCTTTTGTCTTCTATCACAGCGGTTAGGCGCCCATTGACCAACATTTCAAGTAATCTTTCTAGAGGCTTCTCCCCAGTAATCGCAAGCACGTTGTCTGGTTTTTGATTGAAATAATCCATTACTGTTGGGTCAACGTAGTCATATCCTTTGATCATGCCAATCATCTTGGCCTGTTCAAGGGACTCTTTGCCTGTGTAGCGTCAGTTTGAGTCTTTATGGCTAAAGAAGGTGCTGTTGCTTTTGCCTAGAGCAAAGTCTGGAAACACAAAGTCGGGCGCGTCTTGACGAATGCAAGCCATTGTACCGTCAAGCTTGCCTTCTCTGACCAATTGCAAACCACGAGAGTAAGACACTTCCACAAACTCTACCGTATGTCCTCTGGCTCCTAAGGTTTCAACCAGCAACTCACCTAAGTAACCTACTTTGCCTTGATTTTGACTGGCGATACAGTCGTAAGGGCACCATTCATCGGTTGCGATTCTGAGCGTATCTGAAAAAACGGAACTGGAAAAAAGTGTGAGAAAACATCCTACTAAGAAACTAAAGGTCAGAGATCTTTTAGCTTGGCTTGTTTGTTGATTTTGTCGCAGCATATTTGACTCCAGCACCATTAGTGCCAAATAGAATATTATATTCATTGCAATAGTATCGTTTCATCGTAAGTCTTTCAGTAACAATTGAAAGAATCAATAGGACTCAATAGGGGCTGAGTGTTTGATTTAACTTCATCAAGGAATCCGTCAGTGGCTTACCCCTTGATTCCCCTTTTACTCACCTTTTTATTTGGAGCTTCGCGTGAGGCATTCTGAAAGACACAGAATAGAACGGATCGGTTGGCTTCGTGCCGCTGTTCTTGGAGCAAACGACGGGATTGTATCTACAGCGAGCCTGATTCTGGGGGTGGCAGCAGCAGGTGCGGACTCCAAGGCTTTGTTGGTCGCCGGTGTTGCTGGTCTCGTCGCAGGTGCTATGTCGATGGCAGCGGGTGAGTATGTGTCAGTCAGCTCTCAAGCTGACATGGAAGAAGCCGACCTTGCTAAAGAGAGAGCTGAGCTGGCTGATGCGCCTGAACAAGAGCATGCAGAGCTTGCTGAGATTTACGTCAGGCGCGGGTTAGATAGGGGGCTTGCAGACACAGTAGCAAGTCAACTGATGGAGCAGGATGCACTAGGTGCTCATGCACGTGATGAACTTGGCATTTCAGAAGTCTCTACGGCCCGCCCAATTCAGGCTGCGTTTGCTTCTGCAGGCTCATTCTCGGTAGGTGCAGCCCTTCCTTTATGTGTTGTCCTGTTATTTCCAGAGTCGTTGCTTATGTGGGGCGTCCCCGGCAGTTCATTGGTATTCCTTGCCTTACTAGGCTCAATAGCAGCGAAAGCTGGCGGCGCTCCTGTTCTTAAAGGAGCCTCTCGGGTTACGCTCTTGGGGGCCCTGGCAATGGCTTTGACGGCTGGGGTCGGTCGGCTCTTTGGAGTAGCTGTATGATTAGCTGGTGGTGTATTCTCTCGCCTAAAAGGCACTGCACTCGGACAATTCCGCTGCACTTCAAAATTGCTGCATAGCGCGGCGGTTATGTGCCAGTAATCAGGATTTTCTAGATGACATCAGTATTTGACCACGTACCTTCTGACTTCCGGCTTTTGTCGGTAATCTTAACCATTATAGGCATTACGGTCCTGGTGAACTGGACTGTAATTAAGGTAATCAATCGACTCGAATCGTCGAAGTTGACAACGGGGTCTATTGATAAAACCGCGCTTAACTTCATAAAACGTTTAATATCTGTCGTGATCTATGGTGCTGGCATTGGCGCATGTTTGACGCACATTCCCGAACTTAAGATTGTTGGTCATTCACTGCTGACCGGAGCAGGTATTCTGACCCTTGTCAGTGGTCTGGCTTCACAGCAAGTACTTGGGAATATTGTCAGCGGTTTTATGATTTTGTTTTTCCGTCCGTTTCGGGTCGGTGACCGAATCACTATTTCTGGTAATTACTCCGGGACAGTTGAAGACATCACTCTGCGAGAAACCATCGTCCGCGATTTTGAGAACAATCGAATCATCATCCCGAATTCACAGATCAGCAGTGAGGTGGTGATCAATGCTAACCACACAGACAATAAAATCTGCAAGCTAATCGAGGTAGGTGTTGGCTATTCATCTGACTTGGAGCAGGCGATGGCAATTATGCAAGATGAAATTGGTAAGCATCCGCTGCTTATTGACCAACGCACAGAAGCGCAAATACGAGATAACGTCCCGCTTGTTGTGGTGCGTGTAACCGATCTCGGTGATTCTTCCATTACGCTCAGAGCGTGGGCTTGGGCCGATAGTCCTGCAAACGGTTATGTGCTGCAATGCGACAGCTACCTCAATTTAAAACGACGATTCGATGCGGTCGGCATTGATATTCCCTTCCCACAGCGTACTATTTCGTTTGCCGATGGAGCACGAGTCAGCGTGGCTACTACAGACTCGAATGAAGGGAGTGCTAGCTGAGCGGAGTATTGAAAATCAGGAGAATAGCCAACTTGATTTTATTATGGCGAATAATGCATTACGACTTAACGTAGCATGATGAGTTCTAATAACACTCCCACTCATTCGTCGCTATAAGTTAACCCGTATTAGCTATAAATATCTTTCTTAGTTTTAGTATAGCCAGTTCCATTTCACGATCGGTATAGGCGGCAAAGCCAAGTAGAAACCCGGTTTTTTGGGGAGTCGTGATGTACAGGCTAGATAAGCTTGTTAGAGCAATATCCTGTTGTTTAGCTTGGGTAATAATCAGCTTCTCATCAAGTTCGCATGTCAATACACATGGCATTTGCATGCCACCTAATGGTGGAATGGGTTCTAAAAAATCCTTAAGATGAGAACGCACCAGTTTTTCCAATATTATTAAGCGCTTAGCATACAGTTGTCGCATCTGCCGAATATAGGCACCAAAATGACCATTCTCCATAAAACGTGCCAGAGTCAGTTGTGGCATTGTTGCTGTATGTCCATCCTGCAACGTGCGTGCTGTGGTCATGGGAGCAACAAGTTGTGCTGGCAAAATCATATAGCCTATACGCACACTCGGAAATAAAGACTTGGTGAAAGTGCCAATGTAAATGGTGCGTTGGTAAGGATCTAAACCTTGCACGCAGGTAGTGGGTTTCCCTGCATAATGAAACTCACTGTCATAATCATCTTCAATGATCCACGCTTGATTCTGTTCTGCCCATTCAATCAGTTCTAAACGACGCTCAAGCGATAAGGTTGCCCCTGAAGGGTATTGATGTGAGGGTGTCAAAGACACGGCTTTTGCTGGTGTGGCGTGCTGCTTTAATAGATCAACGCGTATACCGTGCTGATCGACTGGAATAGGCACGGGAATAAGTCCTGCTGCTTCAAAGGCTTTACGAGCACCTTGGTACATAGGATTTTCAGTAAAAATATGGCTGCCAGCATCTAATAGATTAAGTGCACATAAGGCGAGGGCTTGCTGCGAGCTGGTTAAAATTAATATACGTTCTGGTGTTGCATGAGCGCCACGTTCTAAATTTGCATAGTTGGCAATGGCGCTACGCAGTTCTTTTGTACCTTGCGGATCACTGTGTTGTAGTGCTTTAAATTGGTAATCCCGAATCACTTGCCGTTCCAGGCGTGCCCACAAAGCTAATGGAAATAGACGTGTTTCAGGAATGCCTGGAGCAAAAGGCTGAGGCGTTAATGCTTCTCGAACGCCATCATTATTGAGCATACTTTGACCACGTTTACTCAATTGAATCGTTAGCTGCTTCGTAGACTGTGAGCTGACTTTTCGTTTCGTTTTTCGCAGTTGTGGCACCTCTGCTACAAAACTACCGCTGCCGACCTGGCGCTCAATATAGCCTTCTGCGTGCAATAAGCTATATGCATTTTCGACCGTATCCCGTGAGACATTCAATGATTGAGCTAGCGCACGAGAAGCAGGCAGGGGAGTGTTCGCGGGTAATGCACCATCTAATATCAGCTGACGTAATGCTCGCTGAATACGTAAATACAGGGGGTACTTTTCGTAATCAGGATGCATCAGCGCTGCTTTTACGGACTCAAGCTGTGAGTGCTTAAACAAATGGTCTGCCTCTCATGAAGTAAATGGATGGTTACATCATGCCAAGCTCATTATATAAAACAACTCTTTCTAAGCAGAATCTGCTGAATGAATGAGTATTTGAGCGTTTATATAAACTGAAATTTAGGAGTATTTAAAATGAACGAAAGTCCTTTGCTTGTATCTGTTGAGGCTGTACAGGTTAATGATTTTGAGCAGTGGCTACCATTTTGGCTAAAGTACCAAGAGTTTTATAAGGTTTCTATTCCAGAAGAAACGACACAAGTGACATGGAATCGTTTTTTTAATGACAAGGAAAAGATTTATTGTGCAGTGGCAAGATCTTCTGAGTCTCCTGATACTATTTTAGGCTTTGTGCATTATTTGTATCATGCTTCCACTTGGGCGATTAATGAGTTTTGCTATTTGGAAGATCTGTATGTCACGCCTAGTGCAAGAGGATTACAGGTAGGAAAGCAATTAATTGAATTTGTGCAGGAACAGGCAAGAAAGCAGCAATGTGCACGTTTATATTGGCATACACAGGAAATAAATCTGCCAGGGCAAAGATTGTATGACTGGGTAGCAGAAAAACCAGGCGTTATTGAATATAGAATGCCGTTGTAATTTTCTACACCTTGGTCGAATGAGATAAATAAGCTTCAGAGTAAATAAAAAAGAAATGCAGCCTGCGGCTAAATTAAGTTGAAGTCGTAGGCTGTATTTCAGCTGTGCTATCGTAAGTGCCATATTCGTTCAGCAGAATGCCAATTGTAGAATCATGACTTCAACTGACCGCTGACGTATCGGCTGATTACAGCGTTAACTGAATAAAAGGAAAAGTAAGTAGATGAGCGATTTATACACGCAAGTGATTACAGTTTTTGTAGGCTTTTTTGCGATTATGAATCCCATTGCTAATACAGCCGCATTCGCTGGTCTGGTTGGTGACAAAAGCAAAGCAGAGCAAAGAAAAGTGGCGACGAAGGCACTTCTTGTGACTTTTTTTATCATCCTGTTTTTTTCTTTTCTCGGAAAAGCTATTTTTCACTTGTTTGGCATTACCATTGATGCTTTGAGGATAACGGGCGGCATTCTTGTCTTTATTGTGGGTTACCACATGCTTAATGGCCATGGCTCCAAGCTGCATTCTGCAGAGGGTGATGATGACGATGACTCTGATATGGCAGTATCGCCTTTAGCTGTGCCACTTTTGGCCGGTCCTGGCACTATTGCAACAGCCATGAATTATTCTGCCTCCGGCGGCATGATGGGCATAATCACCACCGTATCTGTATTTGCCGTTTTGTGTGTTATCACTTTTATCTGCTTTATTTTTAGTTCAAGTATTTTGTCAGTGATAGGTAAAAGTGGCCTGAGTATCGTCACTCGCTTAATGGGGTTAATTCTTGCTGTTATAGGTACGCAAATGATCATCATTGGACTGATCCCCATTGTCAGTAAAATAAGTTAAGGAACAACGATGTTTGATCATCTAAGCACATATTCTGTGGATTACCCGGCGACAAAATCATTCTATGAAGCGGTATTTGCACCTTTAGGTTATTCAGTTCAAGTGGAGTTTGTTGCCGACTGGAATCCCGATTTTCCCACTCAGCGAATGTGTGCTTTTGGTGTAGGCGGTAAACCAACATACTGGATTATTGAAACCAAAGAAAAGTACACGCCCAGGCATATTGCGTTCTCTGCCGCTTCTCGTAGCTTAGTCGATCAGTTTTATCAGCAAGCTATGGCAAATGGTGGCAAAGACAATGGCGAGCCTGGTCTACGACCTATGTATCACGTGAATTATTACGGTGCGTTTGTGATTGATCCCGATGGCAATAATGTTGAAGCGGTATGCCATTCACCGGAGTAACCGCCATTTAAGCACTAGTCTTGGCAAGCCCAAGCTGCTATTAATAGAGGTAAATCGATAGAGTGCTTTTTGACTTTGGAATGCTCAAAGGAATTAGGCCTATTATCGTCAAGAATTTTTCATCAGATAGAGATACACTTATACACATTGGTCGAGTACAAAAAGTCAGTGTTTTGTACGTAATATAGTGGAGGTGTATAAATGCTCAACGAGCAAGCTAGGGCTGTAATTCCTCATCAATTATTAGTATTGAACCTACTGGTGTTTAATCTGTTGCTTCCGATAGGTTCTCTATTGATGAGCATGGAAAGATTATTGTTACCTATTGCTATCACCTGTTCTTTATCCGTCTTTTTGTATATTTGGTATCGGTCGAAACACGTGCACCAAACGCCACTTATCAATGCTCATTGGCATATTGTCTGGAAACGTTGTCGTATTGTGTTAATTGCTTATGGCGTTTCAATTTCTATTGAATTAATGAGTAGTCTGATGGCATCGTTTCAAAAAGATCCGGAATGGCGTTCCATTATGATGATTGCCTTTACCCGTATTGCGATTGTGCCGATATTATTGGTCGTCACGCCATTACTGATTTCGTCAACGATTGCGATGTCTAAGGTTCGAAGTGGGAAATTGAACGTATCGGGTATTACACCACAATGAAACGATAACGCTTAACGTGAGAATCGTAAGATAGAACCTTTATATTTCTCACTAAGATAGTCTGTGTGTTCAGGCTTTATATAACTACTGGTAAAACCGAAGGCGATCATTTCCCGATCTAATTTATTTTTTCTACCCCTGTCCGGATCGACCAGAATAACGTTACAGTGCTGGTTCGCATGGTTATTAATAAAGTTTGCCAGCAACTGGACATGTTCATCTTCGTAGAGCAGATCGCTACCGATAATTAAATCAAATTTGCCCAAATCGCTCTCATCATTTGCCCAGTCAACTTGTTCAAAGGCAATATTTTTTCCACTATTGAGGTCGGTATTTCGATCAAGAAAATGATTCACTTCCGGGTGGTAATCAGTTGCCGTGATATCGGCCATACGTTCATTGAGTAACAGGCTGGATAATGCCATGCCGCAGCCAATTTCGAGGATACGTTTATTTTTGATGTCGTAATCCAGCATATGGTTGGCGAGTACGATACTGGACGGCCAAACTACACCAAATAGTGGCCATGTGGCTGAAGATATCCCCATATCATCTGCTTCACCTTCTGGATCACTGAATTGTTGCTTATCACGCAGAGTACAAAGGTGAATATCCATATCACCGACTTCAATTGTCTGGTAACGAACACGAACGGGCTTGGGCATCATTTATCCTGAAAAGCAATGGGAGCTTAGTCAGTTATATGGGATAAATGACAAAACGGGAGTAACTCAGAATATAGCAATTATGGATAACTGCAAGTTTCTTATTTTAATTCAGTGATCTAGCTATTGTTTTTGGTGTATTTAAGATGAGTTTTTATTCACCAACCACTGAGTTGAAATCTAAATGGTGAAGATAAAACAGGCCCTATGACGGTTTTCAGAATCGTACATAGGGCCAGGTTTCACGTGTTAATGTTGAGATTCAATAATGTGGGATTCTGCATATTCCAGAGCCAGGTCGTAATCGAATTTACCACCCGCTTCGATCAGTGCATCTAATTGAGATTTAGCATGATCCTTGTTGACATGATCTGAGTCTATTATTGCCAGATAGGCGTATGTGCCCGCGACTTCTTCTGGCGAACCACTGCTTGTTCCACCATTATCGATGAGCTGAACAATATCTTGAATTGACCGAGCTTCCTTAATTTCAGTTGAAATCATTTCAACCTCCTATTTAATTGGCTGGTCTTTCAGTGAAACGCGATAGCCTATTTGAGTCAAGGGGGATACTGTTTGTTTTACTTATTTTTACAGCAGATAATGTGTGTCAAAATCTGTTTTAATCATAGCCATAACTCAGGATTAATACATTGCAACTGTAGCCTGAGCAGCAAGTATGAAAAAACGCCATTTTCCCACTCGCTAATGTTGATAAATGCCATTAGACGATATGGTTTAATCTCAGTCTGAACCCTTAAGTGAAAGAGCAATTTGATATGTCTTATTTAGATGACCCAAGAGTGTTATTTGCAGCGGAGCGTACATTATTAGCCTGGAACCGAACCAGTCTGGCGATGATTGCGTTTGGTTTTGTTGTTGAACGAGCAGGCTTATTGATAGCCGTCTTGCAAGACCATAAAGCCCCTCACTCGACGTCGCCAACCTTTATGTTAGGTCTTGCCTTTATTCTTCTTGGTGCAGTATGTGCGCTTATCTCGTCTTATCAGTATGGTGTGGTACTCAAACAGCTGAGCGAAGCCGAAATTCCCGCAGGTTACAAGGCACGCTGGGGTGTGTTAGCTAATCTGATAGTGGCTGTTCTGAGTTTGGCTCTGGCTTTGTCCTTATTTAATGTGGCGAGCTGATGAGGCATTTCAAACTTTACAGTCAATGTAAAGTCATCAGCTTTTTATCACTGCTGATGTTCTCAGGCAGCCTTTATGCAGAGAATTTATGTGGTAGTGAGGAAACGGTTTCCTTTAGTTGTAATATCAAGTCTAAATCGGTCTCAGTGTGTACGACTAAACAGAACACATTAGTTTATCGCTATGGCAAACCGGATAAGATTGAGCTAGAACTTCACGCACCAGTGCAATTTAGTTCAACAGGCTATAGTGGCGGAGGCGAAGGGCGTTTACGATTTTCAAACGGACGTTATGACTATATCGTCTATTCCGGCATCAGCAATGGTGATTGGATTGATGAGGAAAAGGGCACCAGAGAGAAAATTGAATTTGCCGGTATTTATGTGCTGAAAGCTAAGACTCTTTTAGCCAACCTCAAGTGCACCGCTTATTCAGATAAAAGTTACATTCATGATTTACCTGAACATGAAAGCGAGCCTTTTATTTATTTTGACTAAAGCTGGTCCGAGTGAAGAGCTGTTTACAGAAATGACGATTTAGATCAAAAAAGCCCTGCTCATATTTTGTGAGCAGGGCTTTTTATTAGCTATGAGTATCGAGGTAATAGGACGATTACAGTCCGAGTTTTTTATGTTCGCCCATCATTTCCGGTTCGACTTTGCCATCGGTGAATAGTTTGAATAAACCTTTAACACTTGGGTCTGAAATCCACACTTCGGCATCATCCAGCTCAAAACGCATCATTAATAATGCTGGGTCTTCACGACCTTTCTCATACCATGATGCTGCCATCTTAGACCAATATTTATCAATCACCGCCTCGTCTGTTTCAGGCTTTAATGTACCGCGAATCGAGACAAACATTTTATGATCTTTACTGATAAAGCTGGCTTTGGCTGCACCGCCTTTAGCGATACGATTGGTTTTGGTAGTGTAAAACCAGAACTCACTATCAGCATTTTCATCTAACTGTGCTGTCATAGGCTCATTGTGATGGAGCGTGCCATCCAGACTCACCATCAGAAATGGGCTATCACTTATTGCTTCCCACATGGTTTTGCGTATGTCTTTACTCATCTATTATCTCCTTGACGTTGTAAATTTAAATTTGAATTCACCATAACAAAGTACGTGTCTTTGCTATGTGAAATGTCTATTTCTATTCTTGTCATTGGATGTTTAACGTAAAAAGTTATCTCTCAATAATGAAACTACTTCATTAGTACGTCCATTCAGTACAGCTTTAATACCAAATAATGCTGTTGAGGCGACTTGGCCTGCTTCAATTTTAGGTGGCATGACCAGCTCCATTCGGCTCACTTTGACATCCAAAATAGCGGGCTTATCGCTGGCCAGCCACTTGTGCATTGCACCTTCTAATTCACTGATGTGTTCAACACGCCATCCATCCATGCCAACGGTATGAGCAAGAGCAGCAAAGTCCGGATTTTTTAAGCCTGTGAAGGCATCAAGCAAGCCTTCAACACGTTGTTCCATCTCAACAAATCCAAGTGATTCATTGTTGTAGATTAAGAGTTTGACGGGAATGTTTTCTTGTACCAGGGTTAATAAGTCACCCATCAGCATGGTCATGCCGCCATCACCACACATCGCTATGACTTGTCGGCCAGGATAGGCTTTGGCGATACCTAAAGCTTGTGGATAGGCGTTAGCCATGGTGCCGAGCAGAAGGCTGGTCAGGAAACGTCTGTCTCCTCTGGCACTCAGATGTCTGAGCAACCAAACCATGGGTGAACCACCATCAGCAGTAAAGATGGCATTATCATCAGCCAGCTCATTGAGTTTATGCGTCACGGACTGTGGATGAATGAGGGTCTCGTCTGATTTTGCCTCCTCATTGTAATCCTCTTTATCTTTCTTCCATTGAGCCAGGGCCTTATCCAGATGTTTGGTTGAGGATTTTTCTTCAACTAGTGGCAGTAATTGTGTGAGTGTATTTTTCACATCACCCACCAGACCTAAATCAATAGGACTGCGTCTGCCAAGATGAGTAGGGTCAATATCCAGCTGCACGATTTTTGCTTTTTCAGGATAGAACTGAGAATAAGCAAAGTCAGTACCGAGGCAGAGTAATAAATCACATTCCAGTACTGCCTCCATGCCAGCACGGTTACCTAAAATCCCTGTCATGCCAACTTGATAAGCGTTATCAGGTTCAATAAATTCTTTTGAGCGAGAGCTATGCACAATAGGCGCTTTTAAGCGTTTCGCCAGATCGATAAGTTCAGTTTTGGCACCTTTAGCCTCGATACCTGCATAGAGCGTGATGCGATCTGATGTGTTAATCAGGTCAAGCAGTTGATTCATCTCATCAGGATTGGGATGACTAACTGGAGAGGCCGTGTGAACTTGCCATGACATATTGTCGTCCACTTTTTCCTTAAACATATCTCCATTCACTTCAATGACGGCAACACCATTCTTTGATAAAGCGGCCTGAGCAGCCAATGCAGTAATACGTCTGGCTTGATCCGGGTGAGATATGCGTTCACAAAAAACCGAGCATTGATCGTAGATTTTTGTCTGATCCACTTCCTGAGGGAAGTTCAGACCTTGTTGGTGTCGATCAACATTAGAAGCTATTAACACCACTGGTGAGCCATTACGATGGCTTTCAAAAATACCATTAACAAAATGCAGACTGCCTGGACCACAAGTGCCAGCACAGAGAGACAGTTCACCTGTCATATAGGATTCACCACCTGCAGCTAGCCCACCCACTTCCTCATGATTCGATATCAGAATGATTAATGGTATTTGTGAAATGATTGATGGTGTCACCAACAATGCCGTAACACCGTTTCGCACCGGCTTCAGACAAGGTATCAACAATGACTTGGGAAACGGTTTTTTGCATGGAAATCATCCTTTTTGATTGGTAAGTAGCTATTCAAGTATTGATAACGTACAGTTCTATGACAAGTTGTATAGTGAATTAATTTGTAAACTTTTGTAAAAGTCTGAGTAAGCCAATATTTGGAATAAGATAAGACTAATCTGAGTAATATTTATAGATTATTGATATTTATATAAAAATATATCAATAAGATCCTTTAATGATAGATCTTCACATAGAACAGACAGTGTCTTCAATATAGTTAGGGAACGAACTATTTGATAGCTGTGGCATCAAAAAGATCAACAGGACAACAAAGGAGGATGTTTATGAACGATTTATTTAACCCGGTGAAAATGGGTTCAGTGGAGCTAAAAAACCGCGTTTTTATGGCGCCACTTACACGAAACAGAGCGCATGATGACACGGATGTACCCACTGAGCTTGCTATCAGCTACTACTCACAAAGGGCAAGCGCTGGTCTCATCATTGCTGAAGGTACTCAAATCAGCAAAATGGGCAAAGGTTATATCAGAACTCCCGGTATTTACTCAGACGAACAAGTGGCTAAATGGAAAGAAATCACTGACGCCGTCCATAACAAAGGTGGCAAAATTTTCTTACAACTCTGGCATGTTGGCAGAATCAGTTATAACTCGGTGCTTCCAGAAGGCGAGCAGCCTTTGGCACCATCAGCCATACGCGCTGAAGCACAAACATTCGTAGATGGTCAAATGGTGGATGTTTCAGAGCCACGTGCGATGACTACTGATGATATTAATAAGCTTATTGAAGAATATAAAACAGCAGCACGTAATGCTGATAAAGCCGGTTTTGATGGCGTCGAAATTCACTCTGCCAACGGTTATCTGTTGAATCAGTTTATTTGTGATAGCAGCAACCAACGTACAGATAATTATGGTGGTTCTGTCGAAAACCGCATCCGTCTGGTCACTCAGGTGGTCGAGGCCGTGCTTGAAGTGATGGATGCTGGACGGGTAGGCATACGACTATCACCGACAGGTACCTTTAATGATGTCAGCGATAGCGATCCACTCACCACCTATAGCGCACTTATCGATCAACTTAACCAGTATAAGCTGGCATACGTGCATATCGTTGAACGTTTTCCTGGTATTGATGTAAGCAATAAGGACTTACACATCGTTGAACAACTGATCAAACAATGGCAGGGCTTTTATATCGCTAATGGTGACTACAATCTGCTTACGGCACAGGATGCAGTGACAAGCCAACGTGCTGATGCAGTAGCATTTGGTCGCCAATACATTGCTAATCCAGATCTGATGGAACGTCTGAAACTAGGTGCAGCTCTGAATACGCCCGATCAAAACACCTTTTATGGTGGTGGGGCTGAGGGGTATACCGATTATCCATTTATGGAGGATGCTCGTTAATTTTCAATCTGCAAAAAGATCTATTTTTCTAAATATCAAAGAGGATAAAAAATGACACAAGCAGAATTGAAAACAACCGCTATTACTCGTCAGACCATTGATACCTATAATCCTGCTACAGAAGAGGTGTACAAAACCTACTATCTGCATACTAAACAGGAAGCAGAAGCCTTAATTGAAGCTTCTCACCAGGCTTTCCAGAGTTGGAGAAAAACCTCACTGGAAGAACGAGCCACCATTATTAAAAAAATTGCTGAATTACTTCGCCGGGACAAAGCCGATTTAGCTCAAATGATGGCAAAACAAATGGGAAAACCCTTGGCACTGGGTGAGGGCGAAGCTGAGCAGTGTGCTGCAATTTGTGAATATACAGCTGAGCATGGCATTGACGCTTTAGCTGATGAAGAGCGTGAAATTTCTACAGGTAAAAAAGGCATTATTACTTATCAGCCTGAAGGCGTGATTTTAGGTATGCAGCCGTGGAATTTCCCACTCTATCAATGTATTCGCTACAGCATTGCTGTGATTATGGCTGGTAATACAACGGTGTTTAAGCATGATGAGTCCTGCTTTGAAACAGCAGAGGCGATTCAAAAAATTTATGAAGAAGCCGGTCTGCCAAAAGGAGTATTTAGCTGTTTATTCGTCGATGGCGAAACAGCCGATGAACTCATTGCTCATCAACATGTTCGAGGTGTGACCTTTACAGGTAGTGCCAGCATTGGTCGCTTGATTGCCAAAATTTCAGCTGAACATCTTAAGAAAAATGTGCTGGAACTTGGTGGTAGTGATGCGTATATCGTATTACGGGATGCTGACATTGATCTGGCGGTGAAAACCTGTGTTCAGGGGCGAGTCATGAATAGTGGTCAAACCTGTATTGCAGCTAAACGTTTTATTATTGAAGCGCCTGTCTATGATGAGTTCAGAGATAAGTATGTCGCTGCCATGAAAAAGATCACCTATGGTGACCCGACTAACAGTGAAAATAATATGGGGCCACTGGCTCGTGTCGATCTTCGAGACAAACTGCATCATCAGGTTCAGGAGTCGGTGATGAAAGGTGCTACTTGTTTATGTGGTGGTGAAATACCGGATCAGAAAGGCGCGTATTACCCAGCCACAGTATTGGAAAATATCCAAGCTGGCAGCCCAGCTTATGACGATGAGTTATTTGGTCCGGTGGCAGCCTTATTCAAAGTGGCTGATGAAGCTGAAGCAATTGAACTGGCTAACGCTCACCGATACGGTCTTGGTGGCGGCATATTCTCTAAAGACGAGAAGCGTGCTATCCGTATTGCTCGTGAAGAACTCGACACCGGCATGGTGAACATCAATGGTTACGCCGGTCCTCAGGCGAATATGCCGTTTGGTGGTGTTAAAGAAAGTGGCTATGGTCGTGAACACGGTGGCTTTGGCATGAAAGAATTTGTGAATGTGAAGTCTTTATTTATCGCCTAAATGCTTTATAGCATCAGAGTAAGGATAACTAATCCCGGGTCAGTTGCTGGCCCGGGATTTTTTATAACAAGATTTTTGTATTGATATTAATGCACACTGGCTGGCATTTTAACGTCTGCTTTTTGCGGTTTTTGAATGAAGAACACCATCGGCAACATAGCAAAGGCGGCCAGACCGGACAGCAGAAAAGCATCCTGAAACGCTAACATCGATGCCTGAGCTAAGACTTCATTAGCCAGTACTGTTGCCCCTTGTCCACTCGTTGGTGAGAGTCCCAAAGGTGCTAAGTAAGCGGCAACAGCGGGATTGAAAGGGGTAATTTGTTCAGTGAGAATAGCGTAGTGAAGATTTGTTCTACGGGCTAACTGCCAGCCAATAATAGCTATACCGACGGATGAACCAAGTGACCGCATAACACTGTAGATGCCAGAGGCTTCATCTTGTTTTTCTGTCGAAATATTCTGGAAAGCCAGAGTCGACATGGGTACGAAAAACAATCCCATGCCCAGTCCCGAGACGATCCCTGGCCAAGCCAGTTGCCAGAAGCTGACGTCCAGATTCATGTGCGTAAGCATGATATTGCCGCTACCAGTGAGAATAAGTCCAACAGCTAATAACATACGTGGGTCAAAGCGATTGACCAGAAATGAGCCGGTCACCACCATAGAAAAACCAGCTGCAATACCCCGAGGAATAAATAGCTGACCAGATTCCAGTACGGGGTAATCTAATAGCCCCTGAACAAATAAGGGCAGAATAGCAATTGCCCCAAACATCGAGACACCAAAGCCGACAATGGTGACATTACCGGCTGCAAAGCTTCTGTCTTTGAGTAATGAAAAGTCGATGATATTGAGCTTTCGGCCTATACCTCGAACGAAGAAAATGATGCCGGTTAGGGCTGATGTTATAGCGGTGACTTGAATCAGGTGAGAATCAAACCAGTCATGACTTTCTCCCAAATCCAATGTCATTTGTAAGGCACCGATAGCGGTAACCATGAGCAGTAGACCAACCCAGTCGATATCGACGTGATGGGTGTCTTCTTTTTCCAGTTCGCCACTTACCATTAGTAAAGCAATAAACGCGATGGGCATATTGACGTAAAACACCGCGCGCCAGGAAAAGTGCTCCGTTAAAATAGCACCGATAGTTGGGCCTAATACAGGGGCGACAATGACACCCAGACCGAAAATGGCCATGGCCTGCCCACGTTTTTCTCTTGGAAAACTGGTAAATAAAATCGCTTGCGAGAGTGGGATCAGGAAAGCACCGAAAAAGCCCTGACCTAAACGGAAAAATACCAGCATTTCGAAGTTTTGAGCCATGCCTCCCAATGCTGAGAAGAATGCAAAGCCAACAATGGCGGTGATAATCAAACGACGGCGACCAAATTTACGCGATAACAACCCCGTTAAAGGCATGACGGCAATGGAAGCGACAATGTAACTAGTCACAATCCATACTGTTTGATCACTGGTAATGCCAAATGCCGCTTTGATGTGAGGCAAAGCGACATTGACGATGGTGGTATCCAATACTTCAAGTACAGCAGTCAATACCACCGCAAATACGATTAACCACTGAACGGGTGGTTTTTCTGCCTCAGTCATTTGCTGTGTCTAACTCAGTGGTATCGACTTTGGCGGTGACACTGGAGCCGGCACGTAAACGTTTTTGTTGGTCTGGTGTAGGCTGGTAATCTAAATGAATCCGAACTGGGAAGCGCTGAGTGACATGTACCCAGTTACCCGTCGCATTTTCAGGGGGTAGCAGCGAAAAAATAGCGCCAGAGCCCATCCCCAGACTGGCGACCTTTCCAGTTAATTCCATATCGGGGTACATATCTACTGAAATACTGGCTGGCTGACCGCGTCGAATACGAGCCAGAGCCGTTTCTTTGAAGTTAGCGGTGACCCACCAGTCATTTTTTTCAACAATTGAAAACAAAGGCTGGCCTGTTGTAATCACATCACCAGGACGTAAAGTCAGGTTGGCAATCCAGCCATCAGCCGGGGCATAGACAACGGCGTGACTGAGTGCTATCTGAGCACGCTTCAATGTGGCGCGAGCAGCTCGTACAGCAGGGTCTTCATCGGTTTTTCCGCCTAGCTGAGTTTGTGCGGTATTTAATGCTGCTCTGGCGCTGTCTCTGTCTGCTTTGAGTTTTTCAAGGTTGGCTCGGGTTTTATCTAAGGTCGATTTGGGAATAATCCGGCGCTCATACAACGTTTGCTGACGTTCAAATTCAAGCTCTGCATCACTTAAAGTGGCTTGAACAGCATTGAGATTGGCGATAGCTTCGCTGACATCTGAGCCTGCCATCATATGTTTTTGAATGGTTTTCTCAAGCTCTGAGGTGGCTTCGTCAACAGCGCTTTGTAGGTCACTATCATCAATTTTAATAAGGGCATCACCTGCTTTTACATAGTCATTTTCAGCGACATTTAACTCAGTGACCCGACCTGACTCTTGTGGAGACACAGTCAATATATTAGCTTGAACATATGCATCATCAGTAGAAGGATATATTTTTTGGTGGTGCCACCACAGGCCAAGTCCAACAACAATTCCGATAAAGAAAATACCAAGCAATATCGACTTAGCCCATTTCATGCGGTGTCCTTTTATTCTTATTTTATGTGTTATCCAAACAGCTTACGGATATATAGTGAATAGTCTGAGCTTAACAATGCCTGAATAAATCATATAAAAAAAGCCAAATATTATTTCGACTTTAAAAGACAAATCGAGTCGGTAATAAAAAAACGGTTTATTGGATCTTATTACTCATTAATTTCATCTTTCTGCCGATGGCTTAAGGTGTATAGTCTAGTTCTTCTAAATTAACGATCTATTAACAATCTATGGATGATCATTGTTAATTTAATGTGATTTAAGCATTTAGCAATACGGATACTGCAAATGACAGGACACAGAAAATATCGCTTTCCATTTCGCCTGACAATACGCCTTACGGTAGTAATGACGTTTATTTTTGCTACCTTCATTACCGCTGTTGCAGCGCTGACACTGCAATATTATTTTATGCAGCAGATGGCCACGGATGCTGCCACCGAACGTTTCAATAATCTGGCAGATAAAACCAGCCAATTACTCAACACCATCGATAGTCAGGCCGTGGAAACAACACGGATTCTCGCTAGTTATCCTGGCCTGGTAAATGGCAATACGGTTAGTCAGGATGCACGCAGTATTTTTTCATCTCTGATGCTTGATCGCGACATGCTTTATGCCATTTACCTCGGCTTACCGAATGGTGATTTTTATGAAGTCATTAACCTGAATAGTGGCGAGGAAGTTCGCAAACAACTCAACGCTGATCCTAAGGATAGATGGGTTGTTGTCACCATTAATGGTGAAGGTGTCGAGCGTAGCCGAACATTTGAATATTACTCAAGTGACTTTAAGCTCAGACTAAAACGCAGTGAACCAAGCAATTACATCTCGGTTATCAGTCCCTGGTTTGTGAATGCGGATGAAAATAGCATTAACAAAACAGACCCCTATCTATTTCACAATATACAAGCACCGGGTCAGACCTATTCTAAAAAGCTAAGTAATGGTGCAGTGATTGCTGTAGATATTGCCTTGAGCTCGATGTCAGATTATCTGAGCCAGCATGAACTGACCGACTTTGGACAAGTCTTTTTATATCGCTCGACCGGTGAATTATTAGCCTCTAACTTGCCGAGTAATGAAGCTATTGTGATTCCTGAAACACGGACACCACTCGATTTAACCGCAGAAGAAAAAGCACTGATAGCTTCATCTGGACGTTTAAAAGTCTCCAATGAAATGGACTGGGCGCCCATTGATTTTTCCAGTTCAGGTCGGCCTAAAGGCTATAGCATTGATTATCTTCGTATTATCTCTGATATGACGGGGCTTAATTTTGAGTATATTAATGGCTTCTCATGGAAAGAGCTGGTTACACAATATGAAACCGGGCAGATTGATATTTTGCAGTCGGTGTTTGATATTGGTAAGTCCTTATATTCCGGTACATTTACCGATCCTTATGTGCATTTGCCTTATTCACTGGTTACCAAAAGCGGTAATCCGCCAATATCTCATCTTCAACAACTGGCAGGTAAAACCGTCGCCATTCCTCAAGGATGGTCTATTATCCAGGTGGTAAGAGAAGCCTTTCCTAATATAAAGATTGAAGAGGTGCCTTCTACCGGTGCTGTGTTTGAGGCGGTAAGTAAGGGGGAGGCGGATGCTGGATTAGATGTCACGGAAATCCTTCACTATGTAGGTGAACGTTTTTTCTACCAGGATGTGCAATATCATGATGATATTGGGTTTGCTCCGACGCCGTTTCCCAGTGATTTGAAAATTCTTATTTCAGATCAAAATAAAGCCTTGTTACCCATCATCAACAAAGCCATTGCTCATGTGTCAGATGAGCAAAAAACCGCGCTGGCTCATAAATGGTTTTTGAGTAAACAGCAGGGTTTGTTAAGTGTGCCTTATTCGCCATTATTGGATTACGCTCGTGATGAAAATGATCAGCGTCAGCTAAAAGAAGTGAATCTAAACGGCGAGGCGAACTATGTTTATGTCTCGCCATTTGGCAGCTATGGGGCGAGAAAAGATTACTTAGGTATCGTCATACCTGTTAACGAAGTGCTCAGTGCCGCACAGAAAAAAGTAACGTTCTCGCTATTGATGTCGATAGGATTTTTGCTGCTACTTTTACCTGCACCGTGGCTATTTGCCACACCTATTGTGTCACCGATTAAAAAGCTAGCTGAAGAAAATCAGAAAATACGTGAGCGTCAATTCGAGGACTTAGCAATTCCGGATAGCTTTATTCGTGAAATCGATGAGCTGGGCCACTCCATGGAAGATATGGTCGCTGCCATTCGCCAGCATGAAATCAATCAGGATAGGTTGATGGATTCCTTTATTAAGTTAATTGTTCAGGCGATTGACGAAAAGTCGCATTACACTGCCAGCCATTGTGAACGTGTGCCCGAGCTAGCCTTTATGCTGGCGGAACAGGCAGAATGCTCTTTAGCACCTGCTTTCCGTGAGTTCCGTTTTCACTCTAAGGAAGAGTGGCGTGAGTTCAAAGTCGCTGCGTGGCTACATGACTGTGGCAAGATAACCACCCCGGAACATATTGTCGACAAAGGCAGCAAACTCGAAACGATCTTCAACCGTATTCATGAAATACGCACTCGCTTTGAAGTCCTGTGGCGTGATGCTGAAATTGTCTACTGGCAGAAAATGACTCAGTCTCCAGAAAATGAAGTACAACATCAGGCAGAGCTGGATCAAACACATCAGAGGCTTAAAGAAGACTTTGCCTTTGTTGCTGAAATGAACGTGGGTGGTGAAGTATTAAGCGAAGATAAAAAAGTACGGCTCGACTTTATTGCTCAGACTACATGGCTCAGGCATTTCAGCAACCGATTAGGGCTGTCACCTGCTGATGAAGAACGCATCTCATCACAAGAAGAAAGTCTGCCCTGTGAAGAACACTTATTGTCCGACAAACCTGAACATATTATCCCTCGTAAGAACGAGGGGATTTTTGATCCCAAGTTGGGAATAAAAATGACTATTCCTGAGCATTTATATAATCAGGGAGAACTTTATAATCTGAAAGTTGAGCGAGGCACACTCACCGCTGAAGATCGCTTCAAAATTAACGAACATATTATTAGTACTATTCGCATGCTTGAAGCCATGCCATTCCCTGAAGAACTATCTCGAGTACCACGCTATGCCTCGACCCATCATGAAAAAATGGACGGCACCGGTTACCCCAGAAAACTCAGCAAAGAGCAACTTTCAGTACCTGAACGCATCATGGTATTAGCCGATATTTTTGAAGCACTTACCGCAGCGGATAGACCTTATAAAAAAGCTAAGAAGTTAAGCGAAGCCATTGATATTATGGCCAAGATGGTTGCTGAGCAACACATCGATCCTGACGTGTTTGAGCTATTTCTGACCACCGAAACCTACAAAGTCTATGCTGAAAAATTCCTGGCACCCGAGCAGATTGATGAAGTGGATGTGGCGCGGTATCTAAAAAATTAGCATCTAAATGATTGCTACAAAACACAAAATAGGTCAGAGTTAAATCAGGTTCAGAAAAAACGGAAGATTTCATGAATACAAAGCAGTTGGCTCTATTTCCCAAAAAAATTAATAGCGTTTTTATTAACAAACAAATACTTGGAAAATATAAACCAGAATTATAAAGCGACTTCTTTAATATTTATTATGAGGCCAGTGGGTTCATAAAAGACACTGTTAGGTGAAATATTTAAGATGTGGAGACTCAAAGTTTGGTCAATCGTATATGCTCCAATGTTTTTTGGGTTTTTAATATTAATTTACATAAATGAAGGAGTTGGTAAATTAATCATGAGCCTTACAGTCTTTGCAGTACCAATTGCAATGAAATATGAAAACGGCATATTAAAAGCAAAAGGCATTGATGTAACAAACGGTAGTCCAGTAGGGAATTTTCTTGCAAAAATACTTGGTGTAATAGTTGTAGGCGGCGCACTACTTTTATTTTATACAATGGCACGCAACATATATACCGGCGAGTTTTAATGTACAAGCAAGCACCTAACAAGGCGTTCAAACGGGACAAGCAAACAGCAGCTTGCCCCTTAACTAGGCGTTAAGTTTTACGAGCATGGATCAAGCATTGAGTATACGAGCTGACTATTTTCTCTACGGAATAGAGATTGGTATTTTAGACTTCAACGATGCGATCTCTTGGGCTGACTCCGTGATAAAAGAATTGGCTGAGCCAAGCGGTGAGATAATTGACCTCGCGTTGAGCCGCCCACGTGGCCGTAATGGCGTACTAGAGGCGCTTGCTGAAATTCCAGGTGAAAGGAACCCGAAAGCTGCAGGGCGGCATTTGCTTGGAGAGTTAAGCTGCCGACTGTCTTCTAGCAAGGAGCTAAAGGTAATCTCAAGGCAGGCTCTTGAAGTTGCATGGATAACTCAGCAGCCCGAAGATGTTCGATTCGAGCTCGACCGTATAGACGACAGCATATATCTCGCCGAGTCAGACACATACGGTACGATTAATGAGTGTATGCAGGAGCTGGAAGATGCTCTATCTGTGTACGAGAGCGTCAATGAAACTTAACAAGAGCATGTTGTGGATCAATTTCAGCTGCTCTCCAATTGTCCGCAAATGCTAGCGTTATAACTAATGAAATAAATGATGAAACAACTACTAATCATATTAGCTATTTTTGGGTTAAGTGGATGCCAAATAAATAAGCCCTTATCTTTAACAACCACGAACCTAGAAAATACTTCTTGTAATATTCCTGTTAGTGAGCTGACAGTAGTTTCCCCCTTGAAAGGTGAGAATGTCTTCAGGTTTGAGGATATTATCAGTTCCGGTGTTGTTACTCCTGCAGCAACAGTTGCTCTTGGTGGTTATAAACGCGCAGACTTTAACTATTTGTTAGAAGAAGACTCAGAAAGCGTAATTAAAGAAACATTTAAAGATTTGTTTCCCAAAACAGGGAACACTCCAGCACTTCTCAATATCAACTTCAATTACTACATTACAGATACTGGAGCAATGTCAAATAAGATAATTTTGGCTATGACAGCAAAACTAGAACAACCAGGCAATGAGCATATCAAAGCTGTAACTACACTCCATAGTAGCTACTCGACATTTCCACTAACTTATCCTAGTTCTGATTATCTAAACACCTTATTTTCTGAGGGGTTAGTTAAATTAGAAAAAGAAATTTGTAGTAAAGCAAAACTGTTACAACAAGAAAATCTAGCTGACCACTAACGCGTCAGCTAATTAAAGCGTTGTAATCAATAGGGTCAGAGCGTTTGATTTTCTCATCATGGATATTAATAGGCAGGTTAAAAACTACTAAGAATAGTCTTACCACACTTTGGCCTTATACTGGAAAGTAAGCTACTTTTTACACTGACTCTAAATATTGCTGAAAAATTCCTGGCACCAGAGCAGATTGATGAAGTGGATGTGAAGAAGTATTTGTAATTTTTTCGGTTATTAAATCTTTCGTTGCTCTGAAAAATAGAAAATTTGAACGCATACTATTTTCCTTGTGAGGGTTGTCACAAAACTGCAATATTATGCATCGATAGATGTAGTCAACGGCTCTGGATTTTATTAAATTTGTACCTCAGTGCATGGATCGCACGGTAATAGAATTTATATAGTCACGGAGGACTGTCTGCATGAATCAATTTTATTCTTATTTTTACCTAGCTATTTATCGCGTTTAATCGCGATGTCAGTATTAAAATCTTTACGGCATATAGCCATATGCTGCTTTTTTCTATGTCTGTGTTTTTTGAGCGTAGCCGTTATTGCTCAAACATTGCCTGAAATTGATGCTCTCAAAGAACAGCGTCAACAAGAGCAATTAGAGGCGCTACGCAGACAACAAGAACATGAACCGGACGTTAGATTAGAAAGCGACAAGCCAGTACATAGCAATGTCATCCGATTTGATGAAAAGCCATGTTTTGTCATTGAGCACATTTCATTAGTGGGGGATGACTCATCCAAATTTCAGTTCGCTATTAAAGAAACTCTTCATAAACACCCTGATCTTCTAGGTAAATGTCTGGGTATTAATGCTATCAATCAACTCCAGGCTGAGCTACAAAACAGTGTTATTAGTAAAGGATTTATTACTACTCGGGTCTTGATAGAACCCCAGGACCTAAACTCAGGTGACTTAGTTTATAGCCTGATACCAGGGCGTATTAGTGCTGTTGCTCCGGATAACTCGGTGAGTAAATCAACACTTTGGTTCGCTTTACCAAGCGGTGAAGGTGACTTGCTCAATGTCAGAGATCTTGAGCAAGCGATGGAGAATATGAAACGTATCCCTACAGTAGATACCAATATTGATATCAAACCGGATGATACGAGAAACGCTCAGCCAGGCGATAGTGAGTTGATATTTGATTACCAGCAATCCAAGCCATTCAGGATGACATTATCATTCGATGATAGTGGTTATGAATCGACAGGTCGTTATCAAGGCTCAGCCACCTTATCTTTAGATAATGTTTTAGGGCTCAATGACCTTATTTATCTTAGTAAAAACAAAGATTTTGGTGGCAAAGATAATGTCGGTGGTAGCCATGGGGAAACGGCTCATATTTCTATTCCTTTCGGTTACTGGCTGCTCGCATTTACCAACAGTGAATACGAATACGATCAGCGTGTTGCAGGACTCAATCAAGTCTATGTTTATCAGGGAAAGAGTGAAAGACAGCAGCTTGCTCTGAGCCGGGTTTTGTATCGTGATCAGTTGTCGAAATTAACCTTTTCATTGACTGGCTATCATCGGCGTTCACAGAACTTTATTGATGATACTGAAATTGAGGTTCAACGCAGAAAAAGCGCTGGCTGGATTGCTGGTGTTGATTATCGTCGTTATCTCGGCACAGCCACTATTGATGCAGGTGTTTCATATCAACGGGGAACAGGTGCATTTCAGGCTATTGCTGCACCAGAAGAAGCCTTTGGTGAAGGTACTTCCAGACCGAAAATTATTAATACGTATATCAACTGGTTAATGCCTGTTCAATTAAGGGATTATCAAATTCAGTTGCGGTCAGAATGGCAGGCTCAATGGAATAAAACGCCACTGGTTCCTCAGGACAGATTCTCTATTGCAGGCCGATACACTGTAAGAGGATTTGATGGTGAACAATCCTTATCTGCTGAGCGCGGCTGGCTTAGTCGTAATACCATCAGCTTTCCTTTGCCAGGACAGCAACAGCTTTATTCTGGCGTTGATGTCGGTCATGTGAGTGGCCCCTCAGCGAAATTTCTATTAGGACAAACCTTGGCAGGGGCCGTTGTCGGATTTAGAGGTCAATGGAAGGGCCTTTTTTATGATGTGTTTGCAGGAAAATCACTTTCAAAACCAGACGGTTTTATGGATGGACGGCATCTTGGTTTTAATTTGAGCTATCAATACTGAACGGATTCAGGGAGATATGATCATGGATGATCGCTTCAACAGAAATTATTTAAGCATACTGATTTCAGTGGCACTTTGTGGAACATCATTTTATGGTGCTAATGCATTAGCTACTGGGATTGTAGTCGACTCTTCAGCCCCGGCTAATCAACAGGCCATCATTACGCAAACAGCAAATGGCCTGCCACAAGTCAATATTCAGACTCCAAGTTCGGCGGGGGTATCCAGAAATAAATATAGCCAGTTCGATGTTGGTAAAAATGGTGCGATTCTTAATAATAGTGCCAGTAATGTACAGACAACGTTGGCAGGTTGGGTACAAGGCAACAGTCTATTAGCAGGTGGTTCAGCCCGAATTATTCTTAATGAAGTAAACTCACAAAATCCAAGTTTTCTGAACGGGCCGATGGAAGTAGCCGGAAGCAAAGCACAGCTGGTGATTGCCAACCCAGCCGGTATTAGTTGTGATGGTTGTGGCTTTATTAATGCGGACAGAAGTACCTTAACGACTGGTCGTGCCATTATGAATAATGGTCAGTTAGACGGTTTTCAGGTGGAAACAGGCAATATCAGCATTCATGGTGCAGGTTTGGATGATAGCGCCACAGCCTATACCGATTTGATGGCCAGAGCCGTGTCAGTCAATGCAGATATTTGGGCAAATAATCTCACTGTGATCACAGGAAAGAACCGGGTTAGTGCCACTAACGATATCGTAGCTAAACTCGATACTGATGGTGATAAACCGAACTTCAGTATGGATGTCAGTGAGATCGGCGGCATGTATGCTGGCAAAATCCGTTTAATCGGCACAGAAGAGGGTGTTGGCGTTAAACAATCTGGAGAGATAACAGCAAGGCAAAGTTTGACTTTGACAACAGATGGTCGCCTGATAAACACAGGAGCGATTAAGTCTGAAGCCGCGAGTTACATGGAAATGGCTGAGCTGCAAAACACCGAGTCTAGTGAAATTATCTCAGGTAATTTAGATATACGGGCGAACTCAACGATAGAAAATAAGGGGTTAATTAATGTCAATCAGTTGCTTATAGATGCTGAGACATTAAACAATCAGCCAGACGCACGTATCTATGGTGATGACAGCACTTTCAATACAACAACACTGAATAATCATTCAGTCATTGCTGCCAGAGACAGCCTATCGATATCGACCGAAACTTTATTCAATGATGAGAATGCTGAAATCGTCAGCCAGGGAAATATACAGATTTCTGGAGGCTCTACTGGTGATGCGTTGACATCAGCTCATCAGGTCACTAATTCAGGCGGTCGGATTGAAGCGTCAGGTGATATTTCGATAAACGCTGATGAACTACAAAATCTTAATGCTGGGATCAGCACTGAATGGGTGACAGATAGTATTGAGCGGATCATTGAAGTGCAACCTGAAGGATGGGCACAGAAATATGATGTCAGCCGTTTTCCCTTAATCAATAATCATAATGTCGAAAGACAGCCTTTTACCGATGAGAACGGCAATTACATTCGTAATTTCGAAGACTATACCTATTACGACTACACGGCTACGACGCAAAGCACGCACATTATCAGTTCTTCTCCAGCAAAAATCATTGCAGCAGGTAATATCCAACTCAAAGGCGATGTACTTAATAGCGATAGTCAAATTGTGGCAGGTAAAACCTTGGCTGTGACAGGAGGAAGCCTGCAAAACACTGCAACACCGGGACAAAAAAGAGTCAGTTATAGCGGCACACGTCAGTTCAGAGACTGGGATGGAAATGATGAAGAACTCGATTTTGGTCATATCGCCCCCTACAGTCCGGCAACTAAAAACACCGAGTTTAATTTAGGAGTGAGTCTGCTGGAGGATAGTCATGCTGATATCAAAAGCCTGACTAAAGTTCAGGATATGACGCTTCCAATCATTAATAGCGCCATGTTTAAACTGCTCAACAATCCGACTCAATTTTATATTGAAACAGATCCACAGTTTTTGGATTACAAAGATTGGTTGAGTTCAGATTATATGTTGCAGCAACTCGCCTTTGACCCGGCTAATACGATGAAACGTTTGGGTGATGGTTATATCGAGCAACGATTAGTTACTGAACAGATTGCTCAGTTAACCGGGCATCTTTACTTAAGTGAATACCAGAACCAACAAACACAGTTTATGGCATTGATGGATGCGGGTGTGAGTGTGGCAGAAGCACTTCAGTTAACGCCTGGTGTTGCCATTACAGATGAACAAGTCGCCCAATTAACAACTGATATTGTTTGGTTAGTGAATACAGAGGTGACATTGGATAATGGTGAGGTGATCACTGCCCTTATTCCAAAGGTGTATATCAAACCTGAAAAAGATGACTTGGTACCCGAAAGTGGTTTGCTTGCAGGTAATGAGGTGACCTTTGAAGTGGAAGGGCAGACATTTAATTCTGCCAGTATCAGAGGTAAAAAGACGGTTTCAGTGTCTAGTGAACATTATCAGCAACGTGGCGGGGATGTTCAAGGTCAATCCATTGCAGTAAATGCGACAGATATCTCCATAGACAGTGGCACATTATCAGCTGATAACTCACTTTCACTCTCTGCTGATAACGATATAAACATCACCAGCTCAATGACACATAGTGAACAGGAGCAAGCTAACAGCCATTTCGAACGCGATAATATTAAGCGATACGCTAATCTTTATGTGTCTGATGAAACGGGCAAATTAATTATAAATGCCCAGCGTGATGTCGCCCTAAATGCGGTGAATATCAATTTGTCAGGAGAGCAAAGCTTGACGCAGATAGCCGCCGGACAAAATTTAACTCTGGGTACAGTCAAAACATCAGAAACTAACCTGAGCATATTAAATGCCCGTGATTTTAATAAGATGCATCAGCAAACAGATAGGGGCACATCACTTCGAACAAATGGTGATGTCAGCTTGAAGGCTGGCAATAACTTACAATTAACCGCTGCAGATATTAACTCTCAACAAGGTAATCTTGAACTAGCTGCGAAAGAGGTCAATGTTGACAATGGCGAAGCGAGTTATCAATCAGATATTGCCACCTATACTAAACGTTCAAGCGGGTTTAGCTCTCGAAAGAAAGAGCAAAGGGATATGTTCAACCAGCAAACGTCAGTCGCTTCTTCATTAACAGCAAAAAATATTTCAGTTGAATCCGCTAAGGATATTAATGTGAAAGGGAGCCAGATTCTGGCTGATGAGAGCATTCAATTGAATGCAGCAAAAGATATTAATATCACAGCTGCAAAGCAATTATTTACTGAGTCGCATTATATAAAAGTGAAAAAATCAGGGATTTCAGGTACAGGTGGTGTTGGTATTAGTATCGGCACTCGAAAAATGAACACGCAAACTGACATTAAGCAACTGCTCCATAATAAGTCAACTATTGGTGCTTTAAACGGTGATATTTCAATGGTTGCTGGAGAAGCCTTTCATCAAAAAAATAGTGATCTGATTTCAGCTAAAGGTGATATCGACGTTAAGGCAAAGGATATCAACATCACGAGCCTTTATGACAGTAGTGAGACGAAGCAGGTAACGGAATTTTCACAAAGCGGTTTGTCACTATCTCTGAAAGCGCCAGCTATTTCAGTCGCCACCCAGGCCTATGAGCATGCTCTGGGAAGTGTTGAAGATGATAAAAAGAAAAATCGTGTTCTACATGGTATCACTGCCTATGTTCAATCTAAGCAACTCGTTGAAATGGGCGAGAACACCTTAAATCTGATCAATGAAGGCAAAGCTGATGAAGCCTTATCTTCTTCAGGTTTAAAAATAAGCATCAGTATTGGCAAGTCAGAAAGTAAAACCCAAACCGAGACTAAATCACAAACCTCACAAGCAAGCACAATTCGAGCAGGTCAAAATGTGCGTTTAACGGCAACAGATAAGAATGTGCTTGTTTCAGGTAGCGATATTTTAGCGGATGGTGATATCACTATTAATGCTGCCAACGATATTAATATTTTAGCCAGTCAAAATACGCAACAGCAAAATACCAAAATGTCATCAAGCAGTGCCAGCTTTGGCTTATCTTTGGGTATTGGTGAGAATACAGGTTTGAGTCTTGATATGGCTATGAGCAAAGGAAAAGGCAAAACCGATAGTGATGGTGTGTTTTATCAAAATAGCCATGTAACTGCAGCAAAAGCGTTATCGCTAACGACAGGTAATGATCTCAGTTTAATTGGTGCACAAGCCAAAGGAGAAAAAGTTTCTATTGATGTCGGTAACAACTTAATTTTATCCAGCTTGCAGGACAGTCATTATTTAAAAGGTAAAGAGTCCAATTCGGGAGGCGGGGTTGGCATTGGTATCGGTACGGCTACATCATCATTCAATCTCTATCAAAATACTCAAAAATTGAATAGCGACTATCTCAGCGTAAATGAGCAAACCGCCATTATGGCTGGGCAAGAGGGCTTTGATATTAATGTAGGTGCTCATAGCGAGTTGGATGCTGCCATTATCGATAGCAAGGCACAGGCAGATAAGAACCAAATCACCACGGCTACTTTACACACTACAGATAAACAAAATGCAATGAGTGCTGAGGTGAGCCAACAAGGCTTTAGGCTTAGCTCTGATGCCTTCTCTGGAAAATATGGCATGTTAAAAAGTGTGGCCCAGAATTTAAGCAATACAGGCGAAGCTAATGTTGATGATGCAAGTTCAACAATAAGTGCAATCGCTCCTGCCGAGATCACATTAACCGATCCTGACAAACAATTAGCTGTGTACGGGAAAACAGCTGAAGAAACGCTTACCGATATCAACAGAAATACCCAAAATACTCACCGAAAATTAAATATAGCTGATATAGAACCCCTTAAAGATAAGGCCGAAGCAGAGCAACTCTCTAGACAGTTAGTTTATGAGGTCGCCACTGCATTTACCGATGAAGCATTTAGAAAAATGTTTCTTACCAAGGTCGACTACTATCAAGTGATGCGTGATGAGAATGGTGAAGTGATTAAAGATGAAAATGATAAAGCTGTATGGAAAAAATTAACTGAAGAAGAAAAGCAACACTTAAAGCCCGGTAAAGATAATAAGGTGCATGTTTTTAATAACGGCATGTTTAATTCAGTAGATGATGCTAAAAAACTGGCAGTTCAAAATCATCAATCAGACTATTTGATTGATTTCCCATTAGCCAATAATGCAATGTCGGAGTTAATGATCGCTGGTTACCAGAAATTCCTGGAAAGTGAAGGAGTTGGTCTCACTAATGCTGTTAAGGAAAATATTAATGTCATGGGGACTTATGGTAAAGAAGGATTAATTATCGATGTGCATAGTCGAGGTGCAATGACTACGGGTAATGCTTTGGTAGTAATAGATAAAAGAAATGTTAACGAAAGTTCAATTCTGCAATATGTAAATATTTATACAGTCGGGTCAGCATTTAACAATCAACAGATGGCAGATTTATTAAATAAAAACTCTGATCAGAATGGTAGGGTTTATGCACAAGTTCACAAAGACGATTTTGTTGGTACTTTAATTGGTGGTAATGAGGCTACTGGTGGCACTACTCCTGATGGTAGTACCAGTCTTATCGAAGGACTGAAATCGATCTTTTTTGATGTCACCGTGCATAATAGTTACGGGGATGGAAAGCCTAATGGTGCCAGTAAGAAATATTGGCAAGATAGTCCCGATGGGAAAGCTAAATTTATCTTAATACGAGCAAGTAATAACAAGGAAGTGCTAAAGAAATGAGAAAAAAACAAATATTTATATTGTTCTTTTATGTATTTTTAACTGCATGTGGCTCTTTATATCAGCAACAAGATTGTGAAAAAAAAGGAAAAAATGAGTGCCAAAATGGAACTGGCGGATATGTTCTTATAGAACCAAAAATTGATGAAGCTTATGTCAGGAGATACAAGATTCCATCACTACAGTTATATAAAAATAAACTAAGTATCCTAAATAATTGGAACTGGAAAAAAGGTGATATAACACGTCAAGAACGTGATGAGGCACTTTTAGAATGTGGTTCCAGTGATATCTGGATGTCAAAAAACTATGCCTTAATGAAGACATTAACTCCTGACGAATACAACGGTAAGCTACTACTGATCAAACGCTGTATGCTGAATGATGGCTTTACTTTTCTGGGTGATTTTTCACCATGTGAGAGTGATCCGATACCCGCCTGTGATTTACCTGTGCCTAAACGAGAAACTGAAAGACGACTTAATAGTGAGTACTGTATAAAAGATGCTTACCTAACACGTTGTCAACCTCAATCCCGAGAACGAATTCTCAACACTGAACAATGCAAACGCTATCCCAAAGCGTACTTTTGTGATGTTTAAGTGCTGATGTTAATAAGCCAATGAGCTTTTAGCATTTGAGGATAAGTCTGAGAACAAAAGGGAATTTATTTAGTGCCAGGCATTAATCAAACAAGGATGTTGAAGAACAAGTGATGAAATACTCTTTTTTATTGTTATTTATTCTAGTCTTAAGTGGTTGTGGTCACTATGGTCGTTCTTCCTCATGTGAGGGAGAAGCCTGTCAGAATAATAATCAGTTTGTTTTAGTTGGACCAAAATATGATGAGGCTTATGCCAAACGTTTTAATGTTCCGTCATTACCTTTATTGATTAATAATCGAGAAGTTACGGTATATGCAAAATGGGAGAGAAAAGGATACGTCGAAGGCGATATTAGAAAAGCATTATTAGAGTGTGGTGTCAGTGATTTCAAAATGTCGGGTGACTACTCTCTAATGCGAACACTAACAACCGATGAATACAACGGTAAGCTGTTATTAATCAAACGCTGCATGCTTGATGATGGCTTTACTTTTCTTGGGGATTTTTCGCCATGTGAGAGTGATCCGATACCCGCTTGTGATTTACCTGTTCCAAAAAGAGATATAAAAAGACGGCTTGATAGTGAGTATTGTATTCGAGATGCTTATCTAACGGAGTGTGAGCCTCAATCCCGAGAACGAATTCTCAACACTGAACAATGCAAGCGTTATCCAAAGGAATATTATTGTGATGTTTAAGTGCTGATGTTAATAAGCCAATGAGCTTTTAGCATTTGAGGATAAGTCTGAGAACAAAAGGTAATTTATTTAGTGCCAGGCATTAATCAAACAAGGATGTTGAAGAACAAGTGATGAAATACTCTTTTTTATTGTTATTTATACTAGTCTTAAGTGGTTGTGGTCACTATGGTCGTTCTTCCTCATGTGAGGGAGAAGCCTGTCAGAATAATAATCAGTTTGTTTTAGTTGAACCAAAAATTGATGAAGCTTATGTTAAGAGGTACAAGATCCCTTCTCTTGAATTGTATAAAAACCAATTAAGCATCCTAAATAATTGGAACTGGAAAAAAGGTGATATAACACGTCAAGAACGTGATGAGGCACTTTTAGAATGTGGTTCCAGTGATATCTGGATGTCAAAAAACTATGCCTTAATGAAGACATTAACTCCTGAAGAATATAACGGTAAGTTGTTATTAATCAAACGCTGCATGCTTGATGATGGCTTTACTTTTCTTGGGGATTTTTCACCATGTGAGAATGATCCGATACCCGCTTGTGATTTACCCGTGCCTAAACGAGAAACTAACAGACGACTTAATAGTGAGTACTGCATGAAAAAGGCCTATGTAGATGCATGTCAGCCCCAATCCCGAGAACGCATTTTGAATACAGAAAAGTGTAAACGTTATCCAAAGCTATATTTTTGTGATGTTTGATTATATTCAATTTACCCAAGTAGTTTTTTTTCCAAAACCACGATACATGGAGGTATCAAATGATGTATTTTTCTAGAATTATTATCACTATTTTTATTTGTAGTCTGGCGGGTTGTTCTATGTATAAGGTCGTTCCTGACCCTCTCTGGGAAGCGTGGTCTAAACGAGGTAGTGATATGAAAACAACCCAAAAAGACATGAAAGAGTGTGGTTATGGGAAAGACCTAGAGAGAGGAGCTGATTTACCTAATAGCAAGATCGCTCCTCTTCATGTCTGCATGGAAGAAAAAGGCTATAAGTTTGATTTCAGTAGCTTCCGCGCTGATAACTGTTATGGCACAAATGCTCCTTATCCTTGTCGTGCTTATTGGGGCGGTGGTCAAGCTCAATGGGAAAAAGTGAGCCCAACGAACTAAGAATAATTGTGTCAGAGCATCGCTATAATCAGTAACACATAAAGCCAAGCATCAGCTTGGCTTTATGTTTTCTGCGACTCCAATTTGTTTTGCTGGAATAAGCTAAGCAAACTGAAGGAGTGGGGCACTTAAACAGCTTAACGAACGCTGTTAAATGCAAAACCAAGTGTGATCCAGAGATCTACAAGATCACGAACCTTTGCCGCTTTACCTCTATCTGATACTTTGTGCACTTAGTTATTAGTGTGATCACCGAAAAAACATATAACTATATCTGCATGATGGAATGTATATAGTCCAATCGCGATTAGAGAAAAACTAGCAGCTCAGTCACGTTCTAATAGAAACTCAGTTATTTACAATCGCCATATTCAGGCGGCAATTAATCTACAATCAACGACAATAAAAGAGTAATAACAATGCGCAGCGATACAACATTTGCCCATCCAAAATACCCGTTATCAATGCGGTTATTGCACTGGACGAGAGCGGTCCTCATTTTGGGGCTAATACTCAGCGGCTGGTATATGACTGGTCTTCCTGAGGAAACCACACCAATGAAGATTTTCGATTTTTTCTATAGCAATCATAAGCAATTCGGTGTGTTGGTTTGGCTTCTGGCCATTGTCCATCTAGCAATCCGTTGGAAAAATCGCCGTATTTTGCCACAGACACCAGAAACCCTAACGCGTTGGGAAACGTTACTTTCACATGCTGTACATCGCTTAATTATCCTTCTGACGATTGTCACCCCAATACTAGGTTATTCAATGTCGTCGACTTTCACCGAAAGTGATGGTGTTCCATTTTTCTTTTTTGGACATTTACCTGAGATATTTCCGAAAAATGACGATGTATCCCATTTGCTTGGTACATTACACGCATACAGTGCCTATGTATTATTAGCACTGATCGTCTTGCATATGATTGGGGCTTTTAAACACCGTTTGCAGGATAAAAATGGTCAAACGGATGTTCTGCCAAGAATGCTATAACTCACTGACGAAAAGTAGTTCTTAGCTCTCATAGAGCAGCCCATATTGTTGAGCATTATTAATAGATAAACCTGAAACTAGAGCATCTAGCTAGATACTAGATGCTTTTTTATTCTCTTCAGCGTCTTAATCATCCCTGTCTTTGGTCTAACACCTAAAACGCTATTCAATTAGTATCCTAAGCTATTGCCATAAAACACAAAATAAGTCAGGGTTAATCTCGATTCAGAAAAAATGGAATGTTTCATGAATAATAAAAAGTCGTCTCTATTTTTCCAGCCAAGATCACATTTCTGGCTCTATTTATTAATAAAATTAATCACGATTTTATTAATAAACAGATACTTGAAAAATATAAATCCGAATTATGAAGCGACTTTTTTCATAAAAGACACTGTTATGCGAGTAGTCATCTTAAAGATCGAGGATGTAAATGTTTATATTAGGTAAAACTAGAGCGCTGTCTGAATTGAAAGCTATCTCTCAGACAAGAAATATTGACCGATCTTCTGTGTCGATATTATGCATTGATGACCAGGGACTTGAGTACGAGAATATTATTAGAAACCACAACTTCAATATTCGTGTACTGAATGATATTGAGGATATAAAAGCTGTTAGCGACTACCCCGTAGTTATATGTGATATCAAAGGAGTAGGGAAGAAATTCGGCTCTAAATATGAAGGTGGCCATATCATAGAGGAAATAAAAAATAGTTATCCCGAAAAGGTCGTTATTGCTTATACCGGGCAGCAGTTTGACGCCACTTATAACAAATTCTTTTCTTTAGCAGATTTCACACTAACCAAAGATGTTGACTCAGACGCTTGGGTAACCTTACTTGATCAAACAATACATAGGGTTGTTTCCCCTGTAGAACAATGGAAGAGAATGAGAAATTTCCTCCTTGAAAAGGAAGTACCTATAAAAATAGTTTTTAAGTTAGAACAGGAGTGTAGTGGTTTAATGATCCCGGACACCATTTAAGGAGGTAATATGTCCTCCAAAGAGGTGTTCAATGACAAAACAAAGAAGAAGTTTTACTCCTGAGTTCAAGTTGGAGGCAGCCAGTTTAGTTGTCGACCAGAACTACAGTGTTCCAGAGGCTTGTCAAGCTCTTGATGTGGGCGAGTCAGCCCTACGTCGCTGGGTTAAACAGTTACAGGAAGAGCGAGGTGGACATACGCCTGCATCCAAAGCGCTAACACCGGAACAGCAGCGTATTCAGGAACTGGAAGCCCGGGTGAAACGCCTGGAGCAGGAAAAATTTATATTAAAAAAGGCTACCGCTCTCTTGATGTCGGACGAACTCGGCT
>NZ_FOSH01000020.1 GCF_900114205.1 Methylophaga sulfidovorans
ATACCCATTATTAGACAGACGGTGAAACCTGACAGTATTGTCTATACCGATACTTGGCGCAGTTATAATGCGTTAGATGTAAGCGAATTTAAACACTATCGTATTAACCATAGTAAGCTTTTTGCCGATAAGCAAAATCATATCAATGGTATTGAGAATTTTTGGAATCAAGCTAAGCGCCACTTACGGCGATTTAACGGTATTCCAAAGGAGCATTTTCACTTGTTTTTGAAAGAGTGTGAGTGGCGATTTAATAACAGTGACCCAAAGAGTCAATTAAAACAATTAACTCAATGGGTTAAAGCGAATATGGGCTAGTTATCTGGATCAGCCCCAAACAAAATTATTTGCTGGATACCTAACGAAGCTGAAGCAGTCAGTAAAATAGTGGAAAATTGTTCAATCAGATCATTCAAAGGATCCAGGATTTGCCCTGGTGCGAGAGTCACTCCAACCCCCATAGGCTCAATAGAGACTTCTGTGCCCTGAGCTACCGATATAACACCATTTAAACCACGAGCTAACGCATATACGCTGAGTGTCACTGCCATCATCTGTTTGATTTGGTGATCAGTTGACGAGGTAACGGGAAAACAAGCCAAACCTAAACAAATAAACAGCACGAAAAATGTGTGGCGGTATTTGTTTAGCATCAGAAATCTCATCTATTAACGAACACAGTTTCGCCCATCATTTTTAGCCTTATAGAGCGATATATCGGCACGAGCAATCAACTGATTCATCGCCTCGGTTTGCTGATACTCAGCTACACCTGCACTAACTGTAATTTGATGCTTTTTGCCATTATAGTCAAAGTGGTGAATAGCTATCGCTTCCCGAAGATTATTCATTACTCTGACGGCCTCATTTTTACTACAGTCCTGCATCATCAGTAAAAACTCTTCCCCGCCCCAGCGACATAACACGTCTTCTTCACGGATATGTTGGTTCATAATTCTCGCAACAGTCGTTAATACATAATCACCATACTGATGACCATAGCTGTCATTGACACGTTTAAAGTGGTCAATATCAATCAGAATAACCGATAATGCCTCATTACGCCGTTTTGCTCGTGCAACAGCTTGTATGAAAAAAGAATCAAATATTTGTCTATTCGTTGCGCCTGTCAGTTTATCTTTTGTGGCCATCGTTTCCAGGCGTCCCTGGTAACCACGCGAAGCAATATACAGTATGAATAACACAATCAGACTGATAGCAAGCGACACCAAAAGATTTACTATCAGTGCGTTTTCCACTTTTTCTGTAGCGGGGTCATTTACCTGTTCAACAATCAAATACCAGTCGAACTCTGGTACTAAACGACTATTCAGATAAATAGTACTGCCATTTATCGTATCAAATGAAAAAGATGAGCTTGGCGTGGTCAAAATGCGTAAAAATACTTTATCGAGGCCTTCTTTATTCTGTATGTGCAGCTCTTTACTGTACTTACTGCTTTGCAACATGACCTGTCCCTGACGGTCAATAAAATAAATTTCGCGGCCATAGCGTTGCTGATAGTTTTCGATCAACTCTTCCACTACTAATAGAGATAAACCAACACCGATAACACCGATAAAATTTCCTTTTTTATCAATAACTCGATAATTAACAAAAATACTCAACCGGCTTGGCTCGGCAGTGTCACGATCAATATTGATTTGATAAGGCTGACTGGAATTTTCTGCATTGAAGTACCAGGCATCGGCACTGTCATCTTCAGAGACTTGTTTTAATATACCCGTGGGATGGTAATAATTTTTTGTTTTGCTGGAGACAAAAAACGCCGTAATTGTATCGTATCTTTTTTGGATCTGACTAAGATAGCTTTCCATCTTTTCTGGATCTTTTTCACCCTCATTTACCCAGTCAAACACAAAAACATCGTTGGCCATAAGTGATGATATGACCAACGGATGAAGTAAGTCTCGTTGAATCTCTGAGTAAATATTATCGCTGGTCAACGGCAGCATCTCCTGTTGGAGTCGTTCTGAAATAGAAGATCTGGCAACAAAATATCCGATGAGACTTGTTGCTAAAAATCCTAGTAGAACGATAATGCTGATGATGACTGTATATAGTCGCTTACGATTTTTCAAAGAAAACACACCACAAATAAACCGTTAATGATATTGAAGCAGAACTATAATTTCCATTTTTTTAGTCTAGATCAAAAGGATATTCACGTTCATCGGCTTGCTTCTGTCCTGCAATCTTCTTGTGATGCCTGACCCCTAGAGCAAAACAGATAACTAACAATACATAGAAAATATCCAGGTCATCATCTTTAAATAGACTAAAGATGGCCCATACTGGCGGTACATAAAAGACAACACTGAATAGCAGTGACGCCCAAACAGGTAAATCCCTTCGGGCAGCAAGATAAACATAATGACTGAATAATCCAGATAAAAAACCACCGAAAACAGCCAGACAGAGATAAAGAATCATCCCTATAGTATTAACATGTGACATAGACTACCCAACCATAATTCAGGTTTAGCCGAACGGTATTGCTCTATCTGTTAATGATAACTCTCTACTACAAAAGAAAGCGATGCCTAATATTACACAGCCCTTGCCAATAACAGGCTTTGTTGTAATTTATGTTTGTTTTTAACCACATCAGCAAGCGTATATTCATCCAGAACATTAAAAAAGGCTTGCTGAGCTTTCCTTAAAGCACTAAATAACACGCATACAGACTCAATCGGGCAGGAGCAATTACTACCGAAACACTCCAATAATTCTGGGTTTTCTATTTTTCGAATCAAGTGGCCAATATTAATTTGCTCTGCAGGCATCGCTAATGATAGCCCACCGCCACGACCGCGCTGGCTGTTGATAATTTTTTCCTGTACAAGACGCTGAGCTACCTTCGCTAAGTGATTGGTAGAAATGCCGTAACGCTCAGATGCATCTTTAACTGTCGCGGGTTTATCTGGAACATGAATTGCCAAATACATTAATAGCCTCAATGCATAATCTGAATGTGAAGTCAGCTGCATTACACTGTCCCCATATACATTCTTACATTCATCCCAGTTTCCTCAATTGAAATAATCACTAAACCTCATTGAGAAGCAATTTCTCAGCCATTCAATGTATCTAGCTAATGAAGGATATGTCATCAGCTTATATAGAGCATCATAATGCCCCTATAGTGACGATTCCGTGTCAGAGATAGTCCCGTTAAGAATAAATATACGAGCTATTTTGATGTCCATGCTTTGCGGTAAAACGCACTTAAACTGTGCGAGTGAATCAAATACGTGCTTCACAGCAAATTCACGATACACAATTAATCATAAGCTGTAAAAGCCAAGGTGACTCACATGCAACGTTTTAGCCTTTCAGGAATAATTGTCATGGCGATATTTTTAAGCGGATGTCAGACTAATCATCCGCCTATTAAACCTGTTTCTTATGTCGATATAGATCGATTTATGGGAGATTGGTACGTTATCGCGAATATTCCCACTTATATCGAAGAAGGCGCTCACAATGCCATCGAATCCTATAAATTAAACCCGGATGGAAGTATTCAAACCACATTTACATTTCATGAAAATAGTTATGACGGAGAATTAAAAACCTATCACCCAACAGGCTTTATCACAGATGAGAAAACAAATGCTATTTGGGGAATGCAGTTTATCTGGCCAATAAAAGCAGATTACCGAATCATGTATCTGAACGAAGATTATTCACAAACGATTGTTGCCCGTAACAAACGTGATTATGTCTGGATCATGGCTCGTACCCCAACAATTCCTGAGGCAGATTATCAACATATGCTCAGCCTGATTAAACAAGTTGGTTATGATATTAGCCAGATTCAACGTGTTCCCCAGGACTGGTCTGGACAACCACCAACAGCAAGGTAATTGCTGCAGAATAAATAACTAGCGAATCGCGTCTATTGGTATGTCTTCGACCTTATCAACAACAACCGCATATAGATCTTCAGTAGCCGCCAGAGTGACTTCCTGGACCTGTTCAGCAGATAGCTGCTTACCATTATTCATACACAAGGCTCGTGTGGCCGTAGCCTCTGCAACGACTGTGACATTATAGCCACGATTAAAGCCACCATGCGCAGTTGAGTTAACGCACATATGCGTCATAAAACCCGCGAGGATAATATTCTCAATACCACGCTTGCGGAGAGCTTCGTCTAAGGATGTCTGAATAAAGGAGTTAGGGAAACTTTTTACTATGACATACTCACCATCTATCGGAGCAACTTCATCTGCAATGGCGCCAAGTCGACTATTTAAGTCATACGGTGAGCCTTTACCGCCATCATGTTGTATATGAAAAATAGGAATGCCATGCTCGCGAGCCAATTCAAGTAATTTTTTAACGTTTTGCAGAGCTGCTTCAACGTTATCCAACTTCATCACACCTTCCCTGTAGGTATTCTGGCAATCAATAAGGATTAACGCAGAGTCACTTAATGCTGAAGCCTGATGCCCTATTCCAACGATATCACGTAGCGTCGTCATAACCGTTCTCCATTTATGGCAAAAATTGACAATACCATATATCCCTTCGACACATAATGTTCCGACTTGCATAAATTTTTGCAGTCGCTATTATTCCGCAGCAAGCCAAGACATATCATTAAACAGGAGAAAAAATGGCCTCATCTCTTACCCAAAAGACAAATCGTTTTGCGGCTGTTTTTCTTAACATCAAACAAAATAAATTATTTGAATCGATTGTTGTCGCTGTCATCCTTTTTTCAGCTTTAATGATCGGTGCAAAAACCTATAACATCCCACCTAATGTTCTGACAGTAATTGTGTGGCTGGATTATGCGATCACCATTTTTTTCCTAATTGAAATCAGTATTCGTTTTTTTGCTGAGACCAACAAACTCCAATTTTTCAAAAGTGGCTGGAATATTTTTGACACCATTATTGTGGTTGTCAGTCTTATTCCGATAGAAGACAGTGAGCTGGCACTGGTAGGTCGTTTAATCAGAATATTCCGCGTTTTACGGATGGTCTCTGTCATACCAGAATTGCGGACGCTACTTAATTCTTTACTACGTGCATTGCCACAACTCGGTTATGTCGCACTTCTAATGTTTATCATTGTTTATATTTATGCCGCTGTAGGAACAACTTTTTTTGCCGGCGTAAACAAAACATTATGGGGTGACATCGCTATTTCAATGTTAACGCTGTTCCGTGTCATGACTTTTGAGGACTGGACAGATGTAATGTATGAAACCATGGAAGTCTATCCATTAAGCTGGATTTTCTATATCAGTTTTATCTTTCTCAATGCCTTTGCTTTTCTCAATATGCTTATCGGCATCGTGGTCAATGTCATGGAAAAAGAAAATGCAGAACAATGGCAAAAAGAACATGCTGGTGAAACCACCATTCAGGATTTATCTGATCAGATAAAAGAGTTAAAACAACTTATCACAGACCAGAAATAAAAAAGGGAGCTTTCGCTCCCCTTTTTTTAATCTTGATGATGGCTACGACTTAAGTGCTCGTAACATCCATGCTGTTTTTTCATGGACACGCATGCGATCAGACACCAATGATGCAGAAGATTCATCGTCTGCTTCTTGTGCAAGTTTTAAGACTTTACGGCATGTTTTTACGACCTGTTCATGACCGTGGGTCAACAGTCCGACCATTTCTTTTGCCTCTGGCACACCTTCCACTTCCTTGATTGAACTCAGTTCAGCGAAAGCTTTATATGTTGCAGGAGCTGCAACATCCAGTGTACGAATCCGCTCAGCGATATCATCCACTGCTACAGCGAGTTCAGTATATTGTTCTTCAAACATCAGATGTAATTCACGGAATTGTGGTCCAGAGACATTCCAGTGAAAGTTATGTGTTTGTAAATAAAGAGTGTATGAATCTGCTAACAGGTTTTTTAAACCGTCAGCAATATCTTGTCTATCCTGCTTATTGATACCGATATCAATGGTACTCATTAATGAGCCTCCTTATTATTTAGTGGACATATATAGTCACTATGAACGCAGATTCGTTCATATCGATTAAATATAATTACATCATAATGATTGTGCAGTAAATGTAAAACAGTTTATTCCCATGGAAATAACAGATAAAAACGATGATTAAAATTATCGACTTTTCCAATCAATATGATTTAACTAAGTTGTTGTAAAAATGCATATAAGTTAATGATAATCATTCTCAACTAAACAGGAGAATGATCATGACTAAAACGATCAGCTTTGCCATTGTCCACTTCAGTGTGGCATTTACCGTGGGTTATGTAATGACCGGCAGCATATTAGTCGGTGGCACAATGGCGTTAATTGAACCGGCTATCAATACTGTTGCGTTTTATATGCATGAAAAAGTATGGACAGCCATTAAACAGAATAATGCTGAAAGAAACCCAGCTATTCAATAAAGGTGAGAAAGATTGAATGAGAAACACGAAGAGATCGTCAACATACTCAATGGCCCGATGTGAAACTATCCCTTCAGGCTGATATTTTTAAAGCGTTTTTCACGTTAGGATTGACGGCATTTGGCGGTCCGGTAGCCCATATCGCCTATTTTCGACAGGCGTTTGTTGAAAATAGACGCTGGCTTTCTGACGAAGACTTCACACAACTACTAGCTGTCAGCCAAACATTGCCGGGACCAGCGAGTAGTCAGTTAGGATTTGCCATTGGTCTATATCGTGGCGGCATCTTAGGCGCTATCAATGCCTTCCTCGCTTTTACCTTGCCCTCAGCAATAGCGTTGATTCTGTTTGCCATGTACGTGGTTTCAATATCATCGCCATTGAAAGATGCCGCTCTACATGGATTACAGCTTGTGGCACTCCCTGTTGTGGCTGACGCCGTTTGGAAAATGTCACGTCAACTTTGTCCTGATTTAAACAGAAGAATTATCGCAGGCCTCAGTCTGTTATTTTTAGTACTATCGCCCTTCAGTTTTAGCCAATTTCTTATCATAGGATTCGGTGCTATTGCTGGCTTATATCTGCTACAGCCTAATACACCCGGTCAGCCGTTTTCGTTGAATCTTCCTTATAGCAAAAAAATGGCTGGTCTCTTTTTAATCCTGTTTATTATTCTGTTTTTTATCCCTTTATTGAATATCGACCAACCGTTATTTCATTTTATTACTATTTTTTATCAGGCGGGTGCAAGCGTATTCGGTGGTGGACATGTGGTTCTGCCATTATTAGAAAACAAGATGGTGAGTACCGGCTTGATTTCATCGGAACAATTTTTAGCAGGGTATGGGGCAGCTCAAGCTGTTCCCGGCCCCTTATTTACTATTTCAGCTTATCTGGGAGCCTTGTTACCGGGAGAAAGTGGCGGTGTTACTGGTGCTGTTATTTCATTGTGCGCCTTGTTTCTACCAGGGTTTTTATTAATTCTGGCATTGCTGCCTTTTTGGCAGTCGCTGCAAAATAATGTCGTCATACAAAAAGCGTTGCTAGGTATTAATGCAGCTATGGTTGGTTTATTGGCGGCTGCACTCTATCAACCAATATGGCAACATGTTATTCATTCTTTTACCGATATCATTATCGCGATAACAGGCTTTATTCTGTTACACGTTTATCGTTTATCGCCGGTCATTATTGTTTTATGGTGTCTGGCTGGCAGTATTATCACGAGTTTATTATGAATTCATCTCATATCAGAAAAGCTGAGCAAAAAGATCTCACTAAAATCACCCAGCTTTTAATCCGCTGTGCTGAAGACATGCATCAACAAGGCATGCCACACTGGCTTGGTGTTTATGATGATAATTCGGTTAAACAAAACCTGTTAACCAAGCAAGTATATGTGCTGGAAAAAGGGGACCAAATTCTGGGATGTATTGCTATCGGCACCGACAAAGCTAGCTATTATGATGATTGCTGGCCAGAAGCACCCAAAGCAGATGTCTATATCACCCAATTAGCTGTTTCTCCTGACATGCAGGGCACTGGTTATGGCAAACGACTTATGCAGTTCTGCCTCAATCAAGTACAAGATAAAACAGTACAATTAGATGCGGTAGATCACTACCCAGCATTGCTCAAATTCTATAAAAACCTGGGGTTTCAGATTATTGCCACAGGTATTGGTTTAGGTGATAAACGTCACTTGTTCAGCTATACAGCAAACAGCTGATACTCAACAGGAACTCCACCTCTGAACTTCAGTCATTGAAATGAATAATGATGGAGAAATCACATGGTCTACGCATTACAAGAACACACTGTATCCTGCCCTTACTGTGGTGAAATTATTTCGGTGGTGATTGATGGCTCGGTTGAATCACAAGAGTATATCGAGGACTGTGAAGTCTGCTGTCGTCCTATTACATTTACTGTGGAAGTGGACCACACAGGTCTTTATGTTCAAACCTCGCATGAAAATGAATAATCCCCTTATCCACACTGACTCTAAATAACAATAAACCCTATTTGATATTAATTATCACTTCACTTAAGATAATTCGCTCTTTCCTTTTCAGTAGCGACGTATCTACTGTTATCTCAACTGGTATCGTTCAAACACATTAATTTCATATGCGAAAATTCTGGATTGAGTTTCACCGAATCAGTGGTCTGATCTTATTTATTCCGCTGTTTCTGCAAAGCGTTAGTGGCGCAATTATTGTGTTTGATCACGCCATTGATGAGTGGTTAAACCCACAGCTTGTACTTGAAAATGGCACCACAAGCTCTCCCGCCCCTATAGCTGAAGTGATGTATGCCGCCTTACATGCATTACCGAATGTGGCGCATATTAATTCATTACGGGCACCACGAAATGATAAGGCCATGTACACCGCTTTTGTGGAAATGAATTCACAGTCGCCCCTTCATGGAAAAAATATCGAAGTCATGATTAATCCATATACGGCTGATGTGGTGAGTGTGCGTGAATGGGGAAGTTATTTCACGTCAATGGTCTATCTGTTTCACTTTACGTTTCTTCTGGGTGACAACATGGAGTTAGTATTAGGTTTTCTGGCTATCCTGATGCTAATCAACGTGATTGTAGGTGTCTATTATGGCTGGCCTAGAAGCAAAAAAGCCTGGAACTGGTTACTGGCTCGCACAAAAAAAGCAGGTTCAACCGTTGCACGATTACGCCGAACCCATATTGCTTTAGGACTTATATCACTGCCTGTGTTTATTGTCTTAATTGTGTCCGGTATCAGTTTGGTATTCCCGGATCAGACAAAATGGTTGCTCAATCGTCCAGCAAAAGTCTCGCCAGATATAGACTGGTTGAGTAATCATCCTATTCAACCCGATAATTGGCTTATCAGTGCCAAACAGTATTGGCCTGATAAACAATGGCAGCGAATTATTCCACCAAGCAGTCAAAATCCAAGTGTTGAAATCCGCTTAAACGCAGCTAATGACCCACGTAAAACCTCGGGAAGCTTTGTGTTGTGGCTTAACCCACAAACCAACCAGATCCTGGCCGAGCAAAGCTATGACGCGATGAGTCTCAGGCAAAAAATAGCCTTCTGGTTATTCCCTTTACACAGCGGTGAAGCCTTTGATTTAACAGGTCGTATTCTTGTCTTCATCTCTGGCATATCCACCGCCGTGTTAAGTATTGCAGGTGGCTGGTTATGGTACCGACGTAAATTTAAACGTCAGCACCAGAAACGCGCTATTTGATCCAGACTTGTTTGGCATTTACAAACTCTTTAATACCATGCGGCCCTAGCTCACGCCCGTAGCCAGACTTTTTAATGCCACCACTCGGTAAACGAGGATCGGTCTTCACAATACCGTTTATCGCCACCTGCCCGGCATTAATCTTCATGGCAAAATCTTTGGCAAGTTCAGCATTATCAGTCCAGACAGCAGCGCCGAGCCCGAACTCCGTATCATTAGCAAGTACTAAGGCATGTTCAGCTGACTCTGCCTTTGTTGCACACATTACCGGACCAAATGTTTCTTCTCTGAATGCCGTCATATCAGCCGTGACATCTGCCAGAAAAGTGACTGGATAGGCAAAACCATTACCCTCTGGTGTTTCACCACCTAACAGACAACGAGCACCCGCATTTATCGTTTCAGTGACCTGACGATGTAGATTGTCTCTTAAATCAGCACGTGCTATCGGCCCTATATCCGTTGATTCCTCTAACGGATCACCCATGGTTAATTTTTCCAAACGTGTTTTTAATTTATCAATAAACTCGTCATATACAGGGGCTTCAATAATAATGCGTTTAGCTGCGATGCACGATTGCCCTGCATTAATAATACGCGACAAAGTCGCCACGTCTGCTGCGGCATCCAGATTAGCATCCGCCAGCACAACTAACGGATCACTGCCACCCAGTTCCAACACAGATGGTTTTATTTCTGAAGCTGCCATTGAAGCGACTTTAGAGCCTGCCCCAGCAGATCCGGTAAACGAAATAGCGACAATATCGGGATGACGAATGGCTTTTTCTACCAATGCTGTCTCCACCGGCAAATTCACCATCACCCCTACTGGAGCTCCAGCTTCTTGAAAGACCTGCTCGATTGCCTGAGCACAGCCCGGTACATTCGGATCATGTTTCATCACACAGGTATTACCGGCCATTAAGGCTGGGGCGAGATAACGGAAAGCTAACCAGAGAGGCGCATTCCAAGGCAAGATACCCAGCAATGTACCCAGTGGCTGGTAACAGACATAACTCTTAGAAGCATCAGAGGGTAACTCTTCATTACTCAGGTATGCTTCTGCATGCTCTGCGTAAAACTCGGCACACCATGCCGCTTTTTCAACTTCAGGACCACCTTCTTTTACCGGCTTGCCCATTTCTTCAGCCATCAGTTTACTAAGTAATGGCTTATTTCTACGTAGTGAAGCAGCGACTGATTTTAAAATCTCCGCTCTTTGCTGAATAGGCATGGTTCGCCAGGAATCAAATGCGTTGACTGCTTTGGCTATCGTTACATTAACGCCTTGTTCATCTAAGGATTCATATTTAAGAATCTCTTGTCCAGTGTATGGATTCGTTGCAGTTAACATCTCCACCTCATTTTGATTGTTTAGCTTTTGATTTTGATTTATCGCTTGATTCAGCCTGACGTGCCTCACTGATATCTACAAGTGTTTTATCAGCTTGTTCAGGCTTAACGGTGAAATCACGATCCATGGTGAAAAAGGATTTACAACCATCTTCGGTCACATAAATCGTGTCCGATATGCCACAGGTTTTATCCCCGTCCACACCCCACATCCATGGAATAATATGAAAGGTCATTCCCTCTTCCAGAATGGCAGACTCACCTTGTTTCAGACTGCAGATGTAGCCTTCATCCCAGCTTGGAGGAAAAGCAATGCCAATGGAATAACCAGAACGTGTGATGAGACGGGCACCGATATCGTTGTCTGAAATAATATTACGTACCATATTGTCGACATCGGATACCGTCATACCGGGCTGAACAGTCTCATGAACAGCACTTAACGCTTTTTTCATGATTTCCTGTGCTTTGTACATGGAGTCAGATAACTCACCCAGCACAACTGTTCGCATCATTGCCGTATGGTAACGGCGATAACAGCCACCGACTTCAAGAAAGACATGCTCACCAGGCTTTACGGTCCTGCCTTCCCATGTCGCATGACCTATCATTGTTCGTGGCCCCGAAGTCACATATGGCATAACTGCCGGTGGCTCCCCTCCAGCTTTAAACATTGCTGAGCTGATAGCCGCCCCAATATCATTTTCAGTGACGCCCGCCTTAGCTGCATCCAGACCTGCTTTCATGCCCGCTTCCGTTGCTTTAGCGGCACGGTGCATTAACTCAATCTCCACAGCAGATTTTCTGATACGCCCTTGCTCCACAATACCGAAACAATCCAGTAATTTTCCGTCAGTTAACGTGGTATGAATAAAGTCTTGTTGGTAAGCAGGAAAGAAATAACTGTTACGCTCGTAACCAATGCGTTTGTCAGACAGACCAAACTCACGTAACGCATCTACCAGCATTTGAATGGCATCGCCGGTATCGGGATATGGTCGGGTTCGCTCTACCCAGGTTCGGGCAATAATATTCGACTCTTCCATCGCCCGGGTAATCATGAAGGGTTCCTGTTCAAGCGGTACAACTAAAGCCTGGAAGAAGGAATACCCCGTGGTCTGATAATCGGTCATATACATAATATTTTCCGGATCAGTAATCACCACGGCATCTAAATGTCGTTGAGCAATACGCACACGTAATTCGCTCAGGCGGCGCTCATATTCCTCAAAAGGGAAAGTCATATCATCACGTTGTCTCATGCCGCTTCCTCCATGACTTTGTATGTAGTCTGCACCAGGATATCTAAACCGGCCTGCAAGTCATCGTCAGGGATAGTCAGTGGTGGAATAAGCTTCACAACCCGTCCACCGGTACCACAACTGGCGATCAATAACCCGGCTTTAAAACAAGTATCTACAATAGCTTTGGCATGTTCACCGGTTGTCACGTCCAGACCAATAATCATGCCCTTACCACGTATTTGCACTTGATGGAATTTGTCTTCCAGTGGCGCTAAAGCCTGATACATTTTCTCGGCTTTTTGTTTAACCTCATCCATTAAGTCGTCATTATCAAAATAGCTTAAGGCCTCTTTACCGGCGACAAATGACAAGCTCTGACCACGGAACGTACCGGTATGCTCACCCGGAGCCCAATACTCATCAATTTCAGGTTGAATCAGGTTCATTGCCATTGGCGTGCCCATACCGCCAAGCCCTTTCGCCATACAAATAATGTCGGGATCGATGTCCATATCATCAAAACTGAAGAAGGAACCGGTTCGGCCCATACCAACCTGTATATCATCGATAATCATCAAAGAGCCTACTTCACGAGCAAGTTTGGCTAACTCTTGCAGCCATTCTTTAGAGGCAACATTCACACCGCCTTCAGCCTGAATCGTTTCAAGTAAAAAGGCCGCAGGAGGTGTTACACCACTCGATGTATCCAGATATAGAGAACGCAAATGTTCTAATACCGACATGCCACAGCCTGATTCGCAACCCTGACATGCTTTTTCACAGCCAAAGGGATAATGTGAGACATGATTTAGCGGGACACCGGCAGCACCTCGAAAATAGCGATTCGCTGTCGCTGCCAGAGAGCCCAATGTCATACCATGAAAACCACGGGTAAAAGCGACTATTTCTTGCCGTGATGTGACACGTCTTGCTAACTTCATTGCTGCTTCAACCGCATTTGTACCAGTAGGCCCGACAAACTGCATCTTGTGCGTCATGCCTCGTGGTTTAAGGATGGTTTTCTCAAACTTTTCCATAAAATCACGCTTTGCTGTTGTTTGCATATCAAGAGCGTGGGTCACACCGCCTGATTGAATATACTCAACCACGGCTGAAGTCATACGTTCATTATTGTGGCCAAAGTTCAATACACCAGCGCCAGCAAAGAAATCGATATATTCATTACCGTCTTCATCGGTTTGCCGCGCATTACTGGCTTTATCAAAAACCACAGGATAGACACGACAATATGCACGGATACTGGACTCACGTTGTTCAAATATACTCATTCATTACCTCCTGGTTATTGATATCCACTGTGATAACAGCGAACGATGTAGTCGGTTATTCAGGCAACGGCGCACCGACCAAACGCGCATAGAGACGGGTAACCAACGGAATAAGTTGATCATTAAAATCATAAAGAGGACTGTGACAGACCGATTGATGATCCGGACCATCGTCAGCACCAATTAACGCAAACGCGCCGGGAATTTCATTCAGGTAATAACTGAAGTCTTCGGATGCCATAATCGGCACTAAGGTTTCTGTATCCATTCCAGCCTGCCCATGTTCTGCCTGCCATTGCTTACGCACATTCAAAGCCTGATGAGCATGATTGATGGTCGCTTCATATCGAGGATAAATATTAACCTCGCAGTCCACACCATAAGCAGCAGCCGTTTGCTGGCTTATTTCAACAATTAGACGATTAATGATATCGCGTGTTTTTTGGTCAGGAACACGAATACTGCCACCCAATATTGCCTTATCAGGAATGACTGTGGCCGCACTAGGTGCTTCGATAGATGAGACATTGACGACCGCTGCCTGTTGTGGTGAAAGATGACGACTTACAATTTGCTGCAGCGCTATGGTGACCGCACTGGCCGCCAGCACCGGATCACGACAAAGTTCAGGCTGGCTGGCATGACCGCCTTTACCATTTAAAGTAATACTAAATGTGCCATTGCCGCACATAACGATGCCATCAGGGCAGATGAGCTTTCCGAAAGTCATCGCTGGCCAGTTATGCCAGCCATAGATTTCATCAATTCCTTGCAAAGCGCCATCATCGATCATCTTTTTGGCGCCATGCCCACCCTCTTCGGCCGGCTGAAACAACAGGGTCACTGGACCTGGTAATTTGTCTTCTACTGACTTTAGCCAAGCCGCTGTTGCCAGTAATGTCGCTGTGTGACCATCATGACCACAGGCATGCATACATCCCTCATTCTGAGAAATCCAACCATGCTGTGTTTGTTCGGTAATAGGAAGTGCATCCATATCAGCACGCAAGGCGATATGCGGTTTTGCATCACCATGAGGATTCAGCCTTGCTAAAGTACCCAGCTCAGCACAAGGCTCCCAGTGAATACCCAGTGAGTCTAATTGTTTGCGGATCAATTCAGCTGTTCGCACCTCTTGCCAACCTAACTCAGGCTGACTGTGCAAGTGTCGGCGCAATTGCTGCGCATGACTGATCGCTTGTTGCCAGATGGTAGCCATCTTGCTCCTTTGCGTTTTTATTGACTCAAAACAGTGCATGTTTTGATGAAACGAAAGTATCTAAGCACCTGAATAGGTAATTTATGCTGTCAATAACAATACTTTCAAACTCTGACAAAGATAAAGCAAGCGTTGTTCCATTATTTCAATTAACGCTTTAATTTCATCTTCAACAAAAAACTAGACGACTGGTCTAATTCATGAAATCATATGCTCATGATACAAACTAATAAAACACGTTCCACGGATACAAGACAACAGATCCTGACTACAGCACAGCAAATCATTCTTGGTAAAGGATTTTCTGCTGTGGGTCTGAATGAAATATTAAAAGCCGCTAATGTGCCAAAAGGATCGTTTTATCACTACTTTGAATCCAAAGAGCAGTTTGGCAACGCGCTGCTAGAGCACTACTTTGCACAATATGTCACGACATTGGATAGCCAGTTAACGAGTAATAAGCGTCCAGCTGTTGATCGTCTGCTGGCTTTTTTTGAGCAGTGGAAAACCAATCAATGTGATGACACCAGTATGGATAGGTGTCTTGTGGTGAAGTTAAGTGGTGAAGTGACTGACCTGTCAGAGGCGATGCGCTTAACTCTTAAGCAAGGCACACAACAGGTCATTGAGCGACTCTCCTTATGTGTTCAGGAAGCAATAGATAATCATGAAATCAATGTCGATTCTGATGCTAAAACGGTCACAGAAGAGATTTACTATCTCTGGGTAGGCGCGACGCTGATGACCAAAGTCAATCACACACCTGCTGCGCTTGAGAGAGCGATGAAAGCAACACAGAACAAACTGGGATTGGCTACTGATAATTAGAGCCTGCTTCTATTTCCTTAAAATCTAGACGACTGGTCTAATAAATTATTTTTGAGGTATTACGATGATGAACAATTTCAACTTTTATAATCCAACACGTATTGTTTTTGGTAACGGTCAGGTCGCAAAACTTGATGAACTCGTACCAAAAGATGCACGCGTTTTAGTTTTGTTCGGTGGACAAAGTGCACGTAAAAACGGCACCTTAGATGAAGTCATTACTGCCCTAGGGAACCGCCATATAGAAGAGTTTGGCGGCATCGAAGCTAATCCTGGTTACAGTACATTGATGCGGGCCGTAGAGCAGATTCGCCAAAATGAATTAAATTATCTCATCGCTGTTGGTGGTGGTTCAGTCATAGATGGCACCAAGTTTGTCGCTGCTGCTGTCCAGTGTGAGGGCGATCCATGGCAGGAAATTCTGGTTAATCACGCCAGCAATATTCATCAGGCTTTACCTTTTGGTTCTGTACTTACCCTGCCTGCTACAGGTTCAGAAATGAATGCCAACTCGGTTATTACCCGTTATGAGACACAAGAGAAACTGGCATTTGGTAGTCCCCTAGTCTATCCGGTATTTTCGATTTTAGACCCCACTAAAGCTTACACATTACCACCTCGACAATTAGCAAATGGTGTAGTCGATGCTTTCACCCACATTATGGAGCAATACCTGACGTATCCCGTTAACGCCATGGTGCAGGATCGATTCGCAGAGGGACTATTGCAAACACTTATCGAGATAGGTCCTAGTCTGCTTGAATCACCTGATGATTATGATCTGCAGGCCAATTTCATGTGGACAGCCACCTTAGCGTTAAACGGCTTGATTGGTGCAGGGGTTCCACAGGATTGGGCAACCCATATGATCGGTCATGAAATCACTGCATTACACGGCCTGGATCATGCTCAAACATTGGCTATTTTATTACCCACAGTACTGCAGGAACAACGTGAGAAAAAATATGCCAAGTTACTTCAGTATGCCGAACGTGTCTGGGGGCTTAACGAAGGCACTGACGACACTAAGATAGATCTGGCAATAACAAAAACTCGCGACTTTTTTGAACGAATGGGTGTGAAAACGCATCTGACTGATTACCAGATTAACGCTGATGCTATTCCAGTAATGATCAAACAATTGGCTGAGCATGGTCTTACGCAACTAGGCGAACACAATGATATTGACCTGGAAAAAAGCCAACATATTCTGCAAGCCAGTCTATAAATTAAGGAGCACTTTATGTCTAAAACAGTTCAAATTTCTGAGGCGGGTGAACCATCGGTTTTGTCTATCATTGATGAAACCGTACCAGCACCATCTGCAGACGAAGTACAAATTGAAGTACATGCCATCGGTCTAAACCGGGCAGAAGCCATGTTTCGCCGTGGCCAATATCTTGAAGCGCCCGAATTTCCTGCCCGTATTGGTTATGAATGTTCTGGTAGCGTTACAGCCGTCGGTGAAAACGTTAAACATATTAAAGTCGGTGATGCGGTAAGTACCATTCCTAATTTTTCGATGAATCAATATGGCGCTTATGCCGAACTTACAAATATGCCAGTCACTACTGTCACCCATCATCCCGACAATTTAAGCTGGCAACAAGCAACATCAGTCTGGATGCAATATTTAACCGCGTATGGTGCCTTGATTGATCTCGCCAAAATGCAAGCCAGTGATTATGTATTAATTCCAGCTGCATCAAGCAGTGTTGGTCTGGCTGCCATACAGTTATGTAATCTGATTAGTGCTACTCCGATTGCCATGACGCGAACAGCGGAGAAAGTAGAACAGTTACATCAACTTGGCGCCAAACATGTGATTATTAGTGAACAAGATGATGTGGTTGATGCGGTGATGGCAATCACTGATGGTCATGGCGTCAATATCGTTTTCGATCCCGTTGCAGGACCGATGTTAACAACACTAGCTGAAGCTTGTGCACCATCAGCCATCATCTTTCAATATGGTGCTTTAAGTTCTGAGCCCACGCCTTATCCGTTATTCGCGGCACTACAAAAAGGCCTCACGATTCGTGCTTATACCCTATTTGAACTCACCAGCTCTCCCGAGCGTTTAGCCAAAGCCAAAGAAAAAATCTTTGACTGGCTAAAACATTCGCAGCTAAGTCCAGTTATTGCTAAGACATTTGATTTTGACGATATCGTGGCTGCACATAGCTATCTGGAAGCCAATAATCAATTAGGCAAAATTGTTATTACACTTTAAATGGGGGATGCACAATGACATCAATGAATCAGCAAACACAGTCACTTTTATCGCCCATTGAACTGGGTTCTATCAGCATGAAGAACCGCGTGGTAATGGCACCCTTGACCCGCAATCGTGCAGGTGAAGGTTTAGTCCCGACGGCGATGAATGTTGAGTACTACCGCCAGCGAGCTTCGGCTGGATTGATTATTACTGAAGCGACATTAACCTCGGCTCAGGGTGTTGGTTATCCGAACACACCTGGCATCTATAGCAAAGCCCAGATTGATGGCTGGAAAAAAGTGACTAAGGCCGTTCATGCTGAAGGTGGCAAGATTGTATTGCAAATATGGCACTGTGGCCGTGTCTCACATTCATCTATGTTACCCGGAGGCATGAAACCACAAGCGCCGTCAGCCATTAAACCTGCAGGTGAAGTGTATACCTATGAGGGAATGAAACCCTATGAAACACCTGCGGCAATGACCACGGATGAAATCAAACAAACCATCGATGATTTCAGAACCGCCGCTTATAACGCACTAAGCGCAGGCTTTGATGGTGTGGAAATACATTCAGCCAATGGCTACCTGCTTGACCAGTTTTTACGTGATGGTAGTAACCAACGTACAGATGAATATGGTGGCAGTATTGAAAACCGTGCCAGACTGACATTGGAAGTCGTTGATGAGGTCTGCAAAATCTGGGGTTCTGATCGCGTTGGAATACGTTTATCACCATTACAGCCTTTCAACGATATGAAAGACAGTCAGCCTGAGAAAACCTTTGAGTACATTATTAATGAATTAAACAAGTTTAATCTGGCGTATTTACATATCACGGAAATGGGCTCAGAAAACCCCGGTGCTGCAGGCCCTGAGTTTGACTTAGACTTATGTCGTAAGTGGTACCAGGGAAATTATATGACAAACAGTGAATATAATTTTGACACTGCTAATGTGGCGATCCAGAGTGGCGATGCCGACTGTATTTCATTCGGTAAATTATTTATTGCTAACCCTGATTTAGTCGAGCGTTTCGCTAGTCGGGCGCCATTAAATACACCTGATAGTAATAGCTTTTATGGTGGTGATGAACATGGATATATCGACTACCCTTTTCTTGATGAAAAATAGCGGTATGTAGAAACTGACACAAACCGCGTTTTATTAGACAAGCACCATCAGTATCAGTGACGTATCGTGTTCTGATACGCTCAATATCAGGAAAATATAGACTAAAGGAGGATGTATGATACTCAAGACAATGACACAACTTATACTAGCCGGTACGTTAGGACTGACGGCTCAGGCTACGTTAGCTGATCGGGCCGATGCAGAAGAAAACCTACATAAGCTCAAGCTGCCAGCAGGTTTTCATATTGATGTCTATGCTGAAGTCGAAGGTGCCCGTCAAATGGCCTTAGGCCAATCAACAGGAACAGTCTTTGTTGGTACACGCGGTAATAATGTCTTTGCTGTCGTCGATAAAAACAAAGATCGTAAAGCCGATAAAGTGGTGAAAATTCTTGATGACTTAAAAGTCGGCAATGGTGTGGCCATGCATCAGGGCAACCTCTATGTTGCTGAGCAAAATCGTATTGCCATCTACCCTGCTCCTGGTTTTGATCTCAACTTACCTTTTAAACAAATGCGTGAAGTTATTTACGACAAGCTGCCTGATAAAGCCCATCATGGCTGGCGTTATATCACTTTTGGTCCTGATAACAAGCTGTATGTAACTGTGGGTGCGCCATGTAATATCTGTAATCCACAGGGTATTGAAGGCAGCATTATTCGCATGAATGCCGATGGCAGTGATGCTGAGGTTTATGCCAAAGGCATCAGAAATTCTGTTGGTATGGACTTCCAACCGGATACCGGCACCTTATATTTCACCGATAACAATGTCGATATGCTGGGTGATGATAATCCGCCAGGCGAACTCAATGCCGCTCCCAAAGCCGGTATGCATTTTGGTTTCCCTTATTACGCTGGCGGCAAAGCGCAACACCCGGACTGGAAAGGTAAAAAAGCACCACAAAAAGTTACTTTCCCTGTTGAGGAATTTCAGGCGCATACCGCTAATCTGGGCTTCAAATTCTATACAGGTGATATGTTCCCAGCAGATTATAAAGGCGATGCCATTATTGCTCAGCATGGTTCATGGAACAGAACCAGTCCTGTGGGTTACCAGTTAATGCGTGTCACTTTTGATGACAATCATCAGGTAACCGGTCAGGAAGTCTTTATTGATGGTTGGTTGCAAAATGGTGAAGCCTGGGGTCGCCCGACCGATGTATTACAACTTTCTGATGGTTCATTATTGATTTCTGATGATTATAACGATGTCATTTATCGTGTCAGTTATGGTGATGACAAAGCTCCTATCAAGACTGTCAGCTCACCATCAAATAATAAAACGATTACCGATCTGATAATGCCTGAATCAGCCATAGCGGCACCAGACGGTCGTGTATTTATCACAGAGATTGGTGAGTTTGGTAAAGCCGGTGACGGTAAAGTCACAGTTATCGATAAGTCAGGCCAAAAAGCAACCTTAGCCACGGATTTAAATGATCCAAAAGGTATCGATTTATGGAATAACGAATTGTATATCGCTGATGTTGATCATGTAGTGAAAGTCGATATGAACGGCAAGGTCACCGTCGCCGCAGATACTAAAGCCTTTCCAGGTAAACCCGTGTTCCTGAATGATATGGAAATTGATGGTAACGGTACTTTATATGTGTCTGATAGTGGCAATGACGATGGCGAAAATGCCGGAATTTATCAAATTACTCAAGCAGGTAAAGTCAGCGAAATTTTGAGTGATTCTTCCGCTATCAAGCGTCCGAACGGATTACTTATGGATGGCAATGACTCTCTCCTCGTTGCTGACTTTGGTACCGGTGACTTGTACCGTATGAGTATTAGCACAGGCAAAACCGAAGCGTTAAATAAAGGCTTTGGTGGTGCTGATGGTCTGGTCAGAGATAGCAAAGGTTATCTGTATGTCAGTGATTGGCAAAATGGTAAGGTTTGGCAATTAGTTGAGCCTAAAGCGACACCGCAGCTGATCAGTGATGACTTTGTTTCTGCAGCTGATATTAGTCTGTCTGCTGATGGTCAATCGATAATGGTGCCAGATATGAAAGGCGGTAAATTAGTCTATTTACCTATTCAGTAATTATCTAAACAGAAAAGCCCGAGGTTTACTTCGGGCTTTTTTAAAATCCTGTTATGACATTTTGAGTATCTACCACTTTAAAAACAGGCGGTTTAAAGTAGTTATAGCCATTTTTATATTGTGATTTCACTTCATACATCGCTAAATCAGCATATTTCAACAATGTCTCGACATTATCTGTATTAAAGGGATAAAGCGAAATCCCGATACTGGCACTGATGGTCACCAACATTTCTGGCTGACACTCGATCGGCTCTCTTAAAACAGCCAACAATTTCTCTGCAATATTGCTCGCCTCATACAAATCTGACGTCAAGCGGGCAAAAATAACAAACTCATCTCCACCCCATCGAATCGCAATATCTCCAGCCCGTATTGAACTTAACAAACGATTGGCCACAGCGATTAATACCTTATCCCCTGCTTCATGGCCGTATTGATCATTCACTGGTTTAAAGCCATCGAGATCAATCATGAATAAACCATATAAGTTTCGTTTGGTATCTGCCGAGGAGATCAGTTGCTCAATTCTGCTTTCCCCTGTTCCACGGTTATATAAATTGGTTAATGCATCGATCTCGGCCTGGCCTTTTAATTTTTCTTCTCGATTACGGCGTTCAGAAATATCCTGCAAGACAATTTCAAATGACGATTCTTTTTCATCATCGGTCATCAGTGAAATAAGACAATACAACCAGCGAGTTCCCGGCTCATCATCAACTTTAATATCAACGGCTTGTGATTCACCCTTTATTAAAACCTCTGCAGCAGCTGATTCCAATCGCGCTCTTTCTTCATCAAATAGAACAAAAAATGATATCGAATCCTGCCTGGAAACCTTCTGAAAACACTTTTCACCAATAATATTTTTAAATGATGGGTTATGAAGTTTCATTTTGCCATCAGTATCAACAATGGCTATACCATGACTGGACTGTTCAAAAATATCCCTGAAACGGTTTTCTAACTCTTCAACTTCTAATCGAAGTGTTCTTTCGCTATTAATATTCTCCTCAACAGAACTTAATAACTCATTAATATCATGTGTTAATGATCCAATCTCATCATATTTGTGTGATTGTGTTGGTACCAGGCGTTGATCACTGCCAACACGAATATTATGTAAGCGTCTGGCTAAGCGTTTAATTTCAGTAATCAGCTGCGTATTTAATAAAAAAATGATGAGCGCCGTTAATACGGCGGTCTGAATAGAAATTAATACAACGTGATTGATAGCAGCTTTTCTTGCATCCGCCTTTATCAATGCGATATTAGGTGCAAGACGCAATTTACCGACGACTTCACCGCTTGAAAAAGGTGATTCCAAATCGAAATTCATTGTCTCAGCCATAGTAGGCATCGTGCCACGTAAAGCAAGTGATTCCTGCGTCGACTTTAACTCAACAGCTTTCACCAAATCACTACCGGCAACCCCTTCAACTACCTCTTTAGCCAGTGTTAGATCATCTAAGTAAGCAGCGATTGCAGCGGTTTGAGATACGGCATGTGCCAGTTGCCGGATATTTTTTTGGCTTTGTGCCAACTCTTTTGTATAGGTATAACTATAAAATAAATAGCCTGTTGATAGCGCAGAAACAACACCAGCCAGCACCAATATAAATGCTAATCGTGTTGCAATACTGGTGCGCAGCTTAGTCAACATAACCCAGCACTTTTAATGAATCATTTATCTTATCCGCATCAATATAACCGATTGCATTGGGATCTTTTTCCAACCTTTTTATCATCTCATCATCACTGACTTCTTTGGGTAAAGCAAAACGACCAGAAAATAATAGACGTGCTCGGTATGAATTAATTTCATTAAGTGTTTTATTGACCAGATTCTGATAAAAAGACTTTCTTGCTGAAGAAGTAATTTCCTGATCTAACAAGACTATTCGATCTCCGCTCGAATAAAATTTCGTCCGCCCCATAAAAATATCAATAATCTGTTGCTTATTCAGGGCTGCAAGTGGATTGTTTTTATTAGCAACTACAACAATCTCCCCTGAAGCAGCCAGAGACGGCATCATCGACAAAAACAATATTGATAATACTAATATCGTCTTCATCAGAATATAAAGTCCACAGTCAGGCTGAATATATTAAAAGCATCTGCTTTATCTGTTTGATTTTTTTGCTCAAAGATAAAACCGCCATATTTTTCAACCCAGGTACGATCCCACTGCGCTTTTAATGAAACTGTTTGCGAAACATCCCAACGAGCCCCTATCCCCAGAGTATTTTGGTCCGCATAGAAGGCATTAGCCGCAGCCTGGGCGATTGTCTGCAATTGTTGATAAGCTGGGACAAAGGCTGGAGCAGGCGGTATTGTTTCCCGGCTACCCAGCGTCATAAATTTACTCACAATGAAATACGGTGTGACGTTGCCAAAGCGATGTCCCACACTCAAATAAGCGGAAGCATATTTATCATGAACACTGATTTCTGACTTAACGACACTCAGTTCACTTTGAATGACCCAGTCGTTTTTATCATAACTAAGCCCGGCCGTAATATATCTCAGCCAGGTATCATTAATCGTAAAACCAGCGATAGAAGCCGCTTCAGGCCAGCCAAACTTTGATGCCTGTATTAACGCATCATCAAATGCAACAGCATCGTCGTGTTTGTCATTAATTCTAGCTTGTGAGTATAGAAGTCGTAATAACCAAGTCTGATTTTCCCAGCGCAGTCCGGCTCCAAAGTTTGGCTCAAACTTTACCTTCTTTGCCTCGCCATTACTGTCATAAGGAAAGTTGCTTCGACCAGCCCATACAGATGATGTCAAGACACCATCTCCTAGTCTGAGGTGATAACTTAATTTTGCGCCATCGTATGATTCACCTGCTAGCTGGCCATAAAACGCGACAGGTAAATGCGTCCACAAACGAGCAAATCCAACATTTTTATATTCTGACGACATAAAAACGTCATTGAATAAGCGACCCAAACCAATTTCAAAACTATTGTCAATGTGATAGGTAAAAAAGGCTGCTTTAAGTGTATTATTAAATGACTGTTCAGGTCGGTCTATTGCGACAAACTGTGTTGTGAAACTTAACTTCTGGTTAAAAATATAATCAATCTGTAAACCAAGATTAGACTCTACACCGAAGTCAAAGCCATGCCCCCTGCCTTCTTGTTCGATTGAGTTACGGTAGATAATGTTATCACTGTCATTATAAATCAGGCCTAATGTTCCGTAACCATTAACAGACAAGCCTTCAATACCAGTATCGAAGGCATCGCATCGAAATGGTAACGTTACTAACAATCCGATTAATAACAAAAAACTGTGTTTAACACTTAACAAGCCAACACTCTCACTTTCAGAACAAAACCCACAAAGATTATATAGATATTTTCCTGCATTTTGTTGTTTGCAAATGAATTCTTACGCGCTATTCAATTGTTTAGCAGTTACTCACAATTTCTGTGGAAAACAATGTGGATAACTTTCTGGTAAATCTGTAAGTGACTCTTTTATGACAAACTTTATAACATGGTTAAATTTTAACCAATGCAAAAAAAGGCTGAATACTGTTGATATAGCTAGGTCTATAAAATGAATTCATCTCATTGTCTAGCTATAGAGTTATTCACTTTACCCACAAATTCGGTGGATAAGCATGTGGATAAGTTTCTGGTAAATCTGTAAGTGACTCTTTTATGACAAGCTTTATGACATGGTTAAATTTTAACCAATAACTATTTTTCTCAATGAAGAAAAAATAAGACAAAAATCTTAAAAAAATAAATGAAAATAATCACGACTAATTATTCACATTACCCACAATTTCAGTGGATAAGCATGTGGATAAGTTTCTGGTAAATCTGTAAGTGACTCTTTTATGACAAGCTTTAAAAAGTGGTCAAATTTTGACCACAGCTGTTAAATCATAGCTTGACAAATTTAGAAAATGAAAAGGGCGAAGAGAAGATCAAACACTTAGCAACGCTTTTTCACGATCCAGTAAAATCTCTTTACGTTCTATCCCCCAGCGATAGCCTGACAGCGTGCCATTTTTGTTAATAATCCGGTGGCAAGGCACCAGCAAAGCCAGTGAATTAGCGGCACAAGCGTTTGCAACAGCCCTAACAGCTGAGGGTTTTCCCAACATATTTGCCAGCTCAGTATAAGTTCTGGTTTGTCCAGCAGGGACTTGCAATAAAGTCTTCCATACGGACTTTTGAAAAGACGTTCCTACCATTTCAATTGGTAAATCTAACTCACCTGTTGGTGACTCAATATAATTTAATATCTGGATTAAATAGTCGGTTAATAAGGCATCATTTTTCTGTCGTTTTGCATGTGGATATTTTTCCAGGAGATGCTCAACTAAACCGTCGGGTTCATCAGCCAATGCAACAAAACAAATATCGCTATTATTCTTAGCAACCAGTAAACAACCCAGACTGGAAATGCCTAACTCAAACTCTACCATGAACTTATCCTCCCTACTGGATGTGGTTTTCATATACCATATAAACGATTGAACTTAATCTTATTCAAACTGCCAACAAGATAGTTGAATACTGAGGAGTGAACCTTTGAGAACCTTTAGCCTATTACTTTTAATATGTCTTAGCCCTGCTGTATTTGCTGGCAATATCAACTATCAATATAGTGGAGACAGTTTACAAAAATTATATGCTGAGCTTCATTATTTACGTGAAGTAGGTATCGAAATTCACCAAAAATATGATCTTAAGAAGAATCCAGATCAACTCCGCTTTTGTAAAGGTGAGTATGGCTATATTTCTACACGGGCAAAATCCACAATTGGTATTGCCAACCGCTTGCCTAGCCCACATAAAGAAGAATATATTGCCGCTGGCTGGAAAGCATATGAATGTAGTCAATGTACTGGTAATATTGAAGCCTGTGATGCCATTCCACCGGCACTAGAAACAATAAAAGCTGAATTTAAAGAAAAACAAAACGCGACTGAATAAGACACAACGTGAAAACATTAACGACACATTTGCTACTGATATGCATGACACTAATGATGGCCTTGTCATCATGGTCAGCGCATGCAGAAAAGCCAGAAATGGGTTCAGATATGTCTCACTCTTCATCGCATCATATTCAATCTGATGATACTGACCAACACTGCGCAGAAACTACATCAAAAGACTGCACACATTGTATGAATATGGATCATTGTCAATCCAGTCATCATAGCTGTTTTAACAGTGTCGCCCTTCCATCTAAGTCCTATCACACTATTAATCAGCCTCTGTTTGTTCTGCTCACTACGAGTCAGATTGAAACCAAACCAACAGAGCAACACAGCTCCCTATTCAGACCCCCTATAAGCGCATAACACCTATCACCTCATACCTTTGAGGCCTTGGCACATCTGTGCTCATATCATTAATTAATGATTGGTGAAGCTTATGAATCGATGGAATATATCCATTACTGCGTGGCTGGTTTTACTGCCACTAATTTCCCTTATACCAGCAGCTTATGCGGCTGAAGATACGCCATATAGCGTAGAACAGACACCAGCCGTCTTAGCCCTGGATAAAGCTATTACTTTGGCAGAACAGTCCAACCCGGGGCTTGCTCAACGCCGGGCTCAGGCTGAGGCGATGTCTGCCCTTCCCTCACAACTTGGCAGCCTGCCGGATCCCATGATCAGTATGGGCCTGGTTAACTTACCAACAGATAGTCTCAGTACTTCACAAGAAGCCATGACGCAATGGCAATTAGGTATTAGCCAGGAGATTCCATTTCCCGGCAAGTTAGCACTGAAACAACAAGCCGCTGCTGAGCGAGCCAATGCCAGCGCGTTTATGACGACAGAGTATAAACAGCAACTAATCCAATATGTAACAAGCTACTGGTGGCAGCTGTTTTATCTGGAAAAAACTCTGGCTATTATTTCCACCAATAAAACGCTACTTAAGCAGTTTATTGATATTGCTGAAACAAAATACCGTGTAGGTCATGGTCTGCAGCAGGATGTACTGCTGGCTCAACTGGAGCTATCTAAGCTCCTAAACCGTGAGATTGAGTTAAGCAGTGAACGTGAACAGGTCGTTATCAGACTCAACACCTTACTTAGCCGACCTACGGATACGCCCATCCAGCTTCCAGCCTTTCAGAATATCGACACCACACTCCTCGAGATTAAACCTATCGCGGACATTCTCTATCTCGCGAAACAGAACAGGCCATTTCTACAACAACAAAAACACCTAATTGCTGCCGCAGCAGAAGAGAAAGCCTTAGCTGAAAAAAACCTGTTACCTGATTTTAAAGTTTCGGCAGCTTATGGTCTCAGACAAGGCAATAACCTGGATGGATCAGATCGCAGTGACATGCTGTCCTTGCAAGTCGGAATTACAGTGCCGTTATTTGCCGACAAAAAACAAAAAATGGCCATTTCACAAAAAAACAGTGAATTAAAACAGCAGCACTTCGCCTATCAGGATAGCTGGAATCAGGTTCAGGCAGATATTGCTAACTACATGACGCAGTATGAGCAGGCACGTCAGCAATATAGCTTATTGAATACAGGTATCTTGCCTCAGGCCCGACAAACCATAGCGTCAATGCTATCTGGATACCAAGTGAATAAAGTCGACTTTCTTAACCTGGTAAGAGCACAAATCACACTTTATGACTATGAAACCCAGCTATGGCTTAGCGTAAAAACAGCAAAAACGGCATTAGCAAATCTGAAGGCCAGTGTAGGTAAGGACACTTTTTATGAATAAAACAACGTCTATTTTTATCAGTTTAATCAGTGGCTTATTGATTGGGGTTGGTGGATTAATGGCATACCAGTTTTTTGTCAGACCACCAGCAGTGACAGTAGAAAAACCACAGAAGCAGGCCAAACCGTTGTATTACCGTAACCCAATGAACCCTGAGGTCACATCACCTGTTCCAGCTAAGGATCATATGGGCATGGACTATATCCCCGTCTATGCAGATAAAGCGCCAACGCCAGACAAAACAGGTACCGTTAAAATTGATCCGGTCACAGAACAAAACATAGGGGTTCGTACCGCGACGGCCAAACTATCGAGTTTGTCCCACCTTATTCGCACAGTGGGTAAAGTCACTTATGACGAAGAGCGTATTTCTAAACTTCATCCCAAAACGGAAGGCTGGGTTGAAAAGCTTTTTGTCGATAAAACAGGTACCAAGGTTGATAAAAACACGATGTTATTAAGTGTGTATTCGCCACAACTGGTCACCAGCTCACAGGAATATTTATTGGCGATTAGCAGTGCAAAAACCCTGGAAAACAGCCCTTTTGACGATATTCGCCACAGTGCAGAACAAATGGTTATTTCAGCACGGCAACGTCTGGCATTACTGGATGTGCCTGAGCATCAAATTCACGATATGGTGAAAACAGGCAATATACCTAAAGCGCTGCATATCCATTCTCCGTTTAATGGCACAGTGATTAATATCGGCGCCCGTGAAGGCCAGTATGTCACCCCACAAACCGAGTTATATATGCTGGCCGACCTTAGTAAAGTCTGGGTTATAGCGCAGGTGTATGAGTCTGATCTGCCCTGGGTCAGTGAAAATGATGCCGTCGATATGCAGTTAACCGCGATTCCCGGAAAAACCTTTCATGGCACACTTTCTTATATCTACCCCTATGCAGAAGCTGCCACCAGAACGATTAAAGTGCGGATGGCCTTTGATAATCCAGATTTGTTATTAAAGCCAGACATGTTTGCTAACGTCACCATTCATACCAAAAATCAGCCTGAAGCTATCACGGTACCGACAGAAGCGATCATTCGTTCTGGTGATAAAGACCAGGTATTTATTATGAGAGCACCTGGCCAGTTCGAACCGCGTAAGGTCACCACTGGATTAAGTGCCGATGGCATGACACAAATCCTAAACGGTGTGACTGTGGGAGAAGAGGTGGTGACATCCAGTCAGTTCTTAATTGATTCTGAGTCTAAACTCAATGAAACAACTGAGAAAATGCGTGCAATCGATGCTCCCGCTGTTGAACAGATGCATGATCATCCGCAGACCATGAGCGACCATAAGAAGCCTGCCCCTGCTTCGTCTTCATCAATGAGCATGCCAGAGATGGAGCACCACCATGATTAAAGTCATCATCGATCTGGCATTGCGTGAAAAACTACTGGTTTTACTTGCAGCCGGTTTTTTAGTCGTCACAGGTCTATGGAGCCTGAAAAATGTATCTCTGGATGCCATTCCGGACCTGTCTGATGTTCAGGTGATTGTCTTCACACAGTATCCGGGACAAGCACCACAAGTGGTTGAAGATCAAGTGACCTATCCCTTAACGACAGCTATGTTGGCGGTACCTAAAGCCAAGTCTGTACGCGGCTATTCCTTTTTTGGCCTGTCGTTCGTTTACATTATTTTTGAAGACAATACTGATATGTATTGGGCACGGTCACGGGTACTGGAATACCTGAATTATGTCAGTAACCGTCTCCCAGAAAACGTATCGCCAAGCCTCGGTCCTGACGCTACAGGTGTTGGCTGGGTATATGAATATGCCTTAGTTGATAAAAGCGGTCGTCATGATTTAGCACAATTGCGTTCCATACAAGACTGGTATTTACGTTATCCCCTGCAAACCGTTGATGGTGTCGCTGAAGTCGCCTCAATTGGTGCTTATGTCAAACAATACCAAATCGAAGTGGATCCCAATGCCCTGCTCAATTATCACATTCCATTATCCAAGGTGAAAACGGCCATCCAACGATCCAATAGTGATGTCGGCGGTAAATTAATTGAAATGGCAGAAACCGAATATATGGTGCGCGGATTGGGTTATATCCAATCGCTTGAAGATATTCGTTCCATTGCTGTCAGTGTGACCGAAGATGGCACGCCAATTCGTCTGGCAGATATCGCTAATATTCACTACGGCCCTGATTTACGCCGAGGACTAGCCGAGCTGAATGGCGAAGGTGAAGTCGCAGGCGCTATCGTTGTTATGCGTTATGGTGAAAATGCACTGAGTACCATTAATAACGTAAAAGAAAAACTTAAAGAGCTGGAAAAAAGCCTGCCAGCAGGTGTGGAAATACTGCCCGTCTATGATCGCAGTGATCTGATTCATCGTGGTGTGAATAATCTTAAACACAAGCTGTTGGAAGAGTCGATTATTGTCAGCTTGATTTGTATTATTTTCTTATTCCATGCCCGTTCTGCACTGGTAGCAATTGTTACTTTACCCATTGGTATATTGATGGCATTCATCGTAATGCACTGGCAAGGCATTAATGCCAATATTATGTCGCTTGGCGGCATAGCTATTGCGATTGGTGCGATGATTGATGGTGCCATTGTGATGATTGAAAATGCACATAAACACCTGGAAAAAGCCGCGACTGAATTAGGCAGAAAGCTCTCTTCTTCTGAACGCTGGCAAGCGATAGCTACTGCTTCTAAAGAAGTGGGACCAGCTTTATTTTTCTCGCTTATGATTATCACCGTGTCCTTTCTGCCGGTATTCACGCTGCAGGCTCAGGAAGGTCGTTTATTCAGTCCCTTAGCATTCACCAAAACTTATGCCATGGCAGCGGCAGCCATTCTGGCGATAAGTTTGGTACCTGTTTTAATGGGATTACTGATTCGTGGCAATATTCTTGCTGAAGCCAAAAATCCGTTGAATCGTTTATTACACGGGATTCATCGGCCTCTTCTGAAATTTTGTATTCATTATCGGTTTCCCGTATTGCTTATCACCCTACTGCTGTTAGCTGTCAGTATTATTCCCATACAGCGAACAGGCAGCGAGTTTATGCCACCGCTCGATGAGGGTGACATTTTGTATATGCCAACTACCTATCCCGGACTGTCTATCTCTAAAGCTCGGGAGTTAGTGCAGCAAACAGATAAGATTCTCCATACCTTTCCCGAAGTGGCTTCGGTGTTTGGTAAAGCAGGTCGCGCTGAAACGGCCACGGATCCTGCTCCGTTATCCATGTTCGAAACAACTATTCGTTTAAAACCGCGAGAGCAATGGCCAGATCCAAGTAAAACTACACGGCAGCTAATGAATGAAATGGATGAAGCCATCCAGTTTCCAGGACTGACCAATAGCTGGACAATGCCCATTAAAACAAGGCTGGATATGTTATCGACAGGCATCAAAACACCGGTCGGTGTGAAAATCAGTGGTCCCAGCTTAAGCGAACTCAATACGTTAACGGCGCAAGTTGAACAACTACTCAACACGCTCCCTGAAACCTTGTCTGCATTTGGTGATAAAGCGACAGGTGGATATTTTGTTGATATCAATATCAACAGAGATGAAATTGCGCGTTACGGCTTACACATTGGCGATGTACAAGATGTCATTCAGACAGCCATTGGTGGTATGAATGTCACCTATACTGTTGAAGGTCTGGAGCGATACCCCGTCAATTTACGCTATCCACGGGATATGCGTGATAACTTAAATGAGCTTAAGCGCACTCTTATATCTGCGCCAACGGGGGCTCAGATACCCTTATCGCAGCTGGCAGATTTGAGTCTTAAGCGTGGTGCACCTGTTATCAAAACAGAAAACGCACGCCCCAATGCCTGGGTCTATATTGATATCAAATCCGATGATATCGGCGGCTATGTCGACAAAGCACGTCAGTTGATTGATGAAAAGGTGTCATTGCCGCCAGGTTATACGCTCAGTTGGTCAGGGCAGTTTGAGTATATGCAACGGGCAGCAGAGCGACTCAAACTAGTGATTCCTCTGACACTGTTACTTATCTTTTTATTGTTATACCTCAACTTCCGTAATATTCGATCACCGCTTATTGTGATGTTATCGATTCCGTTTGCCAGCATTGGCGGTTTATGGTTGCTCTATTGGCTTGGATTTAACTTTTCTGTTGCCGTTGCTGTCGGTTTTATTGCACTAGCTGGCGTTGCTTCTGAGATTGGTGTGTTAGTTCTAACCTTTATCGATCAGAAAATAGACGAAGTCAGGAAACAGAATCCACAACAAAAACTGACGAAAGAGGTTATCTGGCAAGCTGTGTTTTCAGGCAGCGCGGAAAGAGTCCGTCCAGTTGCTATGACCGCTATCGCCATTACTGCTGGCTTACTACCAATTTTATGGAGTCATGGTACCGGCAGTGATGTGATGCAACGTATTGCTGCACCTATGGTCGGTGGAATGATTTCCGTTACCGTATTAGCGCTGTTTGTTTTACCGTTAATTTATGGTCTGGTTTTACAGTTCATTGAGCGCCGAAAATAGATGTGTAATACAAACTTAAATCAAACATTAAATGCCGCCAGTATTGCACAGGGCTTGCTTTCCCCGCCTGCAGCGCAGTTACCCGCCAGGCGTTTCAAACTGTCACGAGCTTGCTGCATTTCAGCTATTTTGGCGTCCAGCTCTTGTAAACGTCGCATGGCTAGTTGATATGCGCGGTGATGATCTTGTGTCGAATCAAGCCCTATGAGCTCTTTAATTTCACGTAAAGTAAAGCCTGCTTCCTGTGCTTTACGTATAAATTTGAGACGACGTAAATCATGCTGCCCATATCGACGAATACCGCCAGCGCTATCAGGCGTATCAAGTAACCCTTTGCGTTGATAATAACGGACGGTTTCCACCGTCACATCGACTTGTTTGGCGAACTGCCCGATGGTCCAACTGTCTTTTTTCATAAGGATATTGACTCTGTACTATGGTACGTACTCTATAGTCTAAACCAAGCTACTCAATATAATCATTACCGCTATAGTCAATAGGATAAAAAAAACAACCATATCCTATTGATAAAAATTATTTCAGGAGAAGACAATGGTGACTGATCCCGTATGTGGTATGCAGGTTGATGAAACCTCTGCAAAATACCAAACCAGCTATAAGCATAAAAATTATGCCTTTTGCTCCCAACATTGCTTAAACAATTTTAAGGCGGATCCCCAATTTTATCTTAATAAGCCTGAAAAAGAGTCTGCGAAAAGTTGTTGCAGTGGTAAACATGATCATCAGCCCAGTTCAGATAACCATCAACATGCTCATGCCGATGCTAAAGGCGACTATATATGCCCCATGTGTGAGGGTGTCCGTAATGAAGGGCCTGGCAGCTGCCCGAAATGTGGCATGGCATTAGAACCTGAAAATCCTGTTTCCTCGAATCAAAAAACCGAGTACACCTGTCCTATGCATCCGGAAGTTCAACAGGATGAACCCGGTGATTGTCCGATTTGCGGTATGGCCTTGGAAGCCTCCACCGTTGAAGTTGAACCGGATAACAGCGAATACAAAGACATGTTGAAACGCTTTGTTATTGGTGGTTTGTTGGCCTTACCGGTGTTTTTAATTGCCATGTTACTGGAAATGGCGCCATCACTGTTTCCAGCAGAGAGTAGTATCCAACAATGGTATTGGGCTGAGTTTTTACTCGCCACACCTGTTGTGTTCTGGGCTGGCTGGCCATTTCTGGTGCGTGCTGTGCAATCAGTCAAAACTGGTCATCTGAATATGTTCACATTAATAGGTCTTGGGGTCAGTGTCGCCTGGACTTACAGCGTGATTGCCTTACTGTTACCCAATATTTTCCCGGCTACCATGCAGCATGATGGTGTCGTTGCTGTATATTTTGAAGCGGCCGCCGTCATTACCGTATTGGTGTTATTAGGGCAGGTTTTAGAATTACGGGCTCGCAGCCAAACCAATACTGCCATCAAACTATTAATGGGTCTTGCGCCCAAAACGGCAAGAAAAGTCACTGATTGTGGTCACGAAAAAGATATTCCACTGGACCAAGTTAAAGTGGGTGACAAACTGCGTATTCGCCCCGGTGAGAAAATTCCTGTCGATGGCATTGTCATTGAAGGTGAAAGCCACATTGATGAATCTATGGTGACAGGTGAACCGATGCCTGTGAATAAAAAAGTCGATGACAAATTAGTCGGTGGTACGGTCAACGGCACTGGTAGTTTGTTAATGCAGGCTGAAAAAGTGGGTAGTGACACCCTACTCTCACAAATCGTGAAAATGGTCGCTGAAGCACAGCGTTCCCGGGCACCAATACAGAAACTGGTTGATAAAGTCGCAGGCTATTTTGTACCGACCGTGATTGCAGCGGCGATTATTACCTTTATTGTCTGGTTTGCAGTTGGGCCCGATCCAAAACTGGCACATGCATTAATTAATGCTGTGGCAGTATTAATCATTGCCTGCCCTTGTGCTCTGGGCTTAGCCACTCCCATGTCTATCATGGTCGGTACAGGTCGAGGTGCAGCTCATGGTGTGTTGATTAAAAATGCTGAAGCATTGGAAAGCATGGAAAAAATCGACACCCTTGTGGTCGATAAAACCGGTACCTTAACTCAAGGTAAACCTGAGCTTTCTGTTATCGAAGCCAATGATGGATTCGAAAAAAATGATTTACTGCAATGGGCAGCCAGTTTAGAGCAATATAGCGAGCACCCGCTGGCAACCGCATTAGTAGCGGCAGCCAAAAAACAACAGCTCCCACTCACTGAAGCAAAACAATTCCAGTCACATACAGGTCAGGGTATTAGTGGCAAAGTAGATGGCAAATCTATTTTGTTCGGCAACAGTGCTCTGATGCAAGCAAATAAGGTTGATGTCAGCGGACTTGAATCACGGGCAGATGCCTTATGCCAACATGGTGACAGCGTGATGTTATTGGCCGTGGATAATCAGGTAGCAGGCTTGGTTGCTGTCGCTGATCCGATTAAAGACACCACCAAAGCGGCTATTGATGCCTTGCATAAAGAAGGTATCCGCATTGTGATGCTGACCGGTGATAATAGCGTCACAGCCAATGCTGTAGCGAAACAGTTGAACATTGATGAAGTACATGCCGATGTGCAACCGGAACAGAAAAATCAGCATATTAAAGATCTGCAAAATCGGGGACGTATTGTCGCGATGGCAGGCGATGGTATCAACGATGCGCCAGCACTTGCTCAGGCAAATATTGGCATTGCGATGGGCACAGGCACCGATGTCGCTGTTGAAAGTGCCGGTATGACCTTAGTAAAAGGTGATTTAACCGGTATTCATCAGGCACTAAAACTTAGTCGGGCCACCATGAAAAATATCCGACAAAACCTGTTCTTTGCCTTTATTTATAACTCGCTGGGCGTACCTGTGGCCGCAGGGATTTTATATCCTTTCTTTGGATTATTGCTCTCACCAATGGTAGCAGCAGCGGCAATGAGCCTCAGCTCCGTATCCGTCATTGGCAATGCCTTACGCTTACGCCGACTGAAGTTATAAGATTTTCAAAAACTTAAATTCGTTCTCAGTTAAAGCAGAGTCAAGACAGTATTGGTCTGTTGACTCTGCTTTTTTTACATCACGCACGACCAATTCTCTCTGATAGCGCTATCTCATGTTAATCTCTGCGGTGTAGACAAACTTAACCACAATAAAACGATATAACTCAGCACTTATGGAGAGCACTATGCGATTAGAATCACTCGCCTTACATCACGGCTATGAATCTGAACCGACCACCAAGTCGGCTGCCGTACCCATCTACCAAACCAGCTCATATACTTTTGATAATACTCAGCATGGCGCTGATTTATTTGATCTGAAAGTACCTGGCAATATTTACTCACGCATTATGAACCCGACCAATGCTGTGCTGGAAAAACGTCTTGCCGAGATGGAAGGCGGTATTGCTGGCCTGGCCGTAGCATCCGGGATGTCAGCGATTACCTATGCTATCCAGGCGATTGCTCAAGCAGGCGACAATATTGTCAGCAGCACTCAACTCTACGGCGGTAGCTACAATCTGTTCGCTCATACCTTCCCAAGACAAGGTATTACTGTGCGTATGGCTTCTTTTGACGATTACGACAAAATCGAAAGCCTGATTGACGATAAAACCAAAGCCTTATTCTGTGAATCAATCGGCAATCCTGCCGGTAATATCGTTGATATACAACGTTGGGCTGAGATTGCTCACCGACATGGCGTGCCATTAATTGTTGATAACACGGTAGCGACACCTTACTTATGTCGTGTATTTGATCATGGCGCAGATATTGTCGTGCATTCATTAACCAAATACATTGGTGGTCATGGCACAACGATTGGCGGCATGATTGTCGACTCAGGTCGCTTTGACTGGGTAGCGAATAAAGATCGTTTCCCAATGTTAAACGAACCTGATCCTTCTTATCATGGTGTGGTTTACACGGAAGCCTTAGGGCCTGCTGCCTATATTGGTCGTTGCCGTGTCATTCCGCTGCGAAATACCGGCTCAGCCCTGTCGCCACATAGTGCATTTTTATTAATGCAGGGGCTGGAGACCTTAGGTTTACGCATGGAACGTCACTGTGAAAATGCGTTGAAAGTCGCTAACTATCTACAACAACATCCTAAAGTGGAATGGGTAAATTACGCGGCTTTAGAGAACAGTCCTTATCATGAAGTCTGCCAGAAAATTACCAAAGGCCAAGCTTCCGGTATTCTTAGCTTTGGTATTACCGGTGGTAAAGAAGCCGGTGCCCGCTTTATTGATGCCTTGCAGATGATTTTACGTCTGGTCAATATTGGTGATGCAAAATCACTGGCCTGCCACCCTGCGACGACTACTCATCGTCAGTTAAGTCCGGAAGAGCTGGCAACCGCAGGCGTATCAGAAGACTTAGTGCGGATTTCGGTGGGTATTGAGCATATTGACGATATTATTGATGATATAGCTCAGGAGCTGGAAAAAGCATAAAACAGTTTTGATTCACCTATCCCAACCTGATCTCACGGTCAGGTTGGGAATTTGATTTCCGGCAGAAATACACAACGTCTATAATGATGCACTCTTTCAATTGAGAGCGTTCTCCTGTGGCATTACCCACCCATCCCAATCTAAAAGCGACTGAGCGTTCAGCTAAAAAACGTTTACATCCAAGAAATCTTCATAATCAAGGTTATGACTTTCCGAGCTTAATAAGTAGCTACCCGCAACTAAAATCATTTGTTTTTACCAATGATTTTGGCAATCTGTCTGTCGATTATAGCGATGCTGAGGCTGTTAAACAGTTGAATGCAGCTTTGCTCGCTCATCATTATCAAATCAAAGGCTGGGATATCCCTGATGGCGTCCTCTGCCCTCCAATTCCAGGACGCGTTGACTACATCCACTACATTGCCGATTTATTAGGCGTTTCAGATAGTACTAAAAGCATCCGCATGCTCGATGTTGGTATTGGGGCTAATGGCATTTATTCTCTGTTAGCCAGTCGTTGTTATGGCTGGCAATGTGTGGGAAGTGATATCAATGAGGCTTCACTTAATAATGTGGCCACTATACTTAAGAAAAACAAAGCATTAGAAACACAAATAACACTTCGTCATCAAGTAAACCCACATCAGATATTTGAAGGCATTATCAAATCAGGTGAATTTTATGATGTCAGCGTGTGTAATCCGCCTTTCCATGCTTCTGCTGAGGAAGCATTAAAAACACATCAACAGAAACAACATAATTTAAAGCTGCAAAGCAATAATCCGACATTGAATTTTGGTGGTATGGCAGCAGAGTTATGGTGCAATGGCGGTGAGAAACTGTTTCTTAAAAAGATGATCCGTGAAAGCCAACAGTTTTCAGCTCAGTGCCATTGGTTTACCAGTCTGGTATCAAAAATTGAGAACGTGAAGCCCTCAATCAAGTTAATTCAAAAACTGGGGGCCACAGAAATAAAACAAATTGATATGCAGCAGGGAAATAAAATCACACGTGTTATCGCTTGGACATTCCAGTAAAGCCAGTAGTACAAGCTACCGTACTTTAACCAGGTTACGACCAGCTGCTTTAGCTTCATACATCGCTTTATCAACCAGATTAATCGAATCTTCTACGCTACGTTCAGGATCCAGCGATGTCACACCAATCGAGGCCGTGACTCGTAAGAGATTACCCGTTTTATCGTAGATAATTTTCTGGGCAGCAACCATTACCCGCATACGCTCGGCGACCTGCTCCGCTTGTTCTAGTGTCGTGTTAGGCATACAAATTAGGAACTCTTCACCACCATAACGATAAAGCTGATCATAGGGCCGTAATACATGCTGTAAACACTCTACAGTTTGGGTTAATACGACATCCCCCATTGAGTGACCATAGTTATCATTGATCTGTTTAAAGTGGTCCAGATCAAGCATCGCTAAGGCACTGGGTTGCTGGCTTCGTTTCGCTAATGAATGTTGTTTATTCAGCTCAGCCTGCATGCCGGCACGTGTTTGAGCCCCGGTTAACGGATCTAAGTTCTGCGCCAGCTCAGCAAACTCATGGCGAAGCGCTTGAAACTGTATCCGCATCTTCTCTAGACAATCATTAAATGCATCAAACAAACTTGCTGGAATAGCTTGCTCCGCAAGGACAAGATCAATCAGTTCTTTGGCACTTTTATGCATCTTTTCATGCGCCTGCCCCAATGAAACAAAGGTCGGATGATCTTGTACCAGCTCTGCCTGAGGGGTGTAAAACCATTGACCAAACTCACATAATTTATGAGCCTCATCCTGCAGATCCTTTTCATCAGGCGGAACACGTGATACCAAAACACGTAATAGATTCTGATACCACTGTTGGTGATTTTCTATCGCTTTATCGATTTCTGTAATAACAAAGCGAAGTTGTTGGTGAATGAACGTGGTCATGCTTAATATCCGGATTATAAATAATGTCCAGCGATGAATTAATCATCGCTTTCATTGACTATTCCATACTCATGTTAGCTAAACAAGTTAGTTTATTCCCGACTTAGAGGATTTTTCTGATGCGTTCAGCAGCTTCAATCAAACGTTGCTCATCGGTTGTATAGGCAAAACGACAATGTGTCTCGGCTTGATAATGACCAAAGTCCAAACCCGGCGTAATAGCAACACCAGCTTGTTTCAGCAGGAATCGGGATAAGGCCATACTATCTGAAATCTGTTCATTCAATAAAGCTGAACAATCTGCATAGAGATAAAAAGCACCTTGCGGTGTGACAGGTATGGAGAAACCAATATCTTTCAATAAGGGAAGTAAAGTATTTCGACGTAACTCGAAGGCCTGACGACGTTGTTCTAGAATTTCTAGGGTATTGGACTGGAAAGCAGCCAATGCGGCATATTGCGACATGGTGGTTGGTGCCAGAAACAGGTTTTGGGCTAATTTATCCATCACCTCGGTATACCCTTCCGGCACGACTAACCAGCCTAAACGCCACCCCGTCATACCAAAGAATTTGGAAAAACTGTTCACCACAAAAACTTCATCACTCACCGATAGTGCCGTCGGTGCATGAAAACCATCGTAAGTCAGTCCATGGTATATCTCATCAACCACCAGATGCCCGGATTTACTGGTCACCGCAGCAGCTAGCTCCTTGAGTTCTTGTTGGGTTAACACGGTGCCTGTGGGGTTGGATGGCGAAGCAACTAAAGCCATTGTGGTTTTATTATCCCAATATTGCTGAATATGTTGAGCGGTGAGTTGATATTGCTTGTCAGCATCAACTGGAATACTTTTGACCCGCCCTTCGACAAATCTGGCAAAGTGTTTATTACAAGGATAACCAGGGTCTGCCAGCAAGACCTGTTCGTTTTGCTCCAGTAATGCGCCCATCACTAACAGTAATGCCCCTGATGCACCTGGCGTCACGATAATACGCTCAGGGTTTACCTTTACCTGATACTGAAGTTCATACCAGCCAGCAATGGCTTCTCTTAACTCAGGCAAACCACAGGCGGGAGTGTAATGCGTTTTGCCTTGTTTTAAAGCATTCATTCCAGCTTCGATAATTGGCTGAGGCGTTTCAAAATCAGGCTCACCCACTTCCATATGAATGATATCCTGCCCCGCCGCTTCCAGCTGTTTAGCCTGAGCCAAAATATCCATAACATGGAAAGGAGAAATAGCGTTTGCGCGATTGGCGACTTTTTTGGTCATGCCGTATCCGTTTGAGTTTTAAGGTGAAATGATAGGCGGCTAGTTTAGCAAATCCAGCTGGTTTAACAGCAGCTATTGAAAAGGCTTGCCAATGCCCATACATAGGCGTATTAATCTACTGTTGAAAAAGATAGACAGGTGCGCGTTTCAGTGCCATGCTTTCTGGTTTTTAACCAGACTGATGTTGAAGCGAAGATAAAAATTGACGGTTTTTTATTATTAAATAATCAATTATCACCGCAGCTGTATATCGACATTAATTTTAATTTTGCACAAGCTGGGCGCATCCGGTATAGATTCGCCCTTGGTTTTAGAAAGTATGAGGTTTCAAGATGGAAAACACTCAAGTCGACACTAAGATTGCTCCTTATCAGGAGAAAGCAGGCGAAGAGTATATGAACGACGCTCAGATTGAGCATTTTCGCCAAATTTTAGAAAACTGGAGAGCACAGCTTCGTGCTGAGGTCGACCGTACGGTTCATCATATGCAGGATGAAGCAGCCAACTTCCCTGATCCGAATGATCGTGCTACTCAGGAAGAAGAGTTCACGCTTGAACTTCGTACGCGTGACCGTGAACGTAAATTAATCAAAAAGATTGATGAGTCGCTGGTTGACTTGGACAAAGGTGATTATGGTTTCTGTGAATCATGTGGAACAGAAATCGGCATTCGTCGTTTAGAAGCCCGTCCTACAGCAACGCTATGCATCGACTGTAAAACTCTGGACGAAATCAGAGAGAAAAACCGCATCTGATTCGTCGGTTATGGTGTTGTTTCTAGAACATCAGAATGGATGTTCTAAGACCTCATACGCAAGAAAAAAGCTCCGTTTATCGGGGCTTTTTTGTATCTAGTCCTTTTTAGGCTCATAGGTATAAAGTAAATCAATCCCACTTTCTGTGCCTGACTCTGCTTTTAACGACCAGATTTTACTGAGTTGGTAACGCAGCTCAACAGTGCTGACTGAATCAAACACACCAATGCCGTAACTCAAATACAGTTTCGGTGACAGATACTTACCAATGGTCAGTGCTGCATTTTCCTTACTATCGCCTGTAATAGAAAACTCATCCAGACCAAAAGTACTGGCAATATCATCTCCTATCATCGCCCCGTTTTGCAGACCAATACCTGTTGCTGCTGAAGCCAGCAAGGCCGCATCAGTCGCGCTCGCTTGTTCAATCGGTTTACCCAAAATTAAATACGATAAGATATTGTCCTGACTCATATCGGGATCAGAAAATAAGGTGGCTTGTGGTGAACTGACGCTGCCTTCGATATACAAACCGGCGGTGACGTCTTTTCCATGTCTGATGGCTTTAATATCAAGTTCAGGGTTATCAATAGGGCCAGAAAAACGGATTTTGCCATTATCCACTTTTAACAACTGACCATAAGCAACATAACTGCCGTCTTTAATCGTAATCTGACCGTTGCCGATTAATACATCACTCGGGTTACCAGAGACGTGTAAATCCCCAGTTAATCGGCCCTGGAATCCCAACGCTTTTATATGAACCTTATCTCCCAGGCTAACCATCAAATCGATCTGCGTTTGTGATTCAGGTTTCTCTTCTGCGGGATTATTTGAAATAACATGGACATCAGCACTCGGGCTCACCGATGAATTAAATCGAGTCGGCTCAATAAGTGCTCTTGGGATTGTTACCTTACCTGTCACTTTCGTGACATCCGGTGTGACCAGAATCATCATATCGGGTTCAGCAATTACTAAAGCTTCCGGTGTATTCATCACTTCCAGCTGTTTACCTTTGACATTTGCCGTGAGTTCCCAGCCAGTCTTCTGTAAAGCATATGTACCGTCGACATTAAGCTTTCCATCACCTGAATCAGCGGTTAATGTCATATCCACCTTATCCATATTACCGTTAATCCTGGCCTGAATATTCTTTAATACAATGCCGGCATCAATAATACTGACCTCACCATTTTCTAACTCTGCCTTGCCTAAAATTTCAGGCTGAGCGATGGTACCGCCGAGATCGATATTGAGCTTAAACTTTCCTTTAAGTCCTTCTATCGCTGGATGCGTTAATTGTAAGGCGGCCAGATTCTCAATATCCGTCGTTACTTGGCCTGTTAAAGCAGCCTGGCTTGCATCGGCCATTAAAACATCAATACTTGCTGTTTCAACATTGGCATTAATAGCGGATACACCGTCAATTTGCGGTTCCATATGAAGTGTTGCTGAGGTATGGGTTTTATCTAATTGATATTCAATAAAGGTATTTTTCAATAAAACAGCTTGTTTCTGATTCAGATCTGACTGGTTCAATTGAACAGAGCCATTCTCCAGCAGAACTTTACCATTGCCCGTAATCACATTATGTTTATCTGCGGTGAGCGAAAACTGCCCTTTAAGCTGCCCTTTCACTTGTTCTAACTCTGCAGAAAATTGTTCAAATAGACTTAATGGTAATTCAGCAAACTCGCCCGAGGTTTGCCATTGCTCTTGGTTGTGGCTGGCCTTAATACATAAATTACCTTTCTCTGACTGCCAGCAATGGCGAGGAATGTCCTGCTGTTCAGTATTTAGTACTAACTTACCTTCTTGTGTCAGATGCCAAACACCCGCCTGATCATTACCGAAGTCGAACTGGCTGAATTGTCCTGACCAGGTGGATTGATTTAGCTGGCCATCAGCAGCAACATTCATATTTATCGCTGTCGATGCAAGATGCAGTTGTATCTGGTGTGATTGTTGTTTGCCGGTGACTTCAAGCTCAACCCGATCAATTAATAATTCAGGTAAGCTCAGTCCTGTAAGCGTGACACGGCTATCTATATTGGCATTTTGTTGCAGAGTAAAGTCTATATCCCCAGCCAGCGTATCAACTTTAACCGTATCAACCGTTATAGCCTTTCCATCAACATTAGCAAGAATCCGTGGTTGCTCAAGACTACCTGTCACACTGCCTGAGCCATTAAGACGTCCTTTAAGGGTTGGGTAAAAGTCTTGTAGATCAGGTGAGTTCAGTGTCCAGTTAACATTGATTTGCTGTTGCTGAAGTTTTCCTTTTACTGAAAGTGTAGAGCCTGCTGATCTGGCAGAAAAATGATCAATCAATACATCTTCACCCTTAGAGCTCAGTTTTGCCTCAATAGCTAAGGGTTTCTGCCTTAGAGAACCTGATAATTTTAGGGTATCAAGTACCACATTTAACTGATTATCTGTCTGACTAACAAGCAGTGGTGCCTGACCAGATAACACTCCAGGCCATTCTGGCAGAATAATGCCTGGATTAAGTTGATTTACGGTCAAATCACCATCCACGAGTGATTCACCAGCCCATGCAAGCCTGCCCTGATAATCAATATCGCCTTTGCCTAATTGAATATGTAACTGACTTTGTTCAAAACCAATATCTGTTTTGCCATCCCCTGTGGCATTGACCATCATAGCCACATCGTTAACCGTTAGCTCAGTTTCTGAGCGTAATGTCATCTTGTTGGCATCTCCCAACAAATTTAACTGACCTTGTTTTATATAAACAGCCACTTCAGATAACGATGCTGGCAGTGTTAAATGCTGCAAATTTGCTGTGAGATCATAGTTTATCGGTGTTGATGACCAATCAATATGGCCGTGAGTCGCAACCTTGCCGCCCAATCCATCAATATCCAACTGGCTGAGCGAAGCAGATGTGTCATTCCCCAGCAGTTGAGCCGTCAGAGTTAAAGGTTCATTTTCATAGGTCACTAGCGTCTTAATATTAGCCTGATAATCCTTTATCGAACCGGTAATGTTGGCCTCTCCATGTTCACTTTTGATCAGAACATTATCCCCTTGTAATGGCCACTGTAATTGTTGCCATACCGTCTTGATATCAAATGCTATTTCCGGCGTATCTGTGTTAACTGTGCCTGATAGCCTGATTATTTTTTCGTCATCTAGCTGTGCTTTTGCCTGAATATGCCATTGAGCCATATCCTCAGTTTCAGCATTAACGTCAATATTGATAGCGGGGAGTTCAGCTTGTTTCACAGTCGCTTGCAGCGAACTCGTCAGTTCTGTCAGAGAGCCTTGTGCGTACAGGTTTAGATTATCAATTTGCAGATCCTGTTCAGGCACCAGCTTACTGACATCAATAGTTTCTGCTGATGTTGTCAATATCCAGTTAAGAGAAGAGGTAAGATCATTAACAACCAGTTTCTGTTCTGATTTGAGTGGTTGCTGAATCTGCTGAGTGAGGATAAGTTGCTGCTGATTACCATTTATTTGCCCATTTATCGTCAATTTATCAGGAAAGACATTCAACAAATCGGCATGGTAATTCAGATTAATGTCATGTAACGCTGTTAAGCCAATACGGCCATCGAGCTGAAACTGTCCGTCTTCTACCGATAGAGATAAAGTCTGTATCATCAGTTCATCTGATATCGTTTCAGCCTTCAGATGAGCCTCTTTAACTAAGGTCGTTTCTGCTGAGGGATTATCCATAACCACATGACTGATCGTCAGCTGATCCAGTGTCACCCGTAATGGTAAGTCAATATCCGGTACGCTAATCTCAGTACTGGTATCACTGACCTCTTCAGAATGTTCAATAGGACGTATCGTCACTCCCTTCACTGCTAATTGCTGAATATGTAAATGACGCTTAATTAATTCAGCAGGCTTCCACCTGAGCTGCAATTGTTCAATCGCAACAGCCGTGGCCTGTTCTGACTGATATTGAATATCCGACAGAAGCAGCTCTCCAAATAATTCCCCTTTGGCCTCACCTACGTTTAGATCAGGGACCATTTTGTTAACGATATGCAGAGTTGTATTTAGACCTGATTGCGTTGTGACCAGCCAGGCTATGCCAGCCACGAATGCCAAAAATACAAAAATGATGGAGAAAAAAATCGTTTTACGCATAGTTATAAATCTGGCCCAATCACAATATGCAGACCGATCGGTTCATCTTTCTCAGATAGACCTTTCGCCAGATCAACACGAATCAGCCCTATCGGTGAGCGCCAGCGAACACCTACACCAACACTGTATTCAATGGGGTCGCTAAAACTATTAAAAGCATTACCAAAATCAGAAAAAACCGCCGCGCCCCAGTCTTTTAAAAACATATGTTCAAGTTCCACGCTACCCACAGCCAGATAACGGCCACCGACCACATCCCCTTCTGAGTTTTTAGGTCCAAGTGATTGATAATCAAAGCCACGGATACTGTTATCACCACCAGCAAAGAAACGTAGAGAGCTGGGCAACCTTTCAAAGTCACTGACTTCAGTCGCCCCAATCGAGCCACGGGTAATAAATCGATTATTCTCACCAAAAGCCTGAATCAACTTAGCTCTAACCACAACCTGAGCAAATGTAATATCAGATAATAATGACTCAGAGGCGCCTGAAAGAGTCAGCGACAAACGCGCACCGTGTTTGGTGTAAATAGTATTATCAGCCCAGGTACGACTCCATGACACACCGGGAATAAGTAAAAACGTCGACTCACTGTCGTCAGAAATATCAAAATCTTCTTGTAAGAATTTAATTGAGCCTGTTTCATCCCAGCCCCATCGTTCACGTTTATAGTAGCTACCTATCGCGAAGGATTCACTTTCACTTGTATCAGTATCCTGCTGTTTATATTCGGTATTAAAACCAACGGTATTAATCGTTTCGCTCCAGAAGGGCATCACATAATCAGCACTTAACGTATTGGTAACTTGCGACAGCTGGGCATCAGCTTGCAGACGGTGTCCACGCTTATTCACATAACGATTTTCCCAGCCAAGACTTAATCGGGCACCAGTATCAGTGCCATAGCCGAGACCGGCTGTATATAACTGCTTTGGTTTTTCTTCCAATGTGATGTCCATGGGTACTTGTCCATCATGTCTATCGGCCCGTTGAGTGCGAACCGATACAGAATCAAAGTAACCACTATTACTAAGATTTTTTCTCAATGTTAATGCTTTACTATCTAAATAGGGCTCGCCTTCCTTGTATGGCAATAATCTATCCAGTAATGGCTCGCCTACGACAGTATCCGGGAATAAAGTCTTGCCAAAGCGATAACGCACACCAGAATCATAATGAAGATAAACATTGGCAATATGCTTTGGCACATCAACTTCAACTGATGATTTAGTCAGCTTTCCATCAAAATAACCCCGACTCATACCTAAAGTTAATATTGATTTTTTCGCGGCTTCGTATTGTTGCTGATCGAGTTGCTGGCCTTTTTGAAGTGGAAACGCTTTCTTCAGTTTTATAAACTCGGGATCCTCTGCAGCTTCACCATTAAACGCGACATCAACCAAAGCCAGCTTAACCGGTTCACCTAAATCTATCGTGTATATCGCTTGCCAGTTGTCTTTACCTTGTTTGAGTTCACTACTAATCTTTGGCTGGTAATAACCATAGACCGTTAACATCGTGCTCAACTCTTCAGGAGCAGCTTTATATAGTTTTTCCAGATAACGTTTATTCAGGCGTTCACTTTCTTTTTGTTTTTCGATGGAAAGTCCGTTAAGTAACGTCTTGGCCAGAGAAGAATCAACGCCATTGATTGTTACTGTTACTTTGATGGGATCGGCAAAAAGTACCGGACTTGAGATCAGTAAGAAAACAAAGAATAGTCTGTGAATGAAGGCTATTGCAGGCAAAATAATCTCGTGCTGAAAATAATGATGGATACCTATTATGACAGCAATACTTGCCTGCCAATCCTAACAAATAGGTATTTTATTTATTCTGGATAAATTTTTGTCGGTAAACGCTCGGCGCGCAACCAAAGAAGCCGGTGAAACGACGACTGAAGTGACTGAGATCACTGAAACCGAAACTATAACAAGCATCGGTAACACTTTTACCTGACTGAATGGCTTCTGCCGCCGCTTTCAGACGAATTTGCTGTTGAAACTCACCAGGCGTACAACCCAACTGTTTTTTAAACTCGACGTATAAGCGGCTACGACTCATACAAGCTTTTCGACATAGCTGTTCAACATCCAGTGGATTAGCAATATTTTGCTCAAGAAAATGAATCGCTGCTGTTACACCAGTAGCATCGGGGGATTGCTGACAATAGCTTAATAAAACATCACGGCCTTGCTCTCTGAGCAGTCTGATGACTAGCTCTGTCACACTCAGATCCAACATAATTTCTTTATCAGGATCATTGCGTGTATAGAGAGACACCATTTTTTCAAGCAGAAACTGTGTATCGCCGGTGTGATGCTTATGGATGATTTTCGGTTGATATTCCCATTCATGATTCGGGGCATCGAGCACGATGAGATCACGCATCCGTTCAGATAGACGTTCAATCCTGTCTTTTGATATTTCTATCGTCAGACATGTGGTTGGTGCTGACTCATTAGCGTCAGGAAAATCAATTTCTACATGCTCGCCGGGTGGGACAACATAAGATTCATGCGGAAGAAAAAGCTCACCGTCATTATTATGCGGACTGTGCATCACTTTTCGTCCACTCACCATGCCGCAGTAAAGCAGCTGCTGAGCTTCCAGCCCCACTCTGCTAGCCGCGCGATAAGTGTCATAAATGCTCAGTTCTGACTCGGGGCCAGCAAACTGAACTTTATTCTCAGTCAGTAATTGTCGTTTTTCACGCCGTTTAACCAGCGAGAGTTTCTCAATTTTCATTTGTGTATCTTATACCAAATTATAAAATAATTTTGGAATGCTTCTGGACTCTCAGTCAAGTGATTGAGATTTTTAGTCAAGCAGACTTGCCAGTGATGGAATTATCCTGCATCTTTATGTTCATACTATAACCATAAGCAAAGAGAGAAAGACTATGATCTATGCAAAACCCGGTACTGAAGGCGCTGTCGTCAACTTTGATTCGCGTTATGAAAACTATATTGGGGGCAAGTGGGTTGCGCCCGTTAAAGGTCAATATTTCACCAATACTACACCAGTAACAGGTGAAGTAATTTGTGAAATTCCTGAATCGACCGCAGAAGATATTGACCTGGCTTTAGACGCTGCCCATGCAGCGAAAGACGCTTGGGGTAAAACATCCGTTCAACAGCGTTCTAATGTTTTGTTAAAAATTGCTGATCGCATTGAAGAAAACCTTGAAATGCTCGCTGTGGCTGAAACCTGGGACAATGGTAAGGCTATCCGTGAAACATTAAATGCCGATATTCCACTCGCCGCTGATCACTTCCGCTACTTTGCGGGTTGCATCCGTGCTCAGGAAGGCACAATGGGTGAAATCGATGAAACAACTGTGGCCTATCACTTCCATGAACCTTTAGGTGTTGTTGGTCAAATCATTCCGTGGAACTTCCCGCTTTTGATGGCTGCCTGGAAATTGGCTCCAGCATTGGCTGCCGGCAACTGCGTTGTCATGAAGCCAGCAGAATCAACACCTGTTTCAATCCTTAAACTGATGGAAGTCATTGGTGATTTATTACCACCAGGTGTACTTAATATTGTTAACGGTATGGGCCGCGTTGCTGGTGAAGCATTAGCCTCAAGTACACGTATCGCTAAAATTGCCTTTACTGGCTCAACACCAGTTGGCTCACACATCATGAAACGTGCAGCAGAAAACATTATTCCATCGACGACTGAATTAGGTGGTAAATCACCTAACGTCTTCTTCGAAGATATCATGCAACAAGAAGAAGACTATATTAATAAGTGTGCTGAAGGTTTAGTTCTGGCCTTCTTCAATCAGGGTGAAGTCTGCACATGTCCTTCACGTGCTGTTATCCAGGAAAGCATTTATGATGACTTCATCAAGATTGTTATGGAACGTGCCAAAAACATTAAACGTGGTAACCCATTAGATACAGAAGTTCAGGTCGGTGCTCAAGCTTCACAAATGCAGTTTGATAAAATTCTGAGCTATGTAGATATCGGTCGTCAGGAAGGCGCTGAAGTATTAATGGGCGGTGCTGTCGAGCAACTGGGTCCTGAATTTGATAATGGTTATTACATCCAGCCTACATTGATGAAAGGCCATAACAAAATGCGTATATTCCAGGAAGAAATCTTTGGTCCTGTTGTCTCTGTGACCACATTCAAAGATGAAGCCGAAGCATTAGAAATTGCTAACGATACAGAGTTTGGTCTTGGTGCCGGCTTATGGACTCGTGATATGAATCTGGCGTACCGTATGGGACGTGGCATTCAGGCCGGTCGTGTGTGGACAAACTGCTACCACATGTATCCTGCTCATGCCGCATTTGGTGGTTATAAAAAATCCGGTGTTGGACGTGAAACGCACAAAATGGTGCTTGAACATTATCAACAAACTAAAAACTTGTTGGTTAGCTATAGCACTAGCCCACTCGGTTTCTTCTAGAGGCCTGTTCACTCCTAAAACTCTCCCTCGATTTAGATTGAGGGAGAGTTTTTTATGTCTGCTTAACACACATTCATAATCACTGTATTGTGTTAATTTAGCTAAAGAATAACTATAAAGGTGTCGCATATGGCTCAAGATAATATCGAATCAACCTTACACGAAGACCGTCAGTTTCCACCCAGTGAAGCCTTTCTAAAAACGGCATCATTACTCTCAGAACAACTTGATGCCTTGTACCAAAAAGCAGAGCAGGATCATGAAGCATTTTGGGCAGAGATAGCACGTCAGGAAATTGATTGGAAACAGCCTTTTACTCAAACACTTGATGATAGTAACGCCCCCCATTACCGCTGGTTCCCAGACGGCAAGCTCAATGTTTCTTATAACTGCCTTGATCGTCAGCTTGAAAAAAATGCTGATAAAACTGCAGTTATTTTTGAGGGCGAAAAAGGTGACGTAGAACATATCAGCTATCGCGAACTTCATCGTCGCGTCAGTATCCTTGCCAATGCACTGAAAGCACAGGGTATTGGTAAAGGTGACCGTGTCATTATTTATATGCCAATGATCACTGAAGCTGTGGTGGCGATGCAGGCCTGCGCTCGTATTGGTGCCATTCACTCAGTGGTATTCGGTGGCTTTTCAGCTTCATCATTGAAAGACCGTATCGAAGATACCCAAGCCAAATTAGTCATCACAGCTGATGGCGGCTTTCGTGGTGGCAAAACAGTTGAACTGAAAAAAACCACCGATCAGGCATTGGATTCAGGTTGTGGCAGTGTCGAAAAAGTCATTGTTTATCAAAGAACAAAACATGATGTTCCTATGCAGGCAGGAAGAGATATCTGGTGGTCTGATGCCACGTCAGGACAGTCTGAAGAATGTGAACCAGAATGGATGAACGCAGCGGATCCTTTATTCCTTCTGTATACATCAGGTTCAACTGGTAAACCCAAAGGCATTCAACATAGCTGTGGTGGTTATCTGTTAAATGCCATCACCACCATGCGTTGGGTCTTTGATATTCAAGATAGTGATGTTTTCTGGTGTACAGCCGATGTAGGCTGGATTACAGGTCATACTTATGTTGCTTATGGCCCACTTGCCACTGGCGCTACACAAGTCATCTATGAAGGTGTACCAACCGTGCCTGACGCAGGCCGTTTCTGGGATATCTGCCAACGTCATGGCGTCACCATTTTCTACACAGCGCCGACCGCTATTCGTGCATTAATGAAAGTCGGTGATGAAATCCCAAATAGCTATGATTTATCTAAACTCAGACTGTTGGGTACTGTTGGCGAACCTATCAATCCTGAAGCCTGGATGTGGTACTACAATGTTATTGGTCAGGGACGTTGTCCAATTGCCGATACCTGGTGGCAAACTGAAACTGGCGCACATATGATTGCACCGGTACCAGGCGTCACACACGCCAAACCTGGCTCTTGTACTCGCCCTCTTCCGGGCATAGATGCAGCTATCGTCAATGATGAGGGTGAAGAAATCACCACAGCCAATCAAGGTGGTTATCTGGTAATCCGTAAACCTTGGCCTTCGATGATTCAAACCATCTGGGGAGATGACCAGCGTTATAAAGACACTTACTGGCCCTATTTCGGCGGTAAATATTATCTGGCAGGTGATAGTGCCAGACGTGATGATGTAGGTTTCTTCTGGATTATGGGTCGTATTGATGACGTATTAAATGTCTCAGGTCACCGTCTGGGCACCATGGAAATTGAATCGGCTCTAGTGGCTCATCCGCTTGTGGCAGAAGCTGCAGTCGTTGGTCGGCCACATGATGTGAAAGGTGAAGCTGTATTTGCCTACGTTGTGTTGAAAGGAGATCGCCCTGAAGGCGGTCAGGACGAAGAACTGACTAAAGAGCTTCGAAACTGGGTTGGCGAACAAATCGGTCCTATCGCTAAACCGGATGATATTCGTTATTCAGATAATTTACCTAAGACACGTTCCGGTAAAATCATGCGTCGCTTACTTCGTACTATTGCTAAAGGCGAAGAAATTACGCAAGACACATCCACACTGGAAAATGAGTCTATATTGTTACAACTTCAAGGTAAGGCTTAATGGCACAACAGGACATTCGTTCTGAATCTCAACGATTAGATAAATGGCTATGGGCCGCGCGTTTTTATAAAACGCGCGGTCTTGCCGTTGAGGCCATCTCCGGTGGTAAGGTTCATGTCAATGGACAACGTGTTAAACCCAGCCGAACAGTTCGTGTTGAAGATACCCTGACGATTTCAAAACCACCTTATGAGTTCGAGGTTGTTATTCAGGGATTAAATCTTCAACGTCGCCCCGCTTCCGAAGCCGAACAGCTTTATCAGGAAACTGAGCAAAGTCGTGAAAAACGCGAACTCTTGCGTGAGCAAATAAAGAATGAGCCGCTGGGCTTTAGGCAACAGAAAGGCCGTCCTAGCAAGCGGGATCGACGAAATATCATCAAATTTACCCGTGATACCTGAGCTATGTCTGATAAAGACTTCCTTCTTACACCGATTAAACAGTCTGAGACTGACGCCTTTAAATTAGCGGTTGCTATGCAAAAGCGTGCTTCACAAGTCGGTTTTGACTGGCCTGATTCTATAGGCGTGTTAGATAAGATTCATGAAGAAGTGGAAGAGCTAGGCCAGGAAATAAAACAACAATCTGACAAATCACTATTACTGGCTGAACTGGGTGATATCTTATTCGCCTGTTGTAATCTGGCAAGACATTTAGATATTGATCCTACAGAAGCGCTTAATAGTAGCAATGAGAAGTTCTACCGACGTTTTAATTATGTTGAAACAGCAGTCACGGCTCAGGGAAAACAGTTTGAGGATTTTTCATTGGAAGAGTTGGATGCTTTCTGGAATTCAGCAAAACAACTTGAAAAAGCTGAGGCTAACGACTAGCCGCCAGTCACACTCATATGACGGAAAATAATAGGCTGCGCCTTGATATCAAAGTCATGGCCTTTGGGTTTAATCTCCATTGAATCAATAATCGCCTGTTTCAGGGCTTGCATATCGCCAGGCTGTTGCCGGATAACGTCACGCAAATCCATCGAATGCTCTTGGCCTAGACATAATAAAAGACGCCCTTCTGTCGTCACCCTGACGCGATTACAGCTCTCACAAAAATTATGACTATGTGGTGAGATAAATCCAATCTTACTTGTCGAGCCAGCAACTTGATAATAACGCGATGGTCCACCTGTTGATGCGATACTGGACTGTAAATCAAACACAGTTCTTAACTTGGCTAACACTTCATCACTGGAGCAATAACTCTCTTCACGTGCGTGAGAGACATGGCCTAAAGGCATTTCTTCGATATAGGAAATATCCAAGTCATTATCTATAGCAAACTGGGCTAAATCAATGATTTCATCTTCATTGCGCCCTTTCATAATGACGGCGTTTAATTTAATACGCTTAAAGTTAGCTTTTTTTGCTGCGGCAATGCCGGCAAGAACTGTATCTAAATCACCTGTTCTTGTCAGTGCCTTAAATTTTTCCTCTTTGAGAGAGTCCAGACTGATATTAATACGATCTAAGCCTGAATCAGCTAAAGTCTGTGCATATTTTTCCAGCTTTGAACCATTAGTAGTTAATGTCAGCTCTTTCAGTGAAGTAGATGCTTTAAGCTGACCTAGTTCATTAAACAGCCAATCCACATCACGTCTGACTAACGGCTCTCCACCTGTAATACGCACTTTTTCCACACCAAGTTCGCAAAAAGCGCGTAGCAGAAAAACAATTTCTTCAAGGGTAAGTAACTGTTGGCGAGGCATGAATGTCATTTCTTCATCCATGCAATAGACACAACGAAAATCACATCTATCCGTAATAGACATACGAACATAGGTCACTTTACGACCAAAACGATCAATGAGTTGTGTGGGTAATTCAGCCATTCTGTTTATTTAACTCTTTTTGCTCTCTGTATCGATCTGGCAAGACGTCTGACGTGTAGACAATCCTAACACTCCGTATGCAAGACAACGACCAGTGAATGCGTTTAATAATAAACCAACACCTAGCAGCCACCACCCATTACCGTCATAGATGGCATAAGCTATTATAGCTGTGCCGATAACAATTCGACACCAACGATCCCAATTAGCTAGATTTTTCTTCACCATTTCACCATAAAAATAAACCCCGCAAAGCGGGGTTTATTTAGAAAACAAATAAACGACTTAGTTCAATCAATCATCGCCAGAAAAGGCACCAATTAACTGTAATAAGCTCACAAACAAGTTGTAGATACTGACATACAGTGTGATGGTTGCCATGATGTAGTTAGTTTCACCACCATTGACGATTTGACTTGTTTGGAAAAGAATCAGACCAGCCATCAATAAAACGAACATTGCTGATACCGCTAAAGACAGGCCAGGCATTTCGAAGAAGAAAGCGGCTAAGCCAGCTAGAAATGCGACCAGAATACCAACAAACAAGAAACCGCCCATAAAACTGAAATCTTTTTCACTTTTCACAGCATAAGCTGATAAAGCGATAAAGATAATACCTGTACCACCAAGGGCTTGCATTACAATTTGTGGGCCATTAGGTAAACCTAAGTAGGCGTTAACGATCGGACCTAAGGTCAGCCCCATAAATCCTGTTAATGCAAAAATAGACACAATGCCCCATGCACTGTTACGAAGTTTTGTAGTTAAGAAAAGTAATCCAAAATACCCAACCAAAGTAATGATCATACCTGGATGCGGCAGGTTGAAAGCCATTGATAATCCAGCAGTCATTGCACTAAATAATAGTGTCATGGCTAATAAACTATATGTATTACGTAATAGTTTATTGGTTTGAACCGCAGACTGCTGTGAACGAACAACAGTTGATTCAGCGTTATAATTCATCAGTGTTTCTCCAAGTTTTTTCCAGTTGATGAAAAGCTTACATTAATGACACCTATCCTACCCGATAAGTTCTAAATGGCAATAGATATTATGTATCTACAAATAATTTTATTTTTACGGTTGTGTTACCGAGCCATTATCTGTATTATTTCGCCTCTCTGGAGAGTTGACAGAGCGGTTGAATGTACCGGTCTTGAAAACCGGCGTGGTTTAACGACCACCCAGGGTTCGAATCCCTGACTCTCCGCCATATACTGATAAAAGGTGTATTCTGCTTGTTATTCAATGACTTGTAGGGTACGCCTTTTTTCGTTTTACCACACCTGATTACCACACTCTGTTACCACTAAAGCCCTTCCCCCATTTTTATTTCCGCGTGTGTCTGCGGTGGGGTGTTTATTTTTTACAAGTTGTAAGCTCTCCAGTGATCCTCAGAGCCGCTGGCAAGAAAAGCTAGCCCTTGACTGGGCTAGACGCTTAACGAAAACCTTTGGTAACAAACCCGCCAATCAGCCGGAAACGTTTGCCCGAGCGTTAGAGATACACTCACCACATTTACTTGAGCAGCTCAGCGAATACCTGTCATTGGGTTCAAATGATGACTTCTGATTTTTAGGTTACTTATAGCTTTGCAGTTCGTAGGGTGTACGTGGTACAGACAAGGGAGCGCTTGAGTGTTTACTTAAGTGTACCTTCCCTACCTTGTAGGATGGTACACCCTCATACTAAATCAAAAACAGCTCTGAAATAGCCGAAAGTGAGAGCTGATGGTAGATTGCGGCACTCTGTAATGAGAACCTTAGCCTGTTAATATTGGTCAGAATTATTTACGATAAATTTGTGAGCCCTTAACACGCGTAGGAGTCCCATTTTTGCAATCCCCCCGTGTACCCTAGACCCTTTTTAGGATTCTAAGGGGTACGGGGGGTATTCTTTTTTTTATGCGTAAGCTCTCTCTTTACTGACTACTAGGTGCAACCTACCGAACAACCACAGCTCACGCTCGTTCTGGCTTGTCTTAGCCTCTATGATGCTGTCCGATGCTGAGTAGTCCAGCCACTCCACGAAGATACCAAAGCCTAACACCTGCTTGATGCTGAATAGTTCCATTGTTGTTCCTAGTTGGTTGATAAAGGTCGCTAGGAGATCATGAGAGGTGTATCAGCGTCAACATATGTGCTATCGAGAGTGTCTCGTGTGTGGTTTAGTTGTACTGGTGTATAGCTGTGAGGCCGCATGGTTAAATAGATTGAGCTTTATTACTAATCTAGTCATGACTCAACTATAGAACTTAATAAATTTTCTGTCACAGTCCTTCCTTCTGATAACCTGCGTTAGATTACATGGTGCTTTTGCTAGGTTAAAGGGTATGCTTTACTACATGTATCCATAGCTATGGTGAGAACACAGTAATGAGTGATAGGTATATTCGGTTAAGTGACGATTATCCAGACTACGGTATAGACATAAAAAGCCCCTATGTCGTCTATCGATTTATGCGTGATGTAGTGGTCAACTAATTCCGGACACGGGTTTAGACAGAACTTCCGCCTTTGCAGGTGGACATCCATCGTTAAATTGATGCGGCCGTTGCCAGTTATAATAATTCATCAGGTAATAGCTCACATCACGCATTGCCTCACTTATGTTTCGATACCCCAGTCTCGGCAGCCATTCAGCCTTAAAGCTCCAAAACAAACGCTCCATGGGCGCATTATCCCAGCAGTTACCACGTCGGCTCATGCTCTGAGTCATGCGATAGCGCCATAACCGTTGCCGATATTTTCGAGAGCTGTATTGGCTACCCTGGTCGCTGTGGAATAACACATTCTGAGGTTT
>NZ_FOSH01000016.1 GCF_900114205.1 Methylophaga sulfidovorans
GCTTACCTTTGCGACTGCCACCGAAATAACTTTCATCAGCTTCGATCTCACCTTCTAATAATTCAAGGTGTTCACTATGCTCATAAATCAACGTCCTTAAACGTTGAAAATAGCCAATGGCTGTTTTCACATTCACACCAACTAAAGATGCTGCGGTGCGGGCTGTTACTCCCCCTACAAATAACTCAATTAATCGCTGTTGCTTGTACCAGCTCAATCGGCTTTTTCTCATGCTCAGATAATACCTTTTTAAGTATTATCTGGATCAGCCCCAAGAAAAATTATAAAAACTGAAACTTATAAATTCTCAACACCCAAAACAATATTTACACAATTGATTTTATTAACAATTACTCAAAACACCTTTATCTCAGTATAAAAAATTCTGACTAAATTTACTTTTGTCATAAATCTTTAACTTAAGGTCGCTACTCTGTTCGAGTTAAAGATTTTTATTGCTCAATTAACTAGTCAGGAGTTTCTATGAAACTATTTGCAAAAAATGCAAAGTCAGTCTTTCTTATTACTGCACTTGTTGGCGCTATGTCATCAACTGTCGCGCACGCCGAACTGAAATTAAACGGTTCTGGTGCCAGCTTCCCTGCACCACTTTATAACAAATGGTTCAAGGACTACAGCAAACAAACTGATGGTGTACGTATCGACTATCAATCAAAAGGTAGCGGCGCAGGTATTCAGGATTTTATTAATGAAACTGTTGATTTTGCTGCTAGTGATGCGGCGATGAAAGATAGTGAAATTGAACAAGTGAAAAATGGCGTTATTTTATTGCCTATGACAGCCGGTGAAGTGGTTCTTTCATACAATTTAGACGGCGTCAAAGAACTGAAGCTTCCACGTGATGTTTATCCTGAAATCTTCATGGGCAAAATCACAAAATGGAACGATCCAAAAATTCAAGCAGCTAACCCTGGTGTAAAACTGCCTGATGAAACAATTACAGTTGTTGTTCGTTCTGACTCAAGTGGTACCAGCTATGTCTTTACAAATCATTTAGCGGCTATCAACCCTGAATTTAAAAACAGTGTTGGTGCTGCAAAATCTCCAAACTGGCCAAGTACTGGCACCATTGTTAAAGCACCTAAAAATGATGGTGTTACCGCTACTATCAAACAAACACCTGGTGCGATTGGTTATATCGAATATGGCTTCGCCAAACTGACTAAATCACCAACAGCATTATTACAAAACCAAGCTGGTAAGTTTATGCCTGCAGGTGGTGAGTCTGGTGCTGCAGCATTAGCAACAACATCATTCCCAACTGGTAACTTGCCTGGTTCTGATGTTCCAGACCTACGTGCATGGGCAACTGATCCAGCGGGTGAAGATGCCTACCCTATCGCATCATTTACTTGGTTACTTGTATACAAAGAACAAGATGACGCTAAGGCTAAAGCACTACGTGACTTGATCGAATACATGGTCACAACAGGTCAAAAATCATCTGAATCAATGGGCTATATCCCATTACCAGAAAACGTTGTTGAGAAAGTTCGCAACGCTGCAAAAATGATTCAGTAATCACGCAGTTGAAGACTCAGATAAAAATGCTGCAAGGACATTTTGACCTTGCAGCATTTTCTCTGTTTTAGAGACAGCATAAAACATGTTTCAAATACGAATGAATAATTGATAGGAACGCACATGGTTTACAATCCATTTAAAGAGGCAAGTAGTGATAAAACACTTTCTGCTCCACCATCAGCCACTGATTATTTAAAAGACACTGTATTTCGATCTTTTGCTTATTTTTGCGCCTTATCCATTGTTCTTTTAGTCGCCTATATTGTTTTTGAATTAGGCTCACAGGCATTACCTGCCATTAAAACACACGGTCTTGGTTTTATTACCGGCACGACCTGGGATACCAACGAGGGTGTCTTTGGTGTATTACCTGAAATCTGGGGTACGTTATATAGCTCCTTTTTAGCATTGCTCCTTGGTGGCTTTTTAGGTGTGGCGATTGCTATTTTCTTAACTCAGGGCTTTGTTCACGCTAAATTCGAAATGATTTTTAGAACAGTAATCGAATTATTAGCAGCTATTCCTTCTGTTGTTTACGGTTTATGGGGTATCTATGTGCTTATCCCGTTAATAAGACCAGGCGCACAGTGGTTACATGACACTTTAGGTTGGTTTCCTCTATTTGGCACCGATCTTAGCGGACCAGGACTTGCACCCGCCGCCTTGGTATTAGCGATTATGATTTTGCCAACGGTTGCCGCTATTTCTGCCGACGCCTTCCGTCGTATCCCATACAAGGTAAAAGAAGCGGCTTATGGCATGGGTGCTACAAAATGGGAAGTGATCCTAAAAGTGATGTTACCTACTGCCTCTTCCGGCATTCTGGCTGGCTTAGTACTTGGCTTTGGACGTGCTTTAGGTGAAACCATGGCTCTCGCCATGTTGATTGGTAACGTTAATAACATCAGTGTGTCGCTATTTGCACCAGCAAATACATTAGCATCGCTTCTGGCATCAACCTTTCCTGAAGCCGGTCAAATTGAAATCCAGGCGTTGATGTATGCGGCATTAGTCTTACTACTGATCACTTTTATCGTGAATGTGGCCGGTCTTGCCGTTCAGCAATACACCATGCGTAAGTTTGAGGGTAAAAAATGAGTCAATTACAAATGGAAGAGCCAGTATTACCTCCAAGAATTGAATTACCAGCACTGGAAAAAAATCTTCTTGAAGTCAGGGCCCTGAAAAATTATTTCCTGACCTCGATGGTCTGGGTATTAGCTGTACTTGCCAGTATCCCACTATTTTCAGTTATTTATATGCTGATAGTTCAGGGTGGAGCCAGACTCGATGTGGAAGCGATTACTGCCCTGCCACCGGCTGGTTTTGAAATGGGTGGTGGTTTTGGTAATGCGATAGTCGGCACACTAACCATGGTAGGTATTGCTTCTGCCATCAGTATTCCCATTGGCATTATGGCGGCATTGCATTTATCCATTCTTAACCCTTCGAGCAAAATAGCGACAGTGTCCCGCTTTTTAGCAAAAGTCTTAACGGGCTTCCCTTCAATCTTGGCAGGTGTTTTTGTCTATGCCGTTATCGTTATCACAACAGGTACTTATTCTGCCTGGGCAGGTGGTGTAGCTTTAGCAGTATTAATGTTACCGACGGTGACCCTAGCCGCTGAAGAAGCGATGAAACAAGTACCACAAAAAATGAAAGATGCTGCATTTGGTATGGGCTGCACACGTACTCAAGTCATACTAAAAGTCGTTTTGCCAACGGCATTACCCGGCATTCTGACAGGTGTGATATTGGCTGTAGCAGGTGCTGCAGGTGAATCCGCACCATTACTGTTTACTGCCTTATTTAGTAATTACTACATGGGTGAACTAGCTGAACCTACAGCCTCTTTATCCATACTGATTTACAACTTTTCTGGCATGCCATTTGAGAATCAGCTTGAATTAGCTTGGGCGGCCTCACTGGTACTTGTATTACTTGTGCTGTTTTTCAATATTCTGGCCCGCGTTGTCGGCAGATCGAAATTTAAAGAATAACGGAAGGAAAATCTATGAACATGCAAACCGATACCGGCGAATTTATTGCTAAAAAGTACGAACCAAAAGGCCCTGTTGTTTTAGATTGTCATGTAAAAAACATTTTTTACGGTGATTTCAGAGCGGTTAGAGACACCACTATTCCTATTGAGAAAAATAAAGTCACTGGCTTTATTGGTCCATCCGGTTGCGGTAAGAGTACAGTTCTACGCAGTATGAATCGTATGAATGATCTAATCGACTCATTCCGCTTTGAAGGTCATATTCAATATCACAAACATGATATTTACAGTAAAAAAGTCGATGCCGTTATCGTTAGACGTTATATCGGTATGGTCTTCCAGCTTCCTAATCCCTTCTCTATGAGCATTTACGATAATGTTGCATTTGGTCTGAGATTAAATGGCTATAAAGGCGATGAAGAAGAGATGGTAGTCAAAGCACTTAAACGTGCGGCTATCTGGAATGATGTGAAAGATAAACTGAAAAACAGTGGCTTATCCTTATCTGGTGGTCAGCAACAGCGTTTGTGTATCGCTAGAGCCATTGCCACAGAACCTGATGTGTTATTAATGGATGAACCATGTTCAGCTTTAGATCCGATTGCCACCCGTCAGATTGAAGAGCTGATGGTCGAATTAAAGCAGCATTACAGTGTGGCGTTGGTCACCCACAATATGCAGCAGGCAACTCGCGTGGCTGATACGACGGCCTTCTTAGGTGTCGATATTTCACAGGGCGGCCGTACAGGTTATTTGGTAGAAATGGATGAAACTAAGAAGATCTTTGAAGATCCTCAACAGTTGTTAACTAAACAATATGTGCGAGGTGAGTTTAGTTAATCTAAACCATTATTATGGGGTCATCATCACTTAATGCCGTTCACAATACGACTCAACACGATCTGACCAGCGATATCGCTCGACTGGATATTGGCGCTGTCAGATCGCGCTTGTTGAATACACAGAAAAATTTCGACCAAATTAATAAAACACTGACGGTAAAAAGAACTCCACCGTCAAATGAAGTGATTGAAAATCTGATTGCTGGATATGCCAAGATTGATTTTTATCTGGCTAACGGTATAGAACTTTTCGCTATGGGTAACTCACACTTATTGTTAGAGTTGAACCACATTGTCCTCTACCATACATCCTCCATATCCAAAGAAGAGTCTCAGCATCAGTTTGAGGCAACAAAAGCCCACTTCTATGCTGCACGTAATGGCGGTATCGGCCAGCTCATGGACTGGTTAGCATTAAACCAAAATACCAATATATGGAAGCGTACAGCTGGATTATTTACCAATATATTGAGTCAGCCTCAGCTATTTCTGGAGGGTAACCACCGCACAGGCTCGTTAATTATGAGTTATCTGCTAATGAGTGAAGGATATCAACCGTTTGTATTATCTTACGATAACGCCAGACATTTTTTTGAACCTGCCGAGCTGACCAAAAAACGTCGTAAGAAATCATTAGTTGACGATTTTATTTATCTGCCAAAACAAACTCGTAAATTTGCCAAACTGCTAAAGGATGAGCAAAAAAGACAATCTTTTTTGCAAACTAGTTAGTGATAATGCGTGTTGGATTTTTTCTCTTTTAATTCACCGCGGTTTGCCTCGATAATCTTTTGAAATTTCTTGGGATCTTTACGAAGAATATCGATGTACTCGGTCACCAATTCATGCCAATTGTTGCCACCATGTATAGAAAACTTCTCTAAAGCCACCAGCAGAAGCTTGGCTGCAACTCTGAGTTCTTTACTATCTGCCTCGCCATACCACTCAAGTAACTCTGTATAGAGCGCCTCAATCTTTTCCAGAGGGGTAAACTCAACAATCATATCTTGAGAATTTTTTTTACTCATATTAGCGGCTTTTATTTCTTGAATGATTCAAATAAGACAGAGGTCGCATTAGCAGGCTCATTCTGAGCAAGCAGACTGAACATCAAAAAATCAGCCCTTTTAATGTGCATATTATATCGAAATATACATGATTAAATCTGAATAAAATCAGGCTAATTATCTCCCTCCAGCCAATTGTCATTTATAGCCACACCATCGCCTAAACAAACACTTAGCGATGATTAAAGTTCAACCGATTGAATACATGAAAATCAACTTTGTAAAAAAACGTCCACTTGTCTGAGATTCCAAACAGCCTATATTTCTGGAAACAAGTGCAATTAATTCCTTTTTTTGACTGTTAGTCTTTCCCAACCCCTCGGGGATTATCAAATATGATTTTGTGTTTGGTAAATGATGACTTATAGAAAAGTCCTGTGTTTTTTTATACGTCAGCGTTTGGTACAGGAGTGGCGACCTCAGCTTCCGCCACTCCTCTATCTTAAGTTTGAAGGGAAATTTTTTATGAAAAAAACAACATTATCTCTGGCACTGATGTCAGTGGCTCTACCTATTACAAGTTATGCAGATGAATTGCTTTCTATGCAAAAAGACCCTAATGAGTGGGTTATGTCAGCAGGTAACTATGCTAACCATCGTTATAGTGAATTAACAGATATCAACAAAGAGAACGTTAAAGATCTGAATATGGCCTGGTCATTTTCAACAGGTGTATTAAGAGGTCATGAAGGTAATTCACTCGTTATTGGCGATACCTTATACATTCATACGCCATTTCCAAACATTGTTTATGCATTAGACTTAAACAATGACGGTGCGATTAAATGGAAATATGAACCAAAACAAAACTATGATGACACCGTGCCCGTTATGTGTTGTGACGTAATCAATCGTGGTTTAGCTTATGGTGATGGCAAAATCTTCCTAAATCAGGCAGATACCACGTTGGTAGCACTTGATGCTAAAACCGGCGCAGAAGTTTGGTCTGATAAACGCGATGATCCTAAAGTAGGTGCAACTAACACCGGTGTTGCTCATGTATTTAAAGACAAAATCGTTGTCGGTATCTCAGGTGGTGAGTTTGGTGTTCGTGGTTATGTTCAGACTTATGATTTAAATGGTAAGTCTTTATATAAAGCCTACAGCACAGGTCCTGATGCAGAAATGTTAGTGGATCCTGAAAAAACAACCTCAATGCTGAAACCCATCGGTAAAGATTCATCATTAAAAACCTGGCAAGGTGATCAGTGGAAAATCGGTGGTGGCACCACATGGGGTTGGTATTCCTATGATCCTGACCTAAACCTGTTCTACTACGGCACAGGTAACCCATCAACATGGAATCCATTACAACGTCCTGGTGACAACAAATGGACTATGTCATTGTTTGCCCGTGATTTAGATACGGGTATGGCGAAATGGGTTTACCAGATGACGCCACACGATGAATGGGATTACGATGGTGTCAACGAAGTCATTCTTGCCGATCAAAAAGTCAAAGGCAAAATGCGCAAAACAGCAGTGCATTTTGACCGTAATGGTTTTGGCTACACCATGGATCGTGCATCAGGTGAATTATTAGTCGCCAACAAGTTTGATCCTTCGGTTAACTGGGCGAATAGCGTTAATCTGAAAACAGGCTTACCCGACCGTAATAAACAGTACTCTCCTGAATATAATGGTGAAGATACAAGCACGACTGGAATCTGTCCGGCAGCACATGGTGCTAAGGATCAACAACCTGCAGCATACTCACCAAAAACTGGCTTGTTCTATGTACCAACTAACCATATCTGTATGGATCTGGAACCCTTCCAGGTGGAATATTTAGCTGGTCAGCCTTATGTTGGTGCTGAAGTAAATATGTTCCCTGCTGAAAAAGACAATATGGGTAACTTTATTGCCTGGGATGCACGCGAAGGTAAGATCGTCTGGTCAGATAAAGAAAGATTCTCAGTATGGTCTGGCGCTTTGGCAACAGCGGGTGATGTTGTTTTCTATGGCACATTGGAAGGTTATTTAAAAGCTGTAGATGCTCAAACTGGCCGTGAATTATGGCGTTTCAAAACCCCATCAGGCATTGTAGGTAACGTAAATACTTACAAACATGATGGCAAGCAGTACATCGCTGTATTGTCAGGTATTGGTGGCTGGGCAGGTATCGGTATGACCAATAACCTTGAAAAGGATACCGATGGCTTAGGTGCTGTAGGTGCCTATAAATCACTATCAAGCTGGACTTCTTTAGGTGGCGTTCTGAGCGTATTCAGCCTATAAGATCAACTTAATAGTATAGACTGACACAGTGCATAAGACTCCGGTGATAGAAATATCACCGGAGTTTTTTTATGGGACTCTGTTTATTTTCTTGTACGAGCAAATAAACAGATTGCATTTAATATCGTCCTCAACGAGCTATAGTCTTTATTCAGTTAGTTTTCTTAAGGCAAAAAAAAGCCCTCATCAGAAAAACTGAAAGGGCGAAGGGAAAACCAATGAAAGCCGTAAAGCTTGATTCAATAATAGATAAATAAGACTTATGACTGTATAGGAAAAACTCCTTTTATATCCCAGATAAAGTCCATTCTTATCCCATATAAACAATAAGACTTAGCCATTCCAGCTTTTGAAGTATCTCTCTCAGTCTATAAAAATAAGAGTTGCTCATGCTTCCTGTCACAATAGAACTTTACGTCTGATCATTCAGAGCTCATACCCTCTTACTAGCATCAAATAGGAACCTTGAACATCTTACGGTCGATATCAGGTTCTAAGCTATTTCCTATAAGAAGTTAATCTTTATACATTCCCTATTAAGGTCAAAAAAAAAGGCCCTGCAAGCAGGGCCTTTTTACATCAATAGATGTTGTCTTGTTTTATTCGTTTACAACGAAATCAACACGACGGTTTTTCGCTCTTCCAGCTGCTGTATCGTTAGTAGCGACTGGGAATTTTTCACCCATACCAACTGGAATCAGGTAGCTACCGTTGATGCCACGTGAAACTAAGTAGTCAACCACTGACTGTGCACGTTCTTGTGACAGTTTTTTGTTATAAGCTTCAGTACCGATGCTATCAGTGTGACCTTCAACACGTACTTCAACAACACTGTCAGTATCTTTCAGAACAGAAACTGCTTGTTCTAAAATTTGTTTTGCATCATCAGTCAAAGTTGCTTTATCAAACGCAAAGTTAACACCTTCAAGTGACAGTACTTTTTCACCAGCTAATGGGCAACCATCTTGGTCAACGATAACGCCTTTAGGTGTGTTAGGGCACAGATCTTTGTAATCAGGCACAGCATCACCATCAGAGTCTAACGCACAACCTACACGGTCAACAGTCACACCAGGAGGAGTTTGTTGGCACATATCGATACCGTCATAAACGCCATCTTGGTCAGTATCGTAAGGACAACCATTTTGATCAACTAAAGCGCCAGCAGGTGCTTCAACAGCACAAACTGTTTCTTCTACAACAACAACTTCTTCCTCTTCATCGCCGTTAGGGCATAGTAATAATGCCAACATTGAACCAACTACAGCACCACCAGCAGAAGCATCAGAATCACCGACAGCAGCACCAGCTGCACCACCAGCTAAAGCACCACCAACTGCACACATAATGTTTTGGTTAGTTGTTTTCGGGTTACCCGCACAACCAGCCAGCAATGCTATTGCAAAAGCTGCTGACAGGAGTTTTGTTAATTTCATATTGCCTTCCTTTTCCGTAGAAAAATAAACGAACACGTCTTCAAAATTTGATTTGCTCAATACCGCTTGTGGTACTTTCGCTACATATTAAACGACTATTTGCCTGACGTCTAATAGATTTTATAAGTCACAATGTGAACAATGTGTCAAAAAAACAACAATCACATACGGCCCATCACATCTTCAGGTTCGGCCTGTAAGGACAAACTGGAAACAGCACTGTCTTTGGATAACTCGCCAGACTCCATACCCAGCTTGATCATCAGACGCACTTCATTGGCAGAGTCGGCATTACGCAAGGCTTCTTCGTAGCTAATTTCGCCTGATTTATATAAGTCATATACCGCCTGATCGAACGTCTGCATTCCAAGTTCTTTGGAGCGTTTCATCACTTCTTTTATTTCATAAACTTTACCTTTCTCAATTAAATCAGCAATCAGCGGAGTATTGAGCAGTACTTCAACTGCAACAGCCCTGCCCGATCCATCTTTTTTGGGGATTAGTCGCTGTGCAATAACCGCTTTCAGATTCAATGAAAGATCCAAAAATAACTGTTGGTGACGTTCTTCAGGGAAAAAGTTGATAATCCTGTCCATTGCCTGATTTGCGTTATTGGCATGCAATGTCGATAAACAAAGGTGACCCGTTTCGGCAAATGCCACCCCATAATCCATGGTCTCACGGGTACGTATCTCACCAATCATGATCACATCCGGCGCCTGACGTAAAGAGTTGCGTAAAGCAATTTCATACGAGTCGGTATCTATTCCCACTTCCCTTTGTGTGACAACACATCCGGCATGTTTATGATCAAACTCAATAGGATCTTCAATGGTAAGAATATGACCGGTACTGTTTTGATTTCGGTAGCCAATCATTGCTGCCAATGTGGTTGACTTACCACTACCCGTTGCCCCCACAAAAATCACTAAACCACGTTTTGTCATCGATAATTCTTTGATGACTTGAGGCACATGAATTTCTTCAATAGTGGGAATCTCGTCTTTTATACGCCGCATCACCATGGCAATTTTATTGCGTTGGTAGAGCGCACTGATACGAAAGCGGCCAGCCCCTTTTGTCTCGAGCGCGTAATTACACTCTTTTTCGCGTTCAAATGTTTTCTTCTGAGCATCGGACATGGTGCTCAAAACTAAATCTCTGGCCTCATCATCGTGTAATGCCTCTTGAGAAAGTGTTGCCATTCGGCCATTCACTTTCAATGTCACCGGTCTACCCGCAGTGATAAATACGTCTGAAGCCTCATGTTTCACAGCCGCTTTTAATATAGTGACAATTTCCATATCACACCTCTCTAACGGAATAAGTCTTTATTAACAGCACGTGGTAATGCTTCTTGTTTTGTCACTTTTTGTCGTTTTACCAGCTCTTGCAAACATTGATCTAAAGTCTGCATTCCAATAGCGCCGCCAGTCTGAATAGCAGAATACATCTGCGGTACTTTATCTTCACGAATCAAGTTTCTGATGGCAGGTGTACCAATCATGATTTCATGCGCCGCAATTCGACCGCCACCGACTTTTTTCATCAATGTTTGAGAAATAACCGCACGTAATGATTCCGATAACATAGAACGCACCATATCTTTTTCCGCTGCAGGGAAAACGTCAATGATCCTGTCTATGGTTTTTGCGGCAGACGAAGTATGTAAAGTACCAAACACTAAATGGCCGGTTTCTGCCGCCGTCAACGCCAATCTGATTGTCTCCAGATCACGTAACTCACCCACCAGAATAATGTCCGGATCTTCACGTAGCGCACTTCTAAGCGCCTCACTAAAACCATGCGTATCACGATGCACTTCGCGTTGGTTGATCAAACATTTTTTACTTTGATGCACAAATTCGATCGGGTCTTCAATGGTCAGAATATGTTCGTTATCTTTTTCATTTCGATAATTAATCATGCCTGCCAGCGTAGTGGATTTACCCGAACCAGTTGGCCCTGTGACCAATACAATACCGCGATGATTATCAGCAATGGTTTTAAAAATATCAGGAGCGCCAAGGTCTTCAAGGCTCAGTACTTTCGATGGAATCGTTCTGAACACAGCAGCAGCGCCACGGTTCTGATTAAAAGCATTAACACGAAAGCGCGCCAGCCCCGGCACTTCAAACGAAAAGTCAGCTTCAAGAAATTCTTCAAAATCTTTACGCTGTTTATCATTCATGATGTCATAAATCATCGCGTGGACATCTTTGTGTTCCATCGCCGGCAGATTGATGCGCTTGATATCACCATCCACACGAATCATTGGTGGTTCGCCTGACGAAACATGTAAATCCGAAGCATTGTTTTTTGCGCTGAACGCAAGCAATTCAGTAATATCCATCAACGATTCCTATGCGGTTTGGTGTAGTCTAGTTAATTGAAAATTTAAGCAATGTGTATAAAGGTATCGCGCCCTTATGAGGCTTGCAACATGACAGATGTAAAAAAACGTTTCCAACAAATTCATCACGAAATATCGACATCAGTATCAGCGGCACAACGTGAGCCACAAACTGTTCAGTTACTGGCTGTCAGTAAAACATGGCCTGCTGATGCATTACGTGAAGTAGCAGCATTAGGTCAACGTCAGTTTGGTGAAAATTATTTGCAGGAAGCTTTAGATAAAATTGAAGCTTTGGCTGATCTTAACTTGGAGTGGCATTTTATTGGTCCTATCCAATCGAATAAAACTCGTGATATCGCCGGACATTTTGACTGGGTTCAAAGTCTCGACAGAGAAAAAATTGCCCGTCGTCTGCATGAGCACAGACCAGATTCATTGGCACCGCTCAACGTATGTATACAAATCAATATAGACGAAGAAGACAGCAAGTCAGGAACCAGCGCTGATAATTTACTGACATTAGCTGATTATATCGCCTCACTGGATAAGCTTTGTCTTCGCGGACTAATGGTTATTCCTGCCCCAAAACAGTCGGTTGAAGAAGAAAAAGCCAGCTTCTCACGTGCCTATGAACTCTTTCAGCAATTGCGTCAGAAATATCCGCAAGTGGATACCTTATCTATGGGAATGAGTTCAGATATGTCTACAGCCATCGCTTGTGGCAGTACAATGGTACGTATTGGGACAGCATTATTTGGACAACGTGATAAGCGTTAGACCTTAAGTGCGAAATACTCAGACGATAATAGATATATAAGGTGAACAAATGAAGCAATGCACAATCGCATTTATTGGTGGCGGCAATATGGCACGTAGCTTGATAGGCGGCCTGATAAGTAATCAGTTTATTGCAGAAAATATTCATGTTTCAGATGCTAATACCGAAGCGCTGGACAATTTAGCCTCACGTTACAATGTAAAAACCTTTACTGATAATCTCGCCGCTATTGCTGATGCGGACGTAGTCATTCTGGCCGTGAAACCGCAGCAGTTACAATCAGTCATTCGCCAAATTTCGCCAGCCTGGCAACAGGATAAATTACTCATTTCTATTGCGGCAGGAATTCGGCTGGATGATATTACTCGCTGGTTAGACTTTGAAGGTGCAGCGATCGTCAGAGCTATGCCAAATACACCGTCATTGGTTCAAGCTGGGGCTACAGCACTCTGTGCCAACGATTATGTAACAACTGAACAACATGAACTGGCTGAATCCATGTTAAGAGCAGTCGGCCTTGCTTTATGGATTAGTGATGAAAAACAAATGGACGCTGTCACAGCTTTATCTGGAAGTGGCCCCGCCTATTTTTTCCTGGTACTGGAAGCGCTGCAAACAGCTGGAATGGAGTTAGGTCTGCCTGAAGAGACAGCAAGATTATTAGCGCTGGAAACAGGCTTTGGAGCGGCTAAGATGGCGCTGGAAAGTGATGAGTCAGCCTGTGTACTTCGTCAACGAGTAACATCGCCCGGCGGCACCACGGAGCGTGCTCTGGATGTTTTTGAAGACGGTGACTTACGCGGCCTATTTAATAAAGCACTGACTGCAGCAGCACAACGCGCCGATGAACTGGCTGAACAATTGGGACAAGATTATGACTAGTAGTTATATTAGCAATCCTCTGATTTTTCTCGTTGATACGCTTATCTATCTATATATGGTCGTTGTGGCACTGCGTTTAATTATGCAGTGGGCGCATTGGGAATATCACAACCCCATGGTGCAGTTTATTATCAAACTCACCCAAGTACCGGTGAAATTTCTTCGTCGCTTTATTCCTGCCGCCGGTCGCTGGGACACAGCTACACTGGTATTACTCATCAGTGTGGCACTGATAAAAATAATCGCCGTAGGTTTACTTGCTGGCATTCTGCCTAAAGGTGTTTTATGGCTAACCATACTACTGGCAGAACTATTTCAGTTATTCATCAATATTTTTACCTTCAGTATCATCATCGAAGTGATATTAAGCTGGGTTACACCCGCGGGTAGCTATAATCCTGCCGCACCATTAGTCAGTAAGATGAATGCCCCCTTACTTCGACCTGTCAGAAGAACCATTCCGCCTATCGCAGGTATAGACTTATCTCCGCTATTTGTACTGTTAGGTTTACAAGTTTTATCCATGTTAGTCATGCCGCTATTAGCAGGCCGCTATATATGATCGAGATTGCGCTACAATGGCAGTCTGATTAGACTTAACGCTTTTTTACGGGAATCAACCATATATGCCGGAATCTATACCAGCTGACTCTGTTGGTCTGGTGAAACCATCGACAATTCATATCGATACACCGCTTCAACTTGACTGTGGTAAGACATTACCAAGTTATGACTTAGTCTATGAAACCTATGGCTCATTAAATGAAGATGGCAGCAATGCTGTATTGATTTGTCACGCCCTTTCGGGTGATCACCATGCAGCTGGTTACCATGCAATGGAAGATCGCAAACCCGGTTGGTGGGATACGGCTATCGGTCCTGGCAAGGCCATTGATACCAACCATTTTTATGTCGTGTGTCTGAATAATCTGGGTGGTTGTAAAGGTTCAACCGGGCCAAACACCATCAATCCAGAAACAGGTGAACTCTATGGTCCTGACTTTCCTATCGTCACGGTTCCTGATTGGGTTCGCAGTCAGGCAATGCTCGCTGATCAGCTAGGTATCCAGCAATGGGCTGCCGTCATTGGCGGCAGTTTGGGTGGCATGCAAGCTTTGCAATGGTCAATCAGCCTGCCAGAGCGTGTTCGTCATGCTATTGTCATCGCCGCCGCACCTAAGCTTTCAGCACAAAATATCGCGTTTAATGAAGTTGCCAGAACGGCGATAAAATCAGATCCTGATTTCCACGATGGTTATTATATAAAACACAACACCTTGCCTCGCCAGGGGCTTGGGCTTGCACGGATGTTGGGACATATCACCTATCTTTCAGATGAAGCAATGGGTGAAAAGTTTGGTCGAGAATTACGTAATGGCGCTATTCAATATGGCTATGACGTCGAGTTTCAAATTGAAAGTTACTTACGTTACCAAAGTACCAGCTTCGTTGAACGCTTTGATGCCAACACCTATTTATTAATGACCAAAGCACTGGACTATTTTGATCCAGCACAGGCTTTTAACGATGACCTTGTCGCTACCGTTAAAAACATTCAGGCTAAGTCGCTTATCATCTCATTTACCAGCGACTGGCGCTTCTCCCCTGAGCGCTCAAAAGAAATCGTCAATGCTATGCTGGCTGCCGGTAAATCCGTCTGTTATGCCGAAGTTGAGGCTCATCAAGGTCATGATGCGTTTTTAATGCCGATACCTCGTTATTTGGAAATATTTGGCACCTATATGCAACAAATTGCTGCGGAAGGAGTGAAATAATGGCCTTACGTGTCGATCAGCAAATCATCAGTGACTGGATTCCTGATGGTGCCAAAGTGCTGGATTTAGGCTGTGGCAATGGTAGTTTGCTTAAGCATCTGCAACAACGAAACATCACAGGCTATGGTTTAGAAATTGATAACAGTAAATTTGCTGAATGTATTGAGGCTGGAGTTAATGTTATCCAGGCAGACCTGGATGAAGGTTTAGCGCAATTTGCTGATCAGAGCTTTGACTTTGTTATCTTGTCGCAAACCTTACAAGCGATTCAGCGTCCTGACTTTTTACTGCAGGAAATCGTTCGTGTTGGCAAAAATGGCATTATCGGTTTTCCCAATTTTGGTCATTGGCAATGTCGTATGCAATTAGCCCTGGGCGGGAAAATGCCTGTCTCTAAAACATTGCCGAATGCCTGGTTTGAAACACCGAATATTCATTTATGCACGATTAAAGATTTTGAAAATCTTTGTGACGACTATCAACTTAACGTGCTTAATAGAAGCATTGTTAACCACAACAATAAAGACAGCTTAGGAATACGTTGTCTGCCTAACTTATTTGGTCAGGTAGCAATTTACCGAGTTCAAAAACAATATGATTAAACAATATCAAAAAGAATTTATCGAGTTTGCCATTGCCACAGGTGTTTTACGCTTTGGTTCATTTACACTCAAATCAGGCCGTCAAAGCCCCTATTTTTTTAATAGCGGATTATTTAATAGTGGTGCCAGCCTTGCTAAACTCGGTCGTTTTTATGCTCAAACCATTGCTGACTCTGAACTTAAATTTGATGTGTTATTCGGGCCAGCATACAAAGGCATACCACTAGCTTCTACTACTGTTGTCGCTTTGGCCGACCAGCATAATCAAGATATGCCTTATGTCTTTAACCGCAAAGAAATCAAGGATCATGGTGAAGGCGGTCAATTGGTTGGTGCAGAACTCAAAGGCAAAGTACTGATTATCGATGATGTTATCTCAGCTGGTACCTCAGTAAGAGAGTCTGTTGATATTATCCGTGCTGCCGGCGCTGAACCCGCCGGTGTTATTATCGCTTTAGACAGACAGGAGCGCGGTCAGGGTGAATTGTCAGCCATACAAGAAGTTCAGGCTGAACATAATATTCCTGTGTTGAATATCATTTCTCTGAACGATCTTTTAGGTTACCTCAAAGATAGTCCTGACTTTGGTGAGTATTTACCAGCAGTGACTGCTTATCGGGAACAGTTTGGCGTGGCCTGAACATCAACCGTAAATTAATTTCGCTGATATACACAAAGTCACTATTTCAAATGCACGTTTAATCCAACGATTACCGTGTTTTATTGCGAGATGGGATCCCAGATAACCGCCCAGTAATGAGCCAAGTAGCAATGCTGGTAGCCACTCCCAGCGAATATCTCCGAGCAGACCCAGTGTAATAGCACCTGCACCATTCCAAAACAGACCAACCATAATCAGCGTGTAAGCAACTGCACGCTGATAATCCATACCAAACCAGCCTACCAGCCATAATGTGACGAAAAGACCTGTACCTGAGGTCAGAGAGCCATTTAAGAAGCCAATCAGAAATAAAATAAGTCCACCTGTGACACAGCCCATCCAGTCTCTATGCACAGGCATATAATTTTGACCCAGCTGTGGTTTGAGAATGGAGTAAAGACCCAGTCCACCAGTCAATATTCCCAGCGCTATCTCTGCCCAGCGATCGGGGATGAGTAAAATAACATTTCCTCCCAATACGACTCCTGGCAAACCGGTCAGCAACATTAAAACAACAAACTGTCGTTCCAAGCGGCTTGTTTTCAAATATCGTAAAACAGCACCGACACCTAAAGCCACACTAGCCACTTTATGGGTCGCCAAAGCCACAGAAAAACTTAAACCGAGGAAGATTAATACCGGAAATTGAATAAGGCCGGCACCGCCACCGGAGAAGGCGGAAAAAGTATTGGCTATCAATGAAACCAAAAACAAGATAAATTGATCTAGAAAATTCAATTATTAACTCCAATCACGCAGACAAGATCATGATACGTAAATTACCCCTGTTGATATTTTGCTCTATATTCAGCCTTTCAGTCTCAGCAGGCCAGCTTTATCGCTTCCCTGATGAGAATGGTGTGATGACACTCAGTACCTCACTACCATCTTCTGCATCACAAAAAGGCTACGATATTATTGATTCTGAAACCATGCGCTTGATTGAACGTGTTCCTGCAGCTCTAACTAAGCAAGAATTGCTCGAGCAAGCAGCGAAACAAAAAGTCGAAGAAGAAGCTCGGCTACAAGCAGAAGAACAAGCCAAACAGGCAGAAGAAGCTCGGCAGGCACAACAAACTTACGATAAAACCTTACTGATTACTTATCGCTCTGAAGCTGATCTTATTCGCGCTCGTGATAGTGATATTGCTTATCGGCAAGAACAGATTAAGATGCATGAACAAAAACTGCCTGAACTCAAACAATATCTCTATCAGCTTCAAAATGAAGCCGCTCAACGCGAGCTAAGTGGTGCAAAAATCACCGCCAATATGCAAATGCGCTTAAATGCAGCTAAAGAAGAAATTCAAGTCAGGAAGCAGGCTATCACCGAACTCAAAGCAGAAATTACAGAATTAGAAACCAAGTATCAGCACGATCTTGAACGTCTTACTTACCTACTTAAACGTAAACAGTAACTAAACTAAGGTATCTAAAACAGATAATAACTGCTGATTTTCACCAGCTGTACCGATTGATATTCTCAAAAACTGATCAATCCTCGGCTTCGTGAAGTGTCTGACGATGATGCCCTCTTTTCTTAGCCCGGCAGCAATCTTTGCTGCATCCACCTGCTTGTGACTAGCAAAAACAAAGTTTGCGGCTGATGGTAAGACATCAAATCCTAACTCCTGAAGACCTGCTACCACTTTATTCCGCTCATCAATGACCGCCTGACATGTTTCATTGAAATAGGCTTTATCTTTCATTGCAGCGATACCAGCCGCAGAAGCAAGGCTATCGACAGGATAAGAATTAAAACTATCTTTGACTCTGATTAATGCTTCAATAAGGTCTGGTTGGCCAATAGCATACCCAATTCTCATTCCAGCCAATGACCGTGATTTCGACATTGTCTGAACGATTAATAGATTGGGGTAAGTTTTTACCAGGCTAACCGCAGACTCTCCACCAAAATCGATATAAGCCTCATCAATCACAACAACTGAGTCAGTATTTCTCTGTAAAAGTCGTTCAATGTCAGCAAGCGCTAATAAACAGCCTGTAGGGGCATTTGGGTTGGGGAAAATAATACCGCCGTTGACGTTACTGTAGTCATCAACATTAATCGCAAACGTATCACTCAGAGGTACCGTGTTGTAACTTATCTGATAAAGCTGGCAGTAGACTGGATAGAAGCTATAGCTGATCTCTGGAAATAAAATAGGCGCTTCATGTCTGAATAAGGCATTAAACACATGCCCCAGCACTTCGTCAGAGCCATTTCCGACAAACACACAATCAGTATCAATCTGATAAAAATCGCCAATAGCCTGCCGTAACTCAGTAGAGGTCGGATCCGGGTATAAACGTAAGCGGTCACTAGCAGCCATACGAATGGCCTCAATCACTTTTGGTGATGGACCATACGGATTTTCATTCGTGTTGAGCTTCGTTAAATTGGCCAGTTTAGGTTGTTCACCTGGCACATAAGGGTCTAAATCTTTAACAAAACCGCTCCAAAAGCGACTCATGATTAATCCTTAAGACGATATTCTGCTGATCTGGCATGTGCAGTAAGACTTTCACCTCGAGCTAATACAGAAGCGATCTGGCCTAAACTTTGTGCACCTTGTTCAGATACCTGAATCAGACTAGAGCGTTTTTGAAAGTCATAGACACCTAGTGGTGAGCTGAATCTTGCTGTTCTTGACGTCGGTAATACGTGGTTAGGACCGGCACAATAATCACCTAAGGCTTCAGGTGTATAACGACCTAAGAAAATAGCACCGGCATGACGGATTTTCTTCGCCATTTCCATCGGCTCATCGACAGATAATTCTAAATGTTCAGCAGCAATGAAGTTGGCTACTTCAACAGCCACATCCATATCGTCAACGTGAATAAGTGCAGCCCGGTTTTCCAATGATGTTGTGATAATCTCTTTACGTTCCATCGTTGGAAGAAGCTTAGCAATAGACTCTTTCACTTTTTCCAAGAAATCAGCATCAGGTGAGATTAAAATCGATTGTGCATCTTCATCATGTTCGGCTTGCGAAAACAGGTCCATGGCAATCCAGTCAGGATCGGTCTTACCATCACAAATGACTAAGATTTCGGAAGGTCCGGCAATCATATCAATACCCACAGTACCGAAAACCATACCTTTAGCTGTTGCCACAAAGATATTACCCGGGCCTACAATCTTATCTACTTGTGGAATCGTTTCCGTTCCATAAGCTAAAGCCGCAACAGCCTGAGCACCGCCCACCGCAAAAATACGATCTACACCAGCGACAGCTGCCGCAGCCAATACCAGTTCATTGACTTCGCCATGCGGTGTGGGAACCACCATAATCAACTCTTGTACTCCAGCCACTTTCGCCGGAATAGCATTCATTAATACGGAGGAAGGATAGGCCGCTTTACCACCTGGTACATAAAGTCCAGCACGGTCTAATGGCGTGACTTGTTGTCCAAGCAAAGTGCCATCTGCTTCTGTGTAGCTCCATGAACTTTGCTTTTGGTGATCGTGATATTGACGTACTCGCTGAGCAGCTGCTTCAAGCGCTTGTCTTTGTTCAGTCGGAATATTTTCTAAAGCGGCTTTTGCACGCTCCAGAGAAATCTCAAGATCAGAAATAGTTTCAGCAGTCACATGATCAAAACGGCGGCTATATTCGAGGACAGCATCATCACCACGCGACTTCACCTCAGCGAGGATTTCTTTAACGATATCAGTGACTTTATCATCTGACACGCCTTCCCAGGCAAGAATCTCTTCAAGTGAAGACCAGAAATCAGCTTGTGAAGCACTGAGCTGTTTTAATTCAATCATTGTTTTGTTCTCTAACTGCGTCTCTAATGTGTTCAATAAAAGATTGCATTCGTTTATGTTTCATTTTCATTGATGCTTTATTGACTACTAATCTTGAGCTTATATCCGCAATATGTTCCATCGGAATCAACCCATTAGCACGTAAAGTATTACCAGTATCTACCACATCAACGATTCGGTCTGCCAGACCAACCAACGGGGCTAATTCCATTGAGCCATAGAGTTTAATAATTTCAACTTGCTCGCCTTTTTCAGCATAAAAACGGCGTGTACTTTCAACAAATTTGGTGGCTACCCGTAATCTGCCAGAACTAAGCTCAACATCAGGTTTACCTGCTGTCATTAATTTACAGCGTGCAATTTTCAAATCAACCGGTTCATATAACTCGGCATGTGGATGTTCCATCAAAACATCTTTACCCGCGACACCAATATCCGCACCGCCGTATTCAACATAGGTAGGTACATCAGAAGCTCTGACAATAATCAGCTTCACATCAGGTAGATTGGTATCAAGAATCAGTTTACGGCTGGTTTCAGGATCATCAACCGGTACAATACCTGCAGCTGCAAGCAAAGGTAAAGTTTCTTTGAAGATACGTCCTTTTGATAAAGCAAGCGTTAAAGTATCAGACATCTGCAGACCTCGCAGAACTAGGAATCCGACGAATCTTCGCACCTAATTGCTGCAGTTTTTCTTCAATACATTCGTAGCCACGGTCAATGTGATAAATTCGCTCTACTACCGTTTCACCCTCGGCAACCAAAGCAGCAAGAACCAGACAAGCTGATGCACGTAAATCAGTCGCCATTACCGGTGCTGCGGTTAGGAAATCCCGCCCTTTACAGACAACAGTATTACCTTCAATTTGCAAATCTGCCCCCATTCGCTGCATTTCTTGCACATGCATAAAGCGGTTTTCAAAAACCGTTTCAACAATGGTAGCCTGCCCTTCTGCAATACTATTCAATGCAGTGAACTGAGCTTGCATATCCGTTGGGAAAGCCGGATAGGGTGCTGTTCTGATATTGACAGCTTTAGGCCTGTTGCCATGCATATCAAGAGAAATCCAGTCATCACCAACACTAATAGATGCACCTGCTTCTTCAAGTTTTAGCAGAACAGACTCTAATTGATTCGCATCAGTATCTTTTAATTTAACTCGTCCACGAGTAAGTGCTGCAGCAACGAGATAGGTGCCGGTTTCAATGCGATCCGGCAATATCTGATACTTGGTACCTGAAAGAGATTTCACTCCTTCAATAATCAATGTGGCTGTGCCTATGCCAGATATTTTGGCGCCCATTTGATTCAGATAGTTAGCTAAATCGACAACTTCCGGCTCTCTCGCGGCATTTTCAATCGTTGTTGTACCCTGCGCTAAAGTGGCTGCCATCATCAAGTTCTCAGTACCGGTAACGGTAACCTGATCCATGAATATATGTGCGCCCTTCAGTCCCTTACCACTGGTAGCACGGATATAACCATTTTCGACACGTATATCTGCACCCATTTGCTGTAAGCCACGCAAATGCAAATCAACCGGACGTGAACCAATCGCACAGCCACCGGGAAGAGAGACATCTGCTTTGCCATATTTTGCTAATAAAGGCCCTAGCACCAGAATGGAAGCACGCATGGTTTTCACAAGATCATAAGCAGCTTCAGTGTCAGTCAATGTGGTTGGATCAATGACAACGCCAGACCGTTCATCAACGGTAAGTGTTACCCCCATGCGTCCCAATAACTCAAGGGTCGTGGTGATATCATGTAAATGTGGCACATTACCAATACGTACAGCAGAGTCTGCCAGTAATGCACCCATTAAAATGGGTAACGCAGCATTCTTTGCACCTGATATACGTATTTCACCATCAAGCGCTACACCGCCACTAATAATCAATTTGTCCATAACAGTCTTTGTATTGTCTACTGCTAGGCCGCAGAAGTTTTTAGTGATAGAGCGTGAATTTCACCACTGGTAAATTTATCTCCCAGCGTTTCTTTCACCATTTTATGTTGTTGTACTAATGTTTTACCAGCAAATGAAGGACATACGACCCGAGCATCAAAGTGCTGTCCATCATCGCCAAATACCTGTACATCGGCATCAGGTAAACCGGCTTCAATCATTTGTTTAATATCAGATGCTTTCATGAGTTTATAGCTTTCAAATTTATTTTAGTGGCAGCAATTCATCTAAACCAGATGCTTTAGCAATAGCGTCCATCTGTTCAGGTAAATGCTTGAATGAGATTGGTTTTTTGGCTTTTTTAGCCGTTCTCATCCAATCAACTAGTAAAGCCAAACCTGCGCTGTCAGCTTGAGTAACATGTTGTAAATCAATTTCAATGTCGTTTACCGCGTCGAAGACACCTTTTGACTCAACTAAAGCAAGTTTTGCTGATTCAAGCGTCATCTCTCCAGTCACCACAAAGGTCTTAGAGTGATCATCGTATTTGATAGCAAACAATTCACTCATGATTTTAATTTTGCATTACGGTCAGCTAAGTCACTGATCAGATTATTAACGCCTTTGTTACGAATCTGTGTAGCAAAGCTCGATCGGTAATTTGTGACTAAACTTACGCCATCAATTTTGACATCATAAACTTTCCACGCATTATTATCATTTTCATATAACGCTAACGACATAGGAATTGGCGGACCCGCTGGTTGAACAACTTCCATAGGTACAGTCACGCGTTTTCTGGATAGGTCATCGCGGAAAGGTAACATTCGGATTTCTTCATTTGTATATTCAAGCATCGCTGTCGAATAAGTTCTGATAAGTAACAGACGGAACTCTTCAACGAATTTGACACGCTGGTCATCATCCAGCTGACGCCAGTTTTTACCCAATGCCAGTTTCGACATTTTTTCAAAGTCAAAATACGGCATAAGAATTTGTTCAACTAAGGAATAAATCTTATCCGGATTCTGGTTTAGCTCAGCTTTATTATCTTTCAGTGCTTTTAACATTTCATCAGATGCATTTTTAACCAATGCTTGAGGTACAGGCATACTATCTGCTGAAACCGTTAAACTTGCTGCAAGAAAAAAGCCTACCATCAAAGACAAGATATATTTACTTATCATTTTATATGTATTCATTAATCGCTACCTTCAGCTTTGCTGTATAAAAACTGGCCGATAACTTGTTCAAGAACCAGTGCCGGTTGAGTGAGTGTTATGACATCACCATTTTTTAAAGATTCATCTTCCGCGCCAGCAACCAGACCAATATATTGTTCACCTAATAATCCAGCAGTATAAATACTGGCTGAAGTATCGATTGGAATATTATTAAACTGTGGGTACATATTGAGTGTGACTTTGGCATCAAAGGTCTTTGGATCAAGACTAATATCAGCAACACGTCCGACTCTCACTCCAGCCATCGTCACGGCGGAGCGTACTTTTAAACCGCCGACATTGCCAAACTCAGCTGTAACCTGGTATCCCTTTTCTTCCGTTAAGTCACCGAGGTTGCTCACTTTCATCGCCAGCACAAACAATGCAGCAATACCCGCTGCGACAAACATTCCAACAGTAATTTCAGTACTCTTACTCTGCATCATTCTCTCTAATCTCCAAACATCAACGCAGTCAGTACAAAGTCCAGTCCCAAGATAGCAAAGGCTGAATGTACTACTGTACGAGTTGTCGCTCTACCAACACCTTCTGAAGTCGGCATTGCATCATACCCTTCAAATAAGGCAATCCATGTAACAACGAGACCAAAAACAACACTTTTGATCACGCCATTAAAAATATCTTCAAATAAGTCTGTTTTAGCCTGCATCTGGGACCAGAAAGCGCCATCATCAACACCAAGCAAACCATGACCGACCAAAAAGCCCCCTAACACACCTACCGCACTAAAGATAGCGGCGAGTAGTGGCATCGAAATAATCCCTGCCAGAAAACGAGGAGCAATAATTCGCTTGATAGGATCGACAGCCATCATTTCCATACCAGACAACTGTTCTGTACTTTTCATCAATCCTATTTCAGCAGTCAATGCAGAACCTGCACGACCGGCAAATAATAGAGCACTGACTACTGGCCCAAGTTCTCTTACCAGAGACAAAGAAACCATGACGCCAAGTGACTCTTCAGCACCAAAATCGACAAGCGTATTATACCCTTGCAACCCCAGTACCATACCGACAAATAAGCCAGAAATCAGGATCAGCATTACAGAAAGGACGCCGATCGAAAATAACTGCTGTATAACAAGCGAGAACCTTAAGAATAAACCAGGTACACCTGCTAACATTGCTACCAGGAAAATATGGGCACGCCCAAGTCGCTCGAATGAACCCAGTCCCCAGCGTCCAAGGCTTCGAATATAGTTTATCATGCATTATCCTCAGGATTGAGTAAGTCCTCGGCGAAGTCCGGACCAGCGTAATGAAATGGAACCGGGCCGTCCGGCAATCCTTGCATAAATTGTTGAACCCATTGTGAGCCTGAGTCTTTCAACTGCACAGGTGAACCATGTTCGATGATTTTACCTCCTGACATAAGGTAAATATAGTCCGCAATTTCAGCTGTTTCAGCCACGTCATGAGATACAACAATACTTGTCAATTTCATTGCATCGTTAATGCGGTGAATCAGGTTGACAAGGGTCCCCATTGAGATTGGGTCCTGACCAGTGAATGGCTCATCGTACATGATCATCATCGGCTCCAACGCAACAGCACGAGCCAATGCAACACGTCTGGCCATCCCACCCGACAATTCGTTTGGCGAAAGGCGACGTGCATTACGAAGCCCTACAGCCTGTAATTTCATCAAAACCAAATCACGTATCATTGATTCAGGCAGATTGGTATGTTCACGAAGCGGGAATGCGACATTATCAAAAACATCAATATCAGTTAATAAAGCACCGCTTTGAAACAGCATGCCCATTCGTTTACGAAGCTCGTAAAGCTCAGAGTGAGATAACTTATGAACATCCTGTCCATCAACTTCTATCGTTCCCTTATCTGGGCGTAGCTGACCACCGATCAACTTTAATAGAGTCGTCTTACCGGTGCCACTCGGCCCCATGATAGCAGTCACCTTACCACGCTGAATGTCGATGTTAACGCCATCAAAAATGACTCGGTCACCACGATTAAAGTGCAAGTCCCTGATTTTTATCAGTGGCACAGGCTTCTCCGCTTGTCTAGTAGAATATAAAGGTCGTTAATTTTCATTAATATGCGTGACTAAGTCAAATATCCTTGTGGAAAATGTTAAATAGTTCCGATACAGTGTGCAGTCCAACTTATGGTGATACGTGTTCGATGACATTTGTTCAGACTGTGTTCAGGATGACTTTGTTAACGTCACTGTCGGACTTATTGAAAAACGGAGATAGAAATAATGAAAAAAATATTACAGTTTTTTGCCATTACGCTTGCTGTATTACCGATGATTGCAAGTGCCCATGGCCCTACACGACAGTCAGTAAAAGAATCAGTATTTATTAATGCGTCACCAGAAAAAGTATGGGCCGTAGTCAGCGACTTTAGTGCGATTGATAAATGGCTTCCACCTGTAGCAAGTGTTGAAATGCTAAGTGATACTGAACGTAAATTAACACTAAAAAGTGAAGGTCACCCAACCATTACTGAAAAATTAGAAAAACTTGATAATGACAAAATGATGCTGATCTACAAAATTGAAGACATGAGCGTCATCAAAACAATCACATTTAATAGCAAGGACACACCTTACTATACTTTACCTGTAAACAACTATAAATCTTGGTTATCAGTTAAAGCCAAAGATGGTGGTTCTGAAGTCACTTGGAAAGGTAAATTCTATCGTTCATTCCTAGATAACCCACCAGTACCAGAAGGTCAAAGTGACAAAGATGCTGTTAATGCCATCAAAGGTGTTTACACATCAGGCCTGAACAACCTGAAAGCCATATTGGAAAAATAATCCCATCATGTGGTTTCAAAATACACAAAAGGCGGCTCTGAGAGTCGCCTTTTTTCTTGCATTCTGTTCCATCCTGACTAGCTGTGCCAGTGATAAATCAGAGTACGCGCTTATTACTAACCAACTATCCAGCACTGTCAGCGTCATTGATTTAAGTACACAAAGCGTTATCAAAACCATCCCTGTTGGGGAACACCCTGCTGGGATTAGTGTGAGCCCTTATCACGATATGGCTTTTGTCACCAATCCTGACGGACAAACGATCTCTGTGCTTGATCTAAAATCACTTACTGAAACTCGCCAGATAAAAGTCGGTCCAGGTCCTGTAGGTGTGATAGCAGCAAAAGATGGTGAACATGTTTATGTGGCTGACTGGTATGAAAATAATATTCGTATAATTAATCCTCAATCAGGCGAGCTAATTGATACGATTTCGGTAGGAAACTCCCCTGCTGGCATGGTTATCGATGAAAAAAATCAGCGGCTATATGTCGCTAACCGTGATGATAACAGTGTGTCATTCATTAACCTCAATAATGACAAAGTGACCCATACCATCGATGTAGGTAAGTCCCCGTTTGGACTCGCTATTTCACCTGAGGGATCTCGTGTTTATAGTGTTAATGTCGAAAGCAGTGATGTCACTGCCATTGATACCAAGACAGCAAAAGTCATCAAAACTATTCCTGTCGGAGAATGGCCTTATTGTGCAGTTGTGAGTCCAGATAATAAAAAACTATATGTCATCAATCAGGATGAGGCCACTATCTCCGTAGTGGATACAAATTCTTTCAAGATTACCAATACTATTCAGATTGAAGATACACCTGAAGGGATAGATCTTAGTACCGATGGCTCACAGCTCTATGCTGTAAACTGGGGAAACAATACGGTTTCTGTGATTGATACAAAAACAGAGAAAGTCATTAATTCCATTGAAACAGGCAAGGGGCCACGCTCCTTTGGACAGTTTATTACAACCATTGAATAACACATTAGATAGTCTCGTGGCAGTAAGCCCTCAAGCACTGCCACGAGCAAAATCCCTCGAAAAAGAACTCTGTGTGCCGATCAAGCTGCTTGATAAGTCATTAGTGCAATTATTGGTTGAGGATGACCGGTTGAGCTTACAGGTGCCTGATATCGGTAATCCTGTTTTTATTGATTTTTCCTCAGGGAAATATGATCACCGCCGTAAATTCGGTGGTGGTAAAGGACAGCCATTAGCCAAAGCTGTTGGTATGAAACAAGGCCACACTCCCAACATTATCGATGCCACGGCTGGCTTTGCCAGAGATGCTTTTGTATTAGCCTCTTTAGGAAGTACAGTCACTATGCTTGAGCAGAGTCCGCTGATAAGTTTGCTGATCGAAGATGCTTTGCAACAAAAAGAGATGGCTGACGAAGTAAAAGTCATTACAGAACGAATGACCATCCACCATGCTAATGCTATCGATTTTTTATCGACATTGCAGGAACAGCCGGATGTTGTTTATATGGATCCTATGTACCCTAGCCGGGATAAATCAGCCTTAGTTAAAAAAGAAATGCAGGTGCTACACCAATTGATTGGACCAGATACCAATAGTGAGGAATTACTCACGCTAGCGAGACAGGTAGCTCGGCGGCGAGTTGTAGTGAAACGCCCGAAAGGCGCTGAATTTGTCGGTAATCAGAAGCCGAGTGCTAGTATTCAGAGTAAAAATACCCGCTACGATCTTTACGTCAACAGCTAAACTATTTCTGTCGGGTCTGCTTATCCAGAGCTCTCAGCCTGTCTAATTTCTCTGCTATTTTTATTTCAAGACCACGATTCACTGGTTGATAATATTCCCGTTCGCGCATTGATTCAGGGAAATAGGTTTCGCCTATGGCATAAGCATCCGGTTCATCATGAGCATAACGGTATTCTCTGCCGTAACCTAACTCTTTCATCAGCTTTGTCGGTGCATTACGCAAATGCACAGGCACTTCAGCCGAACCATGGGCTTTGGCATCATGCATAGCTGCTTTAAAAGCGGTATAAACTGCATTACTTTTAGGTGCACAGGCTAGATAAACAACCGCTTGAGCAATAGCCAGCTCACCTTCCGGGCTACCTAATTTGTCAAAGCTTTCCCAGGCATCGAGAGCAATCCGTAAGCCTCTGGGATCAGCATTACCAATATCTTCAGCAGCCATTCTGACCACTCTTCGCATCAGATACACAGGATCACAGCCACCATCGAGCATTCGACAAAGCCAATAAAGCGCAGCATCAGGCGCTGAGCCTCGCACGGATTTATGCAGTGCTGAAATTTGATCGTAAAAAGCTTCGCCGCCTTTATCAAAGCGTCGGATCGTGCCAGACAGGACTTCAGCAAGATCATGCTCATCCACCGCTTTCTGGCCTTTGCTATCGGCCAAATCTACAGCTATTTCAAGTAGATTTAACACCCTGCGACCATCACCATCAGCAGTTTGAGCTAACTGATCACGCAAGGTCTCGCCAACCTCGATGCCTCTGTCGGCAAGCCCTAGCTCCTCGTCTGACATAGCCCGATCAATGATTTGGCGTAAATCCCCAGCTTCTAAGGATTTAAGCACATACACCCTGGCCCGGGATAACAAAGCGTTATTTAATTCAAAGGAAGGATTTTCTGTAGTAGCCCCAATAAAAGTAAACGTGCCATCTTCAACATAGGGTAAAAAGGCATCTTGCTGAGATTTATTAAATCGGTGAACCTCATCCACAAACAGCATGGTTCTGCGACCACGCTCCTGCAGTAACTGTTGAGCTCGTGCAACAGCAGCTCTGACCTCTTTCACCCCGGCTAATACAGCTGAAATGGTAATAAATTCAGCATCACAATAACCAGCAATAAGTTTGGCTAAAGTGGTTTTCCCTGTTCCGGGTGGGCCCCAGAAAATCATGGAATGAGGATGACCTGAGGCAATAGCTTGTCGCAGCGGCTTACCGGCCCCCAATAAATGTGTCTGCCCGATATACTGGTCAAGCGTCTTTGGACGCATACGATCCGCTAAAGGACGCCCAGCCAGGTCATCAACTTGATCAAACAAACTCACTGCTGCGGTTCACCTACGATATCTATGCCTTCAGGCGCACTAAATTTAAACGTGTCTTTTTTAAATGTCGGGTTAATTTTCACCTGGCTAAACATTAAGCGAGTTCTTTGATCAAAGCTATCACGCATGATCATTTGCTGTAATTCGTCTTTGTTAAATGCCAGCATGACAGATTGAAAGTTACTACCGCTCTGTTTGGGTGTTAACTCTACCCAGGTTAAACCATCACTAGACGTTAAGTTACGAATATTGTAGCTATCTTCAGGTAAAGCCTGTCCCGATAATAAAGTTGCTGGGGTATCTTCTAATGCTTCATCTTGTGCCTTAACAGTAACCTGTTCCAGGTCGACATCATAAAACCAGACGTTCTTGCCATCAGCGACAATATGCTGTGGGTATGGGTCATTATAATCCCAACGAAACTTTCCGGGTCTTGCCAATTGAAACTCGCCTTGAGCCTGCTCGACTAAATTACCATCAGGATCCAGAACTGTTTGCTCAAAATGGGCTTGGAATGTATTCACTTGTTTAACAAAATGGTCGAGCTTTTCTGTGCCGCTCATATCGGCCATGGCAACAACAGGAAGCAACAATAGCAAAAAGCCTTGTGCTAATTTTTTTATGGTCATTCAATGACTCCGAAAGATAAATTGCATGATCTACTGACTCTGGTTTGCCAGTCTGGTTCCTGAGTTAATCGCGCGGTGGTGGTGCCAGAACTTCACGACTGCCATTACCCTGCATGGCTGAAACAACTCCAGCCGCTTCCATGGCTTCGACGATACGGGCAGCGCGGTTGTAACCAATTTTCAGTCTGCGTTGGATGCCTGAAACTGATGCTCGGCGACTTTCAACGACGATCTGCACAGCCTGATCATAAAGCGGGTCTGATTCAGCATCACTTGGATCACCGATACCACTATCACCCTCATCACTGCTATTGTCCTGAGTAATTTCTTCAAGATAATTGGGCTGTGAATTTTTCTTTAAGTGTTCGACTACATTATGTACTTCATGATCATCTACAAACGCACCATGGACACGCTCAGGAAGACCACTGCCAGGCGGCAAATAAAGCATATCACCCTGCCCCAATAGTTGCTCTGCGCCCATTTGGTCAAGAATCGTACGAGAGTCAATTCGTGATGACACCTGGAAAGCCATACGCGTTGGAATATTGGCTTTAATCAAGCCGGTAATAACATCAACAGAAGGTCGTTGTGTTGCCAAAATAAGATGAATCCCTGAAGCCCGTGCTTTTTGTGCCAAACGTGCAATCAATTCTTCAACTTGTTTACCGACCACCATCATCATGTCGGCAAGCTCGTCAATAATCACCACAATAAAGGGTAACGGCTCTAAAGTAGGCCCGACTTCACCAGGTTCAACTTCGATGGTGGGATCTTTAATCGGCTCACCACGCTCAATAGCCTCTCTGACTTTTTTGTTATATCCGGCGATATTACGCACGCCGAGTGCCGCCATTAATGGGTAACGACGCTCCATCTCAGCCACACACCAACGTAAGGCGTTGGCAGCTTCTTTCATATCGGTCACGACAGGCGCTAATAAATGCGGAATATCTTCATAGATAGATAATTCCAGCATTTTCGGATCGACCATGATCATACGTACATCTTCAGGAGTGGCTTTATATAACAAACTCAGAATCATGGCATTTACAGCGACAGATTTACCTGAACCTGTTGTCCCTGCCACCAGCAAGTGAGGCATTTTTTCTAAGTTGGCCACCACCGGACGACCGGCAATATCTTTACCTAAGGCCATCATTAGCATTGATTTGCTATTTTCATACTCCTCACAGGCAAGGATTTCGCGAAGACGTACGATTTCACGACTTTCATTAGGAATTTCCAGACCAACCACCGGTTTACCAGGAATGACTTCAACAATCCGAACACTACTGATAGAAAGTGCTCTTGCTAAATCCTTTGCGAGACCGCTAATACGGCTGACTTTAATACCGGGGGCTGGCTGCAACTCAAATCGGGTAACTACTGGTCCTGGCTGAACTTCAACCACCTGGACTTCCACGCCAAAGTCTTTCAGTTTTAACTCAACCTGACGTGACATCGCTTGTAATACTTCTTCGCTATAGGCTTGTTTGCTTGGTTGTGCCATATCCAGTAAAGCCAGTGCTGGCATGCCGGGCGCATCAGGCGTTTCGAATAATGGCACCTGTTTTTCTTTTTCTTCGCGTTTGCTCGGTTCTTTTTTCTCTATAACAGGTTCAATGCGCACTTTTGCTATGTGTTGTAATTTTTCTTTTTGCTGCTGAAAGGTTTCTTCTCGTTTTTGACGAGTGTGTTTGGCATCCAGTTCTTCTTTGATTTCGCGAACCCAACGCGCCACATGAATAGCCACGACCATCGCCATAGCACCAAGCTTATCAATCACCATTAGCCATGATAGGCCGGTGAAAAGTGTGACCCCAGTCAGTAATACCGCTAGCAATAATAAACTGGTACCAGAGGCGCCAAACACCGACTCAAATCTATGGCCAACAACTTCACCCAGCACACCACCAGCACCTAATGGTAATAGAGCAGCATAGTCAGTCAGACTCAAGCTGGAAAGACCACTGGCAGCAGCTAATGCCATCAGTAATCCCACCATTTTTAACACCCAGAAATGCAAAGCATCCTCAGTATCCGCGCGTTTACCCCAACTAAATAATAACCAGCCACTGAACCCAATCATTAATGGTGATAAATAGGCGGGAAAACCAAAACCATAAAGTAATGCATCAGCTAACCACGCGCCAACAATGCCACCACTGTTAGCAATGACATCATCAGTTCCGGTAGTTGACCAACCTGGATCGGTAGGTTGATAAGACCATAAAGACAACAGTAAGTATGCCGCTATTGCGACTGACAAAATCAGTGCTGCCTCACGCAGACGGAAGCCGACTGCGCCAGAGTTGTGTTCTTGTTTCTGCTTGTCATTTACACGTGTCGACTGTGTCACTGTGATATTTCCAACCCTGCCAATAAATTAACGCTTGATTTTAACACAGCTTTTGAAGTTAGATGCTTGTCCAAAATCATCGCAATGGTTACTCTAACTACAGATATCTGATAACTCTCTTGGAGGCACCTCTTATGGCTGACAACAAACACTGTCGTTTACTGATTTTAGGCTCTGGTCCAGCTGGCTACACTGCCGCAGTTTATGCTGCCAGAGCAGCGTTAGAGCCCGTATTGATTACCGGTATAGAACAAGGTGGACAATTAACCACCACCACGGATGTTGATAACTGGCCGGGTGATGATGAAGGTGTTCAAGGTCCAGAGCTTATGCAGCGCATGCAGCGCCACGCTGAGCGTTTTGGTACTGATATCATTTTCGATCATATCCATACGACTGATTTATCTCAGCGTCCGTTTCGTTTAATTGGTGATGCTGGCGAATATACGGCAGATGCATTAATTATTGCGACAGGCGCTTCCGCCAAATATTTAGGCATGGAGTCTGAAGAAGCCTTTAAAGGTCGCGGCGTGTCTGCCTGCGCGACCTGTGATGGTTTCTTTTATAAAGGCCAACATGTTGCCGTTGTTGGTGGTGGTAATACAGCTGTTGAAGAAGCCTTATACCTATCCAATATTGCCTCAAAAGTTACGGTTATTCATCGTCGTGACTCGTTCCGTTCTGAAAAGATTTTATCGAATAAACTGCTGAAAAAAGCAGAAGAAGGTAATGTCGAAATCTTATGGAATCATACACTTGATGAAGTATTAGGTAATGATTCCGGCGTCACTGGTATCAGGGTGAAGAGTACAGAAGACGGTTCGACTCAGGAAGTCCCTGTCCTCGGTGTGTTTATTGCGATTGGTCATCAACCTAACACAGGCATATTCAAAGGCCAGTTAGAGATGGAGCATGACTACATCATCCTCAAAAAAGGCAGTCAAACCAGTGTACCTGGTGTATTTGCCGCCGGTGATGTATCCGATCCTATTTATCGTCAGGCAATTACATCTGCCGGTGCTGGCTGTATGGCAGCATTAGATGCAGAACGCTTTTTGGATAATGATTAAATAACACCATTAGGGGGCTTAACCAGCCCCCTTTTTCATGAGGAAGTGAACATGAAATATCAGCACATTTTGATTGCAACGGACTTTTCAAAACAAAAAGATATGATCTGTGCAAAAGCACGTGAACTCGCTGAACAGCACCAGGCAAACCTTAGCATTTGCCATATTATCGAAGACTTCCCTTTGACTGACTTTGCTTATGAACCGATGATAAGCGTTGATATTGATATGCGCGATGCTCTTCTCGAATCAGGTAAAAAACAATTGGCAACCCTGGCTGAAAGTTTATCTATTCCTGCAAACCAGCAATGGGTTGAATTAGGTACACCAGCACATGATATCGTCCGTGTGGCTGACGAAAATAATGTTGATCTGATTATTGTGGGTTCACATGGCCGACATGGTTTTAAGCGTCTTTTAGGCTCAACAGCTAATGCGGTACTACATCACGCTCACTGTGATGTGCTCGCTGTCAGACTTAAGGACGACTAATTAATTGAAACCATCCAACCTGCTGAGCACGGTAAAACTACCGGGCTTTATGAGTTTTATTGCCGTAGCTTTTATCAATGCGATGGTGGATCTTGGTCATAAGATTATTATTCAAAATACCATTTTCAAGATTTACGATGATCAAAGCCAAGTTGCTCTGACTGCGGTTGTTAACGGGCTCATTCTGTTACCCTTTATCTTTTTATTTACTCCTGCAGGCTTTCTGTCAGATCGCTTTTCAAAGCCTTTTATCATGAAGGTATCTGCTTTCTCAGCCATCATCATTACGCTATTAATTACTTTGGCTTATTACAGAGGATGGTTCATTTTTGCCTTTTCCATGACCTTAATACTGGCCATCCAAAGTGCCATTTATTCGCCTGCCAAGTATGGCTATATCCGGGAACTGGGTGGAGATGATCACTTATCTCCTGCCAATGGTTTTATTCAGGCAACCACGATTGTTGCCATCTTAACCGGGATTATTGTCTTTACCGTCTTATTTGAATGGTTACTTATCGACCAGACATTTCATGATGAAGCTTCTTTGATCAAACATATCGCTCCCGCTGGTTGGCTTTTAGTGATTTTATCTGTAATAGAATGGCGTTTGGCTTGTCGCTTGTCTGAAAGCAGCAGTTCAACTGATACTGCAGAGTTTTCTTGGAAAGACTATATAAAAGGCCATTTGCTGAAAACCAATGTGAAACAGCTAAAAACAAACCCCGTTATTTGGTACTCAGTACTGGGCTTATCCTTTTTCTGGGGGATTTCGCAAACATTTCTCGCCGTATTCCCGGCCTTTGCAAAAATTGTCTTGTCCGAAGATAACACAATGATTATTCAGGGATTGCTAGCCTGTTCAGGTATAGGCATTGTTGTTGGTTCTCTGCTGGCTGGAACAGGCAAGAAAGGTCATATTAAAACTTCACTGATCCCTGTCGGAGCTATCGGCATGAGCATCATTCTTTTTATTATTCCTGCATTAAATACTGTCTCAGAATTTGCAGCGGCAATTTTCGGCTTTGGTCTTTTTGGTGGTCTGTTTATTATTCCGTTAAATGCACTTATTCAGTTACATTCCCCTGAACAATATTTAGGCACCATACTGGCCGGTAATAATTGGATTCAGAACATTGTGATGACGGCATGCCTTATTATGACATTCATCGCAGCCAAAGCTATGCTATCCAGTAAATTGATATTATTGTTTTTACCCATCATCACGACTCTGTTGGCCTGTTTCGTATGGCAACGCAGTAAACAAGCACAACGTACTTGATTTAATTAGAGAATTAGTGAATTCTTTTGGACAATTGCCAATATGGATACCAGCGAGTGAGTAAAAGATTATCGTTTCCCCCAGTCTATAAACACGAGTTTCAACAAGCTTCAGAAAATTTACGCCAAACTCTATTGCTTGCGAACCGTCACAAAACGCCTATCACCCCTGTGAACTATGCTGTCTGGTACGAATACGTTTCCGGTGATAATCAGGCGTTGATGAACAGTATTGATACCCGTTTAAAGAAAAACGAAACGATAACCCCGGAAGTTACACAATATCTTTATGAAAAATATGTACTGATGAGCATGCCTGAACGGCTCAATAATACCAATAATGGCTTAAAACTCGTTGTTGATAATACTCTGGAAAACCTTAGTAAGGTCGAAGCAACAGCATCTCAGTGCAACCAGGGGTTAACACAGAGCCAAGTGCAACTCGAAACCTGTAACGATATTGATGAACTGAAAACACTGGTTAGCCAGATTCTGATAAACACACAACAGATTACCAGTAGCAGTGGCGAATTGAAGACTGAGTTAACACGCTCAACAGAAGAAATCATGAAGCTGCGAAAAGAACTGGAAAGTGTAAAAGAAATGGCGAGAACCGATAGCCTAACCGGACTATTAAATCGTGGCGCCTTTGATAATGAGCTGCAGTATCTATGTAGCAAAGGTTACGCTTTCACACTTGTGTTATTTGATATCGATAATTTTAAACGTTTAAATGACAACTTCGGGCATTTGTTAGGCGATAAGGTTCTACAGTTTTTTGCTTCGCTATTAAAGAATCAGTGTAATGACATTCATCTGGCGGCACGTTTTGGAGGGGAAGAAATGGCCATGATCTTCATGCACTCCAGTCTCGAAGAAACATTTATGATTACCGAACAAATTCGCGAGAAATTTTCTGAAAGCCGTCTGAAGAAAAAAGGAAGTAATGAATCCATCGGCCAGGTAACCGTTTCAGCTGGTATCAGCAGCTATCAGGATAAAGATAGTCCGATTAGTATAATTGAACGCGCCGATCAGGCGCTTTATCAATCAAAAACCGGCGGCCGTAATCAGGTCAATTTTATTTAAAATGATAAAACGTCGAATTTAAATAATCGACCACAGAGCGTTTTTGTTGGTCAGTCCAGCTAACATCAGCCGCTTTAACACAATAAGAGACCCTTTTTTCAAGTCCCGCCAGACTTTTCACTGTCTTATCCGTTCGCCTATAGAGCTGATAAGGATCACCACCTCCCAGCGAGGCATGACACTGCAAGCAAGCAGTATCATGCAGCTGTTTTCCATCAGCATACACAATACTGCTTAATAACAGTCCGCCAGCAAAGACAATTATTTTATACATCATCTCAGGCAGAATTCGTTTGTAAATGAGCAATCCGCATCGCTGCCGGAGGATGTGAGTCATAAACAGCAGAAACCAGTGGATCAGGTGTTAACGTACTCGCATTTTCTTTATACAAAGCCACCAAAGCCGCAATTAAGTCATCAGCACTAGATACAGATGCAGCATAGGCATCAGCTTCATATTCATACTTCCGTGACAGTGATGTCATCAGCGGATGTAAAAAGAACATAAATACTGGAATGACTAACATAAACAAAGCAAGAGCCATGGCATTTGATTGCTGGCTGACACCTAAACCGTCATAAAACCATGTCTGAGCAGATGCCCAGCCAAGAAGTGCCAGACCGATCAGACTAATTACCGCCATAACCACCATATTTTTCACAACATGCTTACGGCGGAAATGACCTAATTCATGAGCAAGGACCGCTTCGATCTGATCTTCATTTAGCGTGTTAAGTAAGGTATCAAAAAAGACGATACGTTTATTACTCCCCAAGCCTGTGAAATAAGCATTGCCATGTCCACTACGACGAGAGCCATCCATCACAAAAATACCCTGACTTTTAAAGCCGCAACGCGCTAATAAATTTTCTACTCGCTGCTGTAAATCAGCATCATCCAATGGTGTAAATTTATTAAACAGCGGTGCAATAAAGGCAGGATACGCCCACATCATAAACAGCCCAAAGCCAATCCAGGCTGCCCATAGATATAACCACCAAAACTCACCCGTACTCTGCATCATCCATAACGCTACCCAGATGAGTAAAGCCCCCATGACAACCGTTAGCAGCAGTTGTTTAACAAAGTCTGAAAAGAACAAGACTGGCGTATTACGATTAAAGCCAAATTTATCTTCTAAAACAAAGGTTCTGTAATAAGAAAAAGGTAAATCTAATAACGATCCGATAACAATAAAGCTCAATAAAAACAGAACACCGCCAAGCATGGGTGACAATCCCAGCCCATCCCAGGCATTAGAAAGTAATGCCAGACCGCCGCCAAATGTCCATACCAGAAGAATAATCACGCCATAGATATTTTCTTTGCGTCCAAACTGGCCTTTCGCCACCGTGTAGTCTGCCGCTTTTTGGTGAGCACTCAGGCTGATTTGATCTTCAAAGGCTTTAGGAACCTTATCGCGATGAGCCTGAACGTGTTTACCTTGTCGTATTGATAACCAGAGTTCTGTTACTGTCATCAAAAACAAAGCCGCTAAAAATATCCAGCTAAATTCGTTCATAAATTTATGTCCAATTTGAATCTTTATAAAATGTCATGCAGAGTAGCCTTTGATACAATCTGTGGCAAGTTAGTTCAATCAGCCTAAACCCAACTCAACAAAAAGACGGAGATCATGGCAAAAAGTAAAAATAACCTCATCTGGATCGATCTGGAAATGACCGGTCTTGATACCAATAATGACTATATCATTGAAATTGCCACTATTGTGACAGATGCACAACTCAATGTCTTAGCTGAAGGCCCTATTTTAGCCATTCATCAGAGTGATGCCATATTAAATGGCATGGATGAATGGAATACTCGCCAGCATGGCAAATCTGGTCTGGTTGAACGTGTCCGCAATAGCGAGCTAAACGAGGCCGAAGCGGAGCAACAAACCCTTGAGTTTCTGAAGAAATACGTTCCTGCAGGTGTCTCACCAATGTGTGGCAACAGTATCTGTCAGGATCGTCGCTTTCTTGCCCGTTGCATGCCAGAGCTGGAAGCCTATTTCCACTACCGTAATCTTGATGTGAGCAGTCTGAAAGAACTCGCTCGACGCTGGGCGCCAAAAGTCGAAAAAAGTTTCAAAAAACGTTCTTCCCATCTGGCGATGGATGACATCAAAGACTCTATTCGCGAGTTGGAACATTACCGAGAACATTTCATCAAGCTTCCTGAAGACGAATAATCACCGTTCACATTGATTTCACAGATAGCGCGACAAGCTATCTGTGAAATTATTTAGTGAACAAACGTGATCCATAATAAAACCACACTTCCTCAAAAAATCTGCCCTGTTTGCCAACGCCCTCCTAACTGGCTTAGTAAATGGCAAACCTTAATTCATTCTCAATCCCCTATCCTCGACCGATACCATGTCATGGCCGCTGCTAAAGTCTCTGCCATATTGAAAAGAAATCATCCATGAGTATGCCTCATGATCATTCCAATATATCGGCATAAAGAATAAGGAACCCTAATGTCAGCATCACAATTAGTCTGGTTAAGAAATGAGCTGCGTTTAGATGATAATCCAGCAATTGCACAGGCCCAGCAAGGTGGTGATATTCAGGTGCTTTTTATTGCTACACCCAAGCAATGGCAACAACACGATGAATCGGATGCCAAATTGGGGCTGAAAGCGGCCTCGCTCAATGACATCTGTCAGAATCTTGCCAAGAAAGGTATAACGTTTAGTTTGATAACGGTCGATTATTTTGCCGATGTGCCAAGCGCTTTACTCACTTTTTGTGAGGAAAATAAGATTGCGTCGGTGTGGTTTCAGCAGGAAACAGCATTGGATGAACGCCGCCGGGATGAACAGGTCACTCAGAAATTATTAGAAAACCATATCGAATGCCATGCTCTTGAGTCAGATCTAATGGTACCGGTGCCCGTACTTACTCAGCAGCAAGAACCCTACAAGGTGTTCACCCCCTATTACCGGCGCTGGCAAACTATGCTTGAAGACCGTGCCCGTCCCCCATTCGACGAACCAGCCAAGCAAGGAAAAGCCATCAAGGTTGAAGACATCAAACCTGATTGGGCAGGTGAATATCGCAATGATCTCTGGCTTGATGAAGAATCTGACATCCTGCAAAAACTACAGCTGTTTTGCCAGAAAAAGCTCAAAGACTACCCAGACAAACGCGATTATCCGGCAATGCCAGCTACGAGTACCTTATCGCCTTATTTAACGCTAGGACGTATCGGACCAAGACGTTTATTACATACCATTCAATATTATTGTGCAGAGCAAAACCTACATTGGCAGGATAATGACTGGTTGAGAGAACTTGCCTGGCGTGATTTCTACCGACAATTACTGACTCATTTTTCTGAGCTTAATAAAGAAAAACCCTTCAAACCTGAAACAGACAAACTGACATGGAATGACAACAAGTCTGATTTTGAAGCCTGGTGTGAAGGCAAAACAGGATTTCCGATTGTCGATGCCGCTATGCGTCAATTAAATCAAACCGGCTGGATGCACAATCGGTTACGCATGGTAGCTGCCAGCTTTTTAACCAAGCTTTTATTTATCGACTGGCGCAAAGGGGAAAAGTATTTTATGCAAACCCTGATCGATGGTGAATTTGCTGCCAATAATGGTGGCTGGCAATGGAGTGCGTCAACTGGCTGCGATGCAGCGCCTTATTTCAGAGTATTTAATCCTCAGCGGCAATCGGAGAAATTTGATCCTGATGGTGAGTTTATCCGACACTTTGTACCAGAACTATCACCACTTTCTGCAAAGCAGATTCATGCCCCCACAACGGCGCAATGCAAAGAACTTGGTTACCCAGAACCGGTGATTGATTATAAAAAAGCCAGACAGCAGGCGATCAATGCCTTTGATGAATTAAAACAGTGAGTTCTTATTGATTTTTAATTATTTTATATGACATTGATTTCAATTATTATTCTGTCATGTTCAATAAAAAATTTCGTGGTCATAGCGATCCTTCACTGCAAACACTGGATCCTGATTCACTAGCCCAATTAAACCAACAAGCCGCTAGGGATTTAGCAAAGCGTTCTATCCCTGGTGGTTTGATCGTTTTATTAGCACTGCTTATATCTGCCCATTACTCACCTATTATTGAAGACGCTACGTTATTTACCTATCTGTTAATTGGTTTAATGACGATGGTCTTTTTTAGTCGGTTATATCTGGTTTATCTACTCTTAAAAAAAACACTACCCGATTGATAAATGGCTTAGGCTCACGTTTATTGTTTTCTTTTTCTCATCGGCCATCTGGGGCATCTATGTCGCAGTAAGTCTTTATCTCTACCAAACTCTCTTTACCAATATGGTTATTTTAATGTTCACCATTGGTATCGCAGCAGGAGCCTTATCCAGCCTTTTTATATGGAAATATCTGGCTCAGATGTACTTATATATGGTTTTTTTACCTATCATCGTGTCAACCATGCTTAAGTGGGAAATGGCGACTGTCAGTGTTTTGTTTGGGCTTATTTCCTATATGGCCTTTCTGTTAGTTCAGGCCAATCGTGCCAATGCGGAATACTGGCAATCACTTTATCTCACCAAAATTCTTCAGCAACAAACCACTGAACTGATAAACGCAAAAGAACAGGCGGAAAAAGCCAATCTGGCTAAGACTGAGTTTTTATCCAGTATGAGTCATGAACTCAGGACACCACTGAACGCTATTTTAGGCTTTACCCAGTTGCTGGCCACCGACCCTGACACTCCACCACGTTCGCAACAAGCTGAAAATCTGGAACACATCATGGTAGCCAGTAAACACTTACTGACATTAGTCAATCAGGTGCTTGATTTGGCAAAAGTGGAAAGTGGTCATCTGGATTTAACTATCAAGCCAACCAATATTGGCGCTATCGTCAATGACTGTCTATCGCTGGTCGATACCTTGGCAAAACAAAAAACCTGACCTTTGTAATTGCAGATAATCCCGAGCTGTTAGTTAATGCTGACCCAATGCGTTTAAAACAAATCCTGATAAATTTACTCAGTAATGCCATCAAATATAACCGCCGGGGAGGCAGTTTAATGTTGGAATACAAAAAACAAGCTAACTCACTTCGGGTATTAGTCATTGATACTGGACATGGCATTTCTCAGGAGCATCAACGATTATTGTTCTCTAGTTTTTCACGACTAGGCCAGGAAAACTCGACAACAGAAGGCAGTGGCGTTGGACTGGTTATCACGAAAAAATTAATTGAAGCCATGGGTGGACGCATAGGTTATCAAAGTAAAGAAAACCTAGGTTCGACCTTTTGGTTTGAACTACCTCTGGTGAAAAACAACTAATCCAGATATCACTACTTCAATGCCGCAACCAATGATTTCAGTTCCTCACTGATATGCGTCAAATCTTTCCCTGAATGTCCGATACCAACAATATGCTGATTTACATCAATTGAGCTGGATTTAATCTGCTCAGCAGCACGGGCAATCTCATCTACTGTCGCAGTTTGCTGCTGTGTTGCTGCTGCAATTGATGAGTTCATCTGAGACATTTTATCCATTGCCAAGACAACGGGTGCCATCGACAAATTAGCGTCATCAGCTTGCTTGGCACACGATTTTGCAGCCGCACTCTGACGGCTGACAATACTTGTCGCTTCAGCGCCCGAAGTCGTTAGCAGCTCAATAATGGTTTTAATTTCTTCCGTTGACTCTGTCGTTCTTGATGCCAACAGCCGAACTTCGTCAGCCACGACAGCAAAACCTCTACCGTGTTCACCGGCTCTAGCGGCTTCAATTGCTGCATTCAGTGCCAGCAGATTCGTCTGTTCAGCAACATTCTGAATCACTTCCAGAACGGACTGAATATTCTTGCTGTTTTGCTCCAGACGATGAATGACCACTTCAGCGTCTAATAGATCGCTGGCTAATTGCTGAGTTGCTGCTGACGCTTCGTTGAGTTTGTTTCGTGCAGATAAAGTTGCCTCATTAGCCTGAAAGACCTGTTCCGAAGCCTCAGTCGCATTATTCGCCACCTCCTTAAATGAATATGACAGTTGCATTACGGCTGTGGCGACTTGATCGGTTGTTTGCTGTTGCTGCAAGGTGAGTGTTGATGTGACCTCTGATTCTGTTTTTAAAGATCGACTGGCATCTATCAAAGTCTGCGCCTGGCTGTTTAATTTATCTATTAAATCTGCAAGGTACTGCTGAAGATGGCGTGCGGCATCCACCACAGAATTGGTTTCAACAAAAGCCAGTTCAGAGCTCAGTTCCTGTTGGTAATCGCCATTTAGCATGGCTTTAAAAAAATCATCTAGCTTCAGAAGAAACCGCATAAGCCGGTTCTGCATGACAAACTGCATACACAACGCCGGAACGATAAATAATGCCGCCAACAAAATCAGCCATTGTAAACGTTGGGTGATGTCCGTCTTTATCTGACTAATCTTTTTTTCGTAGTTTGCCAGCATCGCCTGAAAAGCCTGCATCTTTTGGTTTAGTCCATCCCTGCTGGCTGTAACTTGTCGCTGCATAGTCAAGGTATTGTTAAGTTCTTTTTCGTAACGTTGAGTCAGGCTGTGCAAAGACGCGATACTGAGCTCACCTATTTCATCTGGTTCTTCTACTATTAATGCCTCTTCATCAACTTCTGTATAGACACCAAAGCGGGGCATGACTTTTAATTGGTTAATCAGCTCAGCGAAATGCTGATTTTCATCTAATAAGCTTTTCTCAATGACCTTATCCTGAGTCTCAAGATAACGTTGGCGGTAATGTGAAATTTGATTCAGACTGTGTTCGAGTTCCACCAGCACCTGAAGGAATGCAGCAATCTGTGCCACAGGTGTTGATTGTGCTTTTTCTGCATAACGATTCAAACTTAATAAGTCGCCATTTCGTTCACGTTCGTTATTCATTAATAAGGTTTGTGGATTGGCTGAAAGCTTGCCCGCAGAACGTACCTGCTGGACTTCCGATTGCAAGGCATCGATGCCTTTTTGAATCGCCTTATTATCTGCCTCGCTCAACCAGTCAAACGTTTTTGTTTTCATGGCATCAAGCTGATTTTCTGCATCCTGAAGTAAGTTGGCCTGTCCTGTCGCTAAATACCGCTCCAGCAATATACGTGTATCGATATCAAAGGCATTACGGTACTGCTTAAACTCCTGAGTGATTTGATAAGGTTTATCGAGTTGATACCAACCCCAGATAGCGACAACAGATGACAAAATAAGAGCAAAAACAATAATGAAGGTAATAAGGCGGGATACAAACGATAATTTCACTTAACTTCTCGGCAGTCAAAAACAGGCTGAGTGTAAAGTGAGTCAATGACAAGTTTATGACATGTGATGCTGCTTTAATGCCCAATCAATATGTTCCTGCACCATCTCAGACACCTGATTTGAGCGAGCCTTTAATGCCGCAATCACAGGCTGGCTGGTTTTTGCATTACCCAGAGCAACCGCAATATTCCGTAACCAGCAATCATAACCAATTCGCCGAATCGGGCTCCCTTCCATACGTGATAAAAAGGTTTGCTCTGACCACATAAACAAGTCAACAAGCTGGGGCGCGTCCAATCCATCCCGTGGTAAATAATCTGATTCTGTGGTGACCTGGGCATATTTATTCCAGGGGCATACTAACTGGCAATCATCACAACCATAAATCCGGTTCCCCATTAAGGGTCTGAACTCTTCTGGAATAGCACCACGTAACTCAATCGTTAAATAAGAAATACATCGCCGGGCATCAACTTCATAAGGCGCCACAATGGCTTGTGTCGGACAAATATCAATACAGGCAGTGCAACTGCCGCAGTGAGCAGTTACTGACTGCGTTGGTGGCAAAGGTAAATTGGTATAAATTTCACCTAAAAAGAAGTAAGAACCATGATCACGATTAAGCACGTTGCTGTGTTTACCTATCCAGCCTAGTCCAGCCTTTTCAGCAATGGCTTTTTCCATAACTGGTGCACTGTCTGTAAATACACGATAGCCAAATTCGCCGATTTCCTTTTGAATATGTTCGGCAAGCCTGGCTAAGCGTTTTCGCATTAATTTGTGATAGTCGCGACCAAGAGCATAACGTGATAGAAACGCCTTCTCACTATCATTAATGACTGACCATGGTTCAGCCGCTTCCCCCGGCCAATAATCCATTCTGACACTGATAACACTGAGTGTCCCTTCAACTAATTCTGCTGGATGAGTACGTTTGCTGCCATGCTTTTCCATAAAGCTCATGTCGCCATGGAAGCCTTTTTCCAGCCAGTTTTGTAATCGCTTATCAGCATCCGACAAATCAAGATCACTGACCCCTAACGCCTGAAAGCCCAGTGAACGAGCCCAGCGTTGCATTCGTACGATAAAGTCTTGCCAATAAATATCGGTGTTTTGTTTGTCCATAGACCTATTATAAGCTGTCAGCATTGAATGACAGGACTCATCTTATGCACACACTGCCCGACCAGTTATATAGCGCCGCACAAACGCGTGAAATTGATCGCACTATCATTGAAGATCATCATATTAGTGGTAGCGAGCTGATGTCCCGTGCAGCATCGGCCGCACTGGATATCTTGATCAAAACCTGGCCGCAAACTAAACATATCACTGTGGTTTGCGGTGCAGGAAACAATGGTGGTGATGGTTATGATCTCGCACATCAAGCGATTAATCAGGGTTTCCATGTCGAACTTATCGAACTGGGTAACCCTGAGAAAATGAGTGCAGAAGCGGCAAATGCACGACAAGGTTTTCTAAGCACTGGTCAACAACCACAACGATTTAATGGCCGTATAGCAGACACAGACATTATTGTTGATGCTATCTTTGGTACGGGTTTAGATCGCCAAGTCTCAGGCGATTATGCCAAAGCTATAGAAGCGATTAATGCTAAGACAAAAAGTCATGTTTTATCCATCGACATCGCCTCCGGCCTCAGTGCCGATAGCGGAAAAATCATGGGCGTAGCTGTTAAGGCTGATGTCACAGTCAGTTTCTTAGGATTGAATAGAGGCTTGTTTACCGGTGATGGTCCCACTATCAGTGGCTGCATTTATTTTAGTGACTTAGATGCGCCCGATAGCGTATATGAAGCGGTTCCCACGACAACCAGACTGGCTCAGTTTCAACATTATCAACCGCTTTTAATTCCAAGGTCACGCTCAGCACATAAAGGCAACTTTGGTCACCTACTGGTCGTGGGTGGTAATCAGGGGATGTCAGGTGCCGCACGAATTTGTGCAGAAGCTGGTGCCCGAACAGGTGCGGGCCTGATTAGCATCGCAACACATCCCGAACATGCCAACTGGTTAAATATTGACCGTCCTGAGTTAATGGTCAAAGCCATTGTTTCAGCAGATGACTTAATAGCGTCATTAGAGAAAGCATCGGTAATAAGTTTTGGGCCAGGATTGGGACAAAATGCATGGGCTGAAACCGTATTTAATACACTTATAGATACTGATAAGCCGATGGTCATTGATGCGGATGCACTGAATTTATTAAGTCAACGGCCTATTAATAAACCAAACTGGATACTCACGCCCCATCCGGGAGAAGCAGCCAGACTACTCGGTATCAGCAGTAGTGACATAGAAACGGACCGCTTTAAGGCCGTCAAACAGATTCAACAGAAATATGGTGGTATCGTCGTGCTTAAAGGCGCAGGCACGCTGATTTGTGATGGAAAAACAACCTTAGTTTCAACGGCAGGCAACCCCGGTATGGCAAGTGGAGGCATGGGAGATGCGTTGACCGGTATTATCGGCGGCTTACTCGCTCAAAAACTGTCACTGTTTGATGCCGCCAGCCTTGCTGTCATACTTCACGGTATGGCCGCGGACAGAGCAGCTAAAGAAAATGGAGAACGAGGCTTACTGGCATTAGACTTATTACCTCACCTTCGTCATCTTTTGAATTTAAAATAAGAAAACAACGTGCATAAATATCTCGACAACGAACAAGCTACGCTAGATTTGGGCAAAGAACTCGCTTTAGTTACGCCAGCTCAGCTTTTTACTATTCACCTTGAAGGTGAACTCGGAGCAGGAAAAACGACCTTTACCCGAGGTTTTGTTCAGGCTTTAGGTCATCGGGGTAATGTCAAAAGTCCTACCTATACATTGGTTGAACATTATCAGCTCAATAACCGCGATATTTACCATTTCGATTTGTACCGGCTCAGTGATCCAGGCGAGCTCGAATTCATGGGCATTGATGACTATTTTCACAGCAATGCTATCTCGCTGATCGAATGGGCTCAACGAGGCCAGGATTTTTTACCACCGCCCGATCTGATGATTCACTTAGCTTATCAATCCAAGGGAAGAGAGGTGGATATTCAGGCATTGACAGCTTTGGGTGAAGAAGTCTGTGGGAAACTTCACAAATAGTTCAACTTTCCCTTCTATCTCATTTATTTAGAAAGAAAACTTGATTTTAATTTTAAGCAAAGAGAAAATAAACGCCAAGTGATCATAAGGGTGTAGAGATGGTCCGTCTCCTGCTAAGTTTTTTTCTAATATGTTTTACAGCGCCGACATGGGCTGACTCAATTCAAGGTCTACGTGTATCTTCTGATAATCAGAGCGCGCGTTTAGTTTTTGATCTTGATAATAAAGTCAGCTACAAAGCGTTTACACTTGCTAACCCTGATCGGCTAGTCATCGATCTGAAAGATTTTCAGCAGCGCGACAAATTAACCATCCCGTCATTAATTAATACGCCAATCAAAGCTGTGCGTTATGCCGCTTATGATCAGCACACACTGCGCATCGTGTTAGATTTGGCGCATGAGGTGCAATATCAGGTTCAGTCTTTACCGCCACAAAAAGAGTATCCAAATCGTTTAGTGGTGGATTTAAGCTATACAAAAGCACAATTAAAACAATCCATCGCCGCAGTAAAAGATGAAGCATTAAATAAACCTGCGGCGACAGTGACAAATAAAGTTGAACAACAACAAAAAGTCATTAAAACCAATAAAATTCTGCCTCGCAGAGATATCATTATCGCCATCGATCCGGGACACGGTGGTCAGGACTCAGGAGCGATAGGCGCTCACGGCACAAAAGAGAAAGATGTTGTGCTGGCTATCGCGAAACGACTTGCCAAACTGGTCGATAAAGAACCTGGCATGCGTTCTTATTTAACTCGAAACAGTGATGTTTTTATCAGTTTAAGACAACGTATTCGTCGTGCCCGTGAAAATGGTGCCGATATGTTTATTTCTATTCATGCTGACGCCTTCACCAACCGTAATGCCAGAGGATCTTCGGTCTATGTGTTATCCAGCCGGGGCGCGAGTAGTGAAGCCGCTCAGATTCTGGCAGACAGAGAGAATGCGGCTGACTTAGCGGGTGGAATCAGTCTGGAAGATAAAGATGATTTGCTAGCTTCTGTGTTACTTGATCTTTCGCAAACGGCTAGTCTCGAAGGTAGTCTGGAAGTCGGTCAGACCGTATTATCAGGTTTGAAACGTGTAGGCCATGTACATAAGAAACATGTTGAATCTGCCGCGTTTGTCGTACTCAAATCACCAGATATTCCTTCTATTCTGGTTGAAACAGCCTTTATTTCTAATCCGGAAGAAGAACGCAAACTGAAAAATGGCAGCCATCAAAATAAACTGGCACATGCGATGATGGTGGGAATCCGTAACTATTTCCAGAAAAACTCATTACCTGGAACCAATCTGCCGCAGCAACATATTGTCAGTCGCGGAGATACCCTGAGCATGATTGCTCAGCGCTATCAGGTAAAAATGGCAGATATTAAATCAGCTAACAATCTGGCCTCTTCAGAAATTCAAATTGGTGATGTGTTAAAAATCCCCTAAACCTCTTTGCATCCATACGTTAAACTCTAGCGTATGAACGAAACCAGAATTCACGCTCTCCCACTTCATCTTGCCAATCAGATTGCTGCTGGTGAAGTCGTTGAGCGTCCAGCTTCCGTACTTAAAGAACTTGTTGAAAACAGTATTGATGCAGGTGCAAGCCAGATTGATATCATCATTGAAGGCGCGGGAAGCCAGCTGATTAAAGTCACCGATAATGGTGTAGGCATTCACCCTGAAGACTTGGCTTTAGCCTTAAGTCGTCACGCCACCAGTAAACTTCATAGCAGCGAACAACTCAGTGTGATTGGTAGCTTAGGCTTTCGTGGTGAAGCATTACCCAGTATCGCTTCAGTAACACGCTTGAGCCTGATATCCAAGCAAGCTGAACATGACTGTGCCTGGCAAGTGCGTTCAGATCAATTACAACCAGAGCCGGCAGCTCATCCGAATGGAACAAGCGTTAGCGTAGCTGAACTCTTTTTTAATTTACCAGCACGACGTCGTTTTCTGCGAAGCAATAAAACCGAGCTTCATCATCTCATTACTACGTTTTATCGACTCGCCTTGAGTCGCTTTGATATTGGTTTCAGTGCCCGTTTTGATGAACAAACCTCTATCAAATTATCCGCACTCAAATCTGCCGATACGTACTCGCAAAGACTGGCAAAAATCTGTGGTCAGGCTTTTGTTCGTGATGCCAACTACCTGGAACAATCTTTTGAAGATATTCATTTATCTGGTTGGGTCAGTAAACCTTCTGCGCACAGGGCTCAAACCGATGTGCAATATTTTTTCATTAATGGTCGGGTTATCAAGGACCGGGTCATTAATCACGCTATTCGTCAGGCCTATGGGGACTTGTTGCCATCTGGCCGCCAGGCAGCTTATGTTTTATATCTGACCATGCCTCTAGACCGTGTTGACGTCAATGTGCATCCAACCAAACATGAAGTTCGTTTCAGAGATGCGCGTTTAATTCACGGCCTTATCAACAAGGCTATTCAGGAAGCCATCCAGGAAACGCTGGAAAAAACTGATCCTCAGACAGAATTAAACTTACCGGAAACGAGACAGGTCAATGAACAGGTTTCAGGATATCAGGCAGAAAAATCATCACGGCAGTCCGCTACAAGAGTTAATAGCTTAGCTCATACTATTGATTGGTCAGCAGCCTCGATATTACATGGCCGTTTTATTGTTATTAATAGCCCGGAACCCGCGCTGATTGATCTGCAACAGGCGGATAAACGTATTCGTCAGCAACAATTCAAACAGGCTATTCAGGACAACAATCTGACTTCTAGACCAATTTTAGTTCCTATCCGTTTCCCTCTATCCGCTTCAGACATCGATAAGTTTCAACATTTTAAAACCTGTTTATCTTCGTATGCTATTGAGTTTGAAACGGATGACCGCTCGCTGACAATTAAACGCATTCCATTTCTTTTATCGCAGGTCGCCTTACCTGATTTAGTTAAACGGCTGACAACAATACTTGATAAAGAAAATAATGATAATGAGCAACTGCTAGTCGATGAATTAATACGCTTATTGCCAGAGAGCCCAATCCATAGCCTGGAACAGGCAAAACCCATTATCGAATCCGTGCTAAGTAATAACATCGATAAAACGGACTGCTATCGTAAACTTGATCCCAGCTTACTGACTGGCTTATTCTCGTCTTCATAATAATGACACTACTCCAGAGAGAAATATCATGGCTAAGTCTGCTCGTTCAGCTCCGTCCCTTGTCCCGGCTATTCTTGCCTTAATCGTACTGGTCGGATTAGCTTATTTACTTTTTGCTGATTTACAGCCCTCACGCACAGAACATACGGTTTCGCCCCCAATTGAACTTGAAGATTCGCAAATAGAAGAAGTCACCATCGAACCTGTCGCCCCCTCCGAAGATCAACAGGCGATTACCAAAAAAGAAGCTGAACAATTTGTGGATCATCTGGGCAGCAAAGCTGTGACTTTGGATGACAAACAAGGTGAGTTTGTCCGTAAAGATGGCACGATTGTTATTCCGAAAGTAGAAAAACGCGACACAACCATTGGTCAGTTACTTGCCGATAAAAGTCTCAGCCCTGATACCCCTGTCACCATTGAATACACTGAAACCGAAAAACAACAGACAACATTACAAGCTCTTGATGACAGTACCGAAGATAAAAATACAATTGTCACCATAGAAAAAGCGGATGGCAGCAAGCAACAAAGTCCATTGATGGATTTAATTCACGATAATAATGTAGATAAAAATGCACAAATTACCGTGATTAACGAACAAATCATTCAGAAAAAAACCACCATTGGTCAATTATCACAATCTGACATATCACCTAAGCAGGCAATTCACGCAGAAATTGATCAAGGTTCTATCGAGTTATCAGTGAATGATATTGTTAAGTCGGGCGGATTGGATGATAACGCATTGTTCTACCTTCACCGTGTCACCGAAGCAGATCGTCAGGGATTATGGGGCATTATTCAGTCAGGTTTGATCCAGCGTTTTCGCGAAGGTTTGACGCTTGAGGGCATAGGCATTAACAAAAACATGGTCAGAGTCACCATTCCCGCTGATGCCGATGAACCATTACCTACCGGTTTAAGCTCGTTTCTTGGCAAAATACTGAATAATAAGGTGGAATCCAGCTACATCTATAACTACACCACCAGCACGATGGGACATAACCCGGATCTTATTTATCCTGGCCAGCAACTGATTTTGATTCACTTCTCCAATGATGAGTTAAAACAAATCTATCAGTTCTTTGCTGATCAACGAAACGAACAAGCACAGACGTTTGCCATTCACTAATGATTTTAGAAATCTTATTTTTTGTCCTTGTGTTGCTGATTATTGGTGTGGCCTTTTTAATCCCGTTTGACTAAATTGTGTTCACACCTGACTGGCTTTCTTTGTCAGCTTTAAATTGTCCATAGCGCAACATCACGCTTGGCAGTACTAATAAATTCAATATCGTCGATGAAATCAAACCGCCGATAATAATACTCGCCATCGGTCCCATGATTTCACGTCCGGGACTATCCGAATTCATTGCAATTGGTAACATCGCCAGCGCAGTTACTAAAGCGGTAATCAGAATTGACGGTAAACGCTCCTGAGCACCACGAATAGCCGTATCCAGATTCCACTCTGCCCCTTCTTGTTTCACCATATATTGATAATGTGAGACCAGCATAATGGCATTACGCAGAGTAATACCAAAGAGCGTGACGAAGCCGACTAGTGAACCAATAGACAACACACCATTCGTTAATACAACAGCTAAAACGCCACCGACAAGCGAAAACGGCAGGTTAATCAACACCAGCAACATATTACGGAAACTTTGCAATGCCACAAACAGCAACAGTAAAACACCCACACCAGCTAAGGTGGAGTGAACAATCAAGTCCTCACGTGACTCAGCTTGTGCCACCGCAGCACCAGTAAATTCTGGATAGATATCTGCTGTAAAGGCTACTTCGTTATGGACTCGCTGTTTCAACTCAGCAAAGAAAGAACTTAAATCACGATTGGTGACATTAGCAGTGACGGTCTGCAAACGTTGTGACCCACGATGCTGAATCATATGACGTCCAGATACCTGCTGAATGGTCGCAATATCCTGCAAACGTAACATCACCCCATCGGGCGTCTGAATCGGTAATTCTCTTAATTGCTGAGGCTGTCTACGTAATTTCTCGGGCAAGACCACAACCACATTAAACACCTGATTGCCTTCATACACCTGACCCACCACAGCGCCATCAAAGCCTGTTTTGACTGCTCGCATCACCTGAGCAGGACGTAAGCCCCAGTAAGCCAGTTTATCTAAATCCAGGCGAACCTCGAGCTGTGGCTCTCCAGGTGGTGCACGCAATTGCACATCTGTTGCGCCATCAATATCCCTGATAGCTTTTGCTACTTCTTGCGCAGTCTGATCTAAGGCATTCAGATCTTTGCCATAAATATTCACCACGATCGGTGAGGTATAACCAGAAATAGTTTCATCTATACGTTCGGTCAAGAACGTATTCACTTCTGAATTTACGCCAGGAAACGTTTCTAAAATTTCACGAATTTGGTCAAGAACCCGCTGCTGTGATGGTCCATCCATCGGTTCCAGATCCACTTCATATTCGCTGTAGTGCGTGCCAAAGGTATCGGCACCACGCTCTGCCCGTCCAGCCCATTGCGAAGTTGATCGAACACCAGGTATTTCTGACACACGCTGCTCAATTCGGCCACCGATTCGCAAGGACTCTTCTATTGATGTGCCAGGTACGCTGGCAGTATGAATAATGTAATGACCTTCTCTTAGCTCGGGTAAGAAACTGCCACCTAAAAACGGTAATATCGCTAATCCGGCCAAGCAAAAGCCCATCACAGCAACTAATGTCATTCTCGGAAAGCGGCTTATTGATGACAGAACACGCCCATAAACAGGCTTTATCATTCTGACCAATGGTGGCTCATCATGACTGACATCACCTGCACGGGTCAGCAAGATATGACAAAGTGCTGGTGTGACAGTTAATGCCACAGCTAATGATGCAAAAATAGCCAGAATATACGCTTCACCCAATGGCTCAAACATTCGTCCGGCGACACCGCTTAAGGTCAGTAATGGCACAAACACCAGCATTACAATAAAGCTGGCATAGACTACTGAACTTCGTACTTCCATTGATGCTTCATACACCACATTCATAGTCGGCTTTGGACTTGCCAGCAACGCATTCTGCCTTAAGCGACGAAAGATATTCTCGGTATCAATAATGGCGTCATCCACCACTTCACCTAACGCTATCGCCAATCCCCCCAGCACCATGATGTTGATATTGATACCAAACTCCAGCAAGACAATCATGGCTGTAAATAGGGACAGAGGAATAGCCGTCATCGAAATAACGGCAGTACGGATATTAAATAAAAACAAAATCAGCACCAGCATGACTAGTGCGCCACCGACCATCAGATGCTCTTGGATATTGTGTAAGGAGGTCTGGATGTAATTAGCAGGCCGGAATAAGTCATCATGTAAGACCACGCCTTCAGCGGCAAAGCCATCTTTGAATTCATCTAAAGCTGCTTCAATACCTTCGGTCACCGCCAAAGTGTTCGCTTTGTACTGTCCGATCACCATCAAAACAACAGCGGGTTTACCACCAATAGCCGCACCACCAATAGTTGGCGCAGGTGCTTCTTTCACAGCGGCAATATCACCCAGCCGTAAAACAGTATTGCCCTGCTTTCTAACAACAACTTTGGCTAATTGCTTGGCATTAAGCGGTTGGCCACTGACTTGAATGGTCATCCGCTGATTCTGATTTTCAATAAAGCCCGTTCCCATAATGCCGGTAGCTTGCTGTGCCACAGTCATCACTTCATCAAGTGAAATGCCATATTTCGCTAATTTGCTGGGGTCAATTTGAATTTGTAATTGGCGTTCATGACCACCAAATACATTAATATCTGCCACACCGTCGACACTTAACAACCGCGGAGCCAACGTCCAGTCGACGAGTGAACGTAATGTCATTAAATCTTGCGAATCAGAAGTCAGGCCGATGGTCATAATAGTGCCGGATGAGGACTCCAACGGCACCATCAGCGGGCTTCCGACACCTGCAGGCAATGCTTCTTTCAAACCTAACAGGCGTTCAGACACTAACTGCCGGTCCAGATAAATATCTGTACTGTCATAAAACGTCATAATCAGTACGGACAAGCTGGGAATAGATTGTGAGCGGATAGATTCCATACCGACCAGACCGCCTAAGGCGTTTTCTAAAGGCTGAGTCACTAACACTTCCACCTGCTCAGCTGTCAGTCCCTGAGCTTCTGTTTGGATAATGACTTGTTTGGGTGCAAACTCAGGGAAGATATCCAGGCTGGAATTGGATAACTTATATATGCCATAAATCAGCAACATAGAGGCTAACGCCACGACCACGCCTCGAAAGCGCACTGAGAAAGCAACGATTTTAGACAACATACAGTGACACCCTAGTCAGCAGACAATGACAGAAGACGAGTTTAATCATCGTCGTCCTCATCATGAATCTGCCAGCGGAACTCTTCGGATAACAACATTTGTGCGCCAGAAATCACCAAACGGTTGCCTTCTTCAAACTCGTCCTGAATAAAAATACCGCCAGCGACGAGCTTGCCATCACTCAAAGGTATGCGTTTATAGCTGGTCTCATCTAATTGGATATAGGCCCATGGCTGACCTGAATACCAGACGATCGCCTCGTCCGGAATGTGGAATCCAGAGTCTGGCTCACTATTTTCTGGAATCCAGGCATCTAAACGCATCCCCAAACGAAGCTTGCCGGTCGCAATCCGAAAGTAATAGGTTTCACCCTGAATTTGTTTGGCACTGATATAGGCTGGAGAAACGAAATAGGCTTTTCTTGCAGAGGCGCGATCACCCGCACGAGATACCCGAATCACATTCACATTTGCCGGTAAAGACGATTCTATAGGGAGTGTCACCATTAATAGTGTGTCATGACGGTTAATTAGTCTTTCAAGCTCTTTTGAAGATTTATCCATGACCCAGCTCGCTATAGATTCACCCCAGCTTTGAATTAACTCTGTTTTAGCATCTTCAAGCTGAAACTCGGCAGAGTCGAGATTGGCTTTCGCTTCACGCCAGCTGGTCTCAGCATAAATCACATTTTTACTGGCCACACTGCCGGTGCCCTTAGCCAGCTTTTTCAATCTTTCCCATTCAAGTCGATCTGCATTTTCAGTGACCTTAGCGATGGTGACAGCCGAACGCAGCTGATTGAGTCGTGAGCGCCATTGGATGAGATCACGAATATCCACCACTTCCGCATAGGCTTTAAATTCAGGGAATAATAAGCTCTTCGTCAACTTAAGCGTTTGAATGCCTGTATAAGGAGCCGTTTCGTCGTCTAGTTTGACAATAAGCGGGCGATTCACATCACCGCTATGTTGAAGCTCATCGTCGTCATCATCATTATCTGCCTGTTGATGGCTGGAAATAATCGTTTGGAATCGCTCAGTCCATGATGTATCCGATAGGACCCCGACCACAATAAACACAACAGCAGCCAGAATTATCAACGACCAGAACCATTTTTTACTCGATGCCGACATTCAGTTATCCATTGAATAATCAATAAAAATAGCTGGTCATTAGAGCATGCCCCTCACAACCGGACAAGTCTGGAATACAATTAATGATGATTTCCCCTTGACATCAACACTGTCAGAAGGTTTAATACGCACCCTTATCGGCTCGATAGCTCAGTTGGTAGAGCAAGGGATTGAAAATCCCTGTGTCCCTGGTTCGATTCCAGGTCGAGCCACCATGGATTTTAAAGAACCCAGACTTCTGAAAAGAAGCTGGGTTTTTTATTGCCTGTCATTTTTGTTGCATAATTTCCACAGCAAATTATCGCCGTACTCGTATATCCTTATATCCTAATTTATCAACACTTCCGATAACAGATATTCAAAAATATGTGGTAAAAAAAACACAAAAATGTGATTTTCTCGTCAAATTTAAAAAAATTGTTGTAAAAGTGTTGCAATAGATTTTTTTATATGCAAAATAGCTAACAACCGAGACAAACTCCGGTTACGAGAGAGACTTAAAGTAATCTGTTAACAATTAGAAGGTGAAACAGAATGAAATTATTAAAAAAATCAACACTGGCTACATTAGTCGGTGCAGCAGCCTTGACAGCTGCTGGTGCAGCTAACGCGACAATCGTTGTCGGTGGTGAAAACGGCTACGAATTCAGCGTTGACGGTAACATCAACCAATTCTTTATCGCTAGCGATCAAAATAACGCTGGTGGTGGTCAAGATAACCAACAAGTAGCTAACGGCCTGTTACCTACATTCTTTGGTTTCAATGTAGCAATGCCTGAAATCAATGGTCTTAAAGTGGCAGCACGTGTTTCTATCTCACCATCAACTAACAATGGTAGCTATGTTAATGGTAATAACGCAATGGAACAACGTGAAGCGTATGCTACTGTTGACGGTTCATTTGGTCAAATCATGTTAGGTAAAGGCCTAGGTCTTTATTCGGCAAATAACATCCTGTTAGACCAAACTCTATACGGTGTGGGTGCGACTGGTCAGACAGCTGCAGGTAACCAAAACACAGGTACAACGTCTTTAGGTCGTATTGGTTGGGGTTATGACTATGCTAACTGGCGTTCACAAATCCGTTATACCACTCCTGATATGAACGGCTTTAAAGCTGCTGTCGCTGTAGTAGACGGTGAAGGCTTATTAGGAACTGTAGGCGACGATAGTGAAAAAGATCCTCGTTATGAAGCATCTTTAAGCTATGCAACAGCATTTGACGGCGGTTCTATGAAACTGTGGTTAGATGGTATGACTCAAAAAATTAAATATTCAACAGCAGCTGGCTCAGAAAGATCTGATGCATATACTGTTGGTGGTCAATTAATCTTTGGTGGTATTGAAGCGGTTGCATCATATTACGACAGTAAAGGTCAAGGTATTGGTGGACTAGGTCTTGGTGCAGCAGATGCTAACGGAAAGGCTGTTGACGGAGATGGTTACTATGCACAGTTAGGTTACCGTTTTGCTGGTCAAACATTCGTTGCAGCATCATACGGTGAATCAACACTTGACCGTGGAAACACCGAAGATATCGACACAAACTCAATGACTACAATCGGTATCTACCATGATGTAACGGCTAACCTGAAACTGGTTGCTGAATATTCTAAGATGGAAACAGAGTATCACAGCTCAGCAACTTCTGATGCAGATGTTGACGTTCTATCTGTTGGTGGTTTCATCAGCTGGTAAGCTAATCTGAAACAATTCATTAGAATTGATTCAAAGCTTATTAAAAAGGCCTCAACCTTCGGGTTGGGGCTTTTTTTATATCTGTCTTTTTTTATTTACACTATCGATCCGCCCCCCCCCCCTAAAACGCTTTTGCTCACTTCTGCTGTTTTAAAATTCACTGCGCACTTTTGGGGCTTTTTAAAAATAAACGGTGCTTTTTAGTGCACTAAAATCAACTATCACGTCCTTTCTGTATAGTCGATAACACAACACTTTTTTATTTCCACCATCTAGATCTAAGTCTTTGAAACTGCTGAAAAGACTGACTATCACTGCTTTCAATTAAGTCTTTCTCATTATTTTTCACCAACTTTTCTTTAGAAAGTCAGTAACCAAGCTCTGCTGGCATAGTTACTGCAGACATCAGTATTACCAAATTGGTAAATCGTAATACTAACTGGGGTATCTAAAAATGAAAAAAAGATTGTTTCTATCTGTTTTCGCAGGCTTATTACTCGCTGGTAATGCCAGTGCTGAACCACTTAAGATAGGCTACAGCGACTGGCCAGGCTGGGTTGCCTGGGAAATTGCTATCGAAAAACACATGTTTGAGAAAGTGGGTGTGGATGTACAATTTGAATGGTTTGATTACGTTGCCAGTATGGATGCCTTTGCTGCGGGCCAGTTAGATGCAGTTACTATGACTAATGGCGATGCTTTGGTAACGGGGGCTACCGGCGCACAAAACGTGATGATCCTGATTAATGACTACAGTAATGGTAACGATATGATTGTCGGCGCGCCTGGCATCAATTCCATCACTGATCTGAAAGGTAAAAAAGTAGGTGTCGAACTGGGTTTTGTTGATCACTTATTATTACTGAATGGTTTAGAAAAAGCGGGTATGACTGAAAGTGATGTTGAATTAGTCAATGTCCCCACCAATGAAACACCGCAAGTATTGGCTTCAGGTCAGGTCGATGCTGTTGGTGCATGGCAACCAAGTTCGGGCCAGGCTTTGCAACTTGTTCCAGGCTCAAAACCTATCTACACCAGTGCCGATGAACCCGGCCTTATTTATGATGTACTCGCAGTATCACCATCAAGCTTAGCGGCCCACAAAGATGAGTGGAAAAAAGTTATCGATGCCTGGTATATGGCGGTTGATTACTTAAATGATCCTAAAACACGTGATGATGCGATCAGCATTATGGCCGCACGGGTTGGTGTTGAACCAGAAGTTTATAAAGCCTTTATTGATGGAACAAAGATTTTGACCAAAGAAGAGGCGCAGGCCTTTATGAAAAAAGCGGATGGTTTCGGTTCTTTGTATGGTTCAACTGAAATTGCCGACAAGTTTAATGTCGACAATAAAGTTTATGCAGATAAGCAGACTGTCGAAAATTATATTGATCCCTCCCTTTTACTAGGCGAGTAATACGTTAACGGGTACCGGCATTTCTGTCGGTACCTCTCTCCTCCTGATTTTTTATGTCATTTACAGGCAGGGGATCGTGTTGTCTGAAAATAGCAAAGGTACTGTTTATGTCACTCTTTTCAGTTAATAAACCGCTTGAACCGCGTAGTCGACAATTAGTGACTATTAGCAGTTTTGTATTACCAATTCTTCTCTGGTGTCTGGTCAGTTATGTACCGTTTATCTGGCATCCGGAAGTAGAAATCACTTCGCCCGGCTCTGTGAACTACTTTCGTGAAGGTATGTTGGTTAATAAAACAGTTTTTAATGCAGAAAGTGACAAAGCGTCTGCAGCAGGTAAAGCCACACCTGAAGGTATACCTGCCAACCCAATTTATCTGCCTGCGCCACATGAGGTACTAACTGCTTTCTATACGTCATTTACCACCGAACCTAAACGTAGCAGTGAGCTTTGGTTACATGAAAGTCTTTGGAGCAGTATTCAGGTTATTTTTTATGGCTTCCTTTTATCATCGATCATTGGCATTCCGCTAGGCGTATTAGCTGGTACCTATGACTTCTTCTCTCGCCTATTCGAGCCTTTTATTGAATTCTTTCGCTACCTTCCAGCACCAGCCTTTGGTGCGTTGGCAGTCGCTGTTCTGGGCATATACCAGGCCCCAAAAATTGCCATCATTTTTATCGGTACCTTTTTTCAGCAAGTACTCATCGTAGCGAATACCACCCGTAAGCTGGACCCAGCTTTACTCGAAGCAGGTCAAACCTTGGGAGCCAACAATCGCTCCATGCTATTTCGTATCGTTCTACCGGGGATTTTGCCAGATCTATACCGTGATACTCGCATTCTGCTTGGCTGGGCATGGACCTATCTGATTGTGGCCGAATTGATTGGTACCAGCTCAGGCATCACCTGGTTTATCACCCAACAGGCACGTTACAAAAACTTCGACAATGTCTTCGCTGCCATCATGATGATCGGCATTTTAGGCCTGACCATTGACTTATTACTTGCCTGGTTTGGACGTCGTCTTTTCCCTTGGCAAAAAGCGAATTAGGAGCACGATATGAGTGAATCAACCTTACCCGATTATCGCGTTCAGTCTGATGCTGTTCGAGATCGTTTTGCCCGCATCAAAAAGCGTCCGGTGACGATGGAAGTTGCTGGATTAAGCAAAACATTCCAAAGCCGACATGGGACTGTTACCGCCCTGAAAGACATTAACCTGACTATCCATAAACGTGAATTTGTCTGCGTGATCGGACCATCAGGCTGTGGTAAATCCACCCTGATTCGCATTCTGGCTGGCCTTGAGCAAGCCACCGAAGGTGAAGTCAAACTGGATGGCAAAGTCGTCGATAAACCGGGGCCAGAGCGAGGCATGGTATTCCAGGGTTACACCTTGTTCCCATGGCTAACCGTCAAGAAAAACATTATGTTTGGTCTGATTGAGTCTGGCTATGACAAAGGCACGGCAGAAGCGGAAGCCAGACAATGGATCGAGTTAATTGGCTTGTCACGCTTTGAAAACAGCTATCCACATCAACTCTCTGGCGGTATGAAACAACGGGTGGCCATTGCCAGAGCATTAGCCAATAAACCCAAAGTGCTGTTGATGGATGAGCCCTTTGGTGCACTTGATGCACAAACTCGTAGCAAAATGCAGGCATACCTGATGGAGATTTGGAAAAACATCGATGTCACGGTGTTTTTTATCACCCACGATTTAGATGAAGCCATTTATCTGGCGGATCGCATTCTGGTGCTGAAAGCGAATCCGGGTGAAGTACAGGAAGTCATCGAAGTGGCTGTGCCTCAGCCACGTCATCCGGAACAATTTTTATCCCCCGAGTTTATTGCTACCAAGAAGCGTCTGGAAGAACTGATTCACCCTCCTAAGCAGGATGATGATGAAGATCACCTGAACCTTGTGCGCATGGTGCCTGTAAATGATGAAGTTGGGAGCGTTTTCTAATGTATGAATTAGCACAAATGACTTGGGAAGAAGTCGCTACAGCAGTTAAAAACGGTGTTGATACCGCTTTACTTCCGGTAGGAGCTACCGAACAGCACGGGCCACATATGGGCTGTGGTATGGACTCGGCCATTGCTGACACCTTATGCAAAGAAGTGGCGAAACAAACACCGGTTATTTTATTACCGACCCAGCCCTATGGCTGCTCTATCGGTCACTCCAAAAGGTGGCCAGGCACGATGGCTTTGAATCCCAAAACATTAATTGATGTTATTTCCGATATCGGTGACTGGGTGGCTTCTTCTGGTATCAAACGACTATTACTTATCAACGGTCATGTGACCAATGCTGCCCCACTTCGTTGTGCCTTGGAAATGCTCAGAGCGCGTCATGACGACTTAATGATTGGCTTAGTACATACCGCTCAAATTTCGGAGCGAGTCCGCAAAGCCCATCACGACGATGCTGAAGACTGGCATGCCAATCAAGCCGAAACAGCCTTGATGATGGCCTTACATCCGGAGTTAGTGCGTGAAGATAAATTACTCGACGCTGACGATCCGGACCGAACTGATGGCTGCGTGTTTAGCCATCCTGTCAATCGCACCAGTTTAAATGGCGTGACAGGTAAACCATCTGCAGCAACAAAAGCTGATGGTGAAGCACTTTTTTCATGGATGTGTGAAGACTTATCTCAACTGGTGATGAGAGCAATTAAGGAACAACCGCCGCTTGATCAAAGCTACCACCAGTCTCTTTTATAAATCATTAACCAAAGAAGGGTAATCTCATGATTAACATCAAAACTGATGACGAAATCAAAAAAATACAAGAAGAGCTAAAAAGCAAAGGCGTGAAATATTGCATGGGTACTTATGTCGATATCCATGGTGTGCCTAAAGGTAAAGTCGTCCCGCTCTCGCATTTACACCATATGGCGCATGGCTCAGAACTTTATACTGGTTATGCTGTTGATGGTTTGGGACAACAACCAAATGATGATGAAATTGCCTCTGTACCAGATCTGGATCACATCATACAAATGCCATGGCAGCCTGAAATTGCCTGGATGCCAGCTGATAATACCTTATACAAAAAACCGTATATGCTCAGCACACGAGTTCTACTCAAATCTGTACTGGAACAAGCAAAAGAGCTCGGTTATGGCATGAATCTCGGTATTGAAGCAGAAGTTTATCTGGTGAAAAAAAATGCCGACGGCACCCTGTCCGTACCTGACCCTGATGATAAATTGAAAAAGCCCTGTTATGACACCCGTGCTTTTTTAAGTAACTTCAGCTGGTTAGACAAAATGGCCACCAGCATTGATGATCTGGGTTGGGGCCTCTATTCCTTCGATCATGAAGATGCCAATGCTCAGTTCGAGTTTGACTTTAACTACGCAGATGCCGTTACCAGCTGCGATCGCTTCACCTTTTTGAAAATGATGGCAAAAGAATATGCCAAACAGGAAGATCTGTTAGCTACATTCATGCCTAAACCTTTCTCAAATAAAACTGGGACGGGTGCTCACTTTAATATGTCGCTTTATGATCTGGAAACAGGAGCCAATCTGTTCCAGTGCAAACCTGAAGAAGATGAGCATGGCTTAGGTTTAACTAAATTAGGTTATCAATTCATCGCTGGCGTTTTAAAACATGGTCCTGCTTTATGTGCAGTATTCGCACCAACCGTAAACTCATATAAACGACTGGTTCGCCAAGGTGATATGCCTTATTTCACCTGGGCGCCGGTATTTAACTCTTTTGGTTCTAATAACCGCACCAACTCAGTTCGTGTACCAATGGGTGGTGGTCGCTGTGAGTCACGTAATGCCGATGGCGCTGTTAATCCGTATCTTGCAGCCGCGTTAGTTCTAGCAGCTGGATTGGAAGGTATTAAAGAAGGCCTTGATCCTGGTAAACCTCAGGAACGTAATCTGTATGAGTTAACAGAAGCGGAACGTGAGGAGTTGGGAATTCAGTTTTTACCCAGAACTTTGGACGAAGCTATTCAGGCATTCGCTGCCGATCCATTTGTAGAAGAAGTACTGGGTAGTGAGTTGAGAAATGAATTCATTCGTTATAAACAAGCTGAATGGAATGAATATCATACTGTCGTCAGCGCATGGGAAGTTGAGCGTTACAGTCACTTATTCTAGGAAAAACAGGACATCACCTCAGTTTAACGCTGGGGTGATAGTCTTATCCGTCTAGGCAATAATGGTGACAAGCTTCGGGAGTTCGTATGAGTAAAGAAAAAGTCAGTCGTATCAGCATCTCATTACCTGAAAGTCTGCTGGAAGGTTTGGATGAAATGGTCAGTAAACGGGGATTTGAAAGTCGCTCCCAAGCAATTTGTGACATGATTAATTTACAAATCAATGAACACCGTGCCCAACAAGGCGATACCGTGATGACTGGCACCGTTAATCTGGTTTATAACCACTCAGTACCCGGCCTGCAAAAACGTCTTCACGATCTTCAATATGAATATATTGATGAAGTTATCAGTAATCTGAATGTCAACTTGACCCATACCAACACACTATCTGTCATTCTGGTACAAGGCCCGGCCAATCGCCTGAACATGATCGCAGACAAAATGATTACGCTGCGAGGTGTTGTATATGGACGTTTATTATTGAACGCCGATATTATTCCCCCTATCCACCCTTTGCCTCCTAAGCAAACGTAAAACTATTGTAGCTATTGTTGTCAGTTGACCTAAGGCTATGGATTCAGTAGTTTTATGCTCTGCAATAAATTCACTGGCCAAAACATGACTGATACAACTTTTCTCCCACCACTCATCGCAGCGATTCAAGCTGAAATACTTAACAATGAAGAAGAAATTTCTGCACTGGATCGAGCGATTGGTGATGGTGACCATGTCACTAACCTGATACGCGGACTTGAAGCGTTGAGCAAGCTGAATGATGAATTGGTGCAACTGGATTGGTCAGCAGCATTCATGAAAATAGGCATGACACTAATGTCAACCATGGGAGGCGCCTCAGGCTCGTTACTGGGCTCCATGTTTGTCAGTATGGGTAAAGAAGCCAAAGAGCAAGACATTGATCTGGCAGGAATCACTGCTATATACGCAGCGGGCGTTGAGTCAATCAAAGCCCGGGGCAAAGCCGATATTGGTGAAAAAACCATGCTGGATACTCTCATTCCAGTCATGCAATCGTTGCAAAGTGATGCTGAACAAAACTCAGATAAAGCCACGGTATTGGCTAATATCAAGGCAGCCGCTACACAAGGTATGCAATCAACCAAAGACATGCTGGCAACAAAAGGAAGGGCATCATTTTTGGGTGAACGCGCCCGCGGTCACATAGATGCAGGCGCACGCACTTCGCAGTTAATTCTTTGTGTCATTGCTGACCAGCTAAGCGAAAATTAAATTCCCCAACGTAATGCTGCAGTATGTACAGGCGCATCCCAATACTGCAGCATTTCGTCATCCATCAACGTTAATGTAATAGAGCAGCCTGCCATATCCAGTGATGTGGTGTAGTTCCCTACTAGTGAACGAACAATTTTGATACCACGTTCTTCAAAAAACTGAGCAGCTGAATCATAGACCAAATATAGCTCCATCAACGGTGTGGCACCAAAGCCATTGATATGTAGTAAAGCGCATTGTTCTTTCGCAGGCTTTAAATCCTCATCAATTGCCTTAGCAAGTATCTGCACAAGCTCATCCGCTGTGGTCAGACTCATTACTTCTCGTCCGCGCTCACCATGAATGCCAACACCCATCTCAACTTCATTATCAGAGATATCAAAGGTAGGCTGTCCCAAAGCAGGCACAGTACAACTGGTCAGAGCCACTCCCATTGAAGCGGTTGAATTCACCACCTTATCTCCAAGCTGTTTACAAGTTGCTAAATCTGCTCCAGCTTCTGCGGCGGCGCCCACAATTTTTTCTACAATTAATGTCCCTGCAACACCACGACGGCCGGTACTATGATCTTTGGGCAAAGACACATCATCATTCACCAGAACAGTTTCATGCGGGCAATCCAGCATCTCAGCCGCAATTTCAAAATTCATCACGTCACCGGCATAGTTTTTAACAATAAACAACACGCCAGCACCATTTTCAACAGCTTGTGCCGCCATCAGCATTTGGTCAGGTGTTGGAGATGTAAAAACTTGTCCAGGACAAGCCGCATCCAACATACCTTTCCCTACCAGTCCAGTATGCAACGGTTCATGACCAGCACCACCACCAGAAATTAACGCCACTTTATTTTCAGACTTATTTTTTCGACTAACATAATTGGGTTGATGATTGAATTGAATAATATTGCTATGCGCTCTGGCAAAACCATTCAAACTCTCTTCAAGAACACTTTCCACACTATTAATCAATTTTTTCATCTCTCACTTCCTTTTTTTGTTTTCTTTAATTTTTCAAGGCCTTGGTTAATGCCGCCAGATCATCCAAAATCCATGTAGGCTCATAATCCACTTTTTGCACATCCTCAGCCGAAGACACACCGGTTAAAACCAGCACACTACGAATACCCGCATTAACTGCACCCAGAATATCGGTATTAAGACGATCACCAATCGCAATGGTTGTCTCTTTTGTCGTACCTAGAATTTTTAACGCCTGTTCATACAGGATAGGCTCGGGCTTACCGATAGATATGGGTTTCACACCGGTGACAGACTCCAATGCTGCTAAGACACCACCATTGCCCATCACTTCACCAAGCTCAGTGGGAAGAGTAGAATCTGAATTTGTCGCATAAAACGTCGCACCCGCATTAATATTTAATGTCGCAGTTGCTAATTTATCCCAGGTTAATTTGCGATCCAATCCGGATACAACAATATCTGCCGTTCGACCAGTGATTCCTTTTTCAGTTTGATCGACTTCGTATAGATCGGTAAGTACAAAGCCATTTTCTAATAAAGGTTGTTTTAATCCATCTTCGCCAATAACAAATACACGTTTTTTATCACCGGGTAAGTGTTCACACAAATAACTGACTGTGGCCATACTGGAAGTAAGGATTTCCTCGGCAGTCACCTGAATATTCATCGATGACAACTTTTCGATATATTGCTGCTGAGTCAAACTGGCGTTATTGGTTGCCAAGACAAAAGGAATCTTCTGATTTCTGAGCAATTGAAAAAAATCTTCCAAGCCTGGCATTGATTTGTTGCCATGCCAGAGCACACCATCCATATCGATTATCAAACCAGCCACATTATCTAAACTGACCGCAGATTCTGTATTCAAAATATATCCTCGCAACTATACAATCTGGTCACAGAGAGTCGCATACTGCAAATCATTGTGTCTAGTGATAAAAATGATGATAAATGTCGAGATTGAGTCAAAAATTGACAGCATCTGTTGATCTGCTTTATAGTCTGCGAGCGTATTTTCAACGTAATAACTCATAAATTAAATTAATTAGGAGCATGTCAGCATGGCAAAAGCACTTATTCAAATGGCACTGGATTCTCTGGATTTCGATCAAACAATCGCGCTTGCAGAGCAAGTTGCTCCTTACGTCGATATCTTAGAAATTGGTACACCTTGCATCAAGTACAACGGTCTTGAACTGGTTACTGCACTGAAAAGCAAATTCCCTAACAACCTGATCCTGGTTGACCTGAAAACAATGGACGCTGGTGAATACGAAGCAACTCCATTCTACGAAGCAGGTGCGGATATCTGTACAGTATTAGGTGTTTCTGATAAAGCGACAATGGGCGGCGTAATCAAAGCAGCTAATGCTAACAACGCTGAAGCTCAAATCGACTTAATCAGTGTTAAAGACAAAAAAGCAGTAGCTACTGAAGCTGCTCGTAACGGTGCTCAAATCATCGGTGTTCACACTGGTCTTGACGCACAAGCAGCTGGTCAAACACCTTTTGCTGATCTGAAAGATATCGCTAGCTTAAACTTAGGTGTACGTATCTCTGTTGCTGGTGGTCTGAACAAAAACACTATTCAAGACACTGTTCGCGCTGGCGCGACAATCGTTGTTGTTGGTGCAGCAATCTACGGTGCAGATTCTCCAGCTGAATCAGCTAAAGAATTACGTGCTTTAGTTGACGCAGCATAAGCAATAGCTTTGCAAAAGTAGAAAATAAAACGAGTGGTCGATGACCGCTCGTTTTTTTTCATGCTCACCTGATTAATTTATTAATTTAAATAATGAGGTAAGATAGTGGCCATTGGTTATTGATAATAATTATTTTAATTAACCAATCTCAAATTCAAATGGATTAATCCTATTGCTTGTCGACTTCTGGCATTTCCGCCCGAGTTCTCCCGACTTGCCACGATTAATCTAAAATAGTAATTTACCCGTTGCACCAACCTCGTTATGTTGGGCAGATGGGGTTAAAATGTAACAGGGGTATAATATTATGAGTGATAAAGGTTTCTTTGCATCAGTTTGTGGATTTTTTAAAAGCCTGTTTTCATCAAGTCCTGCTAGTCATACGAGTCCTGCACCGACAAGCAGTGCTAAGCCAACAAGCCCAGCAGCAAAAACAACAAACGATGGATTGACAGGTGTTGAACGCTATATCAGAAACCAAGCAAATAGTGGTTCAAAACTGACTGGTGTCGAAAAATATATTAGAAATAAAACGACATCTGTAAAAGTTGTAACTGGTGTTGAACAATATATCCGTAACAAAGCACAAGCAAAACCAATGACAGGTGTTGAACGTTATATTCAAAGCAAAGGTTAAAACAAACCCTATACACCCAGATTTATGGAAAAGCCGGGATTGCCCGGCTTTGCCAACATAATAATCAATAAAATCAACCATACAGTCAGCGTTCTATACGATGACTGTTAATTTTTAACTTAAAAATTGAAGGTACGAAACATGGCTACTTTACTTGATCAGCTTAAGGAAATGACCGTTGTTGTCGCCGACACTGGTGATATTCAAGCTATCGAAAAATTTACACCTCGTGATGCTACAACTAACCCTTCACTGATTACTGCTGCAGCTCAAATGCCACAATACCAAGGTATTGTTGATGATACGTTGAAAGCGGCTCGTGAAACATTAGGTGCTGATGCGCCTGCGTCAGAAGTGGTTTCACTTGCATTTGATCGTTTAGCAGTTTCTTTCGGTCTGAAAATTCTGGATATCGTTCCAGGTCGTGTATCTACAGAAGTTGATGCTCGTCTGTCTTTTGACACTGAAGCTACTATTGCAAAAGGCCGTGACCTGATTGCTCAATACGAAGCAGCGGGTGTTTCACGCGAACGTATCCTGATCAAAATCGCAGCAACCTGGGAAGGTGTTATGGCTGCTAAAGTACTGGAACAAGAAGGTATTCACACAAACCTGACTCTGGTATTTGGTCTGCACCAAGCTGTTGCTTGTGGTGAGAATGGTATCCAACTGATTTCACCTTTCGTTGGCCGTATTCTTGACTGGTACAAAAAAGACACTGGTCGTGATTCTTACGCACCAGCTGAAGATCCAGGTGTTGTTTCTGTTACTCAAATCTATAACTACTTCAAGAAGTTTGGTTTAGAAACTGAAGTAATGGGCGCAAGCTTCCGTAACGTTGGTGAAATCACTGAATTAGCAGGTGTTGACCTTCTGACTATTTCTCCTGCATTACTGGACGAATTACACTCAACTGAAGGTGATTTACCACGTAAATTAAATCTTGAAGATGCTAAAGCATCAGATGTTGAACGCATCGACATGACAGAAGAAACCTTCAAAGCAATGCATGCTGCTGATCCGATGGCAACTGAAAAATTACAAGAAGGTATTGATGGTTTTGCTAAAGCGCTTGAAACCCTTGAAGAGTTGCTGGCTAACCGTCTTGCAGAACTGGAAAGCTAATTCATCAGAATTAAATTTCCCCGTATTCAGCTCACTCCATTTGTGAGTGAGCACGAATGCAGCAGGGTCAGTGAAATTGACTTGTCACTGATTTATGCATATAGTCCCGCTTCACCTAAGCAAGCGTGATAACAATAATTTTTACTATAAATTAGGAGTATATAACATGGCTGAAATCCAAATGGCTCTTGACTCATTGGACTTTGATGCAACAATGGCTCTGGCTGAACAAGTAGCGCCATATGTCGATATCCTTGAAATCGGTACACCTTGTATTAAATACAATGGTCTGAAACTGGTTAAAGCATTGAAAGCAGCTCACCCAGACAAAAAAATTCTGGTTGACCTGAAAACAATGGACGCTGGTGAATACGAAGCAACTCCTTTCTTTGAAGCTGGTGGTGACATCACTACAGTTTTAGGTGCTTCTGACATGGCTACAATGAAAGGTGTTATCAAAGCTGCTAACGCTAACAACGCTGAAGCTCAAATCGATTTAATCGGTGTTGAAGATAAAGCGGCTGTTGCTAAAGAAGCTGCTGCTAACGGCGCGCACATCATCGGTGTTCACACTGGTCTTGACGCACAAGCTGCTGGTCAAACACCTTTTGAAGATCTGAAAACCATCGCTGGTTTAGGTCTGAACGTTAAAGTTTCTGTTGCTGGTGGTATCAACAAAGATACAATCCAAAGCACAGTACAAGCTGGTGCTGACATCGTTGTTGTTGGTGCGGCTATCTACGGCGCTCCATCTCCAGCTGAATCTGCAAAAGAACTGCGTGCATTAGTTGACGCAGCATAAGGATTAGAAAAATGACAATGCATCGTGATCTAGTTGTAAACAAAATCACTGATATTTTAGGGGCTACTGACAGTTCTCTTGAAGCTGAATTCGTTGCTATGTGTGATGATGCTAAACGCATCTTCATTACTGGTGCCGGACGTTCACGTCTTGTTGGTAACTTCCTGGGTATGAGGTTGATGCATAGTGGTTACACCGTATACGTTCAAGGTGAAATCAGCACACCAAGCATCCGCGAAGGCGATTTATTAATCGTTATCTCGGGTTCAGGTGAAACAACTCAGTTGGTTTCATTCGCGAACAAAGCTAAGTCAGAGAAAGCTAAAGTAGTATTAATCTGCTCTAAAGCAAGTTCAACGATTGGTGATATAGCGGACAAAACAATTCAAATTGGTAACGATGATAGCTTTGCTCCTACTAAGGGCATGCCTATGGGTACTATGTTTGAATTATCGACATTGATTTTCTTGGAGTCTATCGTTTCTCATCTTATCCATGAGAAAGGTATTCCTGAGGAAGAAATGCGATACAGACACGCTAATATGGAATAATCACTTTTCCTTAGCAGTAAAATAAAACGGGCAACTTTCGGGTTGCCCGTTTTTTTTATGTCTATAGTTCTGATAGAGCTTATATCGCTGACACGGTATAATATTGTGATACTTATAACTCACTAATCGGTTTTGAAGAGATATGTCAGCAAAAACACTTTACGATAAGCTTTGGGATCAACATGTCGTTCGATCTGAGTCAGATGGCACTACAGCTTTACTGTATATCGATCGTCATCTTGTTCATGAAGTGACATCCCCCCAAGCATTTGAAGGGCTTCGTTTAGCTGACCGCAAGCCTTATCGGCTAAACTCTATTTTGGCGACACCGGATCATAACGTCCCGACCTCACATCGTGAGCAAGGTATTGCTGATCCGATTTCACGTTTGCAAGTTGATACGCTTGATAGTAATTGCGTCGAATTTGGTATTACCGAATTTGGATTAAATGATTTACGACAAGGTATTGTGCATGTTGTCGGACCAGAGCAAGGTGCTACGCTGCCTGGAATGACTGTCGTTTGTGGTGATTCGCATACGTCTACTCATGGCGCTTTCGGTGCCCTCGCCTTTGGTATCGGCACATCGGAAGTTGAGCATGTCATGGCAACCCAATGCCTTATTCAACGCAAATCCAAAAACATGCAGGTGCGCGTTGAGGGTCAGGTTAAACCGGGTATTACTGCAAAAGATATCGTTCTTGCCATCATCGGTGAAATTGGCACTGCAGGTGGTACAGGCTACGCCATAGAGTTTGCCGGTGAAGCGATTCAGGACTTGAGTATGGAAGGTCGAATGACCGTCTGTAATATGACCATAGAGGCCGGTGCTCGTGCAGGTATGATTGCGGTTGATGATACCACCATTAACTATTTGAAAGATCGTCCTTTCTCACCATCCGGTGAAAACTGGGATAAAGCGGTTAAAGCATGGCGTGAATTACATTCTGACGATGACGCTCATTTTGATAAAGTCGTTGTACTTAAAGCAGAAGATATCAAACCTCAAGTCACTTGGGGCACGTCACCGGAAATGGTTGTCTCGGTTGACTCAGCTATTCCAGACCCTGTCAGAGAATCAGATGCAGTAAAACGCAATGGTATGGAAAAAGCGCTTAAATATATGGGCTTGCAAGCCAACCAAGCGATTACGGATATCTACCTGGACCGTGTATTTATTGGCTCTTGTACAAATTCACGTATCGAAGACTTACGTGAGGCAGCTGAAGCTATCCAAGGTGGAAAAGTTGCCGCCAGCGTTAAGCAAGCCATGGTTGTCCCAGGTTCAGGGTTAGTCAAACAACAAGCTGAACAAGAAGGTTTAGATAAAATCTTTATCGAAGCGGGGTTTGAATGGCGAGATCCTGGCTGCTCAATGTGCCTGGCCATGAATGCGGATCGTCTGGAAGCAGGTGAACACTGTGCATCGACTTCAAACCGTAACTTTGAAGGACGTCAGGGCCAAGGTGGTAGAACACATTTAGTTAGTCCAGCCATGGCTGCCGCAGCTGCAATCGCTGGTCACTTTGTTGATATCACACAAAACGTATGATTGATTACCTGGCTGTTCAATCTGAATTAAATACTTTTCGTGATTTTTTACGATGGTCTACATCCCGCTTCAATGAAGCGGGATTGTTTTTTGGTCATGGTAATGAAGACGCTTTTAACGAAGCATCGCAGTTATTACTCAGTGTTTTACACTTACCAGTCAATGCATTGCCTGAAATCTTTTTAGATGCCAGGCTGACACAAGACGAAAAGCGTGCATTGCTTATTGCCATCGAAAAACGCGTTGAAAAACGTATTCCATTACCATACCTGACTAATGAAGCCTGGTTTGCTGGTTTACCGTTTTTCGTTGATGAACGTGTTCTAATCCCCCGTTCCCCTTTTGCTGAGCTAATCGAAACACAATTCCAGCCTTGGCTTACTGAACCTGACTCTGTATTCACTATTTTAGATATGTGTACAGGTAGTGGTTGTATTGCCATCGCCTTAGCGATGGCTTTTGAACAAGCGGAAGTAACAGCGAGTGATATCAGTACGGATGCCCTTGCTGTAGCAGAAATAAACCGCAAAAAACATGGATTAGAAGAACACTTACATCTGCTTCAATCAGATATCTGGCAAGCTTTTCCAGTTGATCAAAAATTCGACTTGATAGTGAGTAACCCTCCCTACGTCGGCGCTGATGAAATGGCTTCTATTCCAGAGGAGTACAGACACGAACCAGCAGGTGCTCTGGAAGCAGATGATAATGGGCTGGCTTTAGTAGAAAAAATCCTGTTGGGAGCCGCAGAGCACATGACCGACCAAGGCTTATTATTTGTCGAAGTTGGTAATACTGATTTAGCTGTCGATGATAAATGGCCAGCTATCGCTTTTACTTGGCTTGAATTAGAAAACGGTGGTCACGGCATCTTCATGTTGGATAAAGCCGCTTGTGAACAATTTAAGCAGCGTTACGGCTAATCATTATTGCTAAATTCTGGCACGGCCTCAGGCTCAATATACAGTCTGACACAATTTCGACCCGCCATTTTAGCCTGATACATAGCCTTATCGGCTAACTCGAATAAGCTATTGAGATTATCATTGTCTTCTTGTCGTAATTGAGCAATACCAATACTCACCGTCACTTCCAGATTGGCAGGCTTTAACTTACTAAGACGCTGAACCATCCGTTCCATCATATTGTTGGCTGAAGCCAGGTCGCACTCTGGCAATAAAAGAACCAACTCATCTCCTGCCCATCTAGCCACAAGATCGACGTCACGCACATGACGTTTCATCCAAGAGCCCAACTCAGACAACATCTGGTCACCATGCTCAAAGCCATAACGCTCATTAATATCTTTCAAATGGTCAATATCAATGACGGCAAGAGATAAACAACGATTAAAGCGATAAGCTTCACTGAAATATTTACTCGCAAACTCTCTCAACGCATGGCGATTAAACAATCCGGTCGTTTCATCCAGCATGGCCAGACTGTGTAATGATTTTTGTTGCGTTCGAAGCTCTTGGGTAGTTTGATAGCTGGTGACATGGTTAAACACGCGTTGTCTTAGCTCTTCACGCACAATCGGCTTTGACACGTAATCGTTGACACCGAGATGGAATAATTCAATCTTGCGTGACATATTGTCAAAACCTGACGTAGCGATAATCGGCACATTGCTATATTCGCTCTGCATTCGACGAATTTTACGAACCAAAGTAATGCCGCTCATACTGCCTTCAAGCATAATATCGGTGATAACTAAATCGTAATCACCACCTTTAAATGCTTCCCATGCACTCTCAGCATAGTTATAAGCATCCACATCAAGCCCCATATCAGTTAACAGGTCGATGATAATGGTTTGTAACACTCGGGAATCTTCAATAAATAAAACTCGGCCACTTAATTGTCGCGACTCTCTCTGGCTCAGACGAGAAAGATATGTATCCATTTCAGCCATATCATTTTTGCTGAAAATATCGGTGGCGCCAGCCAGTAAAGCTTGTTTGAGAATTTTAGAGTTGTCATGCTCTGTTAAGACCAGCAAGGTGGCAAAATCATAACCATTTAATGCTCTTAACTGGCTACAAAATTCACTACTGGCATAGTCAGGCAAGTTATCAGAGCAGCAGACTAAACGGTATCTTGCTGTTGCAGCCTTCCCTAAGCCATCAGCTCCATTCATTGCTGTCTCGACATTGAAACCAGCAGACTCTAATAAATCGATCATATGCTCACAAAACAAAGGTGAGCTATCTATAACTAACGCGTTCAGCATATCTTTCTACTTTCCCGAGTAAAACAAATTAATCCATTAATTTTTTATGCAACGTTACCATCAAATGAACGCCTTCGCGAGCAACTGCTTAGTAAAAATTGTTCTTAGGTAAAACCCTCTTGGATTCATCAAGATGGTTTCGCCTGAAATATCCGAGCTTTTTGCCATCACCCGACTATGAGCCGCTTTCGGTCTTATCTGTAAATACTGGCCTTCCCTTGCTGTTAGCTCCGCCTGTTCGCCCAATGCCAGCCGATCCATTAACTCTTCCCAGTCTGCTTTTAAAATACCTTCTTCTATCTGATCTGGCTGCCATAACCAAGCAGCGCCGATATAGCGTTCAGCAAGAGGAATTGATGACTCCGCTTCAACTGGCAGCCAAAGGACATGTGAGAGTTTCCGTTTAACCCAGCTGTCCTGCCATTTCAGCGCTTCATACTCACTCAATGACACAGTACAAACATAAGTCGATTCTTTAGGCTCACCATGGACATTCAACGGTAATGTTTTTAGTTCAATGCCTAAGGAAATAAAGTCGGGTTCAGCCTGATTACCCGCATCAGCACCAAGATAAGCTTCTAACAATTGTCCAACCCAACCTTTATTTTTCAATAAATCTACCGGTACAGCACAGTTCAATTCATGAGCAATCTGTCCTAAGCTTTTTCCAGTTATTTGCTGACAACGCAGCATTAATTCATCTATTGATTGTGGTGCTGATTTTCGTAACATTGTTTTCCAAATTTTCATCTTGCTGTTGGCATGATAACCTAGCCACCTTTATCACGCTTGAGAGAGACAGTGAAAGCATTATCTATCAAGAATTTAAGTAAAACCTACCGTAACGGCATGCAGGCTTTAAAAGAAATTAACCTGGATGTTGAACAAGGCGATTTTTTTGCTTTGCTCGGTCCTAATGGCGCAGGCAAATCAACGACCATCGGCGTCATCACTTCATTAGTGACAAAAAGTACTGGCTCGATTCAAGTCTTTGATACGGATCTGGATAGTGATGCTGAACAAGCTAAAAGCTATATCGGACTGGTACCACAAGAATTTAACTTTAATGGTTTTGAGCAGGTCAAACATATTCTAGTCGCGCAGGCAGGCTATTATGGGATGCCCGCCAGCCAGGCTGAACCCAGAGCAGATGAGTTACTCAAACAGCTGGGATTATGGGAAAAAAGGGATACCCCTTCTCGTTCATTGTCAGGCGGTATGAAACGCCGACTGATGATTGCCCGTGCACTGGTACACAATCCACGATTGTTGATTTTAGATGAACCGACTGCCGGTGTAGATATCGAGCTTAGGCGTTCTATGTGGACGTTTTTAAGAAAAATTAATGCCGAAGGCACAACCATTATTCTGACCACTCACTACCTGGAAGAAGCCGAGAGCCTTTGTCGTAATATTGCGATCATCGATAAAGGTCAGATTATCGAAAATACAGATATGAAATCTTTGCTTAACCGCCTGGATAAAGAAACCTTTGTATTAGATCTCAAAAAGCCTTTGCTGGACACATTCGAGCTAGATGGATTTGATTACCAGCAAATTGATAACACCACCATAGAGATTGAGATCCATCGTGGTGAATCGTTAAACAGTGTTTTTGAGCAATTAACTAGCAAAGGTATCGAAGTCACCAGTATGAAAAATAAAGTGAATCGTCTGGAAGAATTATTTCTCAATCTTGTTGAGAAGTCGGAGTAACAGCTATGACACCATCTCGTCATCAAAGACACTGGGTCGCATTTTCTACTTTGCTAAACCGCGAAATCCGCCGCTTTTTTAGAATATGGCCGCAGACGATTTTGCCACCAGCCATCACTATGACTCTGTATTTCATCATTTTCGGCAACCTTATAGGCAGTCGGATTGGTGAAATGGGTGGTTTCACTTATATGGAATATATCGTACCCGGTATTATCATGATGGCAGTGATCAATAATGCCTACTCAAATGTTGCCTCTTCCTTCTTCAGTGCTAAATTTCAAAATCATATTGAAGAACTGATTGTGGCACCGATTCCAAATTACTTGATTCTGGCTGGCTATGTGGCTGGCGGTACAGCTCGCGGATTATGTGTCGGACTTATCGTCACGCTGGTTTCACTTTTCTTCACCCATCTGCCGGTTGAACATATTTTCATTACCATCAGCATGGTGTTTCTGAGTGCGGTTTTATTTGCATTAGGAGGATTTATTAATGCCATTTATGCACGTAGCTTTGATGAAATAGCCATCATCCCAACCTTCATTCTGACCCCATTAACGTATCTGGGCGGCGTGTTCTATTCCATCGATTTACTACCAGAGGTATGGCAGCACATTTCAATGTTGAACCCCATTTTGTATATGGTTAATGCCTTTCGCTACGGCATGCTGGGTATTTCAGACATTCCTATCATGGCAGCCTTTAGCATTATCGTTCTGTTTATCGCTGCTTTGACCGCTTATGCCCTATACCTATTGAAGAAAGGTACAGGCCTGAGAAACTAAGTTTTTTCGACTAAGCTCAGAGCTTGCTGAAGAGTGTGAATGCCTGCACCGGCTAAATGAGCGTTCTCACTTAAGTGTCGACGCCAACGTCTGGCACCAGGCTGGCCCTGAAATAGACCCAGCAGATGACGCGTAATGGATTTCAAAGGCCGTCCCTGCTGCATTCGCTCTGCAATATAAGGCAGCATCGCTTCAATGACATCATGTCTGCTTGGCTGGTCAGCAGCGGGCTGCATAAAAATACGTTCATCTGCTTCGATAAGCAGGTACGGATCATTATAAATCGCCCTACCCAACATAGTGCCATCAACATATTGCAGATGCTGCTGCACCTCCAGCAAACTATGAATACCACCATTAATATCGATATGTAAGTGTGGATAGTCTTTTTTGATTTGATATACACGCTGATAATCCAGCGGTGGCACATCGCGATTTTCTTTCGGGCTTAAACCTTTGAGCCAAGCCTTACGCGCATGAAGAATAAAAATATTACAGCCTGCTGCCGACACTGCATCAATGAAGTTAGTTAAAAACTCATAACTGTCCTGCTCATCTATGCCCAATCGTGTTTTAACAGTGACGGGGATATTCACGGCTTTTTGCATCGCTGCTACGCCTTCCGCCACTAAACCCGGCTCAGCCATCAGGCAAGCGCCAAAACTACCTGATTGAACTCTGTCACTTGGGCAACCTACATTAAGGTTAATTTCACTGTAACCGGCATCCTCTCCCATCTTTGCGCATTCAGCCAAAGCCGTAGGGTCAGAACCGCCCAATTGAAGCGCTAACGGATATTCAGCTGCATTGTGCGCTAGAAAGCGCTGTCTATCACCATGAATTAACGCTCCCGTGGTCACCATTTCGGTATAAAGCAGAGTATGTTTAGAGATGAGACGTAACAAATAACGAAAATCACGGTCGGTCCAATCGAGCATCGGTGCAACCGACAAACGATGGGCATGGGAAAGGTCAACTGAGGTCATATTAGCTTAACTACTTTTTACTATCAGCCTGCTATTGTCTCAAAACCTCACGTACAATAGCCATTGTTTTATAAAACAAATACCTAAAGTCTCAATGCCACCATCACACATCACAACCGAAGACTTCAAAGTCAAACTCGTCACTCACGCTAGACGAATTAACATTACCCTCAAAGTCAACTCGACAGGTGTATCTCTACATATCCCGCCCAAACTTCCGATGGATATCGTTCATACCCTGATTGAAGAAAAAACCGACTGGATAAAACAACAACTTGCCAAACAACCCTCTCCCGAACCAGAGCGCCAATGGCTACAAGGCGAAACCTTATTATTATTCGGCCAAGCATTCACTTTGCAATTACAACAAAAAAGCGACTCACCCAAAGTCATATTAAGCGATAACACCATCACACTCTCCGGCAGACTGCATCGCATTAGCGAAAAAACACGCCGACAAACCATTATCGACTGGTACAAAGAACAAGCCGAACGTTATCTCAACAAACGTACCGAAGAACTCAGCCAAATAACAGGGTTACTCCCCAAATCCATCACCATAAAAACCTACAAAGCCCGCTGGGGAAGCTGCGACAAGCACGGTCATATTCAATATAACTGGCAAATTATGCAAGCCCCATCATCGGTCATTGACTACCTCATCATTCACGAACTCTGCCATCTCAAACACCACAATCATGGCAAAGGATTTTGGCGCTTAGTGGCAACATTTTGCCCCGAATATCAACGCGAACAAGATTGGCTCAAACAACATGGCGTAACATTACAACTCTAGAGCAGTTTTAGCTAACGCTTAAATTAGCATTTAACTGTAATCAACAACCTATACACATAACAAGGCCTCTCAATGTCCAACAGTGAAGACAAAGTTGACGCGTTACTCGCCAAACACCCAAACCTAACTAAGGAAGAGGTAATCCAGCTCCTAAAGGACAAGAACGAACGTAAAAAGAAAAAACGGGCGGATAAGTCAGAGAGAATGAGCGCAAAGATATTTAGGAATGAAGAAAACTAAATTAATTAGTAAGTTACTATAGAATTCTCGCCCCTTTTCGACATAAATTGTACTAAAGTACAATACAAATAATAAACCAGATTAAAATATACTTAGGGGCTGATCCAGATAACTAGCCCATATTCGCTTTAACCCATTGAGTTAATTGTTTTAATTGACTCTTTGGGTCACTGTTATTAAATCGCCACTCACACTCTTTCAAAAACAAGTGAAAATGCTCCTTTGGAATACCGTTAAATCGCCGTAAGTGGCGCTTAGCTTGATTCCAAAAATTCTCAATACCATTGATATGATTTTGCTTATCGGCAAAAAGCTTACTATGGTTAATACGATAGTGTTTAAATTCGCTTACATCTAACGCATTATAACTGCGCCAAGTATCGGTATAGACAATACTGTCAGGTTTCACCGTCTGTCTAATAATGGGTATCAAGG
>NZ_FOSH01000022.1 GCF_900114205.1 Methylophaga sulfidovorans
CTCAAGATAAGTTCTCACTGGGATTTAATCCCCTAAAGGGCCGTGGAAGACTACCACGTTGATAGGCTGGGTGTGGAAGTGCAGTAATGTATGGAGCTAACCAGTACTAATTGCCCGTGAGGCTTGACCATATAACCCCAAGGGAACTTGGGGTGTTGCGAAGACACTTTACAAGAAAGACTTGTTACCGATTTCCGAGCGTCAGTAAGCACTGACGACACCAGTTATGCCTGGCGGCCATAGCGAGTTGGCACCACCTGATCCCATCCCGAACTCAGAAGTGAAACGACTTAGCGCCGATGATAGTGTGGGAGTTCCCATGTGAAAGTAGGTCACTGCCAGGCTTTAATACAACAGAAAAGGCCATCCTCATTGAGGGTGGCCTTTTTTGTTGCCTATAGGGTTGGGTGGTGATTTGGCTTGGACAGGTGAACGCGCCAAGTGCCCACATCGCCGGGAGCGATGAGGGACGACCGAAGGGAGATCGCGTAGCGATTTGCTCTAGGGATGGGCCAAACAAAGTAGGTCACCGATAACAGCATCCTGCGTTATCGGCATATATTACATCCATGTAAATAACGGCCTGGCTTTTTATTATCTGTAAGGTTTACAGGCACCATAACCGACAAGCCGACAACTGGCTGATAATTGCTAGCGTGTATGTCATATCACCTCTATCCTCAATATATCAAACACCTCTTAATACCACGTTAAGCTAAGTCCATTATTGTGACGGCCTGTATTTATGGACAGGTATTATGCTTAATTACACACGCCAAATTAGATTGTTTTTTACACTCAGTTATCTGATTCTTTTTTCGATCATTTGCCTGTTCTGGCCATATGCAAGAACGGATGGCGACTGGTTGCATCTATATTTATTTATCTCTTCAGCAATCTATGCATTACTGTATTTATTACCAGCTTTATTGATAACAAAGCTAATAGCGCTTATTGCTATTTTCAATAGGAAGTATGAGAAAAAATGGCTGTCAGTAAGCAAGAATATAGCTTGGATACTAACATCAGTAATATTTCTTGCCTTATATGCAGATTATGAGATTTATACGCTTTATGAATATCACTTTAACGGCTTTGTGTGGAACCTAATAATCACACCAGGTGGTATAGAGGCCCTTGGTGCGACGATGTCTACCAAAGTGACCATAGCTCTCGAAGTCATCGCTATTATTATATTGACGCTTGGTTTAATGTGGTTATGCGGTAAGCTAGCATCTAGAAACAGTATTACAGTCTCTAAGCGTATCTATATAACTTTATTAGTGACTTTGTTACTAGTAGCACCTTTAGAGGAAGGCGTGTATGCCTATAGTGTTTATACGGGTAAAGATGACCTTATTCGCGTCTCCAGTGTTATCCCTTTCCATCTGAAGTCTAGTGCACATAGTTTTTTCAAAAAAATGGGGGTTGAACAAAGTGGTCTTAAGAAATTAAGGCTGGCACAAGGGAAGATAAATTACCCGTTGGAAACGATTCAAACAAAACAATTAGCGACATATCCGAACATAATTATGCTTGTTGCAGAGTCTTTCCGCTGGGATTTACTTGACCCTGAAATAACACCTAACTTATGGAAATTCTCTCAGAAATCACTCACTTTTGATAATCATTATAGTGGCGGTAACCGAACAAGAATGGGGTTACTGTCAATGTTTTATGGTGTTGATGCACCATACTGGTATGGTTTTCAGCAGCAGAAGATTTCGCCTGTCCTGATGAATGTGCTGCGAGATAAAGGATATCAGTTTGATCTACACACTAGTCAGAGTTTTGATTATCCGGAATTACGCGATACGGTTTTTCATAATATGCCCGAATCTGTCATGGAAGAGTTGAAGGAGGGAGAACCATGGGCACGTGATCATGAGAATATCAGTCATATTATTAATAATATAAACGGTCGAAATAAAAGTCAGCCTTATTATAGCTTTATGTTTTTTGAGTCCACACATGCACCTTATGCATTTCCTGAATCAATGGCTATCAGAAAAGATTATCTTAAAGACATGAATTATGCTGATCTCAATTTGAGAGATAATATTCAACAAATCCATAATCGCTATATCAATGCTGCACATACAGTTGATGCTGAAGTGGGGCGTCTGCTTAATTATTTAGAAGAAAATAAATTATTAGATAATACGATCGTTTTATTTACTGGCGATCATGGCGAAGAATTCATGGAAAATGGACATTGGGGACATGGACATAATGAAATGTTTCCTGAGCAACAAATCCATGTACCGCTTATATTATCCATTCCTGGTACAAAGCCCGAACATATACAGCATAAAACGTCTCACATTCAGATCCCTGCGACCTTAATGGAAAAACTGGATGTAACAACTGATTCTGATAAATATGCACTGGCAGGTGATTTAAATTCAACGCTGCCGTATCTGGTTGCTGGAAACTATAATTATCTCTCTGTCATTGATGACAAACACAAAATTACTTTTCCTTTTACATCAACAGATTATTTTCACTATACCGTGTTCACCCGTGATGATAAAAGTGTGAATGCTGATGAAAAGCAGAAAGTCATTAAGCAAATGCAGCCTTTAATAGATGCTGTTGCAGAAGATTGTCAGCGCTTTATCAGCCATTAATTTAAGGAATGCCTATGTAAATAATCATATTTTGTTGTATTTATCACTAATAAGTAATAAAAGCTGTCTATCTGATGTAAAATAACAACAAATTCTGCTTGTATGTGAAGCTAACGGAAGTTCTTTACTTAATAACAAATATAAATCAGCAGAATAATGTGTTGATTTAAATAGTAGAGGATTGGGAGCTTTGATTAAAGAAGAGTGGACTGTTGCGAATAATACTGAAATTGCGGCAAAGCTCTCGGATTATTTTCCGACGTTAAAAAGTATATTTGATTATCAGTCGACCATCATTTCCAAAGGAACACAAAGTGAAGTGATGCGATTTAATATAGAGGATACGGGCTTTTATATTAAACGCTATTTTAGAACGAAGGGACTGAGGAGCTACATAGGCCATTCACGTTTACGAATGGAAATCCGTAATCAACATCGTTTCATAAAATGGGGACTTAATGCCGCTCCGGTGATTGCCTATGGTGAGCGCTACCGCTTTTCACATACACTTAACGGGGCACTAGTCACGCTAGCTGTAGACAATAGTTCTAATCTTGAAGAGATTTCCCGCAATTCACCTGAGTTATTTAAAAATAAGGCTTGGTTAAGCGAGGTGATAAAGCAGGTTGCAGAGATGGCTCGTATTCTTCATGACCATCGGTTTTGTCATAACGATCTGTTCCTAAGAAATTTACTCATACAACACAATAGTGACCAGCCAAAGCTATTTCTTATTGACTGTCCATCGGGATGTTTTTGGTTTGGCACTTTTCTTTCGAAACGTAAAGTTAAAGATATCGCTAGTCTGGATAAACATGCATCACTCTATTTATCCAGAACACAACGGTTACGTTTTTTGCTCTACTATCGGCAAAGTAAACGCCTCACTAGTAGTGATAAGCGCTTCATCAGAGATCTCCTAGCATATTCACACCGGAAAAATAGGTAATATTTTACTAGCTCAGTTCGGTATAGTTTGACTCATTAAAACGTGGCGTACAGATAGCTAAAAATATCAGATCGTTGTCACCATTATTGCTTATGCGTTGACGTGTTAAAGGTGGAATAATAACAACATCCCCTACGGACACGACTTGAGATGGCTCATCGCCAATTTCGACTATACCCTGACCTTCAAGAATCACGTAACGCTCAGTGGTTTCGTTTAAATGATGCCAGCGTGTTGTGACTCCTGGCCTGACTCTGGCCCGAGCAATAGATACATCAGGATCCGATGTCTGATTGGATAATTCATTTATAAAACATCCCTCAATAAAGAAATATTCTTTATCAGGGTCATAATGATAGATTGTGGTTTTTTCCATACTGTTATTTTATAACCATTATTTGATAAGTTATTGTTTCTTTGCCCAGTAAAGTCCTGTCTGTGGGCTGAAGCTGCCATCCTTCTCTATTGATAAAGCTCGTTTCACTTCCTGATTCGCATCTAATTGCAACTGCCTAAGTATGTCTACTTTATCTTCAGCGGTGTTCATTCTGTTTACCCATGTGTCAAATTGAAGTCTGGTTGGCCAGCTTTTATATTTTTCGATTGTGAAACCTGACGTTTCTAGCGCATGTCGCCATTCATTCTGATCACGGTTTCTCACGTGCGATGCATCACGTAGATATTCAATAGTTTGTAAATGGGTATCGACAATTTTATTTATCTCGCCCTCAATATCGATAATAAGCACATAACCACCTGTACGGACTGCGTTTCCTATTTGCTCTATCGCTGAATTAAAATCTGTCCAATGATGAGCACTGTAACGGCTACAAATCAGATCAATGTCAGAGAAATTTTGAGCTATTTCTTCGGCTCGACACTGTTTTATATCAAGATTAATAAAGCTTTTTGACTGTGCTTGCTCTTTGACGATATCAAGCATTGCACTAGATGAGTCAGTCGCTGTGACATTATCTATTAATGGTGCTAGTGCGTAACTAAGATGGCCTGCACCACAACCGATATCGATGGCTGATTTTATTTCTTTGTGGTGCTGTTCTATAAGCTCTTTAGCAAAAGCCAAATCAGGTCCCTGGCTGTGTACCTGACTTGTTAAATACTCATTTGCTTGAGAGTCGAATTGTTTGCCAACTGTTTGATGATGTGTGGTCATATCTGTCTCCATTTATCGGAAAACAAATCTTATCTTTCTCATTATAGTGTTACTAGATGATTAATTATCCTATTATAAAAACTGATGGTGTAATAATTTAAAAAGAAGTGAAGTGATGAGCAATACTCGAGATAATAGTTTAGGTGCATTTCTAAAATCGGCGAGAGAGCGAATATCCCCAAAGCAATTTGGTATAAAAAAGGGACGGAGACGGACGCCAGGACTTAGAAGAGAAGAAGTTGCTCAATTAAGTGATATAAGCACAACTTGGTATACATGGTTAGAGCAGGGTAGGACTACATCTGTATCTGGTCATTTATTAGCGAGACTTGCAAAAACACTGAAACTGTCTAATGCTGAACGCCATTATTTATTCAAACTAGCCAATCAATTAGATAAAGACGAAATAACAAAGTTATCACCAGAATTAAAACAGCACCTGTTAATGCTTACTGAAACGGTATCTGCACCAACTTATGTCATGGACCGTCACTGGGATCTGGTCGCCTGGAATGATGAATGTAAGAAACTATTTGATGGTTGGCTTACTACTGACAAAAGTAAAAACTTATTACGGTTTTTATTTCTGGATCCCCTAGCTAAAACTCTTATTAGTGATTGGCAACAACGTGCCGAACGCTTAGTTGCGGAGTACCGGGCTGATAGTGTCGACTGGCATTATGATAAGGTGCATCTGGCATTGGTTGACGAGCTTAGTGCCTTATCTGAGGAATTTAAATCAGCCTGGAACGAGCAGCATGTATTACCTAGAGAGGGCGGCAAAAGAGGTTTTTTCCAGTACGGCATTCAACGTTTCTACGAACAGTTTACTTTACGAATTGCCGATAATCTTGATATGAAAATGGTGATATTACGCCCTATAAACGAGAGTGATTAACCTCGACGCACTAAAATGTAGCGAAAAGTATAAATGCGTAACTGTTTGATTTCATTAGTTACGACGCTGGATTCTAGTCTATATAAGGTTTTCCATCACTGAATTATTAAGATGGCATTTGTTATGCAAGACACTATCTAACATATCTCATAGGGAGGTCTCTATGAAACTGTTAATGATAGTTTTGTTACTGCTCAGTGCTAAAACTGCATTCAGCGATACTTCTGTATCATGGAACCGCATTATTTTATCAGGCGGTGCATATACACTTATGGGCTTAGCTCCACCAGAACTGAGAGCAGCGGACACACTTAATATCTTTCTCGAAGGTGATGGAGCCCCTGGAACAGCATTAGAATTAGCTGAATTTATTGGTGGTAATAGTGTTTATATCGCCAGACCTTGTCAGTACTTTTCCCGTCAACAATCCACTAACTGTGATAAAGCCCTATGGACATCGCATCGATATTCGAGAGCAGTGATTGAGTCCATTAGTCGTGCCATCACAGCTATGAAAATTCGTTATCAAGCTAGTCGAGTTCGGCTTATCGGATTTTCAGGTGGTGGTGCTATTGCAACAATTATTGCTGCACAGCGTGATGATATTGACTTGCTTATTACCGTCGCTGGTAATCTTGATCATAAGCGCTGGACAGAGTTTAATGAAATTGCTCCTTTAATTGGCTCTTTAAATCCTATAGATTTCGCTCGCTCACTCGAACGTGTGAAACAGATTCATCTCATCGGAGAGCGAGACAACGTGGTTCCGGGATCAGTGCTGACATCGTATTTAGCTCATATGCAGAAACTGGATAATGTGAAAAGCTATATTATCTCTGGTGCTGACCACCTGTGCTGTTGGTCAATAGCACTTGCTAATGTATTGGATTAAAGAAACGACTTTGGCTAGCTTAATCCAAGCTAGCTAACCATTCATCATCTGAGCCTTCGTTCATGCCTTCAAAAAGGTATGTCGACAGATAACGTTCACCTGTATCAGGCAACATCGCCAGAATAGTGCTTCCAGGCTTGGCGTTTTCAGCGACTTTCATAGCTGCTGCTAATGTACCGCCACAGGATAAGCCAACGAAAATACCTTCTTCCCGGGCAAGACGTTGTGCCCAGTTTTTAGCTTCTTCATCTGTCACTGAGTAGAGTTCATCGTAGACATCACGATTTAACACGTCAGGAATAAAATCAGGCGTCCAACCTTGGATTTTATGTGGGGCCCACGCATTGCCCGCCAGCATTGAGGCTGCAGCAGGTTCAGTAGCAATTATCTTTGTTTCAGGACGGGCAGCTTTAATCATTTCACCTGCGCCGGTTAAGGTACCGCCTGTACCCCAACCAGAGACCCAGTAGTCAAGAGGTTTACCAGCGAAGTCTGAGAGAATTTCTGGCCCTGTCGTATTTCGGTGATAGGCTGGGTTAGCGGGGTTTTCGAATTGTCTGGCTAAAAACCAACCATATTTTTCAGCCAGTTCTTCAGCTTTTTTGACCATGCCTTTGCCGCTCTCAGCTGCTGGTGTTAAGATTACTTTAGCACCCAAGGCTCTCATAATCTTACGACGCTCGACAGAGAATGTTTCAACCATCGTAGCAACAAAAGAGTAGCCTTTTGCTGCACACACCATAGCGAGGGCAATACCTGTATTCCCAGATGTTGCTTCAACTACTGTCTGACCTGGTTTTAATATTCCCCGTTTTTCGGCATCATCTATGACAGCGTATGCCAGACGATCTTTGACTGACCCCATAGGATTAAATGACTCAACTTTCACATACATATCAACATGGTCTGGTGCTATGTTGTTAAGTTTGACTACAGGGGTATTACCGATAGTATCGAGAATGCTGTTATAAATCATAATGTGTTATCGCTTCTTTATGCTGAACAAAAAGCTTACATAAAATCTATTAATGCAGAGGGGCAGTCGTAAGCTAGAGTATGTTATTTTCGTAATCGTTAATAATTGACTGTGCAAGCGTTACTTTATTTTCTTCAACAAACACATGGGCAAAATCAGTGGCTGGAAGATCGCCGACGGCGCCTTGCAAATAGTGACCGCTTACGTAGCAGTTAATGTCATGGCTTTTTAACAAGCCTGCAACAATATGAGCTTCTAAAATATTGTTAGCACGAAACATCAATTGCATATGTCTCTCCAATGCTGTCGAGTCTTTCGCTAGTAAAACACGGTGCGTATTAGGGATTATTTTGTCGTGACGTGTATTTGCTGTTTAGTTGATTGTTTTGCAGGTTTTTTGCTGTTTTCGATATTCGAAGAGGTTTGTAATGCACGTAAAATATTCTGCCGGGTAATTGAACCCACTAAACGATTTTCTTTGATGACGGGTAAACATTTATATGCGGTGCTTAGAAATGTTTGAGCAACGTCGATAATTGAGTCATCAACATCAACGGTTGCACATGCCTCGTTCATAAATTCGCCAACTTGTCCTGCAGCTTCTCCTTGATATGCTGCATTCAACGCGACTTTCATACAATCTTTTTCAGACAAAAAGCCGATCATATTGCCATGATGATCGATAACAGGGGCACCAGATAACTTGAACTCAACCAGTTGATTAATCGCCCGCAAAATATCCATATCAGGCGTGAAGGTAATCTTAGTACCATTCATATAATCTTTGACTTTTAACGGCGCTAACATATTTAGCTCTCCTTAATATGCGTTATTGTTCCTGGGCTTTCCGTTTAGCACATTCTTCCCTTTCTTGGGCTGAACAAGCTCCGCCACAACTTCCACTTAAGCCAACTTGATTGAGACCACCGCAACTACCTTTAATGGCTGAGCGACCAAACAACACGCCTATTGCCATTGCTGCTACAACGACAAGTAATAAAACAAATGCGGCGATAAAAGTTGTCATTTAACCCCCAAAGTCATCTAGGAATATATTCTCTCTTTCTACCCCTAGATCTTCTAGCATACTAATGACCGCTGCGTTCATCATTGGCGGTCCACACATATAGAATTCACAATCTTCTGGTGCTGGATGATCTTTCAGATAGTTTTCATACAGTACATTGTGAATGAATCCAGTGTACCCCTGCCAGTTATCTTCTGGCAATGGATCTGATAAAGCCACATTCCAGGTGAAGTTTTCATTCTCAGCAGCTAGTTCATCAAAATCTTCTGTGTAGAACATTTCACGCAAGCTACGAGCACCGTACCAGAAGCTAAGTTTACGATCGGTTTTAATTCTACGAAGCTGATCGAAAATATGTGAACGCATCGGTGCCATACCTGCACCACCACCGATAAAGACCATTTCCTTATCAGTATCTTTAGCAAAGAATTCACCAAATGGACCTGAGATAGTGACTTTATCACCTGGTTTTAGGTTGAATATATATGATGACATTTGCCCTGGTGGAATATCATCATTATCTGGAGGCGGAGAAGCGATCCGCACATTCAGCATAATAATGCCTTCTTCTTCGGGGTAGTTCGCCATTGAATATGCGCGAACAACATCCTCTTTCACGACAGATTTATAACGCCACATATCAAAGCGATCCCAGTCACCTCTATACTCATCTTCTACATCAAAACTTTTGTATTCAACTGTATGAGGAGGGCATTCAATTTGAATAAAACCACCGGCGCGGAAATTCACATTCTCACCAACAGGTAATTCCAGTACCAATTCTTTGATGAATGTGGCGACGTTATGATTAGAGCGAACAGTACATTCCCATTTTTTGACACCGAAAACTTCTTCGGGGACTTCAATTTTCATGTTCTGTTTAACAGCAACCTGACACGATAAGCGATCACCTTCAGCCGCTTCACGTTTCGTGATATGCGATTCTTCTGTTGGCAGGATTGAACCACCACCTTCAAAGATTTTGACTTTACATTGCCCACAAGTACCACCACCGCCACAGGCAGAGGAGACAAATAAGTCTGCATCAGCAAGTGCACCTAGCAGTTTACTGCCGGCTTTTGTCTTGATGGTTTTTTCCTCATTGATGACGATTTCGATATCACCAGTTGAGACTAATCGTGAGCGTGCCCCCAGTATTAAAAATACCAAGGCCATGATGATAAGGGTAAATAGTACGATGCCGAGTACGATTTCCATTACAATTGAATCCCAGAAAATGCCATAAAACCAAGTGCCATAAGACCTGCAGTGATAAAGGTAATACCTAAACCTTGCAATCCATCAGGTACATCTGAATATTTGAGTTTTTCACGTATACCAGCAATTGCTGTAATCGCCATTGCCCAGCCAAGACCACTACCTACACCGTAAACAGCACTTTCAGATAGATTGTAGTCACGTTCAACCATAAATAAGGTGCCGCCCAGAATGGCACAGTTCACTGTAATTAATGGTAAGAAGATACCCAACGCGTTATATAAGGCTGGAGCATACTTATCCATTGCCATTTCAAGAATTTGTACCATGGCGGCAATAACACCGATATAGCTGATAAGACCCAGAAAGCTTAAATCAACATCAGGTAAACCTGCCCAGGCGAGTGCGCCATCTTTTAGCAAGTATTGATAGATTAAGTTATTCGCCGGAACAGTAATAGCTTGAACCATAATAACGGCAATACCAAGCCCAAGAGCTGTTTCAATCTTTTTCGATACAGCAAGGAAGGTACACATACCTAAAAAGAATGATAAAGCCAGATTCTCAATAAAAATTGAGCGTACGAACAGGCTTAGATAATGTTCCATCTACAATACCTCCGTACGATGAACTTGGTGAATTTGATAGTCAGGTGCTTCAACTTGTTCTTTTTTCCAGCTGCGGACAGCCCAGATAAGCAGACCAATAACAAAGAAAGCACTTGGTGGTAATAACATTAAACCGTTCGGTACATACCAACCACCATCGCTGGCTACTGGAATAACTTGATGACCAAATAATTTTCCTGCACCTAAAAGCTCACGACAGAAAGCAACCAGCATAAGAATCAGACTGTAACCTAATCCATTACCGATCCCATCCAGGAAGCTTAACATTGGTGGGTTTTTCATGGCATATGCTTCGGCACGACCCAATACGATACAGTTGGTGATAATCAAACCAACGAAAACCGACAGCTGTTTACTCGCCTCAAAAGCGTAAGCCTTTAGAATTTGATCAACAATAATAACCAGTGAAGCGATAATAGTCATTTGGACAATTATTCGAATACTGCTGGGAATATGTTTACGGATGGCACTGATACAGGCACTGGAGAAGGCTGTCACCGTCGTCAAAGCCAATGACATAATAAGTGCAGATGTCATATTGGTTGTTACCGCTAACGCAGAACAAATACCAAGGACCTGAAGTGTAATTGGATTGTTATCAATAAGAGGATCGATAACATTATTTTTTGCTTGGCTTGCCATAAGTTATTTCCCCAATTCAGAATGCATTTTTTTCAGATAAGGACCAAAACCTTCGTCCCCTAACCAGAATTGTAGAAGGTTTGTGACACCGTTACTGGTCAATGTTGCGCCTGATAAGCCGTCAACTTTATATTGGGCATTGACGGTATTTGGTTCAACATGTCCACGAATAACACGAATTTCGACATTACCTTCGGCATCAAATATTTTCTTACCAGCCCATTGTGCACGCCATTTCGGGTTATCAACTTCACCACCAAGTCCCGGTGTTTCCGCCTGTTCATAAAAACGTAAACCACGAACCGTATTGAAGTCACCTTCCAATGCAAGAAAGCCGTATAAAGTAGACCATAAACCATAACCATGAACTGGTAAAACGACTTGTTTAATGGTGTCACCATCTTTGAGAATATAAACAGGTGCATATTTAGCTCGACGGCCAATGCTTGCAATATCCTCTTTATCATCCAATTTGATGCTCGTCTGTGGATCGGCTGCTGCAGCCCGTTGGTCATAACTGACAGGGTCAATATTATTGTCAGCATAATTACCTGTACTTAAGTCGACTAGCTTGACTTCAAACTGACTAAATATTTCATCTACTGTTCCTGCCTGGTCACTCAGACCTGTGACAGCAAGGATATTCTTTTTGATATCGTCTTTTTTATTGTCGTCCTGTATCGGGCGTAGGTAAACAGCGGCTGTTGATACCATTACTGAACAAATCAGGCACAACAGAATGGCAATAAAAAGAGTTTTTTTCGGATCATCATTAGGCAAGTTGAGTAAACCACCCAATAATCCTTTTTTTGTATTAGTTTCAGCCATGATATTAACTTCGCTTCATTCTGCGTTTGATATTGGCCTGAACAACAAAATAGTCGATCAGGGGCGCGAAAATATTGCCAAATAATATGGCCAGCATAATGCCCTCAGGGAAGGCAGGGTTCACTACACGGATCATTACCGCCATAAAGCCAATCAACGCACCATATATCCAGCGACCTTTATTGGTCATAGCAGCAGATACAGGATCTGTTGCCATAAAGACCATACCGAAGGCGAGGCCGCCCATTGTGAGATGCCAATACCATGGAACACTAAACATCGGGTTGGTATCACTGCCAATCAGATTGAATAACAAAGATGTGGCGACCATACCCAGAAATACGCCCAGAATGATCCTGAAGTTGGCAACTCGGGTATAAATCAGAAACGCTGCGCCAATTAATATGGCTAAAGTGGATGTTTCACCCAGAGAGCCTGGCATGACACCTAAGAATGTTTGTGACCAGCTGTAGCCAGCTTCTTTCACCGCGTCGATACCACCAGATGCAGCAAGTGCAAGCGGAGTAGCACCAGTGTAGCCATCAACGGCAGTCCATACTGCGTCTCCTGACATTGCTGCAGGATAAGCGAAATAAAGAAACGCGCGACCAGTCAGGGCAGGGTTAAGGAAGTTTTTACCCGTACCACCGAAGACTTCTTTGCCAAGAACAACACCGAAAATGATACCAAGTGCGACCATCCATAATGGTGTTGATGGTGGTAGTGTTAATGTGTACAGCATGGAACTGACTAAGAAACCTTCATTAACTTCATGGTTTCTTACGGCGGCAAAGATGACTTCAAAAATACCACCAGCGACTAAGGTTGTTATGTACATGGGTAAAAAGTAGAGCAACCCATAAAACATATTGGCGAATACACTATTCGGATCGTGGGCGATACCTAATGTACTCATTACCCAGTTACGCCAGCCATCCAAGCCAGTCATGCCCATTTGGCTAATGGCATTATTTGCCTGAAAACCAGTATTCCAAAGCATCAACAATAATACGGGGAATGTCGCTACAACGACATAACTCATTACCCGTTTTAGATCGATGGCATCACGAACATGAGGAGAACCTCGTGTTACATCAGCGGGTGAATAAATAAATGTATCCACCATCTCATATAACGCGAAATACTTTTCGTACGGGCCGCCTTTCTGAAATTGTGGCTCGATACGATCAAGAAAACGTCTTAAGCGTGCCATCAACTATCCTTCTATCTCAATTTGTGTCAGGTTTGATCTCAGTGCAGGGCCATAGTCATATTTGCCTGAACAGACAAAGGAGCATAGTGACAAATCTTCTTCGTCAAGCTCTAAACAACCAAGCGCTTGTGCTGTATCGGTATCTTTGACCAGCAATGAACGTAGTAACTGTGTCGGTAAAATATCCAGTGGCATAACACGTTCAAACACGCCGACAGGTACCATTGCTCTGGGACTGCCATTTTGTGATGTCGTCAGGGCCACTTCTTTTTGACCTAAAATACTGGAAAAGAAAACATTGAGTGAAGAAAACTTACCTTTACCGCCAGGACGAATCCAGCCAAGTAATTCTCGTTCAATACCTTCTGCAATAACTGAAATTTGATTATGAAATCTGCCTAAATAGGCTGCCCAGTTATTGGCTGTGTGACCATGTAAAACCGACCCCGAAACGATACGTGATGGAATATTTTGTACTTCACCCAACACGAGATCTTGAGTACTTGCACCTAAACGTGTACGAATCAATCGTGGTTTATTGACTAAAGGCCCAGCAAAAGCGATAACACGCTCAACCCAAAGACGACCCGTAGTGAAGAGTTTGCCAATTGCTATCACGTCCTGATATCCAATTGTCCATACTGATTTACTGGCATTGACAGGATCAAGCAGGTGAATATGTGTACCCGCTAAACCGGCAGGGTGAGGACCTGAGAAGGTATGTACTTCGATATTGCTTTTTTGGTTAACCGGAAGAGCTGTATCAGGTGCCTGACAGACATAGACTTTGCCTTCTGTCAGTTGGCTGAGGATGGTTAAGCCATGTTTAAAATCTTCAGCATGTTCGTTAATGATGATGCTTGGGTCAGCAGCAAGAGGATTAGTATCAATGGCTGTGACAAAAATAGCGTGCGGAACGGCATCTACAGCAGGAGAACGGCTATAAGGACGTGTTCGGAATGCCAACCATAATCCTGAGTCAATTAAGTTTTTGCTTATATCCGTTCTTTTAAGATTATCGAGCTTATTTATATCGTATTGCTCGAATGTGATCTCATCGTCGCCTTCCAGTTCAATGACAACTGATTGTAAAGCACGCTTGGCACCGCGATTGATGGATTTGACTGTTCCTGCGCCTGGAGAGGTGAATTGAACACCTGGGTTTTTCTTATCAGTAAATAATGGTTGTCCGAGTTTGACCTTCTGGCCTTCTTCAACCATCATCGTAGGCCTCATACCTACATATTCATTGCCCAATATGGCTACCGAATTGACTTTATTGCCATCGTAGATAGTTTGTTCGGGTTTCCCCGAAATGGGCAAATCTAGCCCTTTCTTAATCGAGAAATGCATACTTCACCTGGTCAGGAGACAACGGACGTACCTGCTATCTGTGTTACGTTAAATTCCCAGCCTGTAAGTATAAGTATTGTTTTCGATGAAAGAAAGAACAAATCCGGATAAATATTAGCTCAAATCATCATTATGTATGGATTTGCTCGGTTTCTTTTAGCCATCGATAGGCAATAATGAATCCTAAAAGACTGAGTATGCTGGCAATGAGGAATGTCCAGGCGGCCCCGGGGCTATCCCATAAATAGCCACTAAATAAGCTGCCAATGACGCCTCCAACCCCAAAACTTGCGCTGCTGTATAAGGCTTGTCCTCGGCCTTGTGTTTTTCCAATAAAATGACGGTGAACCCAGGCAATAGCTGAGGCATGAAAACTGCCGTAGCTAGCCGCATGTAAAAACTGAGCAACAATCAATACAGGCAGGTTTTGCGGAAAGATAGCTATCAACAGCCAGCGAAGTGATGTTAATAATAGACTGACCATAAAGACGTTACGCAATCCAAACTTGGGTAGCCAACGATGCATAACAAGAAAAATAATCACTTCGGACATAACACCCAGCGCCCAAAGTTGGCCAATAAGACTACTACTATAGCCATACTGCTCAAGATAGATTGTATAAAATGTGTAATAAGGGCCATGGCTGGCTTGCATTAACAAGCAGATTAGTAAAAAAGCAATAACACTGGGTCGCTTCAGTATGGCTTTTAATGAGATTGTACTGTGGTCTGCGGTGTTTGATGATTCAGGCACGGTAAGGCTGAATAGCCATATACCTGTAATACTGATTAATAATGCGATAGGAATAATCTTGGGCTCAAAGTGCTCAAGTAAATTGCCTAACACCATTACAATGACAATAAAGCCGATAGAACCCCATAAACGAATTTTGCTGTAATGATGACTATGTTCGCCGAGATGTTGCAGTGTGGTGACTTCAACCTGAGGTAATGACGCGTTCCAAAAGAAGCTAAACAGCATCAGAATCAATGCGACACCGAGGTAAGATTGGTCAACAAAGATGGCGGCGAAGACTATGATAGTCGCAAAACTGGCAAGTCTCACAATTCTCATGCGGCGTCCATAATGATCGGCTAACCAGCCCCAGATATTAGGGGCGATAATTCTTGAGCCCATAAGGATTGCCGTTAGTTCACCGATCTGACTTGGACTAAAGCCTTCCCATTTCAGGTAAAGGCTCCAGTACGGTACTAAGATGCCAAGACAAGCAAAGTAAAAAAAATAAAAGCCGGACAGGCGCCAGTATGGCAATTGAGATAAAGGCACCTGAATGAGTTAAGCCTGAGCAGGAATGATCGGGGTATCGGTAGTGACATCCATATTTTGAGCACGATGTCGTAACACATGATCCATCAAAACTAATGCCAGCATAGCTTCGGCAATAGGTGTCGCGCGAATACCGACACAGGGATCGTGGCGACCTTTCGTTACAACTTCAATTGCATTACCTTGTGTGTCGACGCTGCGGCCTGGTAAACGTAGGCTGGAAGTCGGTTTTAACGCGATGCTGACAAGTAAATCCTGACCGCTGGTAATACCACCTAGTGTGCCGCCCGCATGATTACTGAGAAACCCTTCAGCAGTAATTTCATCGCGATGTTCAGTACCTTTTTGCGTGACCGAATCAAAGCCTGCACCAATCTCAACACCTTTGACTGCATTGATGCTCATCATGGCGTGTGCGATATCAGCATCTATACGATCAAATATCGGTTCTCCAAGTCCAACCGGTACATGTCGAGCAACGATGTTAATTCTGGCACCAACCGAATTGCCTTCTTTGCGTAAGGCGTCCATATAGGCCTCGAGTTCAGTTTCTTTATCTGGGTCAGGTGAGAAAAAGGCACTTTTTTCTATATGTGACCAATCTAACTTTTCTGTTTTTATTGGGCCGAGTTGTGATAGGTATGCCTGTATTTCAATACCATAACGCTGACGAAGGTATTTTTTGGCAATACCGCCTGCCGCGACGCGCATTGCCGTTTCTCTGGCAGAGGAACGACCACCACCACGATAGTCACGTACCCCATATTTCTGGTGGTAAGTGTAATCAGCATGTGCGGGTCTGAACTGATGCATGATGTTGCCGTAATCTTTGGAACGTTGATCCACATTTTCAATCAACATACCAATTGGGGTGCCTGTTGTCTTACCTTCAAAAACCCCAGACAGAATTTTGACCTGATCGGGTTCACGGCGTTGTGTCTCATGGCGAGTTTTACCTGGGCGACGGCGATCCAGATCGCTTTGTAAATCTGCTTCGCTTAATTCTAGTCCGGGAGGGCAGCCATCAACGATACAACCTAAAGCTGAGCCATGACTCTCCCCAAACGTGGTGACAGTGAAGAGTTTTCCAAAGGTATTACCTGACATATCTCGTTCCGATTCCGAGTAAAGGTTAAACAATAAATAATTTGGCAAAGCCTAAAAAGGCCATAAAACCGACCACATCTGTGACAGTCGTGAGTAACACGCTGCCAGATAGGGCCGGATCAATACCTATTCGCTTCAGCCCCAGCGGTATAGTCACGCCGGCAAGAGCTGCTGCCACCAGATTAATAACGATGGCAGTACCAATGAGTAGTCCTAAAGACACGCTATTAAACCAGATCACAGTCACTATCGCGATAGCCGTGGCCCATATCAAGCCATTTGTCGCGCCAACCAGCATTTCTTTGCGCAATAACCAGCGTTCATTTTTACTATTCAGTTGGCCTAATGCCATAGAGCGAATGACCAGCGTTAAGGTCTGGCTTCCGGCTATGCCACCCATACTGGCAACAATAGGCATAAGCACTGCAAGAGCGACCTGCTTTTGAATGGTTGTTTCAAATAAACCAATGACCCATGACGCCAGAAAGGCTGTTAGCAGATTCACAGCAAGCCATACCGAACGACGATGGACACTGCGTTTGACGGTAGCAAAGGTGTCTTCATCTTCACCCAAACCTGCCATACTCAGCATCGAATGTTCTGCTTCATCACGAATAACGTCAACGACGTCATCAATGGTGATACGACCGAGTAAGCGATTATCTTTATCGACCACGGGAGCAGATATCAGATCATGTTTTTCAAATCGTCTGGCAACATCGCGATCCGTCATATTCGCTGGAATCGGATCGACCTGGTGCGACATCACTTCACTTACCAATAGCGAGCGATTTCGGCTCACCACTTGTGATAAACGTAATGTGCCCAGATAGTGATCGTTATGATCAACCACATATAAACTGTCGGTATTTTCTGGTAATTCACCCAGCATGCGCAGGTAGCGTAAAACAACCTCAAGCGTGATATCTGTTCGTACCGTGGTGACGTCTGTATTCATCAGACCACCGGCACTTTCCTCATCGTAGGCTAAAACAGCTTCAACACGGCGTCGATGCTGAATATCCATAGCCCGCAAGATTTCATGCACGACATGATCCGGCAGATCTTGCAGAATATCGGCGATATCATCGGTATCAAGATCTTCTGTGGCATTAATCAGATCAGCCGTATCCATATCTGTCATCAGATCGGTACGGACTTCCTCACCGATGTATGACAGGACTTCACCACGTAAATCCGGATTAATTAATGGCCAACAGATTTTCCGCTCATTAGGAGGTAAAGATTCGAGGAGATGCGCTGTTTCAGCTGGATGCAATCCTGCTAATAACCGACGCATTCTGACAAAACGACCACTTTGCAAGGCATCAGATAAAGCGTTAATAGATTGATTCAGGGCGTGATCGTGGTCCAGCTCAGACATATCCAGTTCTCAACAACGGAGGTTTTTTAGGATTGTGATTAGTGCTTATTCTAGCTTGCTTGCCGCTTGCTGAATAGCGCGAAATGCATAGTAAGCAGTCAAACTAAGGAGATTGAGAGGTTTTTTGCTGAGGGCTGACATCAACAAATAGGATCTGATGTCAGCAGGTGTTCATCATTAGTGAGTCGGACCGTTAATTTCCTCAAGCAATAAGTCCAGCGTCAATGGATCACTGGTATTCATGATGTCCAGTATGTTGAGGGGAAGTTCATTCAGGTTAGTTTCATTGATTACCTGTTTTACTTCGAGTATGGCATTGGGATGCATACTGAAGTTTTCCAATCCCATGGCAAGTAGCAGCCTTGTGTAACGCGGATCACCAGCCATCTCACCACACATGGATACATCCACATTGTGCATTTTTCCAGCCTGCAGGGTCATGTATATAAGACGTAATACAGCCGGGTGAAGAGGGTCATAAAGGTAGTTAACATGATCATCGATACGATCTATGGCCAGTGTGTACTGGATTAAGTCATTCGTGCCGATAGAGAGAAAGTCGACCTGCTGAGCAAATATTTCTGCACAAACAGCACTGGCTGGAATTTCGATCATGGCACCCACTTCAATATGATGATCGTATTCCAGATGCTCTTTATCTAATTCCTGTTTGCATTGTTCAAGCAGATTCTTTGCTTGTAACAGTTCATTCATCGTGGAAATCATCGGGAACATGATTTTGATTTTGCCAAAAGCAGAAGCGCGTAAAATTGCACGCAACTGGGTGCGGAACATGGCGGGTTGACTCAGACACAGGCGTATAGCACGTAAACCTAAAGCTGGATTGGTCACTACGGTCTGATTAAGGTTACGACCACCATCAACGGTTTTGTCTGCACCTAAGTCGAATGTCCGTATTGTCACAGGATGATTATTCATGCCCTCAACCACATCGCGATAGGCGGCTAACTGTTCTTCTTCCTCTGGTGGCGATAAGCGGTTCATGTATAAAAACTCTGTACGATAGAGTCCAATACCTTGGGCTCCTGCACTGCTAATCGTGGTGACATCTTCAGGTAGTTCAGCATTGGCTAGCAGCACGACTGATTTACCATCTCGTGTTTTCGTGGGTTGTGACTTGTAACGACTAAGGGACGAGATATGCTCACGGAAAGCAATTAAGCGACCTTCATATTCATACTGCGTGCGTTCATCAGCACCCAGCAACATAACCCCTGTCTCACCATCAACGATCAGCGGTTCGTTATCCTGAACATAACGGCGAACAGATTCGACACCGACAATAGCCGGGATGCCCAGACTTCTTGCCAGAATGGTGGTGTGGGAGGTTGCACCACCATGTTCGGTCACGAAGGCAACAATACCCTGATGTTGCATGAGCACAGTGTCTGCCGGGGTTAAATCCTCAGCAATAATAATGTGACCTTTTAGCCTGCCATCCGGAATTTCATGATCCGCGACTTCTTGATCAGCCAAAATACGGTGAATACGATTCACCACATGATCAACATCATCACGTCGTGTACGCAGATAGGGGTCATCCATCTCATTAAACACATTAATCAGCGCATCACGTTGTAACTGCAATGCCCATTCAGCATTACAACGGCGCTGGCGGATCATCTCCACCGGAATCTTATTTAATGATGAATCATTCAACATCAATAAATGAGTATCAATGAACGATGTCACATCAGAAGGCGCATTGGCTGGAATATGATTTCGAATCGATTTCAGCTGTTGTCTTGCCTGATCAATAGCATCGAGAAAGCGATCGACTTCTTGCTCTATTGCAAAGGCGGGGATCAAGTACTCGCGAACATCCGGCTGATTATGAAAAAGAATATGGGCACGCCCCATAGCAATGCCGCGAGAGACGCCAATTCCTTGTAGCTCAAGCGTCATTCACCTTCTCCGAAAAAATCATTAATAAGCGTATCCAACGCTTCTAAAGCCTGTTCAGCATCATCACCTTCAGCAGTCACAGTAATTTGTGATCCTTTGGCTGCTGCCAACATCATCACGCCCATAATGCTTTTGCCATTAACGGTTCTACTTTCTCTGGCAACGGTAATTTCAGCATCATAAACGGAAGCGGTAGTGACAAATTTAGCTGCCGCCCGTGCATGTAAACCGAGTTTATTAATAATCGTGAATGTTTTTGTCATCATTTTCTTGAATAGCCTGTGTGATGACAGCGAACCACACCCTCTTGTCCACCGCTCAAGGCTTTGATTTCAAGTTCTTCTAGGTTTAGGGCTGGGTAGTTTAAAACGCGTATCAACATGGGTAGGTTTAAGCCTGAAACAACGCGGATATCTGTTCTATCCGATACCGCACAAGCTATATTACTTGGCGTTGAGCCAAACATGTCAGTCAGTATGAGAATACCGTGACCTTGGTCAAGTTTTTTTAGATCTTCATCCATTTCCAAGCGGATTGCTTCAGGGTTGTCTTTGGTCTGAATGGAAATCACTTTTGTTGGAAGTGGGCAACAAGATAACATTTGACGAGCGGTATTAATCAGCTCCGTTCCGATGTTATTGTGCGAAACAAGTAAAATGCCTACGGTCATATTAGTTCTCTAAAAAAACAGCATCGCTGTGTATAGACAAATTGGCTTAGCCTCTGTCTTGTAACGGTAATGAATGTAATGGATATACCATTTGTCATCAAGTCTATGTGAAAGCATTACTGCTGAACTTGCTGTTGTTGACGGTATTTTAACTGTTCATTTGCATTATTTGTTGACTGTTGCATGTTCAACCAGGTTAACAGACGAACTATCACCGGTACCGGATTAGACAGAGAGAGATGCAATGTAGGTATCTTGATACCAAGAATCGTTTTATTTGTTTGGTTGCCTTCCAGATGACTATCCATGGTCAATGTCTGATGAAGGATAAGTTGGTAGTGAAGCGGAACAAAATCAGCGACATGCGCCGGGCCAAACTGGTGTTTGATATTGATAGTGCCAAGTTCACGTGTGTTAAGCAGGCTCTTTAACATTGGGGGAGAACGACCAATAAGTTGATTGTTCTCAATAGTGAGATCAATCACATCATCAGCTACTAATTGATGACCTTCAACGATTAATTGCAAAGCCAGGCTACTTTTTCCGATACCGGGGGGACCGCTAATCAGCACACCTAAACCATTGATACAAACCATTACCCCATAGCGTGAGTTGGTTTGTAATGCTTGGGCCATGGTTAAACTTCGTCGATGGAAAGGAGTAGTTCGAAAATTTGCTCGGCACTTGTTGCTTTACGCAACCTTTGGCAGATATCAGGATCACGAAATAGGGTAACAAGACGTGATAAATATTGTAGGTGATGGTCAGTATCTTCTTCTGGTACTAATAAACCAAAAGCAATATCGATAGGTTGATTATCGACGGACTCGAACGGAACAGGGGTTTCAAGGGTTAGCATAGCCGCAATGGTATGTGTCAGTCCCGGGACGCGGGCGTGGGGAATTGCCACGCCCTTGCCCAGACCAGTACTGCCTAATCGTTCTCGTTCTAATAAAACCTGAAATATTTTTTCTGCTGTTGTCGCGTTAGTGTTACTGGCTAACTTTTGACTTAAGTTTTCCAGTACTTTCTTTTTGCTGGTGGCATTGTCATGAAAGCTGATACTGTCAGCATTAACCAATAATGCGGCAATTAGCATAAAAAAATCTCGTTTAGTTGACGTTGTGCTTCATATCGGCACCGACAGATTGATGATGATCGGTAATTTTATCTTTATGCTTGATGATTTGGCGGTCAAGTTTAGCTACCAAATTCTCAATAGCAGAGTACATGTTTTCATTTTCATCCGAGGCGAACAAATCAGCACCACTTACATGAACAGTGGCTTCTGCTTTCTGACGTTGTTTTTCTACTGATAACACAACATGAACATTCGTCATGTGATCAAAATGGCGAGTCAATTTTTCGAATTTTTTGTTGACGTGATCGCGTAAGCTGTCAGTGATTTCGATATGTTGTCCGCTTAAATTTAACTGCATAATGATGGACTCCTTATTGAGTGATGATAACTGGTATTTATACCAGTCGTTTTCGCTCATTCGATGGCGCTATTGCCAACGTTTCACGATATTTTGCAATTGTGCGTCTGGCGACATTAATACCTTGTTCTCCGAGGATATCGGCAATTTTACTGTCGCTCAATGGTTTCCGTGGATTTTCTGCGGCAACCAGTTTCTTGATGATAGCGCGAATCGCTGTAGCTGAACATTCTCCGCCGGCATCTGTACTGACATGACTGGAGAAAAAGTATTTCAGTTCAAAAATTCCTCTCGGTGTATGAAGGTATTTGCGGGTTGTCACGCGAGAAATAGTGGATTCATGCATTTCTACGGCTTCAGCAATATCAGCCAAAACCAATGGCTTCATCGCTTCTTCACCAAAGTCGAGAAAGTCTTTTTGTCTTTCGATAATCGCTTCGGTGACTTTCAATAAGGTTTCGTTGCGGCTTTGTAAGCTTTTTAGAAACCAGCGTGCTTCCTGTAGATTATTTTTCAGATAGGTATTTTCTGCGCTGTTATCTGCTCTGTTAATTAATTGCGCATAATGTTCGGCTATTTGTAAACGCGGTGCATTATCCGGGTTGAGTGAGAGCACCCATTGGCCCTTAAATTTCTTTGCATAGACATCGGGAACAATATATTCCGTGGTATCTGTTTGGATTTGACTGCCAGGGCGTGGATTTAACAGTTGAATGGAACGAACTAATTCAGTGAGCTCATCATCAGAAACTTTCAGTGCGCGTTTGATTTGGGCGTAATCACGTTTGGCCAGGGTATCGAGATGTTTATCGATAAGCTCTTTCATCAGATCGATATGCGGTAAACCTGATTCTGCATAAACGCGAAGCTGAATTAGCAAACATTCGCGTAAATCACGGGCTGCCACCCCAACAGGATCAAAATGCTGAATACGATGGAGTACTGTTTCTATTTCATCCAGTTCTATTTCAGCAAACTCTTCACCTAAACTCGCTTGAATATCTTCCAGTGATGTTTTGAGATAACCATCATCTTCAATCGAATCAATGATGGTTGTCGCGATGGCTTCTTCAATTTCTGTGAAGTGAGTCAATCGCATTTGCCAGAGCAGATGTTGTTGCAACGAGTCGGTACTTTCGTCCTGATTTTCCCGCTCCATATCACCATCGTGGATGATATTACTGTTGCTGGTGTTTACAGGTTGATAATCGTAGGTATCTTCCCATTGGCTATCGACGGGCAGGTCTTCAGGAATGTTTTGATTCTCAAGTTCACTGATATCACGACTGGTTTGATCTTCAGTGTTTGATTTTCGAGCATTTTCGTCATAGTCGAAGTCTTCTTCCACTTCGAGTAGAGGATTACTCTCCAGAGCTTCCTGAATTTCTGTCTGTAACTCAAGCGAAGACAATTGCAGCAAACGAATGGCTTGCTGTAATTGCGGAGTCATCGACAGACTCTGGCCTACACGCAGCTGTAATGAGGGTTTCACGAGAATTCTTTATGTGTTTTGACGACCATGTAAATATGTTACCGCAAGTCTTGTGCCATTGCCTACAGGTACATAAAAAATCTTAATTTAAGATTTATTTAATCAGCCCTAAACGATCACAAATAGTCAGAGTCGGGTCAACTTTATTCATCGTGTAAAAATGAATGCCGGGCACGCCGAGTTCGATTAACTGCTGAGTAAAGTCAGTCAGAAAATCTACAGTGAAAGCACTCATGGAAGCGCTATCATCATAAAATGCTTCAAGTTTTTTACGTAACCAGCGAGGGATTTCTGCGCCACAATTTGCTGAAAAACGAGCAAGTTGAGTGAAGTTATTAATAGGCATAATGCCGGGAATAATCGGAATCTCTATGCCATGTTTCTGGCAGTTATCAACAAAATAGCGGTAAGCATCAATATTATAAAAGTACTGAGTGATAGCACTATTTGCGCCTGCATCGACTTTTCGCTTGAAATTAATGAGGTCATCGTTTGCTGATTGAGCTTGAGGATGGACTTCCGGATAAGCAGCTACTTCGATAGTGAAAAAGTCGCCTGTTTCTTTACGGATAAACTCAACCAGCTCATTGGCGTAACGAAAGTCACCGGGGGCTTGCATACCCGAAGGTAAGTCACCACGAAGTGCGACGATACGATGAATATCATTATTACGATAGGTATCTAATAAGGCACGGATACGCTCAGCAGAAGAGCCTACACAGGAAAGATGGGGAGCTGCGTCAATATTGGTCACCGCATGCTGTCTTTGAATGTCTATTACCGCATCCATCGTATTGTCTTGTGTTGAACCACCGGCACCAAAAGTCACCGAGAAAAATTCTGGTTTCAATGGGGTTAGTTGTTCTCTGACAGCGCTTAAGTTAGCAATGCCTTTTTCAGTTTTTGGTGGAAAGAATTCGCAGCTCAGTGTGAGATTTTTTGCCATATCAGTAACTTACATTAGAAAAATGGGCTGAAAAGATCAGCCCATTTTTACATTGATTAAAGATTAATATCTGTAATGTTCAGGTTTGAACGGACCTGTTTTTTCCAGTCCCAGATATTTCGCCTGCGCCTCAGTCAGCGTGGTGAGATTCGCACCAATTCGACCTAAATGCAGTTGTGCGACTTTTTCGTCCAGTTTTTTCGGCAATACATAGACTTTATTTTCATAATTGTCAGCATTTTGCCATAACTCAATTTGTGCCATGACTTGGTTAGTAAAGGAAGCTGACATCACAAAGCTAGGGTGACCGGTTGCACAGCCCAGATTCACCAAGCGTCCTTCTGCTAACAAAATGATACGTTTACCATCAGGGAAGATGACATGATCAACTTGAGGTTTGATGTTTTCCCACTCGTATTTACGCAATGAAGCAACATCAATTTCAGAATCAAAGTGACCGATATTACAAACGATAGCTTCATTTTTCATCTTCAGCATATGACCGTGATTGATAACGTCAATATTGCCGGTAGTGGTGACAAATATATCACCCATAGCAGCGACATCATCCATAGAGACAATGCGATAGCCTTCCATGCTGGCTTGTAGAGCACAGATGGGATCAATTTCAGTGACAAAAACCGTTGCGCCCATGCCGCGGAATGCCTGTGCACAACCCTTACCTACATCACCATAACCAAGGACAACACAGATTTTACCGGCGATCATCACGTCTGTAGCGCGTTTAATACCGTCCAATAATGACTCACGACAGCCATAAAGGTTATCAAACTTAGATTTAGTAACCGAGTCATTGACGTTGATGGCTGGGACTTTTAATGTGCCTTCTTTCATCATTTCATACAGACGGTGAACACCTGTCGTGGTTTCTTCTGACAGACCTTTGACGTCTTTCAGTAATTCTGGGTACTTATCGTGCATGATTTGAGTCAAATCACCACCATCGTCCAGAATCATATTTGGACGCCAGTTATCTGGCCCCATAATCGTTTGTTCAATACACCAGACTGCTTCTTCTTCCGTTTCACCTTTCCAGGCAAACACAGGGATATCTTGATCAGCAATAGCTGCAGCAGCATGATCTTGTGTTGAGAAGATGTTGCATGACGACCAGCGTACTTCGGCACCGAGTTCAACGAGTGTCTCAATTAACACGGCTGTCTGAATAGTCATATGTAGGCAGCCAGCGATGCGAGCACCTTTCAAAGGTGTTTGGCCCGCGTATTCTTCACGTAAGGCCATTAATCCTGGCATTTCGCTTTCAGCGATTTTGATTTCTTGATGACCCCATTTAGCCAGATTAATATCTGCGACTTTATAGTCGGGCGTCAGGTTTTCAATTGGTGATTCCATCATTATTTCCTCAAATTCTTTTATAAACCAGCAGCATCGCGTAATACATCTGCCATATCAGTTCTTTCCCAACTAAAATCGACATCTTCACGACCAAAATGACCATAAGCCGCTGTTGGTTGGTAGATAGGTTGGATTAAGTCGAGCATCTTAATTAAGCCAACCGGACGTAAATCAAAGTGTTCACGTACCAGTGCGACCAGTTTTTCTTGAGAAATTTTTCCGGTACCAAACGTCTCAACACTGATAGAAGTTGGATCGGCAACACCAATCGCGTAAGAAACCTGAATCTCACAGCGATCAGCTAAACCCGCTGCAACGATGTTTTTAGCAACATAGCGACCTGCATAAGCCGCACTGCGGTCAACTTTTGATGGATCTTTACCAGAGAAAGCGCCACCACCATGACGAGCCATACCACCGTAGGTATCTACAATGATTTTTCTTCCTGTCAGGCCACAGTCGCCAACAGGACCACCAATAATGAACTGCCCCGTCGGGTTGATATGAATTTTTGTATCTGCAGTTAACCACTCGGTAGGTAGTGTTGGTTTGATAATGCTTTCCATTACCGCTTCATGAAGACTGGCTTGTGAAATATCAGGGCTATGCTGTGTCGATAACACAACGGCATCAATACCGACAGGCTTGCCATCTTCATAGATGAATGTGACCTGGCTTTTAGCATCCGGACGTAACCAACTTAGTTCACCATTTTTGCGAACTTCAGACTGACGTTTGACCAAACGATGTGCGTAGGTGATTGGCGCAGGCATTAATACATCAGTTTCGTTACTGGCATAACCAAACATTAAACCTTGGTCACCAGCGCCCTGATGTTCTTCAGTATCTCTGTCAACACCCATTGCGATATCAGAAGATTGTTTACCAATCAATGACATTACGGCGCAGGTTTGACCATCAAAACCGACATCTGAGCTGTTATAACCGATATCAGTGATGGTTTTACGAACGACATCTTCGAGATCGACCCATGCTGATGTACTGATTTCACCAGCTACAATGGCTGTGCCGGTTTTAACTAATGTTTCGCAAGCAACGCGAGCATGGGGATCCTGACGAAGGATTTCATCAAGGATGGCATCTGAAATTTGATCGGCAACCTTGTCTGGATGCCCTTCCGATACAGATTCAGAAGTAAAAAGATAATTGCTACTCATAGTCAACTTCCTCATTACAATGAGATTGTGGTAATGATAGTTGTGCTATTTGAGGGGAATAAATCTCGCTCATTACTATCAGTTACCTGTTAATAATGAACGCAGTTAAAGAATGGGGTATTGAATAAGCCTAGCAGGTTGCTCACCTGTTGCAGCGTTCCTTATTCGATGGCGTATTTTAGCCTCTAAGTTGGTGAGTGACAAGTTATTACAGGGTAAATAGTAAATCTCCCTTCCCCCAATATAGGGGAAGGGAGATTTATGTACTTAAACTATTGAGTTTTGACCTTCCGACGAAAGCCGACCATACCTAGTAATGCTGGAGTAAATAGGAAGGCTGCTGCCGGAACTGGAACTGCTGAAGGCGGTTGTTGTAACGAACCATAAACGGGATCGCGTAAGCCACATTCAAGATCGGAATTATAATCACAAGTAAATATTGCAGAACGAATTGAGTTTGTGGATATAATTCCACCAAATAACGATGAAGCTTGTCCTCCGAAAGCAACTACACCCAAGAGCGTTCCTGTACCATTTAGGCCGTCAAAAATTTTAATTACACCACCGTCTATTGGATTAGATGTAATACCAATCCCGTTGATACCTCCTGCGAAGTTTAATCCCACGTGCGGAGTACTTGCGCCAAAGAAACCTTCTCCGTTAAGAATGTAATCATCACTACGGACATTGGATAGAGGGCCAAAAAACTCAGCATCTGAAAAATCATTATCGATGGTATCTGTCGTTTCACCGATATAAGCTGAAGTATCGATGATAGCACTTGAATCAAGTGCGCTTTGAAATGTAGCCTGGTTAGAATAAGTCATTGTCGAAGCGTGAACGCTAAATGTGAGTATGCTTAACAAGCCGAACATTATATATTTCATTTTTGAACTCCAAAGATGTTGGACATAAATGTTGCAATAATAAGTATAGGGGCTGATCCAGATAATACTTAAAAAGGTATTATCTGAGCATGAGAAAAAGCCGATTGAGCTGGTACAAGCAACAGCGATTAATTGAGTTATTTGTAGGGGGAGTAACAGCCCGCACCGCAGCATCTTTAGTTGGTGTGAATGTGAAAACAGCCATTGGCTATTTTCAACGTTTAAGGACGTTGATTTATGAGCATAGTGAACACCTTGAATTATTAGAAGGTGAGATCGAAGCTGATGAAAGTTATTTCGGTGGCAGTCGCAAAGGTAAGCGAGGCCGAGGGGCTGGAGGTAAAGTACCGGTGTTTGGCCTGCTAAAGCGCAATGGCATGGTATTTACGGTAGTTATACCTGATGC